>DUBE01000030.1 GCA_012960475.1 Planctomycetota bacterium
GAGTACATCGCGGCGGATCTGGGCACAATTGAGGGCTGCACCCTCGCCGTTGAAGCGACCGTTGAGCGGCTCGGACCAGTCGACATACTCGTTTGCAACCACGGCATAGGATCTGCACACGAGCAGGTCATCTGGGAGCAGGACACAGCCACGTGGGCAGAGACCATGCGCGTGAACCTCGACGGTCCGTTCCACTTGTCGCGCTTGGTGATGCCCCAAATGGTGGAGCGCCGAAATGGCCGCCTCGTGTTTACAAGCTCGACAGCAGGTCAGATTGCCGAGGAGGCTGGCAGCGCCTACACCAGTTCCAAGCACGGGTTGCTGGGCTTGATGCGCTCAGCCGCGCTGGAAGGCGGACCCTACAACATCACTTCGAATGCCGTTCTGCCCGGTTGGGTTCGCACGGCAATGGCGGATCGATCGGCCCAAAGAGAAGCGCAAGAGCGCGGCCTCTCCGTGGACGAGATCTGGCAAGAGCGCGCTTCGCTCTACCCGGCCGGTCGAGTTCCAACCGCCGACGAGGTCGCTCAGCTGATCGTCTTCCTAGCCTCCGATGAAGCCAGCGGCATCAGCGGCCAGGCCATCAAGGTCGCCCTCGGCGACCTGACCTGAGCTCCCAAGGCCAGCGCTGCTTCAAACGGGAACCTGTCTCAACGATAGGCCTCGATCGCGGCGGCCCCGGGGTATTTCGGAACACCGCCAAAGTAGGGGTACTCATCAAAGGCCTTTGCGCCACCGATCACACGGGGGTCCCCGCTCGCCTTCAGCTCAGCCACAAGTTGGGCCGCGAGTTCCGTTTTTACCTGGGCGTACTCTGGGTCCGCCGCGAGGTTCACGAGCTGGTGCGGATCGGACTTGAGGTCGTAGAGCTCCTCCCCGGGCCGCTTGGCAAAACAAAGCCTGTAGCTCTCCGCGTAGATGGGATCCTTGGGCGCCCTTGCCACGATCACGAGCTTGGTGGGCCCATTGTCGCAATCACCCAGCCACGCGTTCTTCATGTAGGCCCGCTCGTGGTGTGGAGTGCCGGCCGGCCAACGATCCGGCTCATAGTTCCGCACATAGAGAAACTCCTCGTTCCGCAGGGCGCGCACGGGGTAGCCACCGCTCAGGGGCTGCTCCTGCGCTGGGGTATGACGCTCGCGTCCGATCAGGACAAAAGAGCGAACCACATCTTCTCCGCCCTCCAGCCGGGGCAACAGATCTTGCCCGGTCATCGAACTCGGGATCTCCAGGCCCGCGGCGGAAAGGAAGCTCGGCGCAAGGTCCGTCATGCTCACAAAGTCATCCAGAACCTGCCCACCCTTCACACGATCACCCCATCTGATCGCGAGCGGCACCCTGGCCCCTGAATCGTAGACATTGCCCTTGCAACGGGGGAACGGCATCCCGTGATCACCTGTCATGACGATCAGGGTGTTGTCCAGTTCACCTGCCTCCTCCAAGAGAGCGATAGCACTGGCGACATCTTGATCAAAGCGGCCTACCTCGAAGTAGTAATCCGCCACATCACCACGCACCTCTTCACAATCAGGGAAGAAGGGGAAGAGATCAATCTCATCACAATCCAAACCACTCGCGGCGCCGGTGCCGCGCCGATATGGCCTGTGAGGATCGTACGCGCCCAGCCAGAAACAAAAAGGCGCGTCCTCGGGCCTCGCCTCAAGGAACTCTTTGAAGCCCTTCTCATAGCCAAGCCCAACAGGGTGACCATTCCAACCCTTCAGACGGCCTGGACCCCAGCTTTTCCTCCAGTGGCCCACATGATATCCGGCCGCCCCCAAGAGCTTCGGGTAGACCTTGAGGTCTGGCGAAAGAGAGCTATGAAGGTTCGCACCTTCCTTGAGCCGCCAATGCCACTGCCCTGTCAGGATGGCGTTCCTCGATGGAGTACAAGAGGGGGAGGAGACATATGCATGGGGAAAGAGCACCCCCTCACGCGCCAGGCGATCGAAGGCAGGGGTGTTGACAACAGAGTCACCGAGGGCTCCAGCGTGCGGCCAACCCCAGTCGTCCGCGATGCAAAAGAGAATGTTGGGCCGCCGCTCTACCTGATCCTGCCCATTGGGCTCGGACGACTGAAACCGGACATGAGCGCTTTGGACAACACCGATGATGCTGGCCAAGCAGATGAATCGAATTAGCTGAGTCTTCATGGTGTGATTGCGGGGCATCCGCTGAACCGCCTACTTTCCTTCAGCGTTCGACACGCTGGATATCCCAAGAGCGAAGGCGCTGAGCCCATGGGTCACTGCGACCAGGGTATCGCTCTCCGAGTGCACTGCAAGATCCACCACGGGGCAAGTGGGCAGTCCCCCGCCCAGCACCGCCCACCTGGCGCCCCCGTCGGTGGAGACAAACACCCCCAGGTCGGTTCCCAAGTAGAGAACATTGCGATTGGAAGGGTCCTCGATCAGCGCCGTGACCGGCTCGTGGGGCAGATTACCGGCAAGGCTCTTCCAGGTCGCGCCAAAATCCCCCGAACGGAACACATAGGAGCGCCGGTCGCCAACGGAAGATCCCGACAGGGTGACATAGACCCGCTCGGGGTCGTGTACAGAGCTAACGACGTCGGTGACGCGCCTCGACGGCAGCCCCTCGCCGGCACGCTCCCAAGTAACACCACCATCGCGTGTCAACTGTACGCGCCCACCGCCCGCGCCCGTCATCAGACGATTGGGATCAAGCAACGACTCTGAGAGCGAGAGAATCGACCCGCCCCACGGCTCCGGACCGATCGCCTCCCAACTATCACCACGATCGGTGGAACGAAACACGCTCTCGGCGGCGCAGTAGAGCACGCCCTCTGTGTGCGGCGAGGCCATGTAGGGGGTGTCCCAGGTAAAGCGCAGTCCACGGCCTTTGGGCCGCACACGCTTCGAGCGTCGTAGCTCACCGCGCGTGCCACGCCTGAGATCTCCCAGCTGTTGGGCCCAATAAACGATCGAGGGATCGAAGGGATCGGGAAAGCTCGAGAAGCCATCGCCTCCCGACCAGCGGTCGAGAAAAATCTGCTCCCAAGCGTCGGGACCGCCGGGTGTGAAGGTCACGTTCGACGGGGCTACCAGGGACGCGTTGTCCTGCGTCCCGCCCCAGATCTGGAAGGGCTCGGCACCGTCCAGGTGCACCTTGTAGAACTCGGCGATGGGCAGGTTGTTGAGGTGCAGCCAGCTCGCCGCCCGGTCCCAGGAAACATACAAGCCCCCATCCGTGCCCAGCAACACGCGCTCGGGATGGTCGGGATCGATCCAAACATCGTGCATGTCCAAATGCATGCCGCTGCCCTCATGGTCGTGCAGGCGCTGAACGTCCTCGCCACCCCGTTCGAAGGTCTTGCCTCCATCGCTGGAGATCAGCAGGCGCAGACCACACAGGTAGACCCGATTCGCATCGTCCGGCGCCACACGCACGTCACAGAAGTCCCAACCCACATAAGTGGGCACGGCATCCTGATGGGTCTGACTCCACGTGTCTCCCCCATCGTCAGAGCGAAACAAGAGCCCCTGTACGCCATCGCGACCGCCGCCCTTGGGCGAGTGATCCACGACAAGGGCGTAAACCACGCCGGGCTTGGATACCGAGGCGTCCACGGCCACGCGACCTACGCGGTCCCCATCGGGAAGCCCACCTCCAAGCCTGGCCCAGGTATCACCGCCGTCCGTGCTGCGATGGACGCCGCTTCCCGGACCACCGCCTCTCTGCCAGGAGGTCGCCCAAAGGCGCGCGGGATCGCTGGGGTCCATCACCAGATCGATGATGCCCACTCGCTCACCAACATAGAGCACACGCTCCCAGGTTGCACCGCCATCCTTGCTGCGGTAGACGCCACGTTCGCCCGCGGGATCGTGTCGCGGCCCGATGGCCGCCACGTACACAAGATCAGGGTCGCTCGGGTGAGCCACGACCTTGCCGATGTGGGCACTGTCGTGCAGGCCCATGTTGCTCCACGAGGCGCCAGCGTCGGTGGACTTGAACACGCCGGTCCCCTCATAGGAGGTGCCACTCAGATGCGCCTCGCCCGTTCCCACCCAGACCAGTTCCGGCCTCGCACGGGACACCTCGACATCGCCCACGGCATAGGTCGACTCCCGGTCGAAGATCGGCTCCCAGCTCAGACCGCCGTTGGTTGACTTGAATACACCTCCTGCACCAACGCCCGCGTAGATCGTGCCCGCGCTCCCTGGCGGGCAGTCCACGGCCTCGATGCGACCGCCGCAGAACTTGGGGCCCAGGAGCCGCCACTGCAGGTCCTTGAAAGGCGAAGAGGCTTGAAGCTCGACGCGTTTCTTCCAGGACCCCAGACGGGCAGCACCACCCGTGGGGATGTGAACAACAGAGTCGTCGAGGACTCCAGTCTGCGGCCAACCCAAGTCATCCGCGATGCAAAAAAGAGTGTCGGGTCTCCGCTCTGCCTTGTCCTGACCATTGGACTCGGGCGACTGAAGCCGGGCAGGAGCGCTGAGGACAGCGCCGATGATGGTAGCCAAGCAGATGGATCGAACTAGCTGACTCTTCATGGTGTGATTGCCGGTCCGGTACAGCGGCGCAACCCTTGGAAAATGTGTCACTGCTCCAGAAAGGGGAGGACTCTTCGCTCCTCAAGACTACCAAGCTCCAGCCGAACCTGTCGCTCCGGCACGAAACCCCTAGGCATACACCTCAATGTTCCCATCGCGCTCTTCGCAGCGCACGGTGCGGGCATGACCGCAGCTCACATCCTTGGGGGCACCGTCTCGCACATCGAACTTGTACAGGTGCATGGGGCAGACCGCATAGCGGCCTTCGTGCAGGGGGCCACGGCCAAGGCGCCCGCCTTCGGCATGGGGACAGAGGGTATCGAGGCCGTAGATCTTGCCATCTACCCTGCAGAGCAGAATCTGGCGGCCGCTGGAGCCCAGGTCCCCCACTTCTATGGTGCGCCCCTCACCCTCCACCAAGCCAGCTGCGTTGGGAACCAAAATGGGGCGACTGCCAAACATGCCCTTCAATTTCCTGAACATGACAGGGATGGTACCTTCTGGGCCGACAGCCGTGCGACCCCCAGCAGGGATTGATTGCATCTGCCGCTCAAGGACCCGGCACAAGAGCGCTCCATCAGGAAGCAATGGTTGGGATTGGCGAACAAATCTCTCACCTGACAGATAGGATTGAAGAGCGCAATCCCTCACCCAAGCCCACTTCAGGCACTTGGCTCCAGCGTCGAGAATGGATTCCTGAATGGAGCCGATCCCTGGCACGGACCTGCACCACGATGTCCAACCACCAAGAAGACACTGCTTCAGCAAGAGCCTCGAAGCTCTTCACTGGAAGCGACACGCGTGTCCTGCTACGCCATCCGAACAGGAGCGATGAAGCGTCCTATGCGAAACTGGTGCGGCTCAGCCGCGAACTGCATCAACCTTGGGAGCCCTTGGCAGCGCAGGGCGCCCCCGAGCCAGACAGTCCCGAAGCATTTCGAACCTGGCTGGAAGGCAACCGTGATCCGCGCACGGAACGCTTGCTGCTCTGTCGACGCGACGACGGAGCCCTCGTCGGTCGCTTTCACCTGAACGAAATCGTGCGCGGGGCCTTTGATTCGGCTTACCTGTCCTACTGGGTTGGGGCCCCTTTTGCCGGCCAGGGCTACATGACCGAGGGATTCCTCCTCCTGCTGCAATGGGCCTTCGTGGACCTGGGACTCCACCGCCTTGAGGCCAACATCCAACCCTCCAACAGGCCGTCCCTGGCCCTGATCAAGAGGGCCGGATTTCACCGTGAGGGATTCAGCCCGCGCTATTTGAAGATCGCCGGCCAATGGTCCGACCATGAACGCTGGGCCCTGACAAGAGAGGATTGGCAGCCCCAAGCGAAATGAAGGCGCTTCAGCCCTGCGCCCTCCATCAAGCCACCTGAGTTGGGAACCACAACAGAAGGTTGCCAGATGGACCCTTCAATTTCTTGGACAGGGCGGGGATGGTACCCTCTGGGCCGAATTCCATGCGACCCCTGCTCGTGATTGATTGTGTTGGCCTCTCAAAGGCCCAGGTGACCAAGAACACGCCGCACCTTTGGGCCCTGGCCCAGCGCGGAGTGTCGGCACCGCTCTCGGCGGTCTTGCCCGCGGTCACCTGCAGCGCACAGGCGACTTTCTTGACAGGCAAGACACCTTCGGAGCACGGGGCGGTGGGCAACGGGTGGCGCCTGCCCTCCACCGGGGAGGTCGGCCTCTGGCGTCAGGCCAACTCCCTTGTTGAAGGGGAGAAGATCTATGAGACCGCCCGCCAGCGCAATTCGGACTTCACATGCGCCAAACTGTTTTGGTGGTGGAACATGGGCGCAGCGGTGGACTGGTCCATCACTCCGCGACCTTTCTATCCGGCGGACGGACGCAAGATTCCCGCGACCTACTCCTGGCCCACAGGATTCGGCCAGGATCTTGAAGCAGACCTGGGGGCCTTTCCATTCTTTGATTTCTGGGGACCCAAGGCGGGCCTGCCCTCCAGTCGTTGGATCGCACAGGCAGCGATCCGCACCTTGGAACTGCAGCGGCCGACCCTGACGCTTGTCTATCTACCCCATCTGGATTACGACCACCAGCGCTTTGGACCAAGGGATCCACGCTCTGTTGCCGCTCTAGGAGAGCTCGACAAACTGGTGGGTGAATTGGTGGCAGCGGCTGACGCCCGGGGCGCAGAAACCCTGGTCCTGAGCGAATACGCCATCACCCCTGTTTCAAGAACCGTGCACATCAATCGCGCATTGCGCGAAGGGGGCCTGCTGGCAGCCCGCCCTGGCCCCGCAGGAGAGACGCTCGATGTGTATGGCAGCCGCGCCTTTGCCCTGGCTGATCATCAAGTCGCGCATGTCTATTGCCAGGACGACGCGGCCCGGGCGGCGGCGCGCGCTGTATTGCAGGGTCTGACGGGAATCGATCAGTTGCTGGAGGGCGCGGCTCTTGAAGCCGCAGGCCTGGCTCACCCCAACGCGGGAGACCTGGTGGCTGTGTCGGATGAGGACAGTTGGTTCAGCTACTACTACTGGTTGGATCCAAGCCAGGAGCCGGACTTTGCCCATACCATCGACATCCACCGCAAGCCGGGCTATGACCCGCTGGAGATGTTCATCGATCCTGACTTGGCCGTGCCCCTGCTGCGCGTAGCCCGTCGTTTGACCCAGAAGAAGTTGGGCATGCGGTACCTGATGGATGTGATTCCCGTGGACAAGGATCTTGTACGGGGTAGCCATGGCCGCCTGCCAAAAGAGCCTGAGCAGGGCCCGGTTTGGATCTCAAGTGCGGGCTGGGGCGCAAAGAACCCGGAGCCTGAAGGAGGGGTTGTGTCCGCGACCGATGTGCGGGACCGCATGCTGGGGTTGATGGGGTTGGGCTAACCCAACTGATCATCGTCATAAAACGCAAGCCCGTGGGCCTCACCCGCACGGGCCTTGGCGATCCACACCGCCTGGCCCACATGCCAGGAGAAATGCTCAACCACATGCAAGATCGCGTCCTGCGTGCTGACTTCAGACCCTTGAATTGTGCGTTGCTGCTGCAGGTCCCGCTCGGGAATCGCCGCGATCAAGGCAGCCGCCTGATTCTGAGTATCTGCCAATCTGCCAAGCAACTCGATTGAATTCCCCACCGGCTGACCATCGAATTCCTGGGATCGCTGACGCTCATCCTCGATACCTCCCAACCCTGCCAGAATCCACTGGCGCAGATTGCCTTCCAAGTGCAACAGGATGGTGCCTACTGAAAGACAGTCCGCATGGGGTCGCCACCACAGGTCTTGATCTGGAAGTACTTCAAGAGCTCGCTCCAGACGCGCAAAGTGGGTTGTCAGGATCTGCGCCAGATCAACCCCCAGAGACGCCTGCCGTGAACTGCTCAACCGATCCCCATCTGGGCCAGCCAGGCCCCCTGGGCCTTGCCCCCCCTGTCACGGGAAATTCCCTCGATCATCATGGCCGCCAGATGGCCATCGGGATCGATCCCCAACCAGATCAAGTTCTCACCCAGCCGCGCCCACTGCTGCGGAACGCGGCCGCCGAATGAGAACCGCAAGGTGCCCTCGGTGGGATCGAGCAGAATGTGCAAGGCGTCTGCATCGTCCAACTCCACCTCAGCGGAAGTCGCCATGGGGCACTCGTCCGGGCGTGCAGGAAGCACACTTTCCATGAGCAACCCGCCATATTCGAGGGAAAGATGGCTGAAGACGCCCTCGTCATTGCAGACCACCACCAACGCCTCTCCGAAAGCCAAGGCAGATCCCTCGGCCTCGGCGTTGCCGGACCACAAATCGATGGTCTGGTTCAAGGGGTCATGAAAGGCCTTATGGCGCACATCCCCTTCCAAGAAAATTAGCACGAACTGGGCTCCAGGTCACAAGCACTGGCGTCATCGTTCTGCGTGAACGATTCCACGGGAGGACAGGAACAAATCAGATTGCGATCCCCATAGCCGTTGTCCACGCGACTGACCGTAGGCCAGTACTTGTGATCCTGAGTCCAAGCAGCAGGGTAGGCTGCGAGGGTGCGTGAATAGGGATGCGGCCAATCGTCTACCATCAGGGCAGCGGCGGTGTGGGGGGCATTGCAGAGGGGATTGTCCTCGGCAGGCCAAAGGCCCTCTTTAACCTGACGGATCTCCTGGCGAATCCCAATCAAGGCGTCGCACAGACGATCGAGTTCAGCCCGGGACTCGCTCTCGGTGGGCTCGATCATCAAGGTGCCAGTCACCGGGAATGACATGGTGGGGGCATGGAAGCCATAGTCCATCAGACGCTTGGCAACATCCTCCCCCGTAATCCCCGTTTCCTTCTCGATCGGGCGCAGGTCGATGATGAACTCGTGGGCCACACGACCATGGGCACCGGTGAATAGCACAGGGTAATGCTCCTTGAGACGCGCAGCCATGTAGTTGGCCGAGAGGATTGCGACCTCAGTGGACTGGCGCATCCCCTTGGGACCGAGCATGGCAATGTACATCCAAGTGATGGGCAGCACCGCAGCGCTGCCGAAAGGTGCGGCGGAGATCGTTCCGCAGGTTTGCTTGCCCCCCACCTCAACGAGTGGGTGATCTGGCAGGAACGGCACCAGATGTTCGGCCACACAGATGGGTCCCATTCCCGGACCGCCGCCCCCATGGGGAATAGCAAAGGTCTTGTGCAGATTCAAATGACACACATCCGGGCCAAATTCCCCGGGCCGACAAAGGCCAACCTGGGCATTCATGTTTGCACCGTCCATGTAGACCTGACCACCGCTCCGATGCACTGCTTCGCAGATCTCAACGATGCTCTCTTCAAAGACTCCATGGGTGGAGGGATAGGTCACCATCAGGGCGGCCAGAGAATCCGCATGCTGCTCGGCTTTAGCCCTCAGGTCCCCCACATCGATGTTGCCCGCATCATCGCAGGCGACGGCCACCACGCGCATGCCCGCCATCACCGCAGAAGCAGGGTTGGTGCCGTGAGCAGATGTGGGGATCAAACACACATCGCGCTCACCTTGTCCACGCGATACGTGGTATGCGCGCATCACCAGCAAGCCCGCGAACTCTCCCTGAGAACCCGCGTTGGGTTGCAGGCTTGTGGCGGCAAATCCAGTGATCTCGGTCAACCAGGTCTCAAGCTCTCGAAGCATGTGACCGTAACCCTTGGCCTGATCCAGAGGCGCGAAGGGATGCAGATTGGCGATCTTGGGCCAGCTGATGGGCAACATCTCAGCAGTGGCATTGAGCTTCATGGTGCAGGAGCCGAGCGGAATCATGGAGGTGGTCAAGGACAAGTCCTTGGAGGCCAAGCGATGAATCCAGCGCAGCATCTCGTGCTCAGAGTGATGACTGTGGAATACCTCGTGGGTCAGGTACTCATCCGTGCGCTGCAAACCAGGCGAATATTCCTGAGGCTCCTTTTCCAGGTAGGCATCAAGATCCCCTCCGCTACCCACCAAAGCGCGCAGGATTCCGCGCACATCTGGCACGGTTGTGGTCTCATCCAAGGCCACTCCCACCGTACTGGAGTCTATTTCACGCAGGTTGAAACCCCCATCACGCGCAGCCCGATGTACTTCTGCTGCCCGCTCCGAACCAAGCTCCACGCGCAGGGTGTCGAAGACCTCATCCGAACCTGTCTTGAGCCCGGCAGCATCCAGAGCTGCGCGCAGGGAAAGGGTCAGTCCCCTGACCCGCCTGGCAATGCGCTGCAAGCCATCGGGCCCGTGCCAGACGCCGTACATGGCGGCCATGATGGCCAAGAGAACCTGGGCCGTGCATACATTGCTGGTGGCCTTGTCCCGGCGAATATGCTGCTCACGAGTTTGCAGAGCCATACGCAGTGCCCGGCCCCCGCGAGCATCCTTGGAGACCCCGATGATTCGCCCGGGAATCAGACGCTTGTACTTGCCGCTGGTAGAGAAGAACGCCGCATGGGGTCCCCCGTAGCCCATGGGCACTCCGAAGCGTTGCGAGGAACCAATGGCCACATCGACCCCTGCAGATCCGGGAGACTGCAGCAAAGTCAAGGCCAGGAGATCTGTGGCCACGACCACCAAGGCACCCACGTTGTGGGCGCGCTCCACCAATGGCCCGAGCCCTTGCACCGAACCATAGGTGTCCGGATATTGCGTCAGTACACCACAAGCATCGCTCAAGTCCGCGTTGCCAAGATCCAGCACTTCGAGTTGCATCCCAATGGCTGAAGCCCTGGTCTGCATCACAGAAATCGTCTGGGGATGACAGCGGTCGCTGACCACAAAGCGGCTGTGCCTGCGTCGGCCGCTGGACCAACACAAGGCCATTGCCTCCGCCGCGGCGGTGCCCTCGTCCAAGAGCGAAGCATTGGCCAACTCCAAACCACACAGGTCCGCGACCATGGTTTGGAAGACCAAGAGCGCTTCCAGACGACCTTGACTTATCTCAGCCTGGTAGGGAGTGTATTGGGTATACCAAGATGGGTTCTCCAGCACGTTGCGCTGGATCACCGGCGGGGTGATGGTGCCTGAATAACCCATGCCAATGCACTGGCGGTGCAGTTGGTTCTCCTCAATCTTCTCCGCGAGGTCCTGGAGGGCCGCCTGTTGGCCACGGGCAGGGGGCAAGTCCAAGGCGCCTTGCATGCGAATGCCAGCCGGCACAGTCTCGTCAATCAGTTGATCCAGGCTGCTTGCGCCTACCTGTTCAAGCATGGACGCAAGGTCATCGGCGCCAGGCCCGATGTGGCGAGGAGCGAAGGAATCGCTGGGATCGAGGTGGCTTGGAGTGTTCACGGGAGCTGGCAGCGGGGACCTCAGAATGTGCCTGAGGGAGCTTTCTCGGTGTGGCTGAATCGGGGCGGCATTGTAGGGCCTGGAGCGCTGATCTGTGCCCCCTCCAGCGCAGGCGAAAGATGATCCGGGAATTGTCATTCGGAACCCATTTCGAGCCAAAAGAGCCAAAATGAGGTGTTTTTTGCTCATTATTGCCTCAAAACGGGGCGCTTTTGACATCTCCAGCAATGCACCTTCGTAGGCCGATATGGAACCCTCTAAAATACAGATAGTGACAAACTCGTTAGGGGAAGCAACGACCCCAGCAGGCCCTCTCATGATCACCCTCTCCAGCAGAAATCTTGCCCTCGAACAGGCCATGCAGACCTTCTGGGAAAAGGGGTATGAAGGCGCTTCGGTGCAGGTCCTGGTCGATCGCACGGGTTTGCATCGGGCAAACCTCTACGCGGTCTTCCAGTCGAAGGGGGCCCTCTTTCTGGAAGCCCTCAATTGCTACTGCGAGAAACGCATAGATCAGGTTAGCGCTAGCCTGAGCAGGGAGGATCCGATGGAAGCCCTGCGGGAAATGGCTACCTCCCTCGTGGAGCCCCCCGCGAACAACCAACCCTCCATCTGTCTCGTTTTGCGCACAACTCTTGGCCAGGGATTTGAAGTCCCAGGAGTTCGCGAGCGGATACAGAAACACAACGAGCGGATGCTGGCGGCCTTCGAGGACGCCATTGTACGAGCACAGATACGCGGCGAACTGGAGAAGCGTGACCCCAGCCTGATGGCTCAGCTCTTCCTGCTGGGATTGAAAGGCCTCTGTGGGGCGCGAATCTGTGACGCCACACCCGAGCGTAGGACCGCTGTGGTCAACGCATTGCTCGCAAGCATTGGCTGATGCAGCAGGACCTTTGCTCTTCTGAGCACGCCGCGCATCTCCCAAACCAACTCCATCAAGGAGCACCTGATTACTGAAGGGAGCAGGAGCCTGGAGTATCGCCAGTTTCGGCTCGACGCGAACGGAACGAGATTCCTGTATCTAGCGGGTGTCCTATCGACGGCCCTGAGCCACATCGGACCCAATACCCTCAAGCCAGAGAGCGAGGCCCTTGCCTTCTATTTGATGCTTCCCATCCAGCCCGCGCATGGCGTGGCACCAGGCACTGGGAACCGGATCATGATCGCGCCACTCCAGACCCGGGGGAAAGATCATCACCAGATGCCGGCCCACGCCCAGGGGCAGGCAACCTTGGGTCATCCAACTGGCGGCCATGCGCTGTTCGTCAATGAAAGCCCGCACTCGATCTTTCGGCAACCCGCGCAGATGAGTGCACACCAGCGCCGCATCGTCTTCGGGATAGACCCGTTGAAACACCAAAATCGCAGCCCGGTCGGGACTCGCGGGGATCCAGGAATCACGAATGGTCTCCAGCAGATCGCAACAGGTACTGCAGCTGGGGGAGGCCAGGATCATCAGTCGCTGCTGGTCCAGGTGCTGATTGAAAGCCTCTCGCAGGGGACTCAAGTCTCGCTGCATGGGCTCCAGGAGGGGTCCGCTGGGCCGCAGAGACTCGTCCAGGTCCAAAAAAGCACCGGAGGAGGCCGAGCAGCCTGCTAGCAAGCCAAGCAAGAGCCCGACGAGCAGCCCCTTGGATGGCTTCTCGAGGTGTTTTGTGGGTTGATGCCTGGGGGTTCTCATGAACGGTTGCAGGGGACATGACAGACTGCCCCCCAGGTCCAGGAATCGACCTCTCGGGCTGCCCAACCCAAGTCACGCCCCAGAAACGCTTCCAGGGGTAGCGCCACGGTCCCCCAATGGGGATCATCTGGCCCGTGTCCGACCCCAACCGAGTTCCCCATCAGCCCCAGAGCGCGGGTTCCGATGGCTCCGCCCCCCTCACCCTGAGCGCCATCGAGATCGTAGAGGACCGCACTCCGGGCAGCCTGGCGGACGAGGGCTACCTGCGCATCGAGAGGTTGCAGGTACGCAACCTCTATTCGAACGGCAGCCACTCGGACACCTATCCCTGCGATGTGCTACGGCGGCCAGGAAGTGATGCAGTAGCTGCGGTGCTATTCGAGCGCACCCAGGACAACAGCATTCGTGTGCTGCTACGAGAAGCGATCAGAGTGCCGATCTATCTGCGGCGCACGCGGGATCTGGTGCACGCCGATGACCGCGATCACGACGGGATCATCGAGCTGGTGGCTGGCATGGTGGAGGCCAGCGACCCCGCTGGACAGGAGGGCCTCGCCCTGCGCGCCCAAGCGGAGACCCTGGAGGAGGTGGGGCTTGATGCGCCGCTTGATGTGTTTCAAAGCCTGGGGCGAGGGTCCTTCGCCAGCCCTGGCACGGGAGATGAAAAAGTGCTCTTCCAGGTGGCGGAAGTGGACTTGGACCAAGCGAATCCCGACGCCGCCAGCGGAGATGGCTCCGTGATGGAGGAATGGGGTCGCTTGGTGTTCATGGAATTGGGCGAAGCGATTCGCGCCTGCCGGGATGGGCGCATCCCGGATCTCAAGACCGAAGTGGGGCTCCTACGGCTAGCGGACCATCTGGGCTACATCCCTCAGTTGGGGCTTTACGCGTCGGATCTGCCCGAGGACCTGCGCGCGCGCTACCAGGGCCTGGATGAGGCGCGGGACTGATGAGTCGGGCCCCGCGCATGGCGATCATCGGTGCCCGTCGGGCGCGCCAGGGTCTGGGGCCCTTCGTGGCCCGAGATCTGACAAGGGCTGGCTGCGAGGTAACAGCCTTTTGCACTTCCAACCACGAAACTGTCGAGGAAGCAGGAGAGCAACTGCTGGCTCTTGGCGTGAATGCACGCGGGTTCAACTCGGCGCAGGAATTGTTGGCCGAAACGCTGGACCTGGACGGGATTGCGATCCTGAGCCCGACTGCTTGCCACGCGGAACACCTGGCCCTTGCGCTGGAGGCGGGGTTGCATGTGCTATGTGAGAAACCCTTGTTGGGTCCGGGCAGCGCAGCGTCGGATCTGGCCTTGGAATTCCACGAACGCGGACTCTTGCTTGTGGAAAACTGCCAATGGCCTGCCGCACTCACGGCTCTGGCCAAGGAGGACGAACGCTTCGCCCACGGACCACAGGAGTCCTTTTCCATGGGCCTCGCGCCGGAGGGCCGGGGGCTGGTGTTGCTGCAGGAATCACTCTCCCATCCAATCAGCATCTTGCAGGAGTGCTTGGGCCCGGAGCTGAATTTCACAGAACTCTCCTGGGACTGGAATTTGGACCAGAGTGCCGTGACCTTGGCCTGCAACGCTCACTCAAGCGAGCGCCTGATCTCAGTGCGCATCGAACTCGCCTGCACGAACATCCGCCCGCGCCCCGCCTGGTTTGAATTTGACAACCTGCGCGCCGAACGAGAAGTGCGCGAGGAAGACTACAGCATTGGTTTTCGGGTCGAAGAGCGTTTGATTCCAATTTTGGATCCCCTCAGCACTCATCTGTCCCACTTCGCGGGACTCCTGCACGCTACAGTGGAGGGCTGCCCCCCACCTCATCCGAAGCCCCTGATCCAAAGAGCAGCACTCTTCTGCGCTCTGTTCCAGGACGCCCAGCGAAGCACTTCATGACCCATGCCATTCACGACTTTGCAGCCAAGCTGCGCGGGGACCGGGCGCAGCCCATGCTTGTCTCCTATGTGCAGTGGCGTAGGGCGCTCAAGGCCAATGCTGAGGTCAACCAGATAGCCAACGAAGAGACCGACAGGCCTGTCCTTCCAATTCCCGAGCAAGCTCCGATCTCCATCAACCTGGACCTGACCACCGCTTGCAACTACCGCTGCACCCACTGCATCGACTGGGATGTGCTCAACGGCCGCGAGAAATTCGTGGATCAGGACCTCCTTGATTCCTTGCGCGCTATGCGCGAGCACGGTCTGGCTTCGGTGATCTTGATCGGTGGCGGTGAGCCGACTCTTCACCCGCTATTTGAAGATGTGGTGCGCTTCATCAAGCGCGACCTGGGCCTGGCATTGGCGATTGTCTCCAACGGAAGCCGCCCAGATCGCTTGACCCAGGCGGCGGCAGAGATGACAAAAGGCGATTGGATTCGCCTCAGCCTGGACGCGGGCTCCAACGAGTTGTTCCGGGCCATGCACCGGCCCAACGACCCCAAGCTCAACCTGGACACGATCTGTGCGGCGATTCCCGACATGCGAGCAGCCGGTCCCCTGGTCACCCTGGGCTACAGCTTTGTGGTCACCTGGGAAGGAGCTTCGCGAGATGAAGAGTCGATCTTGGAAAATGTGGACGAGATAGTCTCAGCCGCGGAACGCGCCAAGCAGGCAGGGTTCGACTACATTGGGTACAAGCCCGTACTAGGCCGCGCGGAGGACGGCGCCGAGGTGATGGATCCCTCCACCATGGCCGCCCAGGTGCAAGCGGTGGCCAAACGCATCCGCGATGAGGTCAACCGCGCCCGCAAGTTGGAGGACGAGAGCTTCACGGTATACGAGAGCATCAACCTGGCCCTCTTGGAAGAAGGCAATTGGACCGAAGCCACGCGTCAGCCAAGAACCTGTCACATGCAAGCCCTGCGGCAAGTGCTCTCGCCCTTGGGTTTGTACAACTGCCCCGCCCACCGCGGCGTGGACAAGGCGCGCATCGGTCCCGCCAACGCCTGGGCCACGCCCGAGAACCGGGCCCAAACCCGCGCAGCCACTGAAGGGCTGCTCAAGACCTTCGATGCCTCGGTGGAGTGCGCGTCGGTCACTTGCCTCTACCATTCGGTGAACTGGTGGATCGAAGATCTCATCGCGAACCCGGATCTGCCCATCCCCATGGCCCTTGAAGCAGGGGATCCCTTCCTATGAGCGCACTGATCCGATTGGACCCCAACGCCGCCCAAGAACACCTGACGCAACTCCCCGGGGCCACCACCATCGGGCTCGCTGTGGGCTGCTTCGACCTCTTGCATGTGGGCCATATACGCATGCTGGTCGCAGCCCGAGAATTCGTGGACTGCATCGTTGTGGCCCTCAACACAGACGCCAGCGTACGAGGGCTGAAGGGACCGAATCGCCCTCTGGTCATGCTCAACGACAGAGCCGAGCTCCTCAGCGCACTGCACTGCGTTGATCTGATCACCAGCTTTGATGAACCCACTGCCGAATCCCTGATCGACCTGCTGCAGCCCGCTGCCCTGATCAAAGGAACCGATCGCACCCTGGAAACGGTCCCCGAAGCCTCCCAGATGAAAGCGATCGGAGGTCAGGTCCTCTTTCTCGGAGGTCCTAAGACCCACTCTTCCACAGAACTCGCCTCTCGTGCAGAGACTGGGAAGGCAACCTCCTAGGGCACGTACCGGATCGTCTTGGACACCACAGCCTCCACCGGCTCGCCATTCTCCTGTGCCGGGCGGTAGCGCCAAGACCAGACAGAGCGGGCTGCGTTTTCGATCAGCGTGCGGTTACCAGTGGAGGAGATGATCTCCACGCCGCGGACCTTACCGTCATCGCCAACGGTGATCGCCAGACGAACTTCAGCCGAAATCTTGGAACGAGCGGCCCATGCCGGGTAAGGAGGCTCTTCGCATTGACCGGGGATTTGCTCAGGTTCATCAAGAGCTGTCTGCTGTCCTTGAGAAGCCTCGGGAATGGGCTCTGTGGACGTGGGTTCGCTGGGTACCGGAGTCCGCTCTGGAGTCAATCGCAGATGGGGATCGACAGTAGCGAAGGGGTCCGAATCTGCAACGGGGATGAGATCCCTGGGACTGGGCGCGGGGGGGATTTCCTGGGGAAAGGAAGGCTCGATTTCGGGGAAGACAAGGTCCTCAAGATCCGCGCCTGGATCGAGTGAGTCGCTTGGGATTTCCGGGAGGGGCGGAAGGAATTCCTCGGGTTCAGGTGCGAGGTCAGTGGGCGCTGGTGTGGGCTCGATGAAGGGAATAATTGAGACCGCTGACTGGCGTTGGGGTACGCCTCTTGCCGGGTTGGGCACAAAGGGAATCCAGCCCACGAGGGTCCCCAGCACCAGAAGATGCAGCCCGGCGGAGGCCAACATGGAGCGCCGCCCCGGAGCCTCTGAGGGGCTGGGGTTGTGCCCCTGGTAGGGGTCCTGGGGGGATTTGCGCACGCGGGGCATGGACTGAATACCCTACGGATCAACCCTGGGGTCGGTTCTTGTCAATTTCACAAGACAGTATCCTGCTGATCCTGAACCCACAGGTGCCTCGCCCGTTGGGGGCTGCAACCCAAGGCGGCAGCGCTCTCACCCCCCCGCTCCAGCCCTCTCCTGCGCTACCCACCTATGTTTCGACCGCTTGGCCTGGCCCTCATCAGCCTGCTCCTCTTCAGCAATCGCCTCTTGGCGATGCAACAGCCTGCGATCGGCCAGGAGCAAGGCACCCCCGAGGATGTGCTCATCATCACCCCCAGCGGCACACCCACCCCGGCCCTGGATCTGCCCTGGAGTCTGGAAGTCGTGCCCCAGGAGGTCTTCGCTGAGCGCAATCATCGCACCCTCCCCGGTGCGCTCAGGGATCTGCCCGGGATCATGGTGCAAAAAACCAGCCATGGCCAGGCCTCGCCGTACATCCGCGGCTTTACGGGCTTTCAGAATCTGGCCCTGATCGATGGCGTACGGCTCAACAACTCGGTCTTTCGCTCAGGTCCCAATCAATACTGGGGCACCATCGATCCTTTCACAGTGGAACGATTGGAGCTGATCAAAGGGCCCGCTTCCGTGCGCTGGGGATCGGATTCCCTGGGTGGCACCCTGAATGTGATCACGCGCTCGCCCTATGCCTGGGAAGAAGGCCTGGGCGGCGCAGTGGAATATCGCTGGGCTGATGCAGAGAACACCAACCAAGGCCGCTTTGAGGTCAGCGCCAGCAATGGCAGCACCACGGGGATGCTGGTTGGTTTCAGCGCCAAGGACTTTGGGGACTTGCGCGGCGGGAGCGAAGTTGGCCTGCAGCCAGGGACCGGCTACGACGAACAGGACGCAGACTTCAAGCTCGAACACTATTTGGAGGACGGAAGCCGCTGGTCTGTTGTACACCAGAGGGTTCGCCAAAACGATGTACCTCGCACACACAAGACAATCTGGGGCATCAACTGGGAGGGGTTGAGCAACGGCAGCGATCTCAACCGTTCCCTCGACCAGGAACGCGACCTGACCTATGTGCAGTTCCAGACAGCCGATGCCTTGGGCTTCTTTGACACAAGCACCACCAGCATCTCGCTCCACCGTCAGGCAGAGGAGCGCAACCGCATCAAGTCCAACGGCAGCCAGCAGTTCCAAGGATTCGAGGTCAATACCCTGGGTCTCTTCCAGCACTTTGGCAAGGACTCAAAGTTGGGGAAGCTGACCATGGGGGCTGATGTCTATCTGGATGATGTAGGTTCGTTCCTCGACAAGGGCAGCAGCCAGACCGCCGCGGATGATATTCAGGGACCGGTTGCGGACGATGCCAGCTACCTCACCAGCGGGCTGTTTGTAGAAGACCGCATCAACCTCAGCGAGCGTATGGACCTAACCCTCGGAGTGCGCCTGGCCCATGCCCGGGTGGACGCCAACGAGGTGCGAGATCCGGTGACCGATACCCAGATATCAATCAAAGACGATTGGACTGCGCTCTTGGGCTCGGCCCGCATGAGCTACGCCTTGCCAGAACAATCCGCGAAGCTCTTTGGGGGCATCAGCCAGGGTTTCCGCGCCCCAAACCTGTCAGACCTGACGCGTTTTGATTCCAGTCGCTCCAACGAGTTCGAGATTCCAAGCCCGGGCCTCAACCCAGAAAACAGCACCTCCTTCGAGGTGGGCATCAAGCATTCGTCCGAGCGCGCCCAGACCCAAGCCGCATTGTTCTACACCGACATCCAAGACGGCATCGTGCGAGTGCCCACGGGCAACACAAACATCGACGGTGATGCAGAGATCACCAAGGCGAATGTGGGCGACGGCCACATCTTCGGCCTGGAGCTCTCGGGATCATTGGCCCTGACCACCGACTTTGCGGTCTTCGGCAACTTGACCTGGATGGAGGGCAAGCAAGACACCTACCCCACCTCCGCTCCAGTGGCCGTTGAAGAGAATATCGATCGCCTGATGCCCCTGACCTTGATGACTGGTGCGCGTTGGGACGCGCCGGAGTCCTCTCTCTGGATCGAGTTCCTGATCCGCGCCGCGGCCAAGGCCGACCGCCTCAATACCCGAGACGAAGCGGACGACACCCGCATCCCAGCAGGAGGTACACCGGCCTATGTCACGGCCCATCTGGCCCTGGGGTATCAGCTCTCCCGGGATGTGACCCTGCGGATGGGACTCAACAACATCTCCAACGAGGACTACCGCATCCATGGCTCGGGAGTGAACCAAGCGGGGCGAAACCTCTATCTGGGTCTGCGCTGGTCCTTTTGACGCCGAGGGCCCCAGCGCCCTAGACTCCCCGCATGCAACACGACAAGTGGAAGTGCCCCAAGTGCAAGAATCTTGAGTTCGAGACCGGCCAGTTTGCTGCCACAGGCGGCGGGATTTCAAAGTTCTTCAACCTGCAGAACAAGAAGTTCAGCACGGTGACCTGCACCCGCTGCAAATACACCGAGATCTATCAGGCAAGCACCAGCGGCCTGGGGAATGTGTTTGATTTCCTGAGCGGCTGAGGGCTCCTGGGATCAAGGAATGCCCTCTGAGGGCCCTCTAGGTGTGTCCTGCGGGGACTTTCGGTTCCGAGAATCCACACCTCTTTACCCACTCCCGGCCAAGAACCAACGTATACTCAAGAGGACTCGCGCAAGAATTCCTGTCTGGCCCACTGCCCATGAACCCCCTTCAATTGATCCCCAGGACCTGGCTCGCCTGGCTGCTGGTGCCTCTAATGGCATTGGGTGGGGTGCGTGCGCACTTCTGTGGCTGCGGTCAGAATGCAAAGGCGCAAGACTTGGAAATTGAAGGATCCCTGGAGCTGCGCTCCTGCTGCGCCAAGGGTGACGTGCTCAAGACCACGAGCGCAGCCCAGCCTTCCTGCTGCAAGACCGAGCGGCAATATCCCCTGAATGGCCCAAGCGGTGAGCAGCCCGATGATTGCGAGTGCTTGATCGTTGGTTGTGACTCAAGCTCCATGCCCGAGACCACTGCGCCCGCTTCGCCGGAAATGGTGGACCTGGGGCCGCTGCTTGAAGACTCATGGAGCATGCTCGCCCCGTGTCAGGCCGAATTCACCACGACTGCAACTCGCCATGGACCAAAGAGGTCCCTGGGACGGCCACTCTTCCTGGCCTTCTGCTCGTTCCGCTGTTGAGAAGCGCGCTCCCTGTGAGGAGTTGCGCCAGGCTGACCTCTGATTGAGGTAGCACCACCATTCCCGTTCCGCGGGAGGTCTGTAGGCCCAGCGCGTACGCCTGCGTCCGAAACGGTCCCAGGCGTTGTGTCAGCGATTCACAGGCATCCCTTCCGCGAATTCTTCCTCTCGATCTGTCTGCATTCCATCAACCATGAACCTTCAACTCATCGTTCCCATCCTGTACCTGACCCTGGTCAGTTGCGCCAGTCCTCCAAGGGATCTTGGCAGCCGCTTGGACAACTGGGACGAACGTCAGGCGGCCTTTGCCCAGGCACACGAGCGCAGCAACACACCCTGGGCCTCAAGTGCAAGCCTGCAGACGCTTCTGGATCACGCCCGGCGGCACAATCCTGGTTTGCGCGCGGCTTTTGAGCGTTGGAAGGGTGCCATGGAAAAAGTCACCGCCGCCACCACCCTGCCCAACCCGCGCCTGACCTTGGGGGCGTATCTGGCCAGTGTGGAAACCCGGGTGGGTCCCATGCAGGGGCGCATCGGTTTCGCTCAGCCCCTACCGTGGCCCGGGAAACTCGCCGCAGCCGGGAAATTGGCCTTTGAACAGGCTGAAGCCCTGCGCATGCAGGTCGAAGTGGAGCGCTTGATGCTCGATCAAACCGTGAGAGAGGTCTGGTGGGAGCTGGCCTGGCTCGACCGAGCCCTAAAGATCACCCAAGGCAACCAAGAACTCCTGGGTCACTGGGAAGTCATCGCCCAGACGCGCATGGAAACCGGCCTCGGCAGTCACACGGATGTGATTCGTACACAGATAGAGCTGGGCAAGTTGGTGGACCGGATACAGGGATTGCAGGACCTGGCGAGGCCCGTGCGAGCACGGCTGAACAGTGCGCTTCATCGCAAGAGCGATGCGGCTTTGCCCCAGGCAGATCTTGCGGAGGCCGCGCACCTGGGATTCAACGCGGCAGCCTTGAGCGCAGGTCTACCACAGAACAGCCCCCAGCTCTTGAAACTCAAGCACCTGCGCCGCGCAGCCCAGCACCGGGTTGATCTGGCGGAGCTCGACAGCTACCCGAACCTGACGGTGGGCGCAGACCTGACCTTCATCGGGGACGCGAACGATCCCAATATGGCGGGTTCTGGCGACGAAGCCTTCGCCCTGACCCTGGGCATCGAGTTGCCTGTCTGGCGCGAATCCTACGCCGCCCAGGAACGCTCGGCGAAAGCACTCTTGCGCGCCAGCGAACGAACTCTTCAGCAAACCCACAACACACTGGATGCGAACCTCGAAATGGCTTTCTTCCAACACCGGGACGGGGTCCGCCGTGTTGCGCTGTTCCAGGACAGCTTGATCCCCAAAGGCGAAGAAGCCCTACGGTCTCTTCAAGCCGCCTACCAATCCGGCAAGGGTGGGTTCCTCGATCTGATCGACGCCCAGCGCGCGCTCTTGGAATTCCAACTGCAAGCCGCCCGAGCCCACACGGATCGCGCCCAAGCACTCGCCAAAATCGAACAGCTGAGCGGAGTTTCTCTGCACCAAGACAAATGATCATGAAACCCACCGAAAAAAAGAAACTGCCCCAATTGCCCAACGCCATCCTGCTGCTCGGCCTCTTGCTTCTGGCCTTCATGGCCGGTCGCATGACGAGCTCCGGGGGTGAGCATCCCCATGAGGACCGCGGGCCCGCGACAGCCACGGCCCCCACGGCCTGGACCTGTTCCATGCACCCGCAGGTGCGCCTCCCAGAAGCGGGTCAATGCCCAATCTGTCTCATGAACCTGATCCCCACCACTTCCGGCGGGGACGAGGATCTGGGGCCGCGTACCCTGGCCATCAGCGAAAACGCGCTGGCTTTGGCAGAAATCATGACCGCGCCCGTGGAACGCCGCAGCGTGGCGCGCAAGATCAACATGGTGGGCAAGATCGCCTTCGATGAAACCCGCGTGGCCTCGATCACCTCATGGGTTGCGGGCCGCCTTGATCGCTTGTTCGTGGACTACACCGGTGTAACCGTACGAACCAACGATCATTTGGTGGAGATCTACAGCCCCGTGCTCTACACGGCCCAGCAAGAACTGCTGCAAGCGATCCGTGCGGAGGAACAACTAGGCCCCGATGCTCTGGAATTCTTGCGCGAAGCCAGCGCTCGCACGGTGATTTCCGCCCAGGAAAAACTGCGCCTGTATGGAATCACCCCAGAGCAGATCGAGGCAATCATCGAAAAGGGCACGCCCAACGAGCGCGTGACGATCTTGGCTCCCATGGGCGGCGTGGTGGTGCACAAGGAGGCGGTGGAGGGCATGTATGTCAAGGAGGGCTCCCACATCTACACCATCGCGGATCTATCCAAGGTCTGGGTCTTCCTCAATGCCTATGAGTCCGACCTGGCCTGGCTGCGCTATGGGCAGGATGTGCACTTCACCGTCGAGGCCTATCCCGGCGAGATGTTCCACGGCCGGGTGGCCTTCATCGACCCAGTGCTGGACGATCGCACACGCACGATCAAGGTACGCCTGAATGTGGACAACCAGGAGATGCGCCTGAAGCCCGACATGTTTGTTTCGGCCACGGCTGACGCGGTACTCACTTCTCACGGCAAGGTCGTGGACAAGGACCTGGAAGGGATTTGGATGTGCCCCATGCACCCCGAGATCACTGCCCCGGAACTCTTGCCCTGCGATGAATGCGGCATGGATCTGGTCCCTGCGGAAGACCTGGGCTTTGTGGCGGAATCCAGCACAGGAGAGTCCTTGGTGATCCCCCACACGGCGCCTCTTATCACCGGCAAGCGCGCGGTGGTCTATGTACGCCTGCCCGATGCGGCCAAGCCCACGTTTGAGGGTCGCGAAGTCATCCTCGGCCCCCGGACCGGAGACTGGTACATCGTGCGCAGTGGTCTGCTTGAAGGCGAGCAGGTGGTTGTGCAGGGCAACTTCAAGCTCGACAGCGAACTGCAGATCCGTGCCAAGTTCAGCATGATGAACCCGGACCCGAATGCGGAGCCGCCCAGGATCGACTTGGGAGTGCCGGGTGAGTACCTGCAACGACTCGGTGCCAGCATCGATGTCTACCTAAGAGTCCAGACCGCCTTTGCTGCGGACCAGGACAACCAGCCCGATGCTGCCGCGCTGCTTTCAAGCCTGGAGCAACTTGACGAAGGATTGTTGCCTGAAGAGGCCCACAAGATCTGGAAGGAGCGCTCTTTGGCCCTCATGACCGCCGCCAAGGAATTCGCCGAGGCTCCGGACCTGGAATCCAGACGGGTCTTGCTGGAGCCCTTGACCCAGGCCCTCGTGCCCATCCTGGAGGCCTTTGGATACCAGCGCGAAGGCGGAGCAGTCGGGATCTTCCACTGCCCCATGGCCCTCAACGATGTGGGCGCGGACTGGCTGCAACAGGAAGCCAGCACCGCCAATCCCTACTACGGGTCCGGCATGTTGCGCTGCGGATCACGCACAGAGATTCTTGAGCCGGGCAACTGAGCTTATTCACCCATGCTTGCCAAACTCATTCGATTCCTCCTCGAGCAGAAGCTCGTGGTCCTGCTGCTAGCACTCCTCGTGATCGTATTGGGGGCGCGCTACGCGCCCTTTGATTGGAATCTTGGGCCCCTGCCCCGAGACCCGATTGCGGTGGACGCTATTCCCGACCTTGGCGAGAACCAACAGATCGTCTTCACCGAGTGGATGGGTCGTTCGCCCCAGGATGTGGAGGATCAGGTCACCTATCCCTTGACTGCGGCCCTCTTGGGCTTACCCGGGGTAAAAACGATCCGCTCCTCGTCCATGTTCGGTTTCTCAACGATCTATGTGATCTTCGAGGACGATGTGGAGTTCTATTGGTCGCGCTCGCGGGTGCTGGAAAAGCTCAGCAGCCTGCCGACCAACACCTTGCCCGAGGAAGTGCGACCAGCCCTCGGACCGGACGCCACGCCCCTGGGTCAGATCTATTGGTACACACTGGAGGGGCGGGACCCGCAGGGCCTTCCCGCTGGAGGCTGGGACCTGGACGAGTTGCGCTCGATTCAGGATTGGACCGTGCGCTATGCCCTGATGGCGGCGGATGGTGTTGCGGAAGTGGCCTCCGTAGGCGGCTTTGTACGCGAGTATCAGGTAGATGTTAACCCCAACGCCATGCGCGCCCATCGGGTGACCTTGGAAGAGGTCTTTGCAGCGGTCAAGGGCTCCAACTTGGAGGTGGGCGCGCGCGTGCTCGAGATCAACAACGCCGAGTACTTTGTGCGCGGCCTGGGTTGGATCGAAAACACCGCTGACATCGAAGAGTCAGTGATCAAGTCCGTGGATGGAGTGCCGATCCGCGTCAAAGATGTGGCGCGGGTTGCCCTGGGCCCCGCCCAACGGCGCGGCGCACTGGACAAGGGCGGCTCCGAAGCAGTGGGCGGCGTGGTTGTGGTGCGCTATGGGGAAAATCCTCTGGCGGTCATCCAGAATGTGAAGCAGAAGATCGAGGAGATCGCTCAGGGTCTGCCTCGCAAGACTCTGGCCGATGGCACCGTATCTCAAGTCACGGTTGTGCCCTTCTATGACCGTTCGGGCTTGATCTACGAGACTCTTGGGACCCTCAACAGGGCGATCTCTGAAGAGATCCTGGTGACAATCCTGGTGGTGCTCTTCATGTTGATGCATCTCAGGGCATCGTTCCTGATCGCGTCTCTGTTGCCGCTCGGGGTGCTATTCACCTTCATCTTCATGAAGCTCGGCGGAGTGGACGCGAACATCGTAGCGCTCTCGGGCATCGCGATTGCCATCGGTACGATTGTGGACATGGGGATTGTGCTCTGCGAGAACATCCAGAGCAAACTCGCTGAAGCCAAGGAGGGAGAATCGCCCCTGGAAGTGGTCTACACCGCCACAACCGAAGTTGGCTCAGCGATCCTGACCGCCGTGGCCACTACTGTGGTGGGGTTCCTGCCCGTATTCAGCATGATCGGGGAAGAGGGCAAGTTGTTCCGGCCTCTCGCATTCACCAAGACCTTTGCCTTGGTGGGATCGGTTGTGGTCGCGCTCCTGCTGATCCCACCGCTGGCCCTTTGGATCCTGCCCGCCAAGGGTGGTTTTGTCGGTCGCACCTGGAACCGTTTCCTGGAACGGCGCAAGTTATTGCGGGTCAGTTGGCCCTACCTCTTGAATGGTCTGACGATACTGCTGGTAGCGTCCATGCTGGCGACCCACTGGGAACCCCTGGGACCTGAGCGGGGTGGCGTGCGCAACCTGGCCTTTGTACTTCTCGCCATCATCGGCTTGCTCTTGTTCTTCAATCTGTTCCTGCGGGTCTATGAACCAATTCTGCGCTGGTGCCTGCGGCGCAAGGTTCTGTTCCTGTCCATGCCCGTGGCTCTGATGGTCATGGGGCTGATGGTTTGGCTGGGGACGGATCGTGTCTTGGGTTTCATTCCGACATCCCTGGTTAAAATGGGAGCAGACAGGGACGCGGTCTACTCCACGACCCTCTGGAGCAAGGCTCGAGATACCTTCCCTGGATTGGGCAAGGAGTTCATGCCGCCCCTGGATGAGGGGTCATACCTCTTCATGCCCACCACCATGGCCCACGCCTCCATTGGCGAGGCGCTGGATGTGTTGCAGAAACTGGACCAGGCAATTGAGAGCGTGCCCGAGGTGGAGCTGGCCGTTGGCAAGATCGGACGGGTAGAAAGCGCCCTCGACCCCGCACCGATCTCCATGGTCGAAACCATCGTCAACTACAAGCCGGAGTTCATCAGCGATGAAAAAGGCAAGCGTATGAACTTCCGCTTTGATAAAGCAGCGGACGCCTATGTACGCGATGATCTTGGAAACCTGATCCCCGATGCCGATGGTCGCCCATTTCGCAACTGGCGCCCGAAGATCAAAAATGCTGATGATATTTGGGACGAGATCGTCAATGCCGCCCGCCTGACCGGCACCGTAACCGCTCCCCGTCTGCAGCCCATCGCCGCGCGTCTTGTGATGCTGGCCAGCGGCATGCGCGCCCCCATGGGCATCAAGGTCAAGGGACCTTCCCTGGAGATCATCGAAGATGTAGGTCTTGAGGTCGAAAGGTACCTCAAGGAAATTCCGGAGGTCAAAGCCGAGGCAACTTTCGCCGATCGCGTAGTGGGCAAGCCCTACCTGCTGATCGATGTGGACCGCCAAGCGGCCGGCCGTTATGGAGTATCGATTGCCAAGGTGCAGTCGGTGATCGAGATCGCCCTGGGGGGACGGCGGGTAACCACCACAGTGGAAGGGCGCGAGCGTTATCCCGTACGGGTGCGTTACCAGCGCGAACTACGAGACACCATCGAGGGCATGGAGCGCATCCTGGTACCCACCCAGGACGGGGCCCAGATCCCCTTGAGCCAACTGGCGGAAATCAGGTACCTGCGGGGTCCGCAGATGATCAAGACCGAGGACACCTTCCTGACTTCCTATGTGATCTTTGACCGACAGCCTGGCCTGGCAGAGGTCGATGTGGTCGAGCTATGCCAGGACTACCTGCAAGAAAAAATCGACACGGGAGAATTCGTACTTCCAGCGGGGGTTTCCTACACCTTCGCGGGTTCCTACCAGAACCAGGTCCGTGCTACAAAGACCCTCGCGGTGGTGCTACCGCTGGCCCTGTTCCTGATCTTCTTGATCCTCTACTTCCAGTTCAGAGCGGTCTCCACGACCCTGATGGTCTTCAGCGGCGTGTTCGTCGCCTGGTCCGGCGGCTTCATCATGATCTGGCTCTATGGCACACCCTGGTTCCTGGACTTTGATGTGTTCGGAGTTCACATGCGCGAACTCTTCAGCGTGCGACCATTGAACTTGAGCGTCGCAGTCTGGGTCGGATTTCTGGCTCTGTTCGGCATCGCCACGGACGACGGGGTGGTGATCGCCACCTACCTGGGCCAGTCCTTTGAAAAACGAAAACCCAAAACCGTGAACGAAATTCGCGAAGCGGTCGTGGTTGCGGGCAAGCGGCGCTGCCGTCCTTGCCTGATGACCTCGGCCACCACGATTCTGGCTCTGCTGCCAGTGCTGACCTCCAGTGGTCGCGGCGCGGATGTGATGATACCCATGGCGATTCCCTCTTTCGGCGGCATGTGCGTGGTGCTGATCAGCATGTTCCTGGTGCCGACCCTGTTCTGTTGGGTGCAGGAACGCCAATTGAAGGCCGCGAGTACCAAGTAGATCCTTCCCAAATGGGGCACCTGCAGCGCTATTCTGTGTGTCCTGGCGGGATGCCCCGCACACAGTGCCCCTGCGCGGAGTAACCCGCACACTGTTTCCCACGCGGATTGTCCCGCGCTCACCAACCCGATCACTCCCATGAAATTTCTGGCCCTTCTCCTGATTGCCCTGCCCTTGACCGCCTGCTGCGGAGACAAGACCACCGAAACCCCCGTCGACCCTGTTCCGGCCAAGACCACCTCCATCAGCACCCATGTGCAGTGCGGCTGCACCATTGATTCGATTGGCCAGTGCGGCAACTTCGTCGAGATCGACTCGAAGTACATTCCGATTGCCAATGACAAGGAACTCGGCTTGGGCCACATGGAGTGGTGCAAGCAAGGCCCTGTGGCAGCCGATGTCGCAGGTGAAGTGGTAGACGGTAAGTTCGTCGTCACCAAGCTGGACACCAAGTGAATGGAACAGGCGCTTGAAGCCTGACACTCTCTAGGCTCAGTACTCTGAGAACACAGCCCAGGGCACCGCTCTTGCGGTGTCCTGGGCTTGTATCATGGCGTAAGCCCCATCAACACCTATGAACTTCTCCCGCCGTCACGACCGCTGGCTCCGCAAGCTGCCCACCTCTCCCAAGGACGAGGGTCTCGTTTGCCTGCTGGTGATCCGACCTGGGACCGAAGAAAGCGGAGAGCGAGAACTTCGAGAATCCATCGAACTGACCATCGAAGGGGGTATCGCTGGAGATCGCTGGATCAAGAACTCCGAACGCAACTTGGGCAGTCAGGTCAGCTTGATCAACACACACATGATCGGACAACTCGCCGGCAAGACTCCGGTGGAACTCTGCGGGGACAACCTGCATGTGGACCTGGACCTCTCCGAAACCAACCTGCCCATCGGCACGCACCTTCTCATCGGCAGCGCAATACTCGAAATCAGCGCTGTTCCCCACAGACCCTGCAGAACATTCTGCCACCGCTTCGGCACCCAAGCCGCCAAGCGCGTGACCCGCGGCAACGCCACGGGCCTGCGCGGTCGCGGGGTTCTCTGCCGAGTGGTCCAGGCAGGAACAATCCAAGTCGCTGACCGGATCGAGGTGCGGCGGGATTAGGCTCAGCGAGAGCAGCTTGACTGCCCTCAACGCCCGCAGCCGAGATCGCAGAACACACCACGAGCATGCTCCCGGGCCCGGGGTCACTCTTGTCCTTGCGCAGATTGGGCACTGCTGGCCCCGACTCGACCCCAATAGCGGCGTAGCCCGGGCTCAACGGTTACCCTTGGCCCATGGACAAGTCCCCCACCTCCTCCTGGCTGCTTGCTTGCTGGGTTGGTTTGCTCTTGCTGGTCATCGCGGGTCCCTCTCTTGGCGTGCAAGGAGAGGCGCAACCCCTACGGGTCTACTTGCGGGCGGGACCCAAAACCCATGGTCCTGGGGAGCATGACCATCCGCGATTCCTGGCGGATTGGTCGCAGCTGCTGGAGAAACGCGGAGCGGTCGTGGATGGATCCCTGGAGTTTCCGAGCAGCGCGGCCTTGGCGAAGACCGATGTCCTGGTCTTCTACGCGGCAGAGGGAGGCACCCTCAACCCTCAACAACGCCAAGATCTGGATCGCTACCTGGCCCGGGGCGGGGGCATTGTGGCTCTGCACGATGCGGTCTGCGGCAACGATGCTCAGTGGTTCAAAACCATTATTGGAGGCGCGTGGGAACACGGTCACTCCAAATGGAAGATGGGCAAGCTCGGGTTGTACATGGACTCCATGGAACATCCCATCACAAAAGGCATCCCGCACTTTGATTTGGAGGACGAGATCTATTTCGATCTGCACCTCGATCCCAAGACCAATGTATTGGCCAACAGTTTTCACACGGTGTTCGATGTGACCCCCCAGCTCTGGACCTATGAGCCTGGGAGCTACCGGGCTTTTGTCAGCATCCAAGGGCACTTTACCAAGACCTTCGACCATCCAGCCTGGCAGGCAATTGTCTTGCGCGGGATTGCCTGGGCGGGCAATCGTGATGCGGACTTGTTCTTGCAGCCAGGCGAATTAGCAGGCCTGCGGTATCCCCCCGGCGGCCCCACCCCCCCCGCGAAAGCCAAAGAGAGCTTTGAACTTCATCCTGATTTTGAGATGCAGTGCGTTGCCTGGGAACCCATGGTGATCAACCCGATCTCCGTGGACTGGGACCGGGACGGTCGCATGTGGGTGGCCTGCACGCCAGGGTATCCCTACAAGGAAAAATTCACCGGAGTTGCTGCCCATGACCAGATCCTGATCTTGGAAGATTCCAACGGGGATGGAGTCATGGATCAGCGCGCGGTGTTCTATGAAGGCCTCGATCTAGTGACGAGTTTGGTGCGCCATGAGAATGGCGTAATCGTGACCGCCGCGCCTGATATCCTCTACCTGGAAGACACCAACGGGGACGATCGTGCTGACAAGACAACCGTGCTCTACACGGGCTTTGGTTACGGAGACACCCACGCAGTGATCAGCAACATGCGCTGGGGCCCCGACGGTTGGATCTACTGCACACAGGGTTACAGCGGTGGGGCTTCCAGGGACATTCGTGGCGCGGCGGATCCCAGCAAGAGCCTCGGTTCCATACGCAATGGCCTGCTGCGCTTCCGAGCTGATGGGTCTGCCATCGAACTGGTCTCGTCCTATGGCAGCAACACCTGGGGCCTCGATTTCACACCGGATGGGGAATTGTTCTTCACCATGGCCAACGGTTCCCACGCGCGCCATGTGGTTCTTCCAGAGCGAATGCTCGCAGGACACAGGGTTGGCGGCGTCAACTCCTGGAAGGACATTGTCGATCACCGCAAGGCTTTCCCCGCGTTTCATGACGGTCGTATCAGTTACCTGCAGATCGACTTTGTGGGCGGCTTCACTGCTGCGGCAGGTTGTCTGGTTCAAAGCGGGGGAGCCTGGCCCTCGGAGTTCGACCTGGATCACTTTGTCTGCGAGCCCACGATAAACCTCGTACACCGAGATGAACTGACCGCGCGCGGGGTGACTTTCACCGCCAGCAAACCCAGGCAAGCGGAGTTCCTTGCCTCACGGGATCTCTGGTTCCGGCCAGTGCACTTGCGCACTGGGCCGGACGGTGCCATGTATGTTCTGGATTTCTACAATCAGGCTGCGGTGCACAACGACACCCGCGGACCCAAGCACGGCCCCACCAACGCAGCAATACGCCCGGACCGAGACAAATTACATGGGCGCATCTGGCGGGTACAGCACACCGACGCCCGGGACATGTTGACGAGTTTGCCCCCTGATACTGAGGGCCTGATTGCATCCCTTGGATCCAGGGGATCTTGGCAACGGCGCACAGCGGAGCGCCTCCTTCGAGAGGGGAAAGGAACGACGGCGGTGCCAGCCCTGCTTGAATCCTTGAGCAAGTCTGATTCGGTTCACATGCGTTTACATTCTCTGGCCCTGGTTCACGATCTTGCGGACGACCAAGAAACCAGGCTCCGCGCCGTCGGAATGGGGCTCAACGACCCGGACCCTGCACTTCAACGGCGCGCAGCTTTTCTGGCAGGGCCCCTCATGGAAAGTGGAGATGCAGCCAAGAACCTGAGCGAGACCTTGCTGCGGCTTGCCATAACATCCAAGGACGAACGCACACGCATGGCGGCCCTATTGTCCCTGAACCATGGGAACCTGGAAGAGGGGGCGCTCACACAGCTTGTGTCCCTTGCTCCTGAATTAAACGACAATTGGAGTCGCTCGGCCCTGCTGGCCGCTCTCTTGAGCGATCCGATCACCAGTCTAGGCGCCATGGTCGCAGGACCTGAATCTTCAGCAACCCGCGCCTTGGCTGAAGAGCTGGGACAAAAAATTGGCGCAAGACGGGACCCGATCCTGACCAACAGGGCACTGATTGCATTGGCCGCAGGGAACATCAATGAAGCCTCCAAGGTCGCTTTCCTCGGTTCCCTGAATACGGCCCTTGGCGAACGCTTCAAAGCACAAAGCGAACCCAGAGTGATCGCCGCCGTTGAAGAATTGCTTTCAAGCGAATCAATCTCTCTTGCCAACGCGACCCTGCCCCTGACTGAACGCTTTGAGGGCCGCGCCCTGGATGCAGCGTCCGTCGCCTTTGGACAACGCCTGCTGCTCGCAGCCCAAGACCCGGAAGCCTCCTATGAAACATGCATGGTCGCCTTACGTGCGCTCTTACCGATTCAGAACCTGCGCAGAGAAGCGGTACAAATCGCAGGCGAGATGTTGGTACCCCATGCGCCTCTCAAGATACAGCTGGAAGCGATTAAGCTACTCAATGACTGCAGGGATGATGCGGTTGGAACCGTGCTAGCCAGTAGTTTGCCTGGACTCGGGCGACAGGCGAGAGACGCGGCTTTCGAGAGCATCATGACCCGCACGGAGCGGGTACCAGCCCTGCTTGCTGCTCTTGAGACAAAGGCCCTGCGACCTCTGGATCTTGGCCCCCGCCTCCTGCATCGCCTGCGCCATCACCCCGAAGAACAAGTGGCCATTGAAGCGACAAGGGTACTCGATGCTTTCGCAAGCACGGACTCCACCCTGGCACGGTTGGAAACGCTGCTACCCTTGGTCAGTACTCCTGGTGATGTAGGGAAGGGAGCGGCCTTGTTCATGGAACACTGTGGAACCTGCCACATATTTGAAGGCCAGGGCGCAGCGGTTGGACCTGAGCTCACGGGCATGGGCGCGCACGGAATCAAGGAACTCCTTGAAATCGTGCTCGACCCCAACCGGGAAGTGGACCCCGCCTACGTTGAGTATGTAGCACAGACCCTGGATGGGAAAACCTACACAGGAATCATGGTGCGCGAGACTCCTGAAGGCATCGTCCTGCGCAACACGAACGGCGATGAGAATGTGGCCAGGCGGGACTTGGACAGTCTTAGATCCACGGGAATTTCGCTCATGCCAACGGGGTTGGGCGATCTGGGACCAGAAGTATTGCGCGATATCATGGCTTACCTGACGCGGAACTCCCAAGGGCTGCAGATCCTGGACCTGGAGCTGGTAGCCAATGTGAACTCGGGCGAATACCTCTTTGACGATCAACGGAACGAGGGCTACACCTTCAAGCGCATGGGAATCCTAGAGATCGAAGGCGTACCTTTCAGCCTGCGCGACCCCAGCACCCTGGCAAGCGGCAAGAACATTCTTGTGCTCAAAGGTGGGCCGAATACCAGCCAAAGCTCCAAGACCGACTATCCCAGGCGGGTCGTGATCCCGGTCAACCAGAAGATGGCACGGGTACATGTGCTCGGGGGCATTGCGGCTTGGGGGCATCCCTATGGCACGAAGAAGATCTCGCCTCTGGTAGATATGACTTTCATGTTCGAAGACGGCAGCAGCGAGACACAGGTGCTCTCCAATGGCGTTCACTTCGCCGATTGGATCGGGCACTTTGATGTGCCCGGATCAACATTTGTGCCAGGTCTTCTGGCCCATGGTCCGGGACAGGTCCGCCGCTTTACGGTAGATCTTTCCACACCACGGCATGTGCAGGCGATCGTGCTCAAGAGCTACGATGTGATGGCCGCTCCGGTGTTCTTGGCCATGACCGCAGATACCAATTCCGGTCAAGAAGCCCCTGCCCCGAGCCTGCCCACGCGCCCCACCGGAGACCTCTCAGGGGTGAACACATGGATCTTTGGAGGCGGTTCGAGCCACGACTTCGAGCACTGGTTCCGAGACGAAGATGTCAAATCCCTCTCTACTCCCAATCGCAAGGTCCAGTACACCGACAACGAAGAAACCTTGCTGGCTGGACTCGAAACCACAGACACCCTGATCTTCTGCACCAACCAACCCCTGACCAAAAGGACTCAAGACCTCATCAACCGCCATGTTGCCGAGGGCGGCAGCCTCCTGGCCCTGCATCCCGGGGTCTGGTTCAACTGGCCCGACTGGCCCGAGTTGCACACCAAGATCCTGGGCGCCGGCGCCTACAGCCACGAACCCCTGCGCGCCTTCGATGTGAGCATCGAGACCACCAAGCACCCCGCAGTCAAAGGAGTTCCCGCGCGCTTCGAGATCGTGGACGAGTTGTATCGAATCAAAGCTCCGGCGGAATCGGACCTTGCCATCGAGACCCTGGCCCGCTCGACGTCGCGCCACGGGGGCGATTCCTTCCCCTGCGTCTGGGTCCCCGACACAGGCGCCGGCAAGGTTCTGATCGTGACCCTCGGCCACGATGGGCGCGCCCACGAACTCGCCGCCTTCCGGACCCTGATGCAGTCAGGGGTCAGCTGGCTGGAAGAACGTCCCTAACGCGAATCTGGTTGCAAGAAACAGTTACACTGCCCAACCCCAGATCACCCGCACTATTACGATCATGCCTCTCGCCCTACTGCGCACCCGTCTCAGCCTAGTCGCGCTACTTGCATCCATTCCCGCCTACGCACAGAGCTGACCTGGCTGAAGCACCCCGGCGGTGCCTCGCTTTGGCGAGATGGAAGTCAGTTTGGCTTCCGAACAAGTTGGTGCCTGGCGTCTGCGCTTGAACCTCGACTCCGGTTGGGGTTTTGAGGGCGGACACTCGGAAAACAAGGGGCTCTCCCCCGGGGGCGCCGTAATCGCTGTGCCCGAACACCGGCACAAAGTAGAGGTGGACCTCTGGCGGGCTGAGTTTGTTGCGGCTTACACCTTCACAGAAAACTGGGACGCTTGGCTGCGGCTGCCATTTGAACGCAAGATCCGCACGGCTTCAATTGAACTTGTGGAACCCGCCACCCAAGCAGAGCAGGATGCGATGGAGCGCAACCTGCTGATCCACCACGCCAGCGCTACCCTTGAGGGCCTGAGCGATCCGTCCCTATTGGCAGCCACGCGCAGCACTGGTCTCTTCACCGAGAATGATGTCGTGGCCTTCGCCTTCGGCACCAGCATTCCACTGGGACAAACCGAAGAGAACCCCTACCTTCTCGGGGATGCGGGCGAGGCCCACGAGCACATGCAGTTTGGCACGGGCACCTTCACCCCCCTGTTGGAAGCCTTCTATGTGACCCCCATTTCGGAAGACACCAGCTTCTCGGTCAGTCTGGTGGGTAAGGCCCCGCTCTACGAGAATAGCAAGGGGTACAAGGGTTCGACGGAAGTCTCCGCTGGTGTCAATCTGCTCCACTCCTTGGATCCGAACTGGCGCGTGCGTGTGGGCTGGTCTTCCTTCTATCAAGACTTCGCCAAGTGGGACGGGGGACGCGATCCGAACTCTGGTCTGATCTCCCATGGTGCCACCATGGGCGTGACCTATGATCTCGGCAAAGATTGGGACCTGTCCCTGGATCTGCGCCTGCCCATTTCGCAGCGGGCCCTGGACGGGCACAGCGACACCTACGAGCACGGCCCCATGGTCCGCCTCGGTTTGTCGCGCTCGATTGGGCCCTGACAGCCCCAAGCAAGCGCTATCCTTCGGGCGTGAGCGTTTACCTGATTGCCACCTGTGACACGAAGGGCACCGAAGCAGAGTTCCTCGCCCAGCAACTCGTCAGCCAGGGCGTACCTGTACGCATCGTGGACACAGGATGCTTGGGCGAGTGCTCGATTCCTGTGCACATCTCCCGAGAAAAGGTTTTTGAAGCCGCCGGTACTTCTTTACTGGAACTCGTGCAACAGAACAACCGAGGCGTGGCGGTGGAAGCCGCTGCCCGAGGAGTGTGCGCCCTCATGCTCAAGGCCCACGCCCGCGGAGACCTGGACGGGGTGCTGGCCATCGGCGGCGGCGCCGGCACCCTGATCGGAACCAGCCCCATGCGAGCGCTGCCCTTGGGCGTACCCAAGCTAATGGTCTCCACCATGGCCGCGGGTCAGGTACGTCCCTATGTGGGCGACAAGGACGTGCTCATGCTGAACTCGGTAGTGGACATCAGTGGCCTCAACCGCATCAGCCGTCCGATCTTACGCAACGCAGCAGGAGCCATGGCGGGCATGGTTCGAGCGCGTCAGGAAGCGCCCAAAGCCCAAACAGATCGTCCTCTGATCGCCGCCAGCATGTTCGGCGTGACTACCCCTTGTGTGGAGCAAGCCCGCGAAATCTTCGAATCAGCGGGTTTTGAGGTGCTGGTGTTCCATGCCACGGGCATCGGCGGCCAGACCATGGAAGCTCTGATTAGAGAGGGCCTGCTCGCGGGAGTCCTGGACATCACCACCACCGAATTGGCGGATGAACACGTGGGCGGAACCCTTTCCGCTGGCCCTGAGCGCTTGAGAGGTGCCGCCGCCACGGGCCTTCCCCAAGTGGTCTCCGTGGGTGCCACCGACATGGTCAACTTCGCTGCGCGCAATACCGTGCCCGCAGCCTTCAAGGACCGCCAACTCTACACCCACAACGAGCAGGTGACGCTGATGCGCACCACAGCGCAGGAATGCGCCGCCATCGGCCGCATCATCGGTGAACGCCTGGCTGACTCGAAGGGCCCCACCACGATCTTGCTCCCCAGTCACGGAGTCTCCGCCCTCGATGCAGAGGGCCAGCCCTTCAATGACCCCAGCGCCCGCCAGGAACTCTTTGCCGCAATCCAAGAACACTGCGGCTCGATCCCCTGCGAGACCATTTCGGCCCACATCAACGACCCAGAATTCGCCGCCGCCGCGGCCAAGAAACTCCTTTCCCTGATCCCCAAGACATGACCTCCGACAAAATTCAAAACGACAACTCCCGCCAGGGAATCCTGCGACGTTTCCGCGCGCAAATTGCGCGAGGAGAACCGATCATCGGCGGAGGCGCAGGCACCGGCATCTCGGCCAAGAGCGAAGAGGCCGGCGGCATCGACCTATTGATCCTCTACAACTCAGGCCGCTACCGCATGGCGGGCCGCGGATCCACAGCCGGCTTGATGCCCTACGGCAATGCCAACCAGATCGTGAAGGAGATGGCCTTTGAGATCATCCCCGTGGTCAAGCACACGCCGGTCCTTGCTGGAGTCTGCGGCACAGATCCCTTCATCATGCCCCAGCTATTCTTGGACGAGTTGGTCGCCCTCGGTTTCAGTGGCATCCAGAACTTTCCCACGGTCGGACTGATCGAAGGCCGTCTGCGCGCAACCCTCGAAGAAACCGGCATGGGTTATGGCCTAGAGGTTGACATGGTGCGACGGGCCCACGAAATGGATCTCTTGACCACCCCCTACGCCTTCAACCCCGACGAAGCGCGCCAGATGGCAGAGGCCGGTGCCGACATCGTAGTGGCCCACATGGGTTGCACCAGCGGTGGGACCATCGGCGCAGAGACAGTCAATCCCCTCGACGAGTGCATAGGGCTGATTGAAGAAATCGTGGCTGCTGCCAAAGATGTGCGGGAAGATGTTATCTGCCTTTGCCACGGCGGCCCCATCGCAATGCCCCCCGACGCGGACTTCATTCTGCAACGGGTCGAAGGCATCGACGGCTTTTACGGCGCCAGCTCCACCGAGCGCTTCCCCACGGAAATCGCCATCGCCAAACAAATCCGCGCCTTCAAATCCCTCCGGCTACCCGGTGGCCAAGCCTGATGAACAACCCCCTCCGATTTGTCCCCAGCAGTTCTGGCCAAGTGGAATGGATACGGGATCAAAAACACGAGTGGCTGGTGCGCGACGGACTGACCGGCGAAGGAGACCTGGCCATGGTGCGCGTGACCATGGAGTCCGGTCAATCCCACGAGACCCACTCCCACCCACGCATGGAGGAAATCCTCTACGTGCTCAGCGGCCGCTGCATCCAATCCGTTGGAAACAAAGAACAAGAACTCGGGCCCGGAGACACGGTGCACATTCCCATGGGCATGACCCACGCGACCCACAACCCCTTCCCGGAACCCCTGGTGTTCTTGGCGGTTTTGACCCCCGCGGTTTTTGACGGGAATGAGACTGTGGATGGGATGGGGTAAGGCCTGGAAGAGTTCTTGGCCCCAGCCGCCTCGAAGAAGTGAAAGTGACAGGCGGACTAGACGGCGTCTAACACCAGATGGACAAATTGCAGGGGATAGGGCACTTCCTGCTTGCCTGCAGGCTCCAGGGCCAGCGCAGCGCCTCTTGGGCTGATTCAACGCGATACATTGTAAGGATGAGTCCCTAATGGAGAGTGCGGAATCGGATACCTTCTACATGTACATAGAAGGACACCGCGCCAAAATTTCAAAACCCACCTCAGCATTATGTCTACGCACAATCGAAGAGCACCGCGCCAAAAATCCAAAGCCCACCTCAGCATTATGCCTACAGTCCTCAAAGCACTTCTCGCCTTCATCTTCCTTGGTGCTCTCGCCATGATCTTTGGCGAAAAAAGCGGAATGGGTGCCACCCAATTCCTCCTTGGAAATCGCGCCGTCTCCTCCTTCGGAGGCATGCTCTTGATCTTGCTCGCGGCCAAGATGGTCTGGACCCAGTCCACCTCCAAGGGCGAATCGTCGAAGGCCTCGCTAGCAGGGCCGATTGTTATTGGCCTCTTTGGCGCCTTGCTGCACTCGTCCACTTGGGCCATCGGATTGAGCCTCGGACTGGTGGGCGCCATGGTCGCTTTCAACGAGGTCCGGGGTCCAGAGTGGCACACTCAAGGTTCCGCGCCCAGCAAGGAGCCTTCGCATGACCATCCTTAGTAGCGCGCTCACGCTCGCATCCATGCTCGCCGCGATGTCCCTCTCACACGCCGACGAGCTCATCGTCGATGCGTCCGGGCAGGGTGACTTCACGACCATCCAGGCTGCCGTCGACGCATCGTTGCAAGGGGACATCATCCTCGTCCGGCCGGGCATCTATCCGGAGGACGTCCTCATCGACGGTCGCTCGGTCTGGCTCTTGTCGCAGGCTGCCGGGACGGTCACGGTCGAGGGCACGCTCAACGTGCAGAACCTCGCACCCGACGAGGAGGTCGCTGTGCTCGAGATCGACTTCCGGCCGAATTCCATTTCGTTCGGAGCGCAGCAACCGAACGCGCTCAACATCTCGAACGCAGCCGGCCATGTGCGGTTACAGGGCTGCGCGTTCCACGGGGCCGCCGGATCGTCGGCCATCGAGAACGGCGGGCACGGCGTGCGCGCCTCGAGCTCGTTGCGCGTCACCCTGCTCGACTGCGAGTTGCGCGGCGGAGACGGCGTCTACATCGGACCCAGCCAACAGTCCTGCGCCACGGCGCATGGCGGGGCGGCGCTGTGGCTGTTCAACTCGCGGGCGGCGAGCTGGGGCATGACCGCGTTCGGCGGCAAGGGCACCACGTGCCAGATCTTCGGTCCGGCCGGGAATGGCGGGCCAGGGGTGCACTGCAGTCAGTCGCAGATCTACGCATCGGGCGGCGATCTGCGCGGCGGCGCAGGCGGCGACGCGAACGACTTCATTCCGGCCACCGGCGGCGACGGCGGCGCGGGCCTGATCCTCCCAGCGAGCTCGGACGCGTGGTTCGTCGAGACGACGACCGTCGGCGGGGCGGCCGGGAGCTCGTGGGTGGGTTCGCCCGGCCAGCCGGGTCCGGCGGTCAGCGGCAACGGGACGCTCGTCGTTCTGGCCGGCATCTCGCTGTGGCGCTCCGCGGCCAAGATCGTGCGCGCGTCCGAGCAGCACGCGGTCTCCGTCCGCGGAGTCGTCGGCGCGCCAGTCACACTGCACTTCATCGAGCGACCGCCGTTCTACTTCGACTTGGTCGCGAACGGCGCCGCCGGTGGCGGGCTCATGCCCGCGGCTACGACGATCCCCACGCCGCTGGCGTCGGCCACGATCGGGACGATTCCAGCCGGCGGTGTGCTGAATACGCTGCTTGGCATTCCCGCCATCCCGGCCGGGCTCACGTCCTTGCCCGTCACGTTACATTTCGTGACGGGGCCGGGCCTGCGCAACTTCCGCCACTCCCAACCGATCCTCATCGTCGCGGTCAACTGCGACACGCTGCAGCCGGACTGCAACATGACCAGCCGCGCGGATCTATGTGAGCTGCTCGAGGGCGCGGTCTTCGACTGCGACGGGAACGGGATCCCGGACGACTGCCAGCCGGACTGCAACGCCAACGGCGTTGCCGATACCTGCGATATCGCGAACAATACGAGCGATGATCTGAACAACGATGGCATCCCCGACGAGTGCCAGCAAAACGGCGTGACGCACTACGTCGACGACTCGGCGCCGCCGGGCGGCAACGGTACGTTCGGCATGCCGTTCGATACGCTCGGAGCAGCCGTCTCCGTGAGCCTGACGGGTGACGAGATCATCGTCATGGACGGCGTCTACACCGGGCCGAACAACAAGAACCTCGAGTTCGACGCGCGCCTGATCCGCATCCGCAGCCAGAACGGTCCGGCTAACTGCACGATCGACCTTCAGGGCGACGGCCGGGCGTTCTACTGGTTCAACGAGCCGAACAACTTCGGTGCGATCATCGAGGGACTGCGCATCATCAACGGCGCTCCAAGCGGCACGACCGGGACCTACGGCGGCGCGATTCACGCCGTGAACAGCAGCCCGACGATCCGCGGCTGCGTATTCGAGAACAACGAAGCGCGGACCGGCGGAGCGATCTACCTGACGTCGAGTTTCTCGCTCGTCGAGGACTGTCAGTTCTTCGGCAACCTTACGACCCTCCTCGGGTCTCCAGGCGGAGCGGGCCTGTTCGCGGATTCGGGTGGACCGGTGATTCGCGACTGCTCCTTCATCGGCAACATCTCCCTGACGACCGGCGGCGCGATCGCGCTCATTGCCTCCTCGACGATCAATCAGCCGACCGTCAGCCGCTGCGTGATTTTCGAGAATTCCGCTGGCCTGTACGGAGGTGGGATCAGCTCGAGCGGCTTCTCGGGCACGGCAGAGTACGCCTACATCGATCAGTGCCTGATCGCCGGCAATACCGCTGCGTTCGGTGGCGGCGTCTCGGGTGCGGGCGGCGGCTCGATGCTCTACTCAAACTGCACGATCGTCGGCAACGTCGCGACCGACACCGGCGGCGGCATGTGCGCGCAGTTCAACCTGGACCCGGTCCTGCTCAATTCGATCGTGCGCGGCAACAGCGCTCCGTCCGGTGCGCAGCTGGCCGTGATCGGTTCCGGTTCGACCCTGCTGGTCGAGTACTGCAACCTCGAAGGCGGCGCGCCGGGCATCTTCCTGTCCGGGGGCGGCGCCGCCACCGCGGTGCTCGCGGTCGTCGATGCCGACCCGCTCTTCGTCGACGATGACGGCGCGGACAATGATCCGCTCACGTTCACCGACAACGACTACCACCTGGGCAACGGATCGCCGTCGATCGACGCCGCCAGCAACGATCGCATCCCAGCCGACCGCGCCGATGCGGACAACGACGGCGACCTGGTGGAGCCCGTCCCAATCGATCTCGACGGCCTTCCGCGTCGTCTGGACGATCCGGCGGCCGCGGACACCGGACAAGGCACCGCGCCAATCGTGGACCACGGGGTGTTCGAGAAGCCCGGGCGCTAAACCTTAGGTTGTCGCTCGACACTTAGGGTCCTTTCCAGCCAGGCCCCTCCTACTTGCGCTGTGTGTGGGGCTTGGGCGGGGTGAGTGTGGGCATGGTCTCTTGGAAGGGCACCCTGCCTTTCAGCATGCTTCCGGAGTAACCAACCAGCCTGAGATAGTGATCGCTCGGTAGGTCTTCGTAGGTGAGGAAGGGGGCACCCACGGGCGGCGTGTTCGTGCACTTGAAGATTGCCGTGCCTTCGTCCACCTCATCGAACATGGCGATGTAGAGCATGTCGCACTTTGCGCGCTGGGCGCCCACCACTTGGGACCAGAGAAACTCACCCTTGAGCCTGGGGATTGCATCGAGCTCTCCGCCGTGGAGGTTCTTCCAGCTGAAGCCGGGGAAGGCTACGGGCAGAAAGTCGAGCCCATGCTCAAGACACCACTCACGGTCCGCTTGCCAAACGTTGGCGGCGTGGATCGTGGCCTGCTCCGGCGTGCGGTAGCGCCCCACAGACCAGGGGCTGACGATGTCCGCGAGTTTTAGGATGGAATGAAGGACGGGGTCCGAAGTGGCGTCACGAACGCCCTCGCGCCAGAATGAAGGCACGCCGAGCATGACGGCGCAGCCCTCGGATTTGAGCCATTGCACGAGCTCGAGGCATTCTCCGAGACCGTACTTGCGGCCTTTCGTGAAGCCCACGCCCCAGATGGCCACCAGGGGTGCGCCCTCATGCTGCTGATAGGCGGCATCTACACCAACCTTCCACTCCGTCTGCAAATTGGCCCAGTCATCCCGCACGATGCTGACTCCGCCGGCGGGTAGGCCGCTCAGGTCGTACATCACGGCGAAGCTGCGACCGAATTGGTTGGCTCCTTCGCGGGCGTGGGAGAGGACGCGGTCCTTGTGCTGCTTGTTTCCGGGTTGTGCTAAACCGTTGGCGAAGCGCTGGATGAATGCGCCGTCGATTCCGTAGTCACGCATCCAGAGAAAATGGCGCAGGACGGTTTCGCGATTGCCGCTGCTGAAGACTTCGGCGATGCTGCCGTCCACGTTCTTGAAGTCTGTTGCGTAGCGCTCAGCTGCATCGAGTTCGGACACATCGGGCCAGAGATCGACCGTGACATTGTCTGGCGCGAACATCTTGCGGCGGTTCTTCGCCCAGTGGGTCCAGCCCAAGTCTGCGCCGTCACCCTCGCAGTTGAACCAGCCCTGATAGCCGACCATTACCTTGCCTTTCAGCGTGCTCCTGTCCACTTCCAAGCTGGGGTGCGGACTCGGTTCGCCGCCGGTGATGCGGTCCATGGCGGCCTTCAATCGCTTCACAATCTGTGGCTGAGCCTTGTACAGATTGACAGCTTCGCTCGGATCCTCTGCCAGGTTATAGAGCTGGCCCGTAGGTCCATCAGGCCCGGGCGTGATACGTTTCGGTTTCGTGAAGCCTCCTGATCCGAGCCGGTCGATCAGTTTCCAGGGTCCGGAGCGAATGCTAAAAGCGCCGTTGCCTGACGGAATCACCAGCGGGCCACGGATGGGCTCGTGCGCCGGCTGCTCGCCCAGCAGCACCGGTAGGATGTTGAAGCTATCGGACTTGCCGGAAGGCAGCGGGGCTCCGCTTGCCGCCGCGAAGGTGGCCAGCAAATCCGTGAAGCAGATGGTCTGCTGGCTCACGCTACTTGGCTGCACCTTGCCTGGCCAGCGCACGATGAAGGGCATGCGATGTCCACCTTCCCAGGCGTCGCCCTTCATGCCCCGCAGGCCACCGGAGGAGTCGTGGCCGAAGCGTGCGACGTCGGTGTCGTACCAGACGGGGCCGTTGTCCGAGCTAAAGACTAGGAGTGTGTTCTCGGCCATGCCCGCAGCATCGAGAGCCTTGAGTACACGACCGACCATGGCGTCGACCATGACGAGAAAGTCGCCATAGCTGCCGGCGCCGCTGCTCCCGATAAACTCAGCTGACGGGAGCCAGGGTGTATGCGGTGCAGGATAAGCCAGGTAAAGCAGCAGTGGCTCGTCCGATCCGGCGTGGGTGTTGATGACGTCGACGGCTTCCGCGGTGAAGCGTGGGAGCACGCCTGCAAGCTCCAAGTCCGGTGCGATGCCGCCCGCGCGCCAGAAGGCGCCTTGGATGGGGGACCAGCCTTCGCTACTGTTGGCGCTTATGTGATCGCTGGGTGGAGCGACGGCGCGATCGCCGCGGATGTAGAAGTAGGGCGGAATGTCTGTCGAGGCACGGATGCCAAAAAAACTGTCGAAACCCACATCCATCGGACCGCCCGGTAGAGCCTTGTCGTAGCCATCTTCGGCGAAGCCTAAGTGCCACTTACCGACCATGGCGGTTCGATAGCCTTGGGACTTCACTACGCTGGCGATCGTGGCTTGGCCCGCTTCGATGACCGGCTTCTTGCGCCAAACCGACACGTCCGTGCGAAAGGGATGGCGGCCGGTCAGCAGCCCATAGCGGGAGGGATGGCACAGGGCACCCGGGGCGTGCGCATCGGTGAAGCGCATGCCATCCCGCGCGAGCCCATCGATATGGGGCGTGGGAATCTTCGAGTCCGGATTGAAGCAACCGGGATCGCCAAAGCCCATATCATCCACAAGGATGACGACGATGTTGGGCTTGCGGTCGTCTTGGCCCCACGCAATGGGCGTAGCAAAGCAGGCTACGAGGAGCGCTACAAGGAGGCTCTTCGGACAGTGATGGCCTCGCAGCATGATCGGATCGAGTTCGCCTAGGTCTGTCAGCCGGGCCCAGGGCTCGGCTCTGTTCTAGATATCAAGAATACGCGGGATTCTCAAAGCCGCCAACTGAGTCGGGCCTGAAAAACTCTTCGCGCAAGTGAGAGCGAGCGAAGTAATTGGTCGGGGCGAGAGGATTTGAACCTCCGGCCTCTGCAACCCCATTGCAGCGCGCTACCAGGCTGCGCCACGCCCCGACCGAGGGCTGAGAACTTTAGTGATTGGACAGGGAGCCGTCAATCCGCAAGGGGCCAGATCGCTGCACTCCAGAGGAGATCTTGGAGCCTAGGCTTGCGCTCTGGGCCCCGGCTGGGCTACAGAGGGGGTATGGCGAGGCCCCTGCGTAATCTTTACCCCAAGAGCCTGCACATCAGGCGACGGCATCGAACCTGGATGGGGGCAATGGTTTGCGCCAGTTTAGCCTGGGGAGTGTGGTGGCTGGCCTTGGCCCTTTCCCATTGGCTGCCAGGGTGGCTACCGAGTTTGGGACTGCTGGGATTCCTCTCCAGCCTGCCAGCCATGGTGGGCCTGGTGCTGGCAATCGTGACCATTCGGGCCCGAGATGTTTGGATTGCGCTGGCGAGCATTCCGATCTGCGCCAACGGAGCAATACTGGCTTTGCCTTGGCTCTTTGAGCGCGAATTGTCGCTGCTCTTCGGAGTCGGTTCCTAGACCGCGATCTTTTCTGCACTCATGACCATCCAGATGCCGGTGCAGGCGGCTAACACTGTGAGCACAATGACCATGAGGGCGACCTTGCCGTGCAAGGCCCGGTGGCGGCCGTTACGAATGGTCGCGATGCCGCTGACGAATGGAGCGATATAGGAAAGCGTGGCCACACGAGCCAGGAACATGTGCACATGGTAGATCGTTCCGGCGGATTCGAGGTTGTAGGAATCGCCCAGTTGAACCGCATAGTAGATCGTGGCCGCAAGGCCCGAGATGGTGCAAACCACCAGGGACAGGTGGACCCTGCGCCGAGCAAGCTTGCCAGTCCAGGCGGTAGCCATGAGCAATACTACGGTCAGGAAGAAAAAGGCGCTGAAGGCGATCATGGGAAAGATGAGAACAGGCTATGTGGAGTCCTGCATGATACCTGTCAGTTCCTCTTGAGGAGAACGGGTCATCAGGTCGGACACTGCTTGGCGTGGATCCTTGCCTTCAAAAAGGCAGGCGTGCACTTGTTTGGCGATAGGCATGGAGATGCCTTCGGTTTCAGCTTCAGGGCCGAAGAGGGCGCGGGTAGTCCAGACCCCTTCGGCTACCATGTGCATGCGCGCGAGCAGGTGATCGAGAGACTCACCCCCGCCAATGGCTTCCCCCACCGCGCGGTTGCGCGAATGCTCGGAAAAACAAGTGGTCATCAAGTCGCCGATACCCGCGAGGCCGAAGAACGTCTCGGGTTGTGCGCCGCGACGGTTGCCAAAGCGCGCGATCTCCACCACCCCACGGGTGATCAGAGCGGCCTTGGCGTTGTCCCCAAGGGCCAGACCATCGCAGATGCCCGCGCCAATGGCGATCACGTTCTTGAGAGCCGCTGCGAACTCAGCGCCCAGGGGATCGCTGTTGGTGTAGACGCGCAGGGTCTCGCAGGACAAGACCTCCTGGACCTGCTCGGCTACGCCGCTGTCGGTGGAACAGGCCACCAGGGAAGCGGGCAGACCGCGCGCGACTTCTTCCGCGTGACTGGGGCCTGTCAAGACGCACAAGGGTCGCTCACCCAGAACCTCTCCGATGATCTTGGTAGGCGGTTGGAAGGTCTCCACTTCAAGACCCTTGGATGCACTGACCACGGGCAGGGTGCCAGGCAACACATCTTCGAACTGCACCAGCACACTGCGCAGATGTTGGGTAGGGATGACAGAGATCACGAGTTCCGCGCCGGCCGCTGCTTGAGTGGGGTCTGCACTGAAGCGCAGGTTGTCTGGCAGGAGTACGCCGGGAAGATAGCGTTCATTGAGATGAGTCTCTGCAAGGATCGCTATCTGATCCGCGTCACGGCCCCAAAGACAGACATCGAGCCCCTTACGAGCCAAGACAAGTGCCAGGGTGGTACCCCAGGAACCATTGCCCAGGACGAGAATTGGAGGTTGCGCGTCACTCATTGGGAGCCTCGTGGAAATCAGCAGGTTTGGGCTCAAAAGCCCTGGGCTCGCTTCCCTCAAGAATACGTCGCAAGTTGCCTCGGTGACGCCAGACGATCATCAACAGGAGGCCGAACTGCACCAGGGTCGCGGACTGATCGAATCCGTGCCGAATACCTGAGCCGACCGCAAAGGCCGCCACCATGGCCAAAGATGCGAGGCCCACAAAGCGCGTGGTCAAGAGCACGAGCAGCCAGGCCCCAACGCCATAGACCAGCATCATGGGATCAATGGCCAGGATCCCGCCGACCATCGTCGCAACCCCCTTGCCTCCAATGAAGCCCAGGTACACCGGATAGCAGTGACCGACCACGGCAGCACCGAAACAGTACGGCCCAAGATACTCTTGAGCACCATCCCTGAGCAGCACAACAACAGCCGCGCCCTTGAACACATCCAACGCAAAAGAAGTCAAGCCCACCGTTCGACCGGCGGCGCGAATTGTGTTGGTGGCCCCGATATTGCCGCTGCCCACCGTGCGCGGATCGACTCCCTTGAAGGCCTGGGAGAGAATCAGACCGAAGGGGATTGCTCCAAGCAGATACGACGCAAGAACCAGAGCCCAGGCAGGGACCGCGTCCAAGTCGATCAGGGCTAGGGGCGAGAGGGTCATGTTTGGGGGAGCATAACCTCTCCGAAGCTTCATTCAGCGAACCCAAGCTCTTTCTTTGGGTCCTCAACGCGGGTCCGCAGCCCTCAGGCGAGGGCAGGGAGAATGAACAGAGGAGAGCGAACGCCAAATTCCCCGGTACCATGTCTCGCCCATGAGCCTCACCCCCCCCACTCCGCGCGTCGGCGTCGACACCGGTGGCACATTCACCGACTTGGTGGTGGTCTGCGGAGACCGGCTTTGGGTAGAGAAGATCCTCTCCACCCCGAGCGCACCCGAGGAAGCGATTGTGGAGGGCCTGCAACTGCTCGATGCGGTGACTGACACGGAATTCGCTGAAGTAATCCACGGCAGTACTGTGGGTTTGAACGCGCTGCTGACCCGGGCCACAGGCCGCGTGGCCCTGGTGACCAACAAGGGATTCCGGGACCTGATCGAAATCCGACGCCAGGATCGACCGGACCTCTATGCCTTGCACCCAAGCGTCCCCGAACCATTGGTCGCCCGGGCGGATCGGCACGAAGTCTCGCAGCGCAGTTGGCCGGACCTGAACGGACAACTGACTGAGATAAGCTCGCCCAGCAAATCCGAGCTCTCCATACTCGCGCGACGCATTCGACGCAGCGGAGTTGAGGGCGCGTGCGTTTGCCTCTTGCATGCCTACGGGGACAGCGCCATCGAAGAACAGGTGGCTGCTGCCCTGCGTCTGGAAGGGCTGTCGGTTACCAAATCCGCAGCGCTTCTGAATACACACCGAGAATATGAGCGCATGTCCACCGCGCTGATCAACGCCTGTCTGACGCCCGTCCTGGGGCGTTACATCGAGCGCTTGCGGACAGCACTGGGGCAACGACGACTGGCCCTCTTGCAGAGTTCCGGAGGCACCCTCTCGGCGGAACTCGCGGCCGAACAACCGGCGCGGGTTGTGCTCAGCGGACCGGCAGGAGGAGTCGTGGGCGCGGCGCGGGCGGCCGCGGAAGCAGGCCTCGATCAAGTGGTCACGTTGGACCTGGGCGGCACCAGCACAGATGTGGCTTTCCACGATCCTCAAGTCGGCCGAGCGGGGGCCACCACGGGATCATCGGTGGCGGGACATGCTCTCGCCCTGCCCGCTCTTGATGTGCACTGCATCGGTTGCGGCGGAGGGTCCCTGGTGCACCTGGACAGCACCGGGGTACTGCAGGTGGGGCCTCAAAGCGCGGGGGCGGATCCGGGACCGATTGCCTATGGATCCGGAAGCGAGCCAACCCTGACCGATGCGTTGGTGTTTGCCGGACGCATCGATGCGGGGCGTTTTCTGGGAGGTCAATTGGAGCTCGATCACGAGGGCGTCAGGCGCGCCTTTGAAAAACTGGGGGCTGAGCTTGATGTGTCCCCAATGGAAGCGGCACGGGGTTCTCTACAGGTGGCCCAAGCCGCCATGCGCCGGGCTCTTTCGGTCATGACTATGCAACGGGGCAAGGATCCTGCGCTGATTTCGCTGGTGGCTTTTGGTGGCGGCGGCGGTTTGTTCGGCGTAGAGCTCGCGGCAGACCTGGGTATTCCCAAGGTGCTCGTACCCGCCCATGCGGGAGTGCTCTCTGCCTGGGGCATGGTGCATGCGGACGCTACTCTCGACCTGGCGGAGACTGTGCTGGAACCCCTGGCGAAGTGGAGCAAGACCAGGCGGGCGAAGGCTTTCAAGAAACTCGAACAAGAGAGTTTGACCCAGCTTCTCGCCGCTGGACATCGCAGACGGGACTGCCGCTACGAGCGTGTCCTCGAACTGCGGTTTTGCGGCCAGTCCCATGAACTCGCTATCCCCGAGGGATCCGACCCTGGCCCGGAATTTCATGCCACCCACCAACGGCGTTATGGCTGGACACCCGAAGAGGCCGAAGTCGAGCTGGTGCATCTCGCCAGCCGCGCGGTGGTCCCCGGTCCAGCTCCCGACACGGGGCCGCAGCCAAGACGCCGCAAACTCAGCCGCCACGCGCATGTGGGCCTGCGAAAGGTGGACGGAGAGCGCAAGCGCGTACCAGTGCTCGACCGCGCCGAACTCAAACCCGGCATGCACTGGCCGGGACCGTCCCTGATAGAAGAAGCAACAACCACCACCTGGATTCCCCGTGGCTGGGAGGCGCGGGTGACCCGAGGAGGCCACATGCTGCTCAGTCGAGAATGACTTCGTCCATTCCAGGCATGTTGCTTACAGGGGCAACGGGGATTGCCGCAAGGACGCCAAGGAGGTGAGGAGCCGGATCGAGACTTGTCATCGAGCACTCAACCAAGCGGTGCCCCGGCAGCTGTCTGGAACTTGTCCTTGTAACTCCCAAGCAGGATAAGCAAGACCAACGCCCCCAAGCCCAACCAGGAATAAAGCAGCGAGAATGGAGCGGCTGAACGGATTTGAACCGTCGACATCAACCTTGGCAAGGTTGCGCTCTACCACTGAGCTACAGCCGCCCACTTGGGCAGAGAACTATAGCGCGGGCGGGGCGGGAGGCAAGTCAACCTCCCCACATCTTTTCACCAGCTGTCCAGCCACCCAAGCCCCTGCCCCACTTGCGGCATCTGCGAGTGACTGTCCGGAAGCCAGGAGTGCGGCGAGATGGGCCGCGTGACGGCACCCGGAGCCCCTCAAGGAACCCCTCACCCGAGCCCGGGGAAGCCAGATCGGCTCCTCCCCGGCAACCAGGACCAGATCCAACAGGGGATCCTCCGTCCCGTGGCCACCCTTGAGAATCACCGCCGCGGCACCCGCGGCTATCAACTCGTTTCCCGCCTTCAAACGACTGGAGGGATCCTGTACCAGTTCCTCTTCAGCAATCCCAACCAGCAAGGCGGCCTCTCTCAGGTTAGGACACAGAATCGGTCCCAACTCAAGGACTTCCAGCACGGCCCCACGGCCCTCTTGCCCAAGGAACTCGTCACCCAAGGAAGAACTCAAGACCGGATCAAGCACCCAAGGCAGACCCGGCGCGTCGAAGCGCAGTTGAGCCAGAAGGTGCCACATTTCACGCACGTGCTCCGGCCCAGGCAACAACCCGCTCTTGAGGCAAGCCGGATTCTCCACGGCCACTGCAGCCAGGGCATCAAATCGCCAAGCTTCTGGGGCTCTCGCACCGAGTTCTACCAAGCCGCGCTCGTCCTGCACTGTGTTGGCAGTCACTGCCCCCGCAAACCGCGCCCCCGCCGCTTCCACCGCCTCACGATCCGCATCCAGCCCAGGCCCATTCTGAGCAACTCCTCCCACACATAGGACAAGGGGCGAGGTCACGATGTGAGCAGGCGCCCTTCATCGGGAATGCCATCTTCCCCTTCGCTTCCCAGGAGGGCCAACGCATGTGTACGCAGATGGCGCTCGGTGGCGCGCACAGTGCTCTCTCCGTCATCGTCCAGATGAATGCGCCCGCCGGCAATGTGTCCGTGGCCCCCAAAAGAACCGCGACCATCAAGAACCCTTTGCATCAGAGGATAAGCCTGGCCAAAAGAGGGGTCAGTACGCAGGGAAAGCACGTACTCATCTCCATGCCCAGCGCCCACCAGGGCCCAAGAGCAACCCTCCATGCGCAAGAACAGGTCGGCCATCTCAGCCACCGACGCGGGATTCTCCACCTGGCCCATCAAGGCCAACACCAGCGGCCCATGCCGACGGGCGCAGCTGAGGGCTCGGGACAGCTCGCTGTAGTAGATCGAGGGTAGGGGTGGATGAGCGATCCGAGCAATCGCCCCGCGGTCGGCGTTCTTGAAGGTGTTCAAGTAAGCCGCCTCATCCTCCGGCGTGGCATTGCGCGAAAGGTCTGCCGTGTCGTAGCGCACGCCGCAGAACAGGGCACTCGCGGTGGTTTTGTCCGCCACCAGGCCCGCTTCTTCCAGATAGCCCTGGATCATCGAACTGGTAGCTCCAACCTTGAGGCGCACATCGGAATAGGCCACCGGAACCTCGGAGCCCGATTCTGCAGAAGGCGTCACATGGTGATCAAACACCGCCACCACCGGCAGATCCTCAGGCACTACCGTATGCCCGAACTCCGGCTGGGTGTCCACCAGCAACACACCAGCGAAACGCGAGTGATCGATGCTGTCATAGTCTTCCAATTCGAGCTCGAGTTCTTCCACCAGAGCGACATTCTCGGCCCGGTGAATTTCCCCCAGTGTTGCAACCACAGGCTCATAGCCGAGGCCTTCAACAAGCAACTGACGCAGACCTTCGCATGCTCCCAGTGCATCGGGGTCGGGACCCCGGTGGGTCAAGACCAAGAAGCGACCGCGAGCCTTCAGGTCAGCGGCTGCGCTGGCTTCGGCCAAGGCGGTCTTGAGTTGCTCCAGGCGCCCAGGGACGAGGTCGGGAGTGGAGGAGTTTGGTTCGGGGGACATGGAGCAGGGCGGGTCTGAGACGCTGCCCCGAGGATACCCGGGTCCCGCCCCCTAGTACCCAGAACCCATCAAGTAGTTGACACAGGCCAGGATCTCCGCACGTCCATGAACAGAGTCCGCCTCGATCACACGCACCGCGGCCTCGGGCAGATAGCTGGCGACCAGCTTGAAATCCACCTCGCCCATGCCCGGGGGCAGGCCCTGTTCTTTGACCGTCGCATCGGTCAGGTGCACGCCGCGCAACTTACTGGCAAAGGCATCGAGCCAGGGAGCCTGACCCGGTAGACCTGCCATTTCGCGTGAGTGGAGACTGCCCGTGTCATGCCAGTAGCCCACATCCGAACGATCCAGATCATCGAGCACCCATCGCATGGCCTCGAAGTTGAGCAGGTCGTTGAATGTGAAGCCCGGCTCAAGGGCCAGCTTCAGTTCGGGGTAAGCCCGGCGCAGACCATGAAGGGAACGGCAGAAGGTCTCAATCTGCTTTTGGCCAAGTTCCTGCACGCGTCCTACCAGATTACGGATCTCTATCTGCACCGCATCCAGGTCATCGAGTTGCGCCTTTTCGAGGCGTGCGGAAAGTTCCCGAGCTTCCTGGGCCAGGGCCTCGTCTTCCACTGCGCAACCGCGCACAACCACGATCGGCGCGCCAAGTTGCTGGGCGATGCAGATGTGACGCCTGGTCAGATTGAGAGCCCGATCCCGCAGCTCCTCATCCTGGGATCCAAGGTAGCTTCCGCTGACTGCGTCCTTCTTGGGATAAAGGGCCCCGACCACCACGGATTCCGCTGTTATGCCGGTCTCCCGATGGGCATCAAGCCATCCACTGAGCTCGGAGGGACTGTCCGAAATGCCGAGTTCCAGACGACGAAAGCCCATGGCCACCGCTGAAAATGCCTGATCCTCGATGCGGCCCAAGCGCGGACCATAGCAAGCGGTGCTGAGCACCAGATCGTTAGGAATACCAGGTTGAGTCACGATACATACAGGAGGAGAGTTGCGCCTTGCCCGCAAACAAACGGGGCTAGCACAGGAAAGGTACCTCCCTGATCAACAGGGGAGCCCTGGACCCGTAGGACGCACTCGACGCCGCGGAAGTTCGCACCATTGTGGGGCAATGGTGATTCAGGCTGGGAGCCCTGAGGAGCAGTCTGAGTCCATGCACGGAAGCCCTGGGACAGCGATTCCCTGGGTGGAAGCCTCCGCACCAGCAGCCCGGGAAACAGGCAACCGCAGACCCGCCCCTCCACCTGGACCGCAGAGACACAGGCCCGGGTCTCAATCAAGGGTCAGCGCTGCCGTTCGACCACGGGAGCCCTCGGCCAACTCAGCGCTCCTAGACCCGCACTTCTGCCCGAACCGTGGGCACCTCTGCCCAGAGCTCAAGCAGGGGGTCGACTTCTTCGGCGATGAACTCTGCCACCTGCTCGGAGGCCCGACCAACAAAGCGCGACCCATCGAGCAACTCATCCAATCGGCCTGCGACCGCAGCAAAGGCAGGGTCATGGCTGATGCGATCGCGCAGATCAGATTCCCCGCCCGCCTTGATTTCAGCGGCAGCGGCGTGTGAGTGGGTACGGATGCGTTCGTGCAGGTCCTGACGATCACCGCCAGCGCGCACGGCCTCCATCATCAGAGACTCGGTGGCCAAGAACGGGAGTTCGGCATCGAGATTACGTTTGATGACAGCCGGGTAGACCACCAGCCCGGAGGACACATCGAGATACAGATTCAAGACCGCGTCCGTCGCCAGAAAGGACTCGGCCAGGGCCAGGCGTCGATTCGCAGAGTCATCCAGTGTGCGTTCCAGCCACTGGTTCGCGGCGGTGTGTGCCATGTTGCCCAGGCTCTCGATCACAATGCGCGAGAGAGCACAAATGCGCTCCGAACGCATGGGGTTACGCTTCCAGGGCATGGCGGAAGATCCGATTTGTTTGCTCCCGAAAGGCTCTTCGATCTCTCGACGGTTGGCCAGCAATCGGATGTCAGTGGCAAACTTGTGAGCCGATTGAGCAATGGAAGAAAGCACCTGGGACACGCGGAAATCGAGTTTGCGCGGATAGGTTTGACCGGTCACGCCAAAAGTGCTCTCAAAGCCCATGCGCTCGGTGACCATGCGATCGAGCAGGCGTACCTTCTCGTGGTCCCCATCGAACAGATCCAAGAACGAAGCCTGGGTCCCGGTGGTGCCCTTTACGCCGCGGAAACGAATCGCCTTCTCGGCGTACTCCAGATCGGCCAGATCCTGCAAGAGATCCTGCAACCAGAGACAGGCGCGCTTGCCCACTGTCGTGGCCTGGGCAGGCTGGAAGTGGGTGAAGCCCAGGGTCGGCAACGCCTTGTGCTCAATAGCAAAGGTTTTGAGGTTCTCTACAACCCCCAGCAGCTGCCCCCGGATCAAGCGCAGGCCATCGCGCATGACGATCAAGTCCGTGTTGTCCCCCACGAAACAGGAGGTAGCGCCCAGGTGCAGAATCGGGCGCGCCTTGGGGCAAACATCTCCCCAGGCATGCACATGGGCCATCACATCGTGACGGAGTTCCTGCTCGTAGCTGGCGGCAAGCTTGAGGTCCAGGGGCTCGAAGTTGTCGCGCATTTCCGCCACCTGCTCATCACTGATGGGCAGGCCGAGTTCCTTCTCAGACTCCGCCAGGGCAATCCACAACTTGCGCCAGGTGAGAAATTTCTTTTCGTCCGAAAAAACCTGACGCATGGCCGCGCTGGCATAGCGAGTCGACAGAGGGCTCGTGTAGGACTGGGAATTGCTCATGGCGCAACACTCATTCTAGCCACAATCGAGGGCCTTGCCCCCAGAAGACCTGCTTGACCAGGGCCCCGTACAGAACGAGGCCCATCCAATGATCCCAAGCGCGCAGGGAGCACGCTCTTTTCATGCAGACCTGAATGCGAAACCCACACTCACCCCCGGGCCAGCGGGCACAAGTCAAGCCACTCCAGCCTCAAGCCCCACATCCAGCAAGGTCGCCGCCATACCCGCGACCCAACTCAGAACAAACCCCAGCAAGAGAACCCACCGCAACCGACCGGCCTGCTCAACTCGATCCAGAGCTGATCTGCTCCCCAATCCTCCAATCACCGCCAAGGTCGCCACCACCCCCACCAGATCGGTCATGAGATCGAGGCCAGAAGCCGAGCGGTCCGGAACCCACGACTGGTGCCACTCGTCCAAAAATCCATAGGTCATGACCAGGACGAGAACACCCAGGACATGAACCCTGTCCAGCAGGACCCAACCCTCCCTGCGGGGCAGGCAGGCCACGCACAACAGAGTCAGAATCCCGTACAGAAAAGCGTGGCCTGTGTTGAAGGTCCAAGCTTGCAAGAAAGATTCGTTCTCCAGAATACGGATGCCCGGCCGGGCCGAGAGACCCCAGAGCCCCCCTGCCCAGAGGAGGACCAAGGTCATACAGATCCCCCGGGGAAGATCGATCAAGCGGGCACCGATGCCTTCCAGAAGAACAAGCGGCTGATGCGCGAGAGGGCTGGAGTCGGGCTTGCTCATGGATTCTTGGAATCACCGGGAACGGTCCCCAGACGCGCGCTCACCCGCAAGCCCTTACCCTTGCTGCCCCAGCCGGCGGTGATGGAATCCGCGAACTCTCTCAAGAGCAGGAGACCTCGGCCGCGGGGGTCTTCCAGGTCCGGCATGCCCGTGTCCTCGCCCAACAGCTTGGTCAAGGCGTCCGGAGAGAGATCGCTCTCGTCTTCCACATGCACCTCCCAGCAGCCTTCCCCATGCACCGTCATGTCCAGGTGCACGCGCACATTCCCCGGCAGTTGGGACTCATCCAGAGCCGCTTCTCCCCCACCGTGGTCCACAGCATTGTCGAGCAACTCACCCACCACAAACACCAGACGGTCAAGGCTCTCTCCCGCGAGGCCCCGGGTGGCGGCGTACTCATGGGCCACCCGCCGAGCCATGCGCCCGGCCGCATGTGTCGCGGGCAGGTCCAGCTGCAGACCCTCGGATTCGGGAAGCTGACTGCTCAAACGAGAGGCTCCAAGAGAAGAGATAAATCGAGGGCCGGAGCGGAATGGGTCAAGGCTCCCACGGAGAGCCGATCCACGCCGCTGGCAGCAAAGGCAGCAGCAGTTTGAAGGGTGATGCCCCCAGAGGATTCGAGTTCCACCCGTCGGCCGGACTCCTGCGCAAAGACCCGCAGACGAGGGCAGATCTCCCCCAGATCCCCGGGGCTGAAGTTGTCGAGCAGGACCACATCGGCTCCCCCTTGAATAGCGTCTCGGGCCTGCTCTTCAGTTTCCGCTTCGCAGCAGATGCGGGTCTTGGGTCCCACGGATGCACGCAGAGCGCAGAGAGCCTCGGACAGGGGCTTGCCCGCCAGAGCTACGTGGTTCTCCTTGATCATCGCCTCATCGAAGAGACCAAAGCGATGGTTTTCGCCCCCGCCACAGCGCACGGCGTATTTCTCGAGCAGCCGCAATCCCGGCGTGGTCTTGCGCGTATCCAAGATTCGCACACCAGGGGTATCCTGAACCGCCCGCACAAAACTGCGAGTCAGGGTCGCCGTACCGCTCATGCGCTGCAGAAAGTTCAAGGCTGTACGCTCGGCTTCCAACAGGGCCCGCACGGACCCCTGCAGGCGTGCGACTTGCTCACCTTTGCAAAGAGCTTCCCCATCGTTCTTTTTCCAACGAATGGTCATCTCTGGGTCTCGCAAGTGAAAGGCACAGGTGAACACATCCTGGCCGGCCAAGATACCGTCCTGCTTGGCGATCAAGCGCCCCACCCCTTGGGTCGCGACGGCCACCAACCCCTGACTGGTCAGGTCACCGGTACCCAGGTCCTCTTCCAGCGCCCTGGTCACAAGTTCAGTCACCCGTGCGGGGGGCAGGGCTTCAGGGGGGCCGCACCGGGGAGAAGGCAGCAGGGAGGGAGGCGGATTCGGCATGGGATCGGGCCCTCGGATCTTGCGGACCAGAGAAGCCGGGCTCACGCCAGTGTAAGAGGCGCGGGAGCCGGGGATAAGCCGCGATAAGGGCCCCAGCAGAGACCGGCCCGATGCCCGGCAGGGCCACGAGCTGCTCCAGGGCCCGGGGCGAGGTGGGGTCCAGGCCCTCCCAGAGAGCATCAGCCACCCGTTCCGCCCTCCAGGCCCCCAGGTGCTCGATACGCCGCAGACTTGCCGCCCCGGGTGGACCCAGGACAAAGGAATCCGCCATGGAACACCCGGGAAGGGGCCGGGGCTTCGGCGGCTCGGGAACCCGGACCCACCCTGGCCAGAGTGAAGTCGCGCCACACCAGCCCAGAATGAAGAGACCGTAGGCCAACAGGTCGGGGGGACGAGGACGGAGCGTGGGCGGCACAACATTGAGACGAACGGGACCGGCCCAGGTATCAGGCAATCACGGGCAAGGGCTGCGATGAAGCATGGAACCGAATGGTCGGCCTCTCTGAGCAGCCGGTACGAAGACTCTCAGGCCCCCTGAACCTCCGCAGCAGTCCGGGAACCGCGCCCCAGCCGATGACGCAGTACACGCCCCACCCCGTGGGGATGCACCTGGTCCAGCTCAGCCTCCAAGCGGCGAGCCAGGTCTGCAAGCGCCCGCCCCAAGGGCTGATCGGGTTCCTCCAGCACAACCGGCCGACGACGCTGGGTGCAACGGTGGGCGCTGCGATCTTCGGGCAGCACCGACAACAGCTTGATTTCCAGGTCGAGGAACTTCGCAGCCACCGCCTGCATTCGCTCCGCCACCGCATGGCCCTCTCTGGGATCGATCACGCGGTTGACCACAAGCCGCGGAACCAAGCCCGGCCGCGATGCACAGAGTACCTTGATGAAGGCGTAGGCATCGGTCATGGCGGTCACATCCGGCGTGGTCACCACCAGCACAAGATCCACAGATGCAGCCAGTCCCAGAGTCTGTGTGTTGAGGCCCGCCGCCCCATCGATCAGGATCGAGTGATAGCGTTCTTCCAGGGAGTACAGGCCGGAAGCCAGACGCTGCATCTGTTCCTGACCCAGGCTCGCTACCCCGAGACAACCGGAGCCCCCCGCCAACAGGTCCAACTGGCCACGCACGGACACCACCGCCTCCAGAGCGCTGCACTTGCCGCTGACCACATCTGCCAAGGTGCGCTTGGGTTGCAAGTCACAGAACAGGTGCGCGTTGCCTACCCCCAAGTCCGCATCCACCAGCAGAGCGCGACCGTAGTGTTCGAAACTCGAGGCGAGGGATGCAGTCAGAGTGGACTTGCCCGTACCACCTTTGCCGCTGACGATGCACAACGAGCGCGCACGTACGGCAGCCAGAGGATCACAAGGAGGCAGCTCGGAAGATTCCAAGACCGGAGGAGCGGCCTTCCTGCTGGGGAAACTCAAGAGCCGCCGAGCGTTGTCCCAGTTCATGCTTGGGGCCCCACACTATCTGGGCAAGACAGCCCGAGCCCAACCATCGGAATGCTCCTTGCGGGACTCATCCCACGCGGGGCCCGAGGAGCACAAGAGCCCACAGGACTCGCTGAAGAGCCTTCTCTTCTTCCTGCCGGGCCTGATCTTCGAGCCTTGCCATGACAGCTTCTGGGCTATGATCGCATCCAATCCCTCGTGTGGTTTCAAGGCACCCGGAACGCGTCCAACTCCTCCTGGCTGAGGGTCATGCCCGGATCACGGGGCACAATTTCAAACTGCTTCAGAGCGGGCTCGTCGCCGGAATGTTCCTCCAGCAGATTCACCACACGCTCCACGCATGATTCCAGGAACAACTCAACACCGGCATCGTTGGAGAGGTCGATTTCATTGGAGTTTCCGGCCCAGCCCACGAGCTGCCCTTGATCGGATCGAGCCCGAGCCAAGAGTGCCCCGCGAACGCGCCAGCGGATCTGACCTCCGCGTTCCTCCACTTGCACTTCGTCGTCGATGCGCATCAAGCGCTCAGTCAGAAAAGTGAGGCGTTCTTCGCTGGCAGTATCCAGGTCTGCTGTGGCCGCCAGCCCCAGCTCAGGATTTCCCGCCCGTCCCAGAGCGACCTCCGCCAACCAGGTCCCGCTGGCCTTGCGCGTACGCGCTTCGCAGAGCACAAACAAACGCAGATCGCCATTCATGGCTGCCAAACGCTCACAAAGGGCCGCGTCGCCGCCGGTGGACACCACCACGATCTCAGGCGCTTGATGCAAATCCAACACCGGATCATCAAGCAAACGCGGCAGCCAATTGGACAGTTGAGGTAGGGCAGAGATCAGGTCCAGACTACGCAGGGCGATCTGCGCGCCGTCAGGATTCTCCACCAGCACCAGAATCAGCCGGCCATCGCCATCCACCAACAGGTAGTCCGCATCGAAGGGCCCCGCCTGGAGCCCCTCATCCACCAGACGCGCATCGGGAAATGCGTCTTGCAAGCAAGACGCCAGTTCCAGGGACGCTTCGGAGGCTTGATCGAGGGGTTTGGGTGCCATGGGCAGAAGGCTTACCCTAAGGGCTGTCATCCACCAGTTCAATTCCCGGTAGCATCCCAGGGGGTCCAAGGGCCTGGTCCAAGGGAAATCGGATCAAGAGCTCCGATCTTGGAGCAGTCTCCTAGAGCCCCGCAACCCTACCTGCGAATCGGCGCCGATTGTGGAGGGTCAGGGCCACCGCCAAGGCATCGCTGGCGTCCAGGGATCGCAAGGGGCCCTCCAGGCCCAGTATCTGGGCCACCATTGCCCCCACCTGCTCCTTGCTGGCCTGGCCGTTGCCCACCAGCATCTTCTTGACCTCTGCGGGGCTTATCTCCAATACCTCTCCGGTCACCGCCGCAGCACAGGCCAGAGCCACCCCCCGGCCCTCGCCAATGCGCAGGGCCGTGGCGGGGTTCTTGCCGCTGTAGCCGCTCTCGATGGCCACCGCCACCGGGCGCAGGCGGCGGAAAACCTCATCCAGTTCCTCCCGCAGGTAGGCCAAGCGCGCCGCAGGGCTGAAGCTCTCCGGGGCTCGCAGGGTGCCCGCCCCCAGGAGTCGGGGACCGCTACTGGCTACAACCAGGGCCCCATAGCCCACCTTCCGGGTGCCCGGATCGATGCCCACCAGAATTTCTCGACCGTGCCCCTCGGGCAACTGGGGAAAATGGTCACGGACCCTGGAGCTTGGACGGGGCATCCCCTGCACCCTACCCTTCTGCAGCAAGCAATCCCATGACTCCTACCCCGAACCCTTCTGCGGAAACTACAAAGGCCCTCGTGCCGGCGGTGCTGGTAGCCGCGGGCCGCTCCCGGCGGCTGGGTGGAAGCGTACCCAAGGTCTGGCTGGAGTTAGCGGGCGAATCGGTGCTGCTGCACTCCCTGCGCGCCTTACGCGGAGCAAGTTCCGTGGGACCGATCGTGGTAGTGGCTCCCGAAGAAGATCACGCTGCCATTGCGGACCTGGTGCAAGCGCAAGACCTGGGGCCCGTGACCTGCACGAGGGGAGGCGAGGCGCGAACAGATTCGGTGCGCCAGGGGCTCTTGGCCTTGGATGCGAACTGCGGTCTGGTGTTGGTGCACGACGCGGCGCGGCCCTTGGTCTTGTCAAGCGACATAGACGAGTTGGTGCAAGTTGCTCGAAGTTCGGGCGCGGCGCTGCTTGCCAGTCCGGTGCGGGACAGCTTGCACCAGGCTCAAGAAGACCGAGCCATCAAAGCAGTGCCCCGAGAAGATCTTTGGGCGGCAGAGACCCCACAGATCATGGACCGCGATCTGTTATTGGAAATCTCATCCGAAGCACGCAAGCAAGGGCTCTCCCCCACGGACGAAGCAACCCTTTACGAAATATTTGTGGGTCCGATCAGCCTGGTACGTTCCAGCGCGCCTAATCCAAAACTCACCTGGGCACCTGACCTCGCCTTCTTCGAATTCATCCTGCACGGGCGCCACAACCCACGGAGTTCCCCCTCATGATCCAAACACGCGTAGGCCTGGGATTTGATTCCCACAGACTGGTGGAGGGGCGGCCCTGCATCCTGGGGGGCGTGCTCATGGACCACCCCGCAGGACCACTAGGACATTCAGACGGGGACGCGGTCTTGCACGCAGTCATGGATGCGGTCCTGGGAGCTGGGGGGCTCGATGATCTGGGAACCCTCTTCCCCGACACGGACGAGACCTGGAAAGACGCGGATTCCAGCGCCTTGCTGAGGGATGTCTGCAAGCGGGTCACCGAGGCGGGCTGGATGGTGGGCAATCTGGATCTGGTGATCGCCACCGACGGTCCGCGCATCGCTCCCTATCGCGCAGCCATGCGGAAGAACATCGCCGACTGTTTACACATCGAAACGGACTGCGTCAATGTCAAGGGCAAGACCCTTGAGGGCTTGGGCGCCCAATCTGACGCAGCTGGCGTCGTAGTGCAAGCGGTGGTGTTGCTGCAGCGCAGAGCCTAGCCGGACGTTGCCTCGGGTCTGCTGCCTTCCTGCAGCCGCCAGAGCCGACAGTAGAGGCCATCCTGAGCCAGTAGTTCCTCGTGGGTGCCAAGTTCCATGAGTTCTCCCTCGTCCAGCACAGCAATGCGATCCGCGCGCCGCACAGTGGACAGGCGGTGGGCGACCACGAGCACGGTATGCTTGGCCATCAATCGATCCAAGGCCTCTTGCACCTGGCGCTCGCTCTCGCTGTCAAGCGCACTGGTGGCCTCATCGAGCAACAGCAGGGGCGCTTGACGCAAGAATGCCCGGGCGATCGTGATACGCTGGCGTTGGCCACCGGAGAGCCGCTCGCCGGCGTCTTCCACATCGGTGTCGAAGCCCAGGGGCAGGTCCTGGATGAACTCCAGAATCCCTGCCGCCGCAGCTGCCTCTTCGATCTCGGCCTGGGATGCATCCTCGCGCCCATAGCGGATGTTCGCGCCCATGGTGGTGTGAAACAGAAAGGGAACCTGAGTCACCATGGCATACTGCTTGGTCCAGGAATCCAGGCTGATCTTGCGCAGGTCAAGGCCCGAGCCAACCTCCACAGTGCCCTGATCGGGATCCAGGAAGCGCGCCACCAGATCCACCAATGTGCTCTTGCCGCAACCCGAGGGGCCCACCAGGGCCAGGGTCTCGCCAGCGCGAATCGTCAGGTTGAAGTTCTTGAGGGCCGGTTCTTCGCTGCCTGGATAGGTAAAGGTCACATCCCGCAGCACGACCCCGTCCCCAAGGCCCTCAGCGGCCTCGGCTCCCCTTTGCTCGATGATGTCGACTCGCTCGTCAAACAAGTCGCGCAGGCGGTCCGCAGCACCCTCGGCTTGGGCCACCTGCCCCAGAGCGCGAGTGGTGCGCTTGATCGAAGCATAGCTGCGACTGACTAGCATGAAGAAAGTCAGCATTTCACCCGGATCGCGTTGCACACCGCCTCGGACCGCCAGCCAACCCACCAACATGACGATCATGCCCAGGCCCGCGTGGGTATAAAGAATCGTCCAGGCGCTTGAGATCGCGGTCACCTTGGCGAGCCGCACAGCCTCATGCACATACTGGTCGTTGGCTTCTTTGAAGCGCGCTAGTTCCCGGTCTTCCGCGCGATAAGCCTTGACCGTGCGAATGCCCTGCAGCATCTGGGTCAAGACCTGCATGGAAGCGCCCAATTTGGTCGCTGACTTGGTGCTGCGTTTCTTGACCTTCTTCAAGATCAAACCAACAGGCACCACCAAGAGCGGCGTGCCGAGCAAGACAACGAGGGTCGCCTCCGGTGCCACAAAGAATGCCCAGCCCAGGGCGGTGATCGCCATCAGGGGTTCCTGCACCAGGTCCCGCAGAAAGAGATTGACCACGGTCAGGGTCTGTCCCACATCGGCACTGACTCGTGACAAGAGGTCTCCGAAACGCCGCCGCCCATGAAACCCAAGGGAAAGCCGCATCAGATGCCCCGCCAGACTCTGACGAAGGGCCACGATCATGCCGTGCCCCACCCGAGCGCTGAGGATCGCCGCAAGATACTGGGCCAAAGCAGCGATGACCGCCATGATCGAGATCACGATGGCCACCACCCCCAGAAGATTCAGCCGACGTTCAGGGGTCAAATCGCCCGGGTCCCCAAGCAGGCGCTGGTTGAGCCAGCCGCGGGCCTGCGCAAGGACATCGTCGGGTGGCGTTGGCTCGGGCTCGGGATTGCCCAGGGCTTGCAGGGCCTGGGTCAGGTTGACGTCACCCGGGTTCTCGTTACTAGCTGCCTCCAATGCCTCTCGGGCTGCCGCCAGATCCGGCTGGTCCTCGTTCGATTCCGCAAACAGCAGGGTCCAGGTGGGCTGCAACAAAAGATAGGTGCCCTGCTGCAGCAGAGCGCCCAGACCGTTGAGCACGAAGACCAATGCCAGAGCCCCGATGAAGGGCTTGGCATAGGGCGCCAGCAAGCGAAAGAGACCCCGGGGATTGCGGAACACGGGAGGATCTATAGGGCCCGCGACGGGGCCCCGTCAACGAACAAGAAGATGCCCGAGGCAAATGAGGGCGGGGCCTCCCGTAAGGCGCCCCGCAAGCTGGGTTCTACCACAGCCGCCCTGGGTCAGGCAGGTGGTCGATCAGCGCCTGCTGAGGCCAGAAACCTCGGCCGCCTGCAAGGTCTCGTGCGCGAATCGAGCAAATTCGCGACGCACAAAGTCCTCTTGCAGCAGGCCCAACTGGCGCTCGTCCCGGTAGTTGACCGGCTGGCTGGGGCGCAGTGTCTTGACGCTGTAGACCAGGTAGTAACCCTTGTTTCCTTTGTAAGGACCGCCCACCTGGCCTTGCTCCAACTCAAAGAAGACCTGATCCACCACATTGTCGTTGGACAGGTAATGGGAGAAAGTGCTCTCGTTGAGGGCGCGCTTGAGGTCGTTGCGGGTCTGGGGATTGCCATTGAAACGACCCTTGTTCCGCATGCCGATCATGGCGGGCATCTTGCCTGTGGCGGGCATGGGCGCATCCCAGTATTCACTGTGCAAGTTCATCAACTCTGCCCACCACTGATCGAAGGGCTGCACCTTGGGGACAAAGTCCACGCCCTCTTGCAGAGCGATGCGGCGCTCCTCGTCCTCGGCGAATAGGAGGTCGATGTGTGCGTCGACCATGGCACGCAGACGATAGGCTTCCTCTTCGGCACCATCCCAGCCGTCTTCCTTCCACTTGTTGTTGGGATAGTCGAAGGCGGAGACCAGCAGAGCCTCAGCTTGCACCTTGGCCAGCCCCATGATGCCATTGCCCACGGGCATGTAGGCCTGCATCTCTTTGGACAGGTTGTTGTTGCCGTCCAGGTTCAGCCTGTGGGGAATCGAGCGGCGGTAGGATTCGACCAGATAGAGGTAGTCGTTGTAGACCTCCATGGAGGGAAAGTTATGCCCCTGGAGAGCCAAGAAGTCGAGGTTGAACATACTGCCCTGAAGGGAAGCGCGGGTCTCCAGCAACAGGTTCAGGAATTCGTCCCAGGGCACAAGGTCACCACTTGCGCCCATGACATCTGTAACCGCTACAAAGAGCGCCAGGAACTGCTTGGCTTCGTGGATGTCCTGGTCGGTAAAGGCATCCTTGAACTCCTCATAGACATCAGCAGTCTGGATGGCGGCCTCAAGCCCACCGCCCGCAACACTGATAAGGGTATCAGCAGGCAGTCCGTCGAGTTTGCCCATGATGGTGACCACATTAGGGTCACTGAGCGTGGAAATCACAAAGTCGCGCAGCAGCGACATCATCATTTCATCCTCACGGGGTTCAAAGGAACCGTGCTCCTCGTTCACCAGAGAATCCAATGCGGCACGCTCTTCGTCGGTCAGAGCATCCCGCGTGCGCCCATCGTATTGCTCCTGGAGCAATTGGCCTTCAGTAGTGGCGCGCTTCGCTCGCCAGGCTTCACCACGCATGCCGTAGGCTTCCTGATAGTCCTCAACCAGATCAAAGGAAGGAGATCCGGCGTGGACTGCCTCCAGAGTGATGTCAGGCCAGATTTCGGTTGAGCCAGGGAAGAAGATTGTGTCAAACCGCAGGGTCTGCTCAACCTGATCGATGTACCAATCCCAATTCTGGTAAGTACGCTCGATTTCTGTGCGCAGATCCAAGCTGGGGTAGCGCTCGTAGAACTGCGCCGCTTCCCTTATCAAACGCTCTTCGAGTTCCTTGGGGTCGAACCGGTAAACCGATAGAAATTCATCCACCAGACCCTCGATTGCTGCCTTTTCTTCGCCGCTGAGTTCAGAGAGGTCTTTGCCATCGTAGTCTTCGTCAAGAATCTCCTCCCTGCGCATAAAGGAGCGCAGTTCCATCTCTTGAGACAGCAGTACTTCCATCTTGCGAGACTCCAAGCCACCACGACCCTTGCCGTAACACAGGTAGCGCATGATCTCCATGTCGGGGATGCGCTTACCATTGACAATCAGGGGCTCGCCGAAGATCGACGGGCTGCCGTCGTCCTCAACGGTGATCGTGGGGAAGAATTCGACTTCTGAGGCAGCAGGAGCGACGTCCTGGGTCGCCAGGGCCGGAGCAGGAACGAGAAGGAGGACGCTAAGAAACGCTTGGCTTGAGATGTTCATGAATGCAAGAGTGCCGCCAGATTGGAAGGGGATCGGTGTCTGCGGGCGGAGATGGTACGGATCCAAACGGTGGTGTGAGAGGAATTGGATCGGATCAATCGGGGGATTGGCTTGATTGCCTCACAGGGTACTGGCCCCTTTGGGAGTCGAAATCCTTGATGCCCCTCCTCCAGGGCCCCTGAACCGGGTAGCCGAGCAGGTTGCCACGGGATAGAGCCCCCACAGGAGCCTCAAACCAGGACCACGGCACAGGGAGGGGCCGATAGCCCCCTGAAGGCCACCGGGGGCCGCCTCCCGGCTACCCTCAGTACCTCCCCACCCCGCCAGCATGTCCTATCAGCCACGAACGATTGCCTACCTCGCTGAGGTGATGCACCCTCCCCTGGCACCAGATCCCAGGGCAATCCAGCGGCTGCACAACGAGTTCTTTCAGGAAAACGACCCAACCTACACCTCGTTTCATGTGAGCGACTCCGGGCCAACCCTCTCGAATCCTGCCTCAAGACCCGGGGCGGTCTCGTCGGTCTCCTTCCTACAAGATCGCATGCTGTTTCGAGAAGAGTTGGGGGGCCTGCTGACCGATCAGTTCGCTCAACGTGTCCGCCGAGTTTGCGAGCGCATGGCAACGGAACGCAAGATCCCGGTATTCCTGGCCCAGGTGATCACACTGCGGTCACTGGTCAACGCCAAGAACCGTCGGGACACCCGTGAGTTCCTGGCCAAGGACATGCTGCGTATCGATGCGGGCCTTGATGCCTTCTCCCACCCACCCGCAACCCTGGGGCTGCGTATGGCCTTCCCCGCCAGGAGTGCTGATCAACCTGCCACAGCTGTGCGCGTGGAGTCCTACAACGCGGACCCGCGATCCCTCTTCTTAGAGACCCAGACCACTTATGGTCCACTCGTAGTAGACCGTGGTCTTGAGGCCATAGAACAGCGAGTCCTCGATTCCTATGGCCAACTCACCGGGTCGGTGCTCGACTTTGTTTCCCGCTTTGACCGGCCGGGGGAATCCTAGGATGAACACGCTCCAGTCCTCGACCTGCCTGCTGCTGTGCACTGCTGTGCTCAGCGGTTGTGATCCGCCCCTGCCCAAGAAGAAAAGCGCACAGGCCAGCGGGATCCCCGTGGAACAGGCCGCAGACTGGCCCGAAGGCACAGTAATCGTCGTAGGCAACGAACCGATTCTCGCCTCCGAAATCGAAAACTGGGCGGACACTATCGCCTTGGTGGAACCCTCCCACTCAAGGCCGGATCACCTGCGCAAGGCATTGACCAATCTGGTTCTGCACAAGAAGGTCGCGCGCCAGATCCTGCCAGAGGAATGTGAACGCGCTCGCATAAAGGCTGTGCGTGCTTTGGAGGACCTTCGCAGCGGTAGCGGTATCTCCAAGGAAGGGCCCCAGGTAGTTCGCGTGACGGGCGCCTGGAATGACATCGAGCAAGACATAGGTCTCGACCGCTGGGGAGCCTCCCGTGGACAGAATGCTCGCAACTGGCAGTTGCTTGAGACGCTCGGAGGCTGGTCGGTCATGCGCGCCTCCATGACACCGGCGGAATGGCTGCCCAATTCCGATGTGACTATTGAGCATGTGACCTTCTATTATCTGGAACCCGCTACTATGAAGCGTGAGATCGAAACAGCCCTTGAGAAGCTCCCGATCCGCGTCCTCGACAAGCAGTGGCGCGAGATCTTGCCTGTTTACTACGACCACCTCGTGACCAACGAGTCCCCATGATCCAGAGCCTGTTCTTGTTGCTGTCACTAGCTGGGCTTCCCCTTGAAGAGGGCCCTGCTCCTCGCCAGGAGCCCGCCCCGGAAGCCCCCCAGGAGAAGCCTGGGCACCTGAAGGAATGGCCAAAGCTCAAGAGTCTGCCCAAAGCCAAAGGTGATCTTACGCGCCTGCGCAAGGCGCGCACGGAGGAGATGGGCGTTCTGGCACACGCATCCTTGCTCAAGCAAGGTGCAGGCGTCGCGCCGCTCCTGATTGCGGGGCTGGGCAAAGAACGAAGCCCCAAGGCCCAGGCGCGAATGATCGCAATTCTCGATCTGGTCACCGATGGCAGCCACACCAGACTGATCGCACCCTCCTTTCAGAACAAGAAGCGCATCGTCAGGGTCTGGAGTCTGCGGCGCACGGCGCTCTTCCCCGACAAGGCTCTCAAGTCTGAAGCGGACAAGGCCCTGCAGGCAGCGCGCAAGCTCAAACGTGGCACGGAGAAAGAAATCAAGGAAGAGCAATTCGCAGCAGCTCTGGCCACCGCTTCGGGGGGCTCCCTGACGGGCTTTGACCTCCTGGGTGAACTCGCCTCGAAACACTGGGGTGAAGAGGGTGAAGCCGTGCGGACCGCTCTCGAAGGAGTTCGCGGTGAAGAGGCATCAAAGCTCTGTGCTTCGGGCTTGAGTGGCGAACGCCGGATGGTGGTCCAGTCCCTGCGAATGCTAGCGGGCTGCGGAGATGGCTCAGTCCTGGCGGCGGTGAGTAAGCATCTCGCCAACACGGACAATTCAATCCTCGTGGAAGCGATCAACGCCTGCCGCGGCATTGTCGACGGCAACCTGCCCCTGCCGCGACTGTCCGCTTTTCAGGCGATTGAGCTGGCCAAAGAATGGAGAGCGCGTCTGTGAGTTCGCACAACACGTCGCCCCTGAGCACTCTGATCAAGATCTTGGCACTGCTGGCTCTCTTGGGCACACCCGCCCTGGCCCAGAAGAAGATCTTCAAGGACTTGCCGATCAACGATCCCAAGCAGTGTCCCTACTGCGGCGGTGATCCCAAGCTCATGGAGGGCGCAGGCATTGTCAGTCACGGGGGCTTTGAATTCGCCAAAGGCACCACAGCCACGCTGGACAAAGAACTCTCTGGCTTTGACATTTTTTGGATCGAGACCGAACACTTCAAACTGGGCCTGGAGCTCAAGCCCTACAGGATCCCCCAGAGGGAAAAGGACAAGCTAGAGACCGAAATCAACGAATTGCGCAAGGTGCTGCCAGCGATCCCTGACAAGGTGCGGATCATCGATTCCTGGCTGCGGGTTCACCTCTTTGCAGCCCGTGTGCAGTCCCTCTACAAGAGCGTGATCGAGCTCTTGAAGGTGGAAGATGCCCCCTTCCCCAAGACAGCAGTGGCCACGTTTGACCCTGCCAAGGGCTATTGGGGCATGGGGCCGCACTTGGGCATGAAACGCAAGTACGAGCTGTTGGTGATTCGCAACGAGAACAATTGCTCAGGGTGGTTGCGCGCAAATTTTGGACTCTTGACCAGGTCTGCACAGCGCTGGCACATCATTGATCGCGGGGTATTGATCGTGATCACCCACCAGGAACAAGGCAAGCTGCAGGTGGACGAAGCACTACATGGCCATGTGGTCTTCAACCTAGTGCAGAACATGCTCAACGGCTACAAGTACTACTCCTATGACAAGCCGCTCTGGCTGTTGGAGGGCCTCTCCCATTGGTTCGAACGCAAGATCACTACCAAGTACAACACCTTTGACGGTGGTGAGGGATCCACCGCAGCAATTACACGCAAAGAAGATTGGGAGCCCCCAACCCGCAAACTAGTGCAAAAGGGCAACAACTCCGGTATCGGGGCCCTGATTCGAATCAAGAGCTACGGAGAATTCGGACTGCCCGAACACTACACCACCTGGTCCATGGTGGACTACCTGCAGAGCAAGTACCCTGGTTTCGTTGGCGATTTGTTGGGCGAGGTCTCAGGACTGCTGAGTGCGGACTACATGCCCGCAGGCGGACGCATGAACGACGTGACCCGTGACTTTTTCAAGCAGCGGCTCGGGCTGACCATGGTCGGGTTCGAGCGCGCCTGGCAGGCCTGGGTCCTGGAAACCTACGCCGCCCAGTAAAGGACAAGCCCAGGCTACTTGCTTTTCAGCATGGGCCCGTGCCGATGGGCGTCCAGACTGGGATGCACCAGGAAGAAGGCCAAAGGCTCTTGATCCGCCACGGGGAGAGCCAGCAGTTCGAACTCCGCGACTTCCCCCAGGGGCACGCTGATCACTTGATCTTCGGCGCCAGAGTTGACGAGAAATTCGGCCACATCTCCCGCGACGGTCCGCACGACCAGGCGTGAGGCCCCTTTGGCACCCGCCAGGGGTCGCAATACTGCCCTGAAATGCCGTGCGTTCTGACTCAGCTTGAACTCCAACTGAGCCAGACCATCGACCCCGGCACGCATCAGGGTATGCGGCAAATCGGCCCCAGTATGCGCCCCATAAGCGAATCGCTCCCAGCGAGAATAGGCGCCCTCGCCCACCAACTCACGGCCAGCGCTGGCTTGCAAGAAGTAACTCGGGCCGTCAAAGGACCGCCGAAAACCGCGCTCAAGAGCCAGCTGCGCCAACTCGTTTCCGAGAACGCTATAGTGCCCCTTGGCGAGTCCTTTGGTCTCAAAATAGTCATCCATGGGACGCCTGGTGCGAGCCCGATGGAGCGCGATTTCATCTGACGCGCGCACCCATGGAACCTTATGGCCTTCCAACACACTTTCCAGCCAGCCAAGCCAGTTCCCGGGTATGGGCCGTCCCTCCTGTCGCCCACGATTCAAGAACAGCATCACAAAACCCTCGTCTCCCTGGGCTCGCAACTGGTCGTGGAACTGTAGCACGGCAGCAGCCACGCTCTTACGCATGTCTTCCTGCATCTGCATGATGCCCGATTCATCGCGCATCTCCGTAGGCGACATCATCACCTGTTGGCGAAAGAGGCGCAGACTCCACCAGGGTACCTTGGGCGCGTACAGATCCAGATACTCTTTGGGATGCGCAGGCAAGGGCAATCGCTTGATGCGGATCCTGCGGGGACCGTCGGGCTCAATCCAGGGTTTGGGATGTCCGCGGAAGGGCAGAATCACCCGGTTGAGGTCATCATCCACCAGCATGCTCAATACGAAAACCGCGTTGCGGCCCTCAAAGCGTTTGAGGGTTTCCATGCCGAGCAAGGCGATCTGGTCGACCCCGTAGCCACCAACCCCGTAGTTGAGCAGGGCGTGGCTTTCCCCAAAGGAACCCTCTTCCATGATCTGCTCAAAGCGTCGGTCCAGGGCCCCGTGGCAGGCTGCAAAGGAGTCTCCCAGCAGGATCACCGGCCGACGCCCGTCTAGCTTGGACTCATCCTCGTGGGCATATGTATCGGGATCAAAGCGGCCGCTGGTCCAGCCCAAGACCGGGTGGTGGTACTCCGCTGGTCCGTCGTCGCCACGACCGCGCAATTGGGCCCGCAGCAACCAGAAGTCCGGGGTCTCCCCATAGAAATAAAGTCCCGCCCTCTGCACGCCCCGACTGAAAGGGACCAGTCCTGGACGGTAAAGGCCCAAGCGAAGAACCCCTTCGATGCCCAGCAGGGTGGCCAGAAGCACAAAACCCACTCGCAGGGCCCAAGAGAGCGGAGATCGTGGGCGTGCGGTAGCCATGTGGTACCGATTCTAGCTTGGCCGGGCTCCAATTTCACCCCGCTTGAATGGGCCTAGAGGTATCCTACTATGCCTTCTCGGGTGCTCCGGCCCTCATCCAACCATCCTTGAACCTCATCGGGCTGAAGCCCGCCGCCTCATCTGGTCGAGGAGGAGGGCGGGCCCTCCCCCGCTGAACACTCTTCCGTTGACGTCAGATAATCACAATACTCCCGGCACATGATCCAACGCAAAAAGCGCCTGATCCTGTTTCTGCCCCACCGGGCCGACCCAGAGCAAGGGATACGTGTAGCAGCCGACCTGCTGCCGCTTGAGTTGCTCCAGATAGCGGCCCTGCCTGAAGCCAATGGCTACGAGGTGCACATCATTGATGCGATGGTGCATGACGACTACATGGAGCGACTGGAACAACTGTGCGACGGCGCGCTGCTCTTCGCCAGTTCCTGCATCCTTGGATTCCAAGTCGCCCATGGAGCACGAGTAGCCAAGAAGATCCGTGCGCGGTTCCCGGACCTTCCCATGATTTGGGGCGGTTGGTTTCCATCGGTCGCGCCGGAACTCTACCTATCCGAAGGCATCGCCGACGCCGTGGCGCTGGGCCAAGGGGAATTGACTTTTTGGGAAGTGGTGCAAGCGCTTGATGCAGGCGAGAATCTGGAAAGCGTCGCCGGCCTCGTGCTGGAGCGCGATGGCAAACCTTTCTACACGGCCCATCGGCCTGTGGTGGGATTCGAGCAGATCCCTGATGTCCCTTGGCACCTGATCGATTTCGACGAATATGTAGCCCGTCAAAATGACACCGGCCCTTGGAAAGTGCGGCACAAGTATCCCGATCCCTGGAACTTGGACCCCAATGTTCCCGTGCGCGGCTTTAGCTACTACTCCAGTTTCGGTTGCCCCGAGCCCTGCACGTTCTGCTGCTCGCCATTGGTCACGGGACGCCGCTGGAAGGCGATCCCCGGCAAGCTTCTGGCAGAGCGCTTGCTCGACCTACAAGATCGGTTCAAGTTCAATGTGATGCGCTTCCAGGACGCCAACTTCGGCGTGAAGGAAAACCGCTCGAACGAGTTCTGTGAAGAGTTGGTCAAGGCTGGCTCGCCCTTCTGGTGGTCCGGCTGTTATGAGATCGAAACCCTCTTCCGCTACAAGGAAGAGTCCATGGACCTGATGCAGGAGTCACACTGCCACATGATCAGCGTGGGCGCCGAGGCGGGATCCGAGGAACAACAGAAGAACATCAAGAAAGACATCGATGTGGGGCACTTCGAGTACTCCCTGGGCGCGATGAACAAGCGGGACATCACCACAGGCTGTTCTTGGATCATCGGGTACCCCGATGAAACGCCTGAGTCCATGCGCGAAACCATCAAGGTCGCCGCCCAGATGAAGTACAAGTTCCGGCGCTCGGCTTCGGACATCTTCCCCTTCCGCCCAATCCCCGGCACCGAGGACTTCGACACGGCGGTGAAGAAGGGCTATCAGCCCCCCACGGACCTTGAAGGCTGGGGCGCCATGCTCGAGTACCGCTTGGAAATCGACGATCTGCAACTGCCGGAAGATGTCGTGCGTACCTGGCGCCGCTACGGGGTCGCCTCCACGTTCTATGACGGACTTGCCAAGGAAGGTGCGGGCTGGGTCCAGAAAATCATGAAGGGCATTTCAGGTTGGCGTCTGAGCAACAACAACTACTCCATGCCGGTGGAAGGGCGCCTATTCCACGCCTACGTGAAAGCGACCCGACAAGACCTCAAGGTCAACAAAGCTCCCAGCGGCCAAGCCCTGGACCGCACTCCCGGCGTGACGCCCTCCGCGCCCCTCTAGACACCCTCTGTTCCCATGATCCAGCGCAAACGCAAGATCGTTCTGTTCCTCCCCCACCGCGCCGACCCCGCGCGGGGGGAAATGTTCAGTGCCGACCTTCTGCCACTTGAGCTGCTGCGCATTGCCTCCGGCCCGGACAAGGAGGGCTACGAGGTCATCATGATCGACGCCATGGTCGATCCCGACTACATGGAGAAGATCGATGAGGCTTGCGAGGGGGCGCTCTGTTTCGCCAGCTCGTGCATCCTCGGCTATCAGGTCTACGACGGTTACGTGGCTGCCAAGATGGTGCGCGAGAAGCACCCCGGCCTGCCCATCATCTGGGGTGGGTGGTTCCCCAGCGTCATCCCCGAGATGTACTTCGAGCACGACATCGCGGATGCGGTCGGCATCGGCCAGGGGGAACTGACCTTCCTGGAGGTGGTGCAGGCCCTGGATGCGGGCACGCCTCTGGACGATGTGGCGGGACTGGCCCTGTGGCGCGACGGACAGATGATCCGCACAGAAGACAGAGCCGTGGTGGGCTTCAACAAGCTTGAGGACACACCCTGGCACCTCCTGGACTATGAGCGCTACGCCGAGTTGCAGGTGCAACCCACGCGCAATATCAAGGTCCGCCATCGCTTTCCCTTGCCGGGCAAGTGGACAGCCCAAAACCCTCCGCGTGGTTTCAGCTACTTCTCCAGCTACGGCTGCCCCGAGCCCTGCACCTTCTGCTGCTCCCCCGCGTTGACGGGCATGCGGTGGAAGGCGGTGGAAGGGCTCGCACTGGCCGAAGACATCGCCGAACTGCAGCAGCGCTTCAAATTCGACGTGCTGCGCTTCCAGGACGCCAACTTCGGTGTTGCGGAAAAACGCACGAGAGCTTTCTGCCAGGGTCTAGTGGACCTCAAGGTCCCCATCCATTGGAACGGCACGATCGAGATCGAGACGATCATGCGCTACAAGAAGGACACTCTCGACTTGCTTGAGGATTCCAATTGCCACCTCTTGTGGCTGGGCGCCGAAGCGGGCAGCGAATGGATGCAGGATCGCATCAAAAAAGGCATCCAACTCAAGAACATCCCCCTCGCCATCGACGAACTCGCCAGACGCAACATCGTCCCCGGCACCTTCTGGATCATCGGGTTCCCCGGTGAAACTCAGGAGTCCATGGAGGCCACCCTGCGCATGGCGGGCAAGACCAAGCACCAGTTCCCCATCGCGGGGAACGACGTCTATCCATTCCGCCCGATACCTGGAACCGAGGATTTCGACCACGCGGTGAAACTGGGCTACGAGGCGCCGCGCGACTTCCATGAGTGGGGCAACTGCTTCGAGTACAAGATCAACGATCAAAACACAGAACTGCCCAATTCCGTGCGGCAAACCTGGGAGCGCTACAACAACACCGCGGCCATCTACGACAGGCACGTCCAGGAAGGCCCTCAGTGGATGCGCGATCTACTCTCACGCATGGCGGGCCAGCGACTGAAGCGCGGGTACTACGGGTTCCCGGCTGAGCAGAAGCTGTACGACCTGTACGTGCGTCTGACGGGCCAGGCCCAGCCCGGCGATCATGTCAGTCAGGAATACCAGCAGCTACAACCCGAGACCCACGCCCAATTGGTGGAGCGTCACGGGGTTGAAGGGTGAAGTGACCCCCAAGCTCAGTCTGGCACCGCGACCTCGACCGTTTCTCCCGGAACCAGTTCGATCCCGGCCAGCACCTTCCCTGCTTCGAGGGGGTTGGTTCCAGCAGTCGAATCGCGTCGGTCAAGCAGGATCAACTCGGCGGGGATGACGGGAATTCCCTCGATCAGAACGCTGCCTTCTGCCCCCGGTTCAGGGGCAACCAGCAATGTAATGCCGCCCTGGGTGCCGCGCACAAAGATCATGACCGGGTTCTCACGGGTCATGCGAGGGAGACCGGTGAGATGAAGAGATCCGGTCTGGAACTCAAGATGGCGTGTGACCGGAGCGCCTCCGATACTCACTGTGGAATAGAGCAATACCAGTGGGTTCGTACGTCGTAGGAGCAACTGGTAGGTTCCCTTCTGCTTGACCTGGAGCTTGAAAGATCCATCCGCAGAGAGCGTACATGTGGGAAGTCCACCCGAGGAAAGGCCCCCAGCCCCTTCTTCCTCGGTCAGAGCTGCTGACCATTCGCTGGCGGGCTTGCCGTCAAGCATCAGACTGCCCTCAACCAGGTTGGTACCGGGAACGGACAGGGTCAAAGTGAACTGAGTGACCTGCCCCTCAATTACGGTGCAATTGACCTTGATATCCGACTCCCGGAAAGCTCGGCCAGAAGAGGAACTGCTGGTTCTACCCGAGGAGATTGCCTCGTCATGCAAACCCACCCACCATGCCCCGGGAATCAGTCCGTCGAAGCGGAAGGAACCGTCGCTCTTGCTGCGAGTAGTTGTCGCCTTGGCATCACCCCGAGAGATCGCAACAATGTGTCCGCCAATCCCGCCGGGGCCGAAAAGCCGCCCCTCAATTGCGCCCCCGGCGCTGAGGTCGACTTGAAGGTCCCCAAGCCCTTCATCCGCGTCAATCTGAAATGGTCCCTGCTCACCGGGAGCATAGCCCTCAGCTTCGACGCGCAGGTAGTAATGCCCCGAAGCGCGCAAAGTCAAGGCAAAGGCGCCGGAGGCATCGGTCGTGCCCGAGGTTGAAGGACTACTAATGACCCTGGAGGGAAAACCGTTGACCGTCCGACGATTCTCGCTGAGTTTATAGAGTTCCACACTGGCTCCCTTCACAGGCCGACCAGCAGCCAGCACAAGGCCACGGACTCCGGGAATCGCGCCTAGATGAATGCTGGTCTCCTTGGGCGCGGCACGGCCCTTAAAAGGCCCGACCTCCAGTTCCTCATGTCCGCTGGCAGAAACCCGAAGAACGAAATCCTCGCTGGGAAGACTCAGCCGTTGAGTGCTTGCCCCGGGCTGAAGATTACGCATGAAAGTCAGATGTTCTCCGCTCTCTGCGTCATAAATACTGACCTTCAGTCCATCGAGAATGCCGGATTCAGTTGTGATGTGCAGTTCCATGAAAGCGGGCTCCGACAACTGAAGCACAACCTCCTCGCCTCCGACCACACCCTTGCGACTCGCATCACCATAGCGGCCCTTCCCGTCGGTGGCATGCAGATCACGAGGCTGCCTTGGGCGATAGCCTATCACCGCAACGCCTTCATTGTTCACAGTGGTGCTACCACTGCCCGAACCCATCATGCTGCTGTACTCGCTCTCCAAACGGGCAAGCCCAATGGGATCTCCGTTCGGATCGACGATGGTCACACGGATGAAATCCTCTCGATTGAGAACCCCAAGAGTAAGCACCACATCATGTGTCAGCATACCCCGGCGGATTTCCACGGAAGGAGACCAAACCACCTGATGCTCTCCGCCCCCGGCCCACAAACGAATCTCGCCCTCGGGAATCTTGTGCAAGCGGGTCAGCCCCCGGGCATTGGTCAGAGCAATCTCTTCGAAATTGTAGGCCTGAGAGTCGTTACCGCCCTGGCTGATACGCATGCGGGAACCCTCGAGCAATTGAGCGGTAGCGCTGACCTGCTGACGCTCAAGCTTCTCCAATCTCTGATCAAAAGCCCCAAACGTCGACCACTGGACCCGCGCTCCTTCAAAGGGTGCGCCGGTTGGATCGAGCACTATGACTTCCACTGATCCAGCGGGCTTGAGTATCACCTCACCAAAGTCCGTCTCAACTCCCGGACTCAGGTTGCCCCCAATGGCCCCATCCGCAAAGTCTGGATGACTATAGGAAAGACCATGGTTCCTGAACGGGTGCTTCGGGTCCCCTTCACTGCGCACAAGCGCCTTCCCCATGCTGTCAGAAAGGACAGCACCCGATTCCTGCCTGTAGAAATTGACCTTGACCCCGCTCACTGGGAAACCGTCCGGGTCCACAAAACGCAAGAGTCCGATGCTCCGTGGCGCGGCGTCGTCTGCGTCCTCCGGAACCTCGCCACTTGCGGCCGCCTCGACCACCCTCGCTTCCGGCACCCCAACAAGTTCATCAAGTACAGGACCTTCAAGAGGGTCAAACGACACCTGCAACGGTTCTTCTACAACCTTCACGCCACCGACAAGGCTCCTGACCAGCCCAATCCCCTTCAAGCCCAAGATGCCCACCAAGGCGAGCGCAGCCAGAATCGACACGAACACAAACACTTGCTTCATACAGAGATACCTCCCCATCGATGCTACCCCAAGACGCGGGCCCCCGCAGCCGAGGAATCATCCAGTGCCCGCCGCATCCCGGCCCATGCGCCTCACACGCCAACCGAAGCCAAGTCAGACTGCATTTCCCATCCTGGGGCGAATCCCTGAGGTGGGCCTCATGGCTCGGAACCGGTGGTAGGGTTGAACAATATGGCAGGTCCCGCTCGCTCTACTGAAGAGACGTTCAATTCCCTATCCCACGGGCTAGGGGCCTTGCTCAGTGCTGTTGGGCTGCCGCTGCTACTGATGCAAGCGGCCAAGAGTGGTAACCCCTTGCACATGGTTGCTTGTGCTGTTTTTGGTGCCACCATGTTCGCCACCCTTGGGGCTTCCGCTCTGTACCACGGAACGGCTCATCCCGAGCGCAAGAAGAACCTGCGTATCCTTGATCACGCCACGATCTTCACCTTGATCGCTGGTGGCTATACGCCCTTCTGCCTGATGAGCATACCTGGAGCCTTGGGCATGAGCCTGCTCGGAATCGTCTGGACCTGCGCTGTCTTTGGCGTGCTGCTCAAGGTGTTCCATACCGGAAGATATGAGCGCCTGTCACTGATGATGTATCTGGGTATGGGATGGATGAGCCTGGTGGCCATCGGCCCCATGTGGGAGAACATGCTGGCGGCCCCCCTTGCTCTCCTGATCATTGCGGGTCTGCTCTTCACCCTCGGAGTTGTCTTCTACTACAACGATCACCGTCGCGGATTCCACCTGATCTGGCACATGCTGGTGCTCTGTGGTTGCGCCTGCCTGTATGGGGCGGTTCTGCTTGAGATTCCAGTACCGGCCTGAAAGGACCAAACGGAATACGGACCTGGACGCGTCTTCGAGCCAAGATGCCCGCTGATAAAGGCTAGAGTGGCCCTATGCATCAACCCGTCCGTCAACGGTGGGCACCCCCACTGCGCTTCTCACTTGCTCTTGGCATTCTGATTACCATCGGTGGAGCCCTGCCTCGGGCAAAAAACCCACAGAACAACGAGCCCCCCTTGACCGTTCGCGTCAAGGGCCTGGGCGCAGAGCGTACAGTGACAATGGGTGCGCCTTTTGAACTGAAACTCGACGGCAAGACTCACTTGGTCACCCTCGAACTCTTGCCAACACGCCGACTGTGTGTGCCAGATGCCTGCTTCGAATACCCGAGCCAGTTCACCTTTGAATTTGACCCGAGTGGAGGCTCAAAAATATGGACTCTGTCGGGAAATGACCTGAAAGTAATTGTGCAATCCAATTCCGTCTCCGTCTCCTTCGAGGAATTCGCCCAAAGCCTGGCGAGCAACCTGGCGGCCGCCGGAGACGGTACTATTGAATGGGAACAAGCTCCACCTCTGAGCGTCAGTGGCCTCAATATCGCAGGAAGACGCATGATCATTCCATGGGGCAAGGTGGAATTCCGGAACAACGTCTACGCCTTGCTGACCCGCAAGAAAGGCAAGCAGGCAAGAACTTTCATCATGCTGCAGGAGGTATGTGATCACGACGAAGAGACCTCCCAAGAGGTGCTCGACTGCCTCAAGTTGCTGGGAGAATCCCTCAGCCCCGAAGATTGAGCCAGCGAGCGTCAAGGCAACCTGCGAAAAAGCGGCGCCCCGACCATCACAATCGGGGCGCCGCACCCAAGGAGACTCAATTACTATCGAGTCAATTTCCGAGTACCGCGTGGGAACCCATGTCAGGAGCCGAACCGTCAGAATCGCTGCCGAGGGCGGGGTCACCAGAGTCAATTGCCGGGGAGCCGCCCTGCACCGAGTGGTTGCCATTGAAGGGATCGACGAAAAGCGGATCCGCTTGAAGGGGAATGCCAGCGCTGATATCAAAGTTATCGAAGTCAACGATCGAGAAAGCAACCTGACCAAGAACAGCTTGACGCCCTGCGTTGACGATGCCCTGGTTGAATCCGCCACCCCACAGGATCGAGGTGTTGAGGAAAACCTCAGTATTGTTGCTCAGGTAGACCTCGGCGCCAAGGTTTGAGGCCATGGTCGCCCTGGTCGCAGTCAAGCGACCACCATTCAGGCAGATGCCACCGCCATTGCCAGCTGCGCTGTTGTTGGTGACCTTTGAACCCACCAGTTCCAGCTGCGCCGAATTCATACAGTGCACACCACCGCCGTTGGAGAGGGCCGTGTTAGCAATCACGCGTGTCTGGTTAAGCAGCAGATTGCCCCCATCCATCAAGATGCCGCCACCGTTGTCCGCGCTGTTGCCAAAGACCAGGCAGGAGTTCAAAGTCACGTCAGCAGAGTTGTAAACCCGTAGGCCACCGCCACCCTGAGTGGAGGTGTTACCCACCAAGATCGAAGCCGAGACAGTCGCACTGCCTCCTTCAACACCGATGCCGCCGGCACCATTCGTAGAGGAGTTGTTCTCGATCTGGCAACCCATCAGGATCACCTCCGAGCTGTTTCGCACAGCCACGCCACCGGCTAGATCCCCTTGGTTGTCGCGCAGGACGCAACTCTGAAGGGTGACACTGCAATTGTCAGTCACCAGGACTCCACCGGCTACGCCGGATCCGCCGCGGATTTCAATGCCTTCCACCACGCTGCCAGCACTCATGCTGCCCGCAAAGGACAGGACCGGACCGTTGCCCGAACCTTGCAAGACCGCAGCCCCACTGGAACGCAGGTGCAGCTGATAGCCGCTGATGTTGGCATCGCCCGTGTGCACGCCGGGTGCAAGGGTCAAGGTCACTGCCTCGCCGGGAGCCGTGTGAGCTGCGGCACAAGCAGCCGCCTCTCCAATCGAATGGAAGGGATACTGCGCAGAACCGTTAGCAAAGGCATTTGTCGCCTGACTATCGATGTGAATCACATCCGCCTCGGCACTGGTATCCAGCACCTGGAATTCAATGTCATCAAGGACCATGTCGCTGTAGGCGGGATCACCGCTGATCGCGCTACCGAAGACCAGGGAGGCCACTTGATCACCATCAATAAGACCATCCTGGTTACCGATCAGGACAATCTCCTGGGGGTGGAACCAGTCGTCTTCCATGAAGATCAGGGAACTGGGAGGTGTACCAAATGTAAGTGCCGAGCTGTCGGTCACCGAATAGGGGATCATGACAGGGTGCTGAGGCGCTTTGGCCAAGGAAACCCGCACCACACGCACGGAATCCAGGGGGAAACCCCCCAGACCACAACCCAAGAGGCCGTCTTCCTCGATCTCATTCGCCGGCCCCGCCAGGGGACCTTCGATGGTACCAATGGTCACTGTGATGCCGGCGTCAAGCCCATCGATGAACGCGTCGATTGAAGGTCCACCGTTGATGCCCGTTGCTGGCAACTCGATCATCTCCAAGACACCCTCGCCGTTGCCACTGTCGGCTACCGCTTGCTCGTTGCCGACCACGCCAACCTTGAGGGGCAATGAGGGGTGACTGAAGGGACCGGACGAGTTTTTCACCCTTGGATCCGTCAGACCATTGCGCAAGAACGCGACCAGGTCCGCCTGAGCCGCAGCCTTGCCGCGCAGGCCGCCAACACCGATCACTTCAGGGTCCAGGTCGTCGATGTTCTCATGGAAGAAGTCGGAGCCACGGGCATAGAACTGCACCACCTGCTCAAGCGTCGCCATGGAGCCGTTGTGCATGTAGGGACCGGTCAAGGCGATGTTCCGCAAAGTAGGGGCACGGAAGGTGCCATTGACTGCACTCCGCTCACCACTCTGAACCGCTTGGGCCAGGTCCAGGTGCTGCACCGTGGGATCACCGGCCTTGAGGCGTTCGGTGATTGACTTGGGTCCGAAGGGGCCGACTCCGCCGCCGCCCAGGTCATCCTGAGTCGGGCGAACACCAATGTTGTAGTAGCCATCGTCATAGACCGCATCGGACATGGCTTCGGGCATGATCAGCGCACCGACCTGGGTACCGTTGATCAGGACCGGGTAGCCGCCAGCAGGGGTGCCCGCGCCAAAGACAATCTCGCCCTCAATGAAAAGCTTCACGCCGCAGAATCCACTGCCGGTAACGTCGCCCATCACCAGGACCTCGACTCCGAACTCTGAAGGGGGTTCCGGCTCGATCGGGTCAATTGGACCCGTGGGAGTGCCCGGACCACCGTTCAGATGGACCTCAAATTCAGCGATGTTGCAGCCGCCGCCGCCGGGAATGGATCCCTGGGCAATAATCTGGCCGGTGTCCGGACGGAAGATCTCGATCTGCATGCCGCGCGGATCGAAGTCAATGTGCCAGACCTCGTCATGACCTTCCATATGCGGGTTGGTCGGGGCTGGAACCGTTGAAAGCACCAGGGCAGCACCCTGGCCGCCGTTCTCCATGCCCATGCGCTCGACTGCGGCGCCAGCGCCTTCCAAGGGGTCCACGATGTTTGACCATGTACCACCAGCAAATTCGCTGCCCCCGTGGCAGCCAAAGCAGGCCGCACCGCCGGAATTGAAGCGGGAAAGGCCACGCTTTTCCTGCTCGTTCAAGGCGTTCACGTCGCCAGCCTCGAACAAGTCCCAAGGCGTCTGGTCCGAAACCAGTTGGGTCTCGTAACAGAGGATCGCAAGACCCCAGTAGAGGGAGAAGTTGTTCTCCATGTGGGTGTATCCGTCCACGCTTGCTGCTCCAGCAGTCCACTGGTCGAGGAACGCAGCCTCGATCAGGTCTGAGTAGGTGGTGCCGGAAATCAGGCCCCGGTGGGGACTGTCGGAAAGGGAACCCAAGTGCATGTCCTCGGGGTCCACCATTTGATCTGCCAGGGGAGCAAGTGAGAGCATCTTGCGACCCAGTTGCTTGAAATCGCGCCCGGCCCAGGCCATCTCAGTACCGGAAAGGGGCGGCCCCACGGCCTGGCTGGCCAGGGAAGCATGGTCGATACTGATCTGCACCCACTGGAGAGAGCCACTCGAGTCCATCTCAAGAACCTGTGCGCCCGTATCGCGGTCGCCCCAGACGCTCACGCCATTGAAGTTGAAGTCCGCACGGCCATCCCAGAACTGTCGGTGATTGAAGACAGCATTGATCACGGTAGGAGCCTGGCGGCCTGTGACTTGGGTTACATTGACCCCGCCTACGCTGAAGGTGCTGCTGATCTGCACTTCCCCTTCGTCCTCGCTCTCTCCCAGGACAATGTTCTGGAAGAGGCGCTTCATCACACCCGCAGTCCCCATCACATCATCGACGCTCTGGATCACATCGGATCCGGCGTCTGACGGGTTCGCCAGCTGGTGGAAAGGGTAATCGAGAGCTTCCGTGGTGTAATTTGCTCCGCCGGCTCCGGAGTGCATCAACGAGTAACCTCCATCGCGCCCGGGACTCAACTGCCCCTTGATGCGATTGTCGCTCCCCGCGTGGAAGTGACAGGAGGCACAGGCGGTTTGGCCATCAGAGCCAGCCTGGATGTCCCAGAAAAGCGCTTTGCCCAGCCGCACGGCCGCGTCAAAGTCCCCCACAAACTCGCCCAGATTGCTGGGCATGGGCACCTCGATGTCCCCCAGGGGCACTTCGAGGGTCCCTGGGCCGACCTTGCCACCTGTAGCTGCACCGCCACCTGCACCCAGCCCGGGAGGGGCCGTGCGTGTACCGCCGCCCCCTTGAAGGGCAAGGGCATCGGGCAGCGTGAAAGTGGTCACGGCCAGGAAAGAACAAGCGAGAAAGCTCTTGCCCAGGATGGAAGAGAACCCGCGTGAATTTCGATCGAAGGAGGAGGGGAGAGTCATTTGAATAGCTTCTGTAGAAGATGTGGTTGCAACCCGCAGCCATGGGGATCGTTGGTCCACACGGAATCCGCACGAACAGATCCGATGATGACGCAAACTCAGAATCAGGAGATGCACCAGGGGTTGGACCGTTCGTTCGGGGGGTTCTATTCAGAGACACCTGCGCTGGGTTGGTCCACAGAACGCAAATCAGAGCCCCGCAGGACGACTCATAACTGAGCACTTCTGCTCCATGACCGAACGGTAAGCCTCACCATGAGCCACTGCTCGCGCGTCGCGCCTGTTGAAGTTGTTTCCTCTCGAGATGGGACACCTGAATATCGACCTGCCCCTGCTGCACCATTAGGAGACAAGATTGGCCGCGCACGTCAGACCTCGTTCACTCCATGTACTTCCCTTCAAGCCCACCCCAAGAAAAGGCGCACAGAACGCACACGGCACTATTCTGAGAGGGAAGAACCTAGAGTTCCTTGACCGATGCCAGCAACTCGACGATCTTCTTCTTGCCATCACCGAAGAGCATCATGGTGCTGGTGCGGTAGAACAGGTCGTTGTCCACCCCTGCGTACCCCGGTGACAAGGAGCGCTTGACTATGATTGTGGTGCGAGCATTCTCCACATCGAGAATGGGCATGCCCCCGAGCGGGCCGCCAGGATCCGTGTGTGCCGCGGGGTTGATCGTGTCGTTGGCCCCTACGATCAAGGCCACGTCGCATTCTGAGAAGGCGCTGTTGATGTCATCAAGTGCATAGAGCTTGTCATAGGGCACATTGGCCTCGGCCAGGAGGACATTCATGTGCCCGGGCATGCGCCCCGCCACGGGGTGGATCGCATAGCGCACATCCGTGCCCTTGGCCTCCAACTCCTCGGCCAACTCACGCACCGCGTGCTGGGCCTGGCTGACGGCCATGCCATAGCCTGGCACTATGATCACCAACCGCGCACCGTCAAAAGCCAAAGCGGCCTCGTCAGCTTCATAGCCCCGGACGCTTCGTTTTTCATCGGAACTGGAGCTCGCGGCGGAAGACGCACCATAGGCCTTGAACATCACATCGAGGAACGAGCGGTTCATGGCCTTGCACATGATCGCGGTCAAGATCAGACCGGCAGCGCCAACAAGAGCACCAGAGATGATCAGCGCGTTGTTGTTGACCACGAAACCCGTGGCAGTGGCGGCCAGACCTGAAAGGGAGTTCAAGAAGCTGATCACCACCGGCATGTCCGCGCCTCCGATTGGCGCCACAAAAATCACCCCAAGCAAGGCCGAAGACCCGATCAATAGACTGATCCAAAGCACCTGGGTCGGATCCTTGAGCAACATGCCGCTCGAAACAACCGCCACTGCCAGCAAGGCGGCCTTGAGCAGGTTGACCCCGCCAAAGGACAGGCTCCAACTCCACTTGCCCGCCAGCTTGAGCATGGCCACGACCGAACCGGTCAGGGTCACCCAACCGATCAGAGACGTTGCTCCCACCGCCACCACCAGCACCGTGCGCCAGAGATGATAGTCACCTACCGCTTCCAACTTGTCCCAGATGAGAATCTCTGGCCCCAGGCGCAACAACTCAGACAGCCCCACCAAAGCCGATGCAGCACCGCCAAAGCCGTTCAGCAATGCCACCATCTCTGGCATGCCCGTCATCTCAACCCGCTTGGCCATCACTGCGCCAACCAGAGCTCCAGCGGCCAGCCCGATGACAACCCAACCCCACTGCGTCGGTTGGCTTCCGTCAGGACCGCCCCGCTGGATCATGATCACGGTTACGACCACGGCAACCAGCATGCCAATAGCACCCAGATGGTTACCTCGCACTGCAGTGCGCGGAGACCCCAGTCCCTTGATGCCGAAAATGAACAGGGCCGCAGCTACGAGATAGCCCAACTGAAGGATGTACTCAATCGAGATCATGATCGGTCTTCCTTCTTCTTGAACATGGACAGCATGCGTCCGGTCACCATGAATCCGCCGACCACATTGATGGTAGCCAAGGCGAGAGCAAGGCTGCCCAGCATGACCGAGAGCGCGTCCAAGCCAAACCCACCGCTGACACTGGCTGCAGTCAAGGCACCGACTATGGTGATACCGCTGATCGCATTTGCGCCGCTCATGAGGGGCGTGTGCAAAGTGGGTGGTACTTTGCTGATCAACTCAAAGCCCAAGAAGATCGAGAGCGCCAGCACGGTTATCGCCGCTATCAGGGTCTCTGGGGAAAGGGTGGGCGGCACGGTATCCACAAGAACAGCAAGCATCAGTTGGTCAGGGCCTCCCGGACCCGTGTTGAGGTGATCTCGCCCCCATGGCAGACCAGGGCAGCGGCGAGGACCTCGTCCTCGCGGTCGATGAAAACAACACCCTCCTGAATGATCAGCCCCAGGAAAGCGATCAGGTTCTGAGCGTAGAGTTGACTGGTTGTAGAGCCCGCGCTGGAGGGCAAGTTACTGGGACCGAGGATAATCACCCCATTCCGGTTCACCTCCTTGTCGGGCTCGGAGAAGGCGCAATTTCCACCACTCTCAGCAGCCATGTCCACCACTACCGCGCCCGGTTTCATGCCCGCCACCACATCCTCGGGAATCAAGCGCGGTGCCCTGCGACCAGGTACCTGGGCAGTAGTGATCACCGCATCGGCTGCTTGAATGACCTCGGCCATCAACTTGGCCTGCAGAACTTTCTGATCTTCAGTCAACTCCTTGGCGTAACCACCTTCATCCTGCATCTCGTCGCCACCCAGGTCAAACTCAATGAAACGCGCACCCAAGCTCTCGACCTGTTCCTTGGTGTCGGAACGAATATCATAGGCCTCGACTACCGCGCCCAAACGACGTGCGGTGGCTATCGCCTGCAAACCCGCGACCCCCGCGCCCAACACAAAGACCTTGGCGGGACGCACCGTGCCTGCGGCAGTCATCATCAAGGGGAACAACTTGGGGCTGCGCGTTGCTGCCAGGAGCACAGCCTTGTAGCCCGCCACATTTGCCATGGAGGAAAGCACGTCCATCGCCTGGGCGCGACTGATGCGCGGTACCATCTCCAAGGCAAAGCCGCTGACACCGGTCTTGGCCAAGTCACCAATGACGCCCGGCGAACCCAAGGGGTTCATCATGCAGACCAACACTTGGCCCTCTCTCCATTCCGCTTGCTCGGGTGGATGCACCGCAATGACGACATCCGCTGTGCCAGCTCCGGCTTCGACCCTGGCTCCCTTGGCCAAGTAAGCCTCGTCGGTAAAACCAGAAGCAAAACCAGCACCCGGCTCGATGATGATCTCCACGCCAAGCTTCTGCAGCTTGGGCACGGCAGCGGGCACGAGGGCCACGCGAGTTTCGCCGGAACGTGTTTCCCGCAGGATTCCAACGCGGATTTGGGGATTGTCCATGGGACTTTTAAAGAGGTCTGTTGGGTTCCAGGGACAGGGCTCGTGGGAGGCTCCCAACCTGCGGGAGCAGCCACTCCCCTTGGATAGGCGCCCCGATGGTGGGATGCGCAAGGACTAGGTACAAGACCGAAGCAGGCCTTCTGTGTTTGATTAGTCTGATCCCCCGACTTACCCCTATCAGATACGCAGACCGGAGAACCCTGAGCAACCCACAGCAGGCTCGAAGGAGGTCCTCCACCAAGCTATCCTGGGAGCACCGCCCCAGCAGCAACACCCCCTCTCAACGGCGAACCAAATGCCCCGACACGACGACCGATTGCTCCTGATTGAAGACGATCACCGCATCCGCTGCGAACTGCTGGAGGCTCTGAATCAAGAAGGCTTCGATACCCAGGTGGCGATCTCCCTCAAGGACGCACGGGCTGCCCTAGAGCAGTCGTTTGGCGGACTGATTGTGGACCTGGGGCTGCCCGATGGCAACGGCCTGAATCTGGTGCGTGAATTGCGAGCCCAAGGTCGTGGCCTGCCGATCTTGATCTTGACCGCCAGGGACGCCCCCGAAGAGCGCGTGCAGGGCCTTGAGTCCGGGGCCGATGACTATGTGGTCAAGCCCTTTCACCTACCCGAGTTGATCGCACGTATCAAGAATCTGCTTCGCCGCTCGGGGCGCAACTTTGGCAAGGGACCGATTCAGTATGCTGAACTCGCTCTCGATCCTGAAGCCCGCACCGCGACTCGGCACGGCGAATTGGTGACCCTCAAGCCCCGCGAGTTCGCGTTGCTCTTGTTTCTGGTGCAACATCCGGGCAGGACATTTACCCGCGACCAATTGCTGGACGAGGTCTGGGGCAAGGAGTATACGGGTGATGCGCGCACCGTCGACCTGCATGTGCGTAGGGTGCGCGCGCGAATAGAGGATGACCCCGGCGATCCGCGCTTGATCCACACCGTTTGGGGTGTGGGCTACCGCATGGCGGAAACTCCCTTGAAAAGGTAGCGGCGCATTCCATGAAGCCCACCAACACCATGCAGGCGCTCCTCTCGATTCGTCCTTGGCGCCGCCTGTGGGTGCGCTTCGCCTTGATCCTGGTCGGCCTGTTGTTGATCTCCTACTTTGCGGCACCGAGATTGGAAGGCATAGGAGAGAACCTGCTCAACCGCTTCTCGCCCCTTCCCGATGAACCCACGCCGGCGCATGTGAGCATGACTATCGATGGGGAACTCAAAGCTCCCTATGTGGATCTCTTGCATTTGCCCTTGGACGAGAGCGATCTGGTGCACCGCCTGATCAGGTGGTCGGAAGAGGAGAGCCCAGGCCATTGGGTTCCGCCCGATGCGGTTGTGGAGCAGCTAGCCAGCGAACTCGCAATCTATGGGCAGGCGTTTGCCTGGACCGATGCGGGGGGGCGGCTGATCGCCGCCAGCCCTGAACTCGGCTTGACTCCAGGAGCAAGGATACCCGTCAGCCGTCCTTTGGCGGATTCGACCCTGATGAAGGCTGCGGCCGCAGAAGCCAACCACCCCAATGTATTCGAAGTGGTACTGCCGGTTGTCATGGCCGGCAAAGCATGCGGTCGCTTGCATCTCTACACGCGCAGCAGTCCAACGGAGGGCCTGATGGCCCCGGGCAGCCCCGAGGACGAACCGGAAGCGGGCCTCAGCCCCGCGCGACTGGCCCGCCGAGAACGGATCGGCGCCTGGATTGACCTGACCCTCTTCCTGATCGTTGCCCTGCTGAGCAGCTTCATGCTCACGCGCATGGTCACCCGTAGACTCTCCCTGCTGGCAAGCCATGCGGCGACTCCATTAGAGGACGCAGACGATACGCCCCTGGCAGCAGGGGCAGGAGGTGACGAAATCGCGCTGCTGACCCGTGCCCTTGGAGACCTGCGCAGTCGGGCGCGCAACCTGATCAACGATCTGACCGAACAGGATGACGAGCGACGACGGTGGATCGCCATGATCTCCCACGACCTGCGCACGCCCCTGACTGCCTTGACTACCTGCCTTGAGGGAGCCTTGGGCGATCTGGCCCAAGCCCCCGACGGTGAAGAAAAGGCCGAAGTGAAGCGCCGGGTGAGCCTGGCCCTGACCGACGCCAAACGCATGCGCACTCTGACCGATGACCTGTTGGACATCGCTCGCCTTGACACGGAGAAAGCTCTGGCTCTGGAACCGGTGCCCCCCGGCGAGATCGCGCGGGAGACCAAAGCGATCATGGGAGGCTTTGCAGAGGAGAAGAGTTGCACCCTGGATGTCAAAGTGGAACGCGGCCTGCCCACCATCGAAGCGGACGGATCACGCTTGCTGCGCGCACTAGAGAATCTGGTACGCAATGCCCTTGAACACGCAAGCTCCCGAGTCGAACTGCAGGTGCTGGCAATTCAGAACGGCATCGCCTTCGAAGTTCGCGATGACGGCCCAGGCCTGCCCTTGGAAGAGGGCGGCGAAGTGAACTTCACCTCTCTGGCGGGGCTGCGCTCAAGACCTGACTCTGCGGGGCTCGGCTTGACCGTAGTGCGCAAGGTTGCCGAAGCGCACGGGGGACGCTTGAGCGCGCGCAATCAGGAAAATAAGGGGGGTGCACTCTTTCGGCTGGAAGTACCCCACTTGACCTGAACGGACAGTGCTGACGCGATGGCGCTGCTTCAGCTCAAGAACTGAACAGGAAGTCACTGCTGCGTGACCAGGCGCAATACTGATAGAGCGGCAGCAGGCGCAAGACCTCCGCCAAGAGTGTCTCGGGCACTTCGTCGGTCAGAACCGCCTTACGTTGCTCAAGATCAGTAGGCACCGGCCAACGGCGCTCTACCACCAGTTGGTGCTCGCCCGGTTTGTAGTAGTGCAGGTACTCTTCCAAGCGCTCAGGGGTCAAGTCACCACAACGCCACTCCCCCTTCCAATCCGCAAGCCCCAAGCGAAAACCATCTAGTTCATTGAGCACACAGAGCCAGCCATCAAGGGTCTCGGCCTTCACCCGCCGGACGAGATTCTGCCCGTCATACCAGGCATCCGCATGAATCCTCAGGCTGACCTCCAGGGCACCGTGCTCCATGGCCAGGCACAGGTAGGCATTCTTGTAGGCCTGATCGAGATCCTTGGCCAAGTCCGACCCGAGCACTTTGCGCAGGCGCACCTTTTCCGCCTTGGGGCGCACAAGGTAGGTCCACAAACGGGAAACCCGATTGCCATTGAACGCGTGGGGATTGTGCAGGCTTGAACGCGCTTCGAGAAGCACCCCCGCATCCTTGGCCGAAGCCACCGCCGCCTTGCCCAAGGCCAGCAGCCTGCGTCGGGCCTGAAGCCGATGCTCATTGTATTCTGACTTACGCGAGCGAGCATCACTTAGGGCCTCAAAGTCCCAGGGTTCAAACAAGCCCTTGGAGGCAACCCTGGGTTCAGGGTCCACAGGTTCTCTAGATGGAGTCGGCACGGGACTGGCGAATGGGAGTAAGATCAGGGAAACGACTGGTCGATCCCCGATAGGTTATCGGACCGCAAAGCCTAACCTTCCGACCGCTCGAGTCCCCATGCAACTCGGCCACTTTGAATTCAACCCGACGGAAGACCGTCTGGGGGAGGGACCTCTGTCGGAGGTCTACCGCGCCAAGGACACCCGCCTTGGACGCTCAGTGGCCCTCAAGATTCTGCGATCCACAGCAGAGTTCGACCCCTTGAGCGACAAGCGCTTCATGCGCGAAGGGAAGATGCAAGCCTCCTTCAGCCACCCAGGGATCACGAAAATCTACGAGCAGGGCACGCTCCAATCGGAGCAAGGCGAGCCCCAGCACTACATCGCCATGGAATTGCTCGAAGGGCACACCCTGGAGGATCTGGTCAAGGAGCGACTGCTGGGCATCGACGAGTGTCTGCGCATTGCGACCGCCCTTTCGGACGCGGTGAGTGCAGTGCACGATCGTCACATGGTCCACCGCGACCTAAAACCAGCCAATGTGTTTCTGACCTCCGATGGCAAAGTCAAACTGATGGACTTTGGAATTGCCCGGGCCAAGAACGAATCAGCCATCACCCAGGCAGGCATGTTGGTGGGCACCGTACTGTTCATGTCCCCTGAACAGGTACGTGGAGAGGAGCTGACCTCAGCCTCGGACGTGTTCTCCCTGGGTGCCGTGCTCTACAACCTGTTCACCGGCAAATTCCCCTACCCCGGTCGCAGCTTTCCTGAAGTCTGCATGGCGATCCTTGATGCGCGCCCGGTGGAAAAGCCGTCAGAGGCTCGACCGGGACTGCAACCCGCCATTGAAGATCTCTTGATGCAATGCCTGCAAGCGGATTCCAAGCTTCGTCTTGAAAACGGTGGCGCGGTGCATGCGGCACTAATGCAACTGGACGACCGCCTGGACAGCTCCACGGTACGGCCACAACTTGCTGGATCAATCAGCATCGCGCAACCCACTGGGAATGGTGCCCGGGCACATTCCCAATTGGCCAACAAGGTACACCAGGAGCTGGTACGAGCTCTGGGGCGCAATCGCAACCTCGAGATTTTGGAAGAAGCGCCGGGCCCGAGCAATAAGGCAGACGCGCGCGTCCTGCTTGAACTCAACCTGGATAATGACGTGGGAATCCTGGGCATTGATCTCAAGCACCTGCATTGGGATGGCACCGAGGCCATTGCGTCGGACTCATCCATGGAAGAAGTGCACGCCGAACGAGAGGAAAGCGACACGGAATTGATTGTCATGGAACAGGACCTTGCCTTTGGCGGCGCCCGAGTGATTCGCAAGATGTTCGCCTCCTCCGCGCGGCAACAGAAAAATAGCGAGACTCCGGAAACCACCGAGCGGGCCATGAAACTGGTGAATGCGGCACGAGAACAGGTCCATCAGGGCACCAGCGGCCAGCTGACGCGCTCGCTGCTGCGCCTGCGTAAGGCACTCGAGATCGATCGCTTCTACGCACCCGCCCACGCACAGATGGCTGAAACCCTGGTGTTCAAGTTCTTGCACTATGAGGGATACGAAGAGCACCTCCTGGAGTCTCGACGCTCAGCGGCCCAGGCCTTGGACCTGGATCCAAAGTGCGCCATCGCCCATGTGGCCCTGGGCTTCGGCTATCACCTTCAAGGTCGCACCAATGATGCCCGGAGGGAGTACCGGCTGGCCCTCGACATCGACGCCAACGAGTGGTTCGCCCACAGACTGATGGGCTCCCTGCAAAAGGCAAACGGAGTCTTCACCTCCGCGCGCACACACCTGGAGCGAGCGGTCGGTCTGAAACCACATGATGCCTCGGCCTATGATCACCTCTGGGAGACCCTCGTGCGTTTGGACAAACGCGACCTGGCAGACGAGGGAGCCACACAGGGAATTGACCACGCACGCAGCCATCTAGCCGAATACCCTGAAGACCTGGACACCATGACTCACATGGGCTTGCTTTATGCACGCCTCGGTCGAGCGGATCTCGCCCGGGAGACAGTGGCCAAGGCCCGACAAGGAGCCCCCAAGGATGGCTTTGTGGCCTTCCATTGCGGACTCACACTGGCAGTACTGGGCGACCAAGAAGACGCGGTCAAGCACTTGCAGCGAGCGATTGACAGGGGCTACTACGTGGGCAGTGAGATATTTCACAACCCAGCATTTGACCCCCTCAGAGGCCGCGAAGACTTTCAGGCGATGATGCGATGAGCCAGGGCCTCACGTCACTGGTGTTCATGGACACCGAGACTGCAACCCTGCGCGGGGCACCGTTCCTCCTGGAGTTGGGGGCAGTACGCGTTGTGGATGGAGACGCTCTGGAGACTTTTCAAGAACTGGTTCTGCCACCGGTACCCATCGACCCAGACGCCACCCTTGTGCACGGAATCGACGAGGCGCAAGTGCGTCAGGCGGACTTCGCGCCGGCGGTCATCGAACGCTTCAATGAATTCGTCGGAGACGATTGGATGGTGGCCCACAACGCACCATTCGACGCGAGGGTGCTGGGCTTTGAATGCGCTCGAGGTGGCCTCGCGCCCCCCCCGGGCCCCTTTCTCGACACTCTGCCCCTGGCAAAGCAGCACCTGCCTGAGGCTCCCGATCACAAGTTGCAAACGCTCTGCCAGCACCTCGAATTCGAATCCGGGCGCCACCACCGGGCCCTGGACGATGCAGTTTGGTGCTGGAGGGTATTTCAGGCCTGCGCGGAAGATGCTGAGGACCACGATGAGGCCTGGACCCAAACCAAACTCCTGGGGCGCGTGCCAGTCACCGTGGCAGGACACATGCCCAGACCCCCGCGCCTCTCCGCCCGCCTACGGGGGATTGAGCGGGCTCTAGCGGAGAGCGAAGAGGTCAATCTGCACTACACCAGTGCCAACGGGGCGGGCAGCACCCTGCCGGTGCTGCCCCGGTTCCTGTTCGAGCGCAAGAAAAAGGGGTATCTGGAGGCCGAATGCCTGCGCTCGGGATTGCTCAAGACCTATCTGCTGGAGCGAATCAAGAGGGTTTCTCCCGCGCTGACCTGACCCTCCTGGGGCCGCGAAGTGCTTTCCCATGAAATCACAGCTTGAAACAATCAAGAAGCTGCTGATTGACATGACCCAGAATTGACTTCCATCGGGTATTCTCTTTGGCTCAAAATTCCGCGAACCGAATCCCAGCATGTCCTCCAACACCATCCGCAATGTGGCCATCGTGGCCCATGTTGACCACGGCAAGACCACACTAGTTGATGCCCTGTTCCGCTTCGCCGGCACCTTTCGCAAGGGCCAACAGGTGCAGGAGAGGGTCTTGGATTCCAATGCCCAGGAACGCGAGCGAGGTATCACGATCCTGGCCAAGAACACGGCGATTGAATATCACGGTCAGCGCGTCAACATCGTGGACACGCCAGGTCACGCCGACTTTGGCGGCCAGGTGGAACGAACCCTCTCCATGGCTGATGCGGTGCTGCTGCTGGTGGATGCCTTTGAAGGGCCCATGCCCCAGACCCGCTTCGTACTGAGCAAGGCATTTGAGCACGGACTCAAGGCGTTGGTAATGATCAACAAAGTCGACCGGCCGGACGCACGCCCGGACGAAGTCCTGAACGAAGTCTTTGACCTCTTCGTGGACCTGGGAGCCGACGATGAGCAACTCGATTTCCCTATAGTCTATGGCTCGGGCCGCGACGCCTGGGCCGTGCGCGATTCCCACCAAACCAGCAATGACCTGCAGGCTCTGATGGACATGCTGATGGAAGAGTTGCCAACTCCCGATGCAGATTCCAAAGGCCCCGTGCTGTTTCAGGCCGCGACCCTTGATCGGGATGACTATCTCGGACGCATCGCAGTGGGTCGCGTTCACCGGGGCACATTGAAGGTCGGTGAACGCTTGATGATAGCCCACCCAAATCGTGGCAAGCCAACCCCTGTGACCCTGAAGAACCTGTTCCGCTACGAGGGTCTCAAGCGCGTTCCCCGCGAAATGGTCACCGCCGGAGATGTGGCCGTGGTCACAGGCATCGAGGAGATCGGTATCGGTGACACGCTTTGCCATCCAGAGCACATTGAGCCCCTGCCGGCAATCGCAATCGACGAACCGACGATCTCGATGGTCTTCCGCATCAACAATTCGCCCATGGCGGGCACAGAAGGCCAATTTGTCACTAGCCGCCACCTGATCGCGCGTCTTGAGCGCGCCACCACCCGGGATGTGGCGCTCCTGGTCAAGTCCACCGACTCGGCAGACTCTTTCGAGGTCTGCGGACGGGGCGTAATGCACCTTTCGGTGCTGATCGAAGAGATGCGCCGAGAGGGGTATGAGTTTTCCGTGGGCAAACCCCACGTGATCTTGAAAGAGGTGGACGGCAGAACCTGCGAGCCCTACGAGCGCGCCGCAGTCGAAGTGCCCAGTGATAGTGCTGGACGAATCATCGAATACCTTGGCCGCCGTCGTGGGGAGATGCTGGACATGACACACATCGGCAAGCTCGCCAAGGTCGAGTTCAGGATCCCCGCACGGGGCCTGATCGGAGCCCGCACAGCACTACTGACCCTTTCCCAAGGCGAAGCGGTGCTGAGCCATGTGTTCGACTGCTGGGGCCCGGACGGAGGCGTCATCCCGCGCCGCACCAACGGAGTCCTGATATCCGATCGCGGCGGCCCCGTAGTGGCCTACGCCCTCGATGGACTGCAGGATCGTGGCCAGTTCTTCGTGGCCCCCGGTGATACGGTCTATGAGGGCATGATCGTCGGTGAAAACAGCAAAGACGCAGACCTTGAACTCAATGTCTGCCGCGCCAAGAAGCTCACCAATATGCGTGCCTCCGGCCGGGACGACAACACCAAGATCACCCCACCGATCCTCATGAGCTTGGAAGAGATGCTGGAATATGTGGAAGACGACGAGGTAGTCGAAATCACGCCCAAGTCCATGCGCCTCCGCAAGATCCAACTCGACCCCAACGTCCGCAAGCGCGAACGCAGGCGAGCGACGGGCGTCTAGCAGTCGAGGATCTGGACGAGGACGAATAAAGAGCAGGCCCTCGGGAGATTCCGCTCCCGAGGGCCTGCTCCAATCTTCGACTTACCCACTGGTTCCGCTGATCCTGAGCAAGACCAGTCACTGCAGCTTTCCTCGAACAGCCCTCAACGCAAGCTGACTTCAAGGCGCAGTGCGCCTCCACCTCCCAGGCTCAAGGTCCAGCCACCATCCGCGCTGGCAGTCATAGGGTGCACGCCGTCCAGGGACAGAACACTCACTCTTGGACGATCAATACTGGTGTAGAGAGCCCCTGGCCCCGGACTCACCTTGCGATCCGTGGTCTTACAGGCCAGGCCGCGCATCACAATCGCCGGGACGCCCGAGGATCCCACCACTACCCGAGCTGTCAACGCCAGCCCATCCAAGGAAAGAGCCGGATAGAAAACCGGAGCCGTGGCGAAGTGAGCAATCTCCGAGTCCATTTGTGGATAGACCAGGTGCTCGTCTCCCAGACCAAGCACCACTCGCAGACCCTCTTGAACAGACAACTGCGCCTCCGCCATCAGATCATCCCCATCGAACATTTGCACGCTCATGGACCGAACAGTTCGCGGTCGGCCCAGACCACGAACCAGATCAAACCCAGCAGTAAGCTCTGTGGATGGTTGTTCGTTGGACATGATGAGAATTCCGCCGCCAAAGTGGCGCACCTCGTTCTGCCCCTCTGCACAGGCGTCCAGCACGAGATCCTCCAGGTTATTTTCTTCGAACAGGACGCTCAGAAATCCACCTTCTCCCTCATAGGAATTGATGGTGGGCAATGTCGCAAATACGCGCGGATCCAAACCCAGATGTGCGCTCACAGCGGGCGCAGCGAGCCCGTCCATGGGCATGAAGGCCATCCGCCAACCATTGCTCAATTGAGCCCGGGTCATGGGCTGAGCACCGCCACCCAGGTGTTGAATGATCAGCAGTTCAGACTCCCCGCCGCTCTTCAGGCCTGCTCCCACTTTCAAGACGAGGGCTTGCCCCGTAGGCAGAAAGAAATCCGCCGCAACACATGTTGTCCGCAATGTGTACTTGTCGAGGGGCATGCCTTCCTGCAGGGTGGGGACCTGTTCCTTGCCCTCAAGCGTCATTCGAGTCGAGATCAAAAGGTCCCGCTGGCCCAGAAGGGTCAGTTGTGAATGATTGCTCAACATGCTGAGGGAAATCCCCCCTTCCACGCGGCCGGCACTCAAGCGAAGCTCCTCCCCAGAAGGCACGGTGCCTCTCACGGGAATTGAAATCGCCATCCCTGAGGCGACCTCACAATCCACAGCCACCGTGACACTGGAATAGACTTCTGGAGCAAAGTAGATCGGTTGACCCGCATCCAAGGAAATGACTCGCGATGCGGCTTCTGGATTGCGCGTCACTTGTCTTGCGCTGACATCGTCCACAAGCCCGGCTTGAAGTCCTCCAGCAGCAGCACTCGGTATCCGGGTCAACTGCAAGCGCAGGGGCTGATCCCAGACTGCACTGAGGAACCCGAAGAACTCGGCCAGCAAGGCATGATGCTGGGCATCAACCCCAACCAGTAGTTCTCCATCCATGGCCATCAGCCAGCATTCAGGGTGAACATCCAACGTATCCCCCAGGATGATGCGTGCAAAGTCAGCCACTTCATCCAGGGGATCGAGGCCATCCTCGAATTCGAAGGTCGTCAACCGTCCATGCCTGAGGCTCGCGGGCCAGATCTGATAGCGGTTCTGGGTGACGCCCCGCCCCCCAAGTAACCCAGCCGGAATGGGATAGCGCCGAACAACCACATCCATGGCCACCTCCGGATCCTCTCCATCTCCACACGGAGGCAAGCAAAGTGCGGGGCCAAGCAGGAACAGGGGGGCGATCAGTTTGAATAGTCTCTTCATAGCTTCTTATCGAACAGTGTTGTCGCTGCGCAGAGTGCGCAACACGGATGGGTCCCTGAGCTGCTGCTCGAGGATGTAGAGAGCGTCCCGCACAGTGCGAGTACGCAGATGCAAGGTCTGATGCAATTGCTCGGCGAGTTCTCGATTACCAAGCACAAAGGCCAGGCCATCCTGACCCTGCGCTGAGTCCACGCCCAGAAGCGCCAAGGCCAGGAGCCTGGTGGATCCCGCGCTGGCCTGGTCCACCAGAACAGCCAGGGCTGGAAGATCGTTGGCCACAAGATGAGGCAAGGTGGAGCGCAAGAGGTCCGACCGACGATCCGATTCCAGAAGATCCTGCTGAGCCAACAGGAGGGCCGCCGGAGTCGTAGCGGGACTCGCTGCGGCTTCCAAGAGGGAGGCAAACACACGCATGCCTAGCCGATCCCGGGTGCGGCAGAGTTCGGACGCCAGAAAGTGGTGTCGCTGCTGCAAACGGGCAAAGCCGGTATCGACTTCCTCCTGGGCCTCTGCTCGCCATGCGGCCAGGACCGCGTCCCCTGCAGCGGGAATCGCAAGAACCAGATCCAACAAGGCATGAGCTGCCTGTGGCGTGTCCATGGATGCCAATGCCTGGCAAGCAGGAATGCGGTCGCGAGAGATCTCCGCACGCTCCACCAGCCAACCCAATGCTGAGGGAGGCTGAACACGAGACACCAGCTCCATCAATAACTCCCGTTCTGTGCGAGTGGCACGAGCAAGCATCGCATTTTCGAGGGATTCGACCACGGCCGGCGCTGTGCAGAAAGCATCAAGCATGGACTCGCGCAGTAGCTTCTGGGATGGCAGGCTGATCTCGAGCAAGCCCAAGGGCTGATCTCCATGCTCGACCACAAGGTGCATCCAGGCGCGCACCCTTTCCAAGGGCACAGCTTCTTGGGATGCATTGCGAGCCAAGCGCAACAACATCTCCTTCACCTGCCAATCCGAGGCCCCCGCCAGACGCTGATCGACCAGAGGACCAAGATCCGGATCCAGAAAAACCTCGGTGGTCAGGGGAATGCGCTCCACTCCAAAGTCAGCAAGGGCCGCCAATGCCGCAGGACGCAGAGACGGGATTCTGACACTGCGTAGTAGGACAGCCGTTGACCGCGCATTTCCCCGGGCACCCAACAAACGCAAACCAGCGCGGCTCTGCCGCAAGTCGTCACTGCGCACAGCAGCACGAGCGAGGGGCTCGACCATCAAAGCAGGACCCAAACTGCTCAGCTTCCTGAGGAGCTGCTCCTGCTGGTCCGAGTCGGGCCCTTGCAACGCATCCAAAGCGTGGGAAGCCTGCCAGATCGCAAGCAAGGCCTCAGGATCAGGCTCTCTCCCGAGGATCTCAAGGGTGCCCACAAGCGAGCCCTCGGGCACATCCGAAAGGTCCAGCACGAGCATGCCGGGAGCACCGACGGGCACAGACTCGGGTGTGGTTTCGGGAAAAACCCGAGTCTCATCCGCCACAAGATCTGTCGGTTCGGGATTCCCTTGTCCACCTGAGGAGCCAAGCAGGGCCCGCAGTCCAAACCAGGCTCCGAGCACCAACAGAGCCGCCGCAGCCAGAGGCAACCAAGAGGGACGCTCAAGCTCCTGAACAGGGTCCTGGTCTTTTTCGGGTGCCTGATCAACAGAATGCCAAAGTCGCTCCAAGAACCGGTCCCCATCAGGCTGCGCCTGCACGCTACGGCGCACCTCCTGCACCCCACTCCTGATGGATTGGTGATCCTTCAGGGCCTGGGCACAAGCCGCGCACTGCTCCAGATGATCGTTCCACTCGCCAGTCGAAAGAAGAGCCCCATCGCCATCGAGCCAGGCCTGCTCCAATGCAGATTCAAATCTCTGGCAGTTGTTCATGCGACTCCCCCTTCCCCACGCATTCGCGCAAGGGAATCCATCAACATGCGCCGCGCGCGAGCGACCTGAGATCGCACGGTCTGTGGTTGGATCCTCAAGATCTCCGCCACTTCCTCATAGGAACGTTGTTCAATCACACGCAGAACAAAGACCAACCCCAAGTCCTCTGGCAGATTCGCAATCGCTTGTTGAATGAGGTCCTGCAACTCGCGGCCCAGTACCTTCTTGACAACCGATGGCTCCCTGTCGGGATGATCCGATGAAACCACTGGCTCGGACCGCAAAGACGCAGAGCGGCGGCGATCATCATGGGCCAGATTGATTGCGATACGGCACAACCAGGGCTTGAAGTGGGCTCCGGCCTTCAAGCTGGGCAGGGACTGCCAGGCTTTGAGAAAGGTCTCCTGGGCCAGATCATCCACATCCGATCGATTGCGGATCGAGGAAGACAGGATCGAACAAATCAAGGACAGGTGCCCGCGCACCAACGATGAAAAAGCCCCTCGGTCTCCTGCCTGAGCAGCAATGAGCATCGCATGCTCATCTGCCTCAGCTTCCTTCTTTGTTCTGCTCCTGGGGATCCCTTTCACTTCCATACCGACCAGATACCAGCAAGAGCACAGGCCCGCGACCAACTTGGCTCGTGAAGGTGCCTGATCCGGAGGGGGAAGGAGGGATCCAATGCCATGGTTTATCCAGATCAAAGCAGCCACATCCATCTAGACGAGCTTGCCGCTGTGCTGTAGATCAAAAAGGAGGAGAAGTTTCCTGGGCAGGCCACTGTTCCCTTTGCAAACCAAGTTGCAGGGCCTCTGAAGGGCTATTCTGGCCCTATGAGAAAGAATGAAATGGCGCTGGTGACCGGTGCCTCAGCGGGCATCGGCGAAGACATCGCCCGGGATCTGGCCCGCCGTGGCTTCAACCTGTACCTCGTAGCCCGGCGAGGAGATCGTCTGCAAGCGCTGGCGGATGAACTGACGAGAGAGCACCAGATCCAGGCCCTGGTACACACCCAGGACCTTTCCACACCAGGGGCTTGCGACGAGTTGCTTGCGGCCCTGGAAGAGGAGCGGGTCAGTGTTGATGTGTTGGTCAACAACGCGGGCTTTGGCAGTTTTTGCCCCACCATGGAGGCGGATCCTGAGCGCGAGCGGGCCATGGTGCGCATTCTGTTCCAGTTCCCCGTGGACCTGACCCGCGCCCTTGTTCCCGGTATGCTCGAACGGGGCCACGGACAGATTCTGCAGGTTGCCTCCACCGCCTCCTTTCAACCTTCGCCCGGCTACGGCATGTACGCCGCCAGCAAGGCTGCGATTCTCTCCTGGAGCAATGTCTTGCACTTCGAATTGCGTGGCACGGGAGTCACCTGCACGACTCTCTGCCCAGGCCCGACCGCAACTGAATTCGGCGAGATCTCCGGCCATATAAGCAACCGACTGCAAGACGCCACCAAGATGTCGTCGGAAGCGGTCGCCCGCACTGGCGTGCAGGCCATGCTACAGGGTAGAGCCACCGTGATCCCAGGCTTCGCAAACAAGCTCGGCGCCCTGCTCAGCACGCGCATGCCACGCTGGGTTGTGGTGCCCCTGGTGGCACGGGTTCTACGCGGGTCCCAGTGAGGCTCAGCGACAGAATCGCACTTCAACCGCGTCCGAGAAGTTGAACATGGCGCCCCCCGCCGCGGGGTCACGATACCAGCACTGAAACACACGGGTTTCCCCGGGTTGCAGACCCAGGCTTGAGGGATGGAAGACACGGCCCACACCCCCCACGGAACCGGTGGGCAGCGCAGGCAGCAGCCTCAGCAGGGGCGCACCCGGACAGAGCACTCCATTCCCCACCGCAACCGCCTGTACACCGCTTCCCATGAAGAACAAGGCAAACTGACCGGTGGGCAGATCGTTGGTTCCCAGGACGATTGCGTCCTGGATGATCGATCCCGTGCCAATCACTCCAAATATCGCGCCCCCCGCGGAAACAGAGTTGGCCGCCGGAGGCGAACAATGACGAGTAGTGATGCAACCACAGGCGTCGAGGGTGATCAGGTAAATCGCACCGCCCCCCTGACCTGCGCCCGCGCCCACACCGAGGGTCAAGGAACCGTCCCCGTTCATGTCCCCCACCACGCCCATAGCACGACCAAAGCGATCGCCCCCAGGCAGATTAAGGCCCGGAAAATTGTTGCGATCAATGCGCACTTCCGTGAGCACCGTGCCCTGGGGCGTCAGACTCAACAGAAACATTGAGCCCGCGTCGACAAGGCCCACATCGTCCAGGTTGTTGCCCACTGCCACGTCCGGCACGCCGTCGTAGTTGATGTCGCCCAGAGGAGCCAGGGTCATGCCAAACAAGTCACCGTCCTCCAATGGCCCGACCAGGCCACCCTCGTTGTTCGAGATCTTCTGATGCCCGATCACGTTCAGACTTGAGTTCAAGAACAAGACATAGAAGGCACCGCGATCAGGCCCTCCGTCATCGTCCCGGAACGTGCCCGCGGCTAGATCAATAGTCCCGTCGCCGTTCACATCCCCCAGAGCACAAACCGCCCGGCCTCCAAACTGATCGTTGTTGTCAAAGACGCCAGTGAAACCGCCAACCCCCTGGGCAATGCGACGCTCCTGGGCCACAGTTCCGTCAGCTGCCAGTGAAAGCAGATGCAAACGCCCCCTGTTCGTGCCGCCGTTGTCTGCCAGAGGAGCCGCCACGCCGAGTTCCGGTTGGCCGTCCCCGTCGAGGTCTCCCAGGAACCCCATGCCCATTCCAAAGGAATCTCCCACTGAGAGGCTGCCAGGCAGGTTGCCGGCATTGGAGATCTTGACCGTGCTGGCCACGCTGCCCGCTGGGGTGAGCTCGAACAAGTAGACCGCCCCTGCATTGCCTGCGCCGTCATCATCATTGGGCGCACCGACCGCCAAAGTCGGCATGCCGTCCCCATCCATGTCCCCAACCAGAGCCAGGGTATAGCCAAACCAGTCCCCCGCCCCCACCAGACCAGGGGGCAGATTGCCAAAGAGGTTGCTGATCTTGGCCTCGTCGCGCACGGTCTTGTCCGGATTCATGAACAGGATCCAGACTGCGCCACAATCGGTGCCCCCATCGTCATCGGAACGCGCACCCACGGCCACATCCAGCACTCCGTCACCATCGAGATCGCCAATGCCCACCACCGAACGACCGAAACGATCGCCATTCTCCAGCAAGCCACCAAAGCCGCCCACAGTGGCGTCGATGCGCTGCGCTCCGCCGAACAGGCACTGAGCAGTCAGGGGTGCGCTCAGGCCCAATCCCAACAAGCTGACAGCGAACAGGGAGGCGAAGGATTTCATGGATGCCGTGAAAAAGTGTTGAGGCCAATCGGCGCGGCTTTGGAAAAAGACCACTCGAAAGGGTGATCCAAACTCTAACCGCCTGAAGTCAATCATGCCTGACAGGCGCGCCACGGGAGTGTCTATGATCCGTCCTGGGCACGCCCTGGACACAGCCGTCCCTGTTTGACCCTCAGGAAGACACCTCAAGGGGTAGAAAGAACAGGCCCCAGCGCTCAGAATGATCCCATGGAACAAGCTCCCCAGCCATCCGGCGGCAAGTCCGCACTACACGGCTCCCTCGGCATCCTCAGCGCCCTGGGCACCTATGCTCTCGCTCGTCTGGCCAACGACCAGGGCTGGCTCTGCGGATCGTGAGGCTCGGTGGCGAGCTCTCCGGTCGGAGTAGCCATTGTCCTGGGCCTCATCTTTCAACTGGGTCTGCCCATGCGTGCCCTGCGCACTGGCTGGGCGGTTGCCGCGCAAGGAAATGCCGACCGCAAGCTGGGCATACTTGGCTTGATCGTTGGTGCGATTGCGGGCCTCTTGCAGCTGGCTCTGCTGGCTGCCCTGCTGTTGGGAATCCCGGCCCTGTTCTAGCTCACGGAAGCTCGTCAGTCAGCATCGCAAGATCGGCCCGAACTCCCAAGGTCGGACAGTTGGGATTCATCTTGTGACGGGTGAAACGCTCTGCTCGCCGAGCGGCGCGCAACAGAGCGGCCACCAGCCCAGCGTCAAGTCCGGCCATGGCAGGAGCTCCCTCCGCACTCTCAATCAAGGCCCCGATCCGTGCCTCCTCCCGGGCCAGATCCTCGCTGTCCTCAAACAAGCCGACCCCCTGGGGCGAATCCGCAAAGCGCGCCACGCGTTCGATCAGACCAACCCTCGCGTAGGTCCCGGTTTCCGGGTCGATGTAACTGTAGAAGGTCTCCCCATGCCCTCTTAGGCCCAGGTAATCGCCGATCTCTTCCTCATCAGTATGTGGATCTTCGCGGCCCCACAATTCCGGCGTGGGCGGTGCGGTGATGATCGTGGCATAGGCCTCTTGCGATGAAAGCCGCTGGCCCAAAGCCCAGGCCAACTGATAGACCTCGCCCTTGGACAACATGGCGATCGGATTGGTGTCCACCTCACCATCGCCGCCCTTCTGAAAGAAACGCAACCAGCGGTCTTCGCACTCGTTGCCCGTACCGTGGCGCACACCAGGACCGGTCAGGCGCAGATACCCACGCCCCAGAGGAGCCCGCAGACAACTGCGCATGGAGCCAAGTACGCGACCGTCGCCGTCGATACGCGCTTCAACCGCTTGCATGTCAAACCCAGCCTCTTTCAGGTTCCGGCGCATGTCCCGCAGCAACTCGTCATAGACCTCGGTCAGCTCATGCACAATCAAGCGAGCACCCAGGGCCTCGACCAAAGCGCTGGCCCTTTGACGCGACGCCTCCCCGCTATGAATCGAGGAGTAGACCAAAGTCAAATGCTCCGGCCCGAGGGCCAAGACCAACAACCCCGCCAATACCGCACTGTCAACACCCCCGGACACATCGAGTTCCGCCCGTGGCAGACCGCAGGCCTTGTGATAGTCACGCAGGGCTTGCACGCGGTTGTCAATCAGGGCTTGTGCATCGAGGACGGGCATGGGTCTGAGCGCAGTGTACTGCCCCTGGCGCGGGTCAGCGACCCTTCTCCCGCCTGTCCCCAAAACCGGTCCAAACGCCACGGGCGGTGCGCACCATGTTGTGATCCGGAGGCACCAGTCGCTGCTTGCCAGCGGGCAGGCGAATGTCCACCGAGGTCATATTGCCGTCCACCCGAGCCACCATGCGCGAGGACTGCCCATCTAGCAACAGCCCCAGGGCATGGTGCCCGAAGTGGGTGGCCAATATGCGATCGGCGGCCGTGGGCGATCCACCCCGCAACAGGTGCCCCAGCACAACCGAACGCGACTCGATCCCGGTGGCTGACTCGATCTCGTGGGCCAGCACAGGCCCGATCCCTCCCAGACGAATCGAATCCGGGGAAGTGGGGTCAACCAACTTGATCACCGGCTCGCCGCCGATGGGACACGCGCCTTCGGCCACGCAGAGCACAGTGGAGCCACGTTCCGCCACCCTCTGCTGGACATGTTCCGCAACTGCTTCGATGGAATAGGGCATCTCGGGGATCAGAATCTGATCCGCTGCCCCAGCAATGCCCGCATAGAGTGCAATCCAGCCTGCATTGCGCCCCATGACCTCTACCACCAGTACGCGTCCGTGGCTGTCGGCGGTTGTGCGTACGCGGTCCAGAGCCTCTGTAGCGATCTGCACTGCGGTCAAGAAACCAAAGGTGATCTCGGTACCTTCGATGTCATTGTCGATGGTCTTGGGCACACCGATCACATTGATGCCCGCGTCGACAAATGGCTGAGCGCAAGTCATGGTGCCATCACCACCGATGACTACAAGCGCAGATATGTTCTGATCACGCATCCGCTGCAAACAGCTGGGCACGCGGTCCTCATAGACCGCATCCCCGTTGCTGTCTTTACCCACGCGGTAATGGCTGGGATTCGAGCGATTTGAGGAACCAAGTATCGTGCCCCCATCATCCAGGATCCCGCGCACATCTCGCAGCCCTAGAGGCCTGAACTTGCCCTCCACCAGCCCTTCAAAGCCTTCTTCGATGCCCAGCACCTCAATGCCAGCAGCTATGGCCTCCAAGGTCACCACACGAATCACCGCATTCAGGCCTGGGCAGTCCCCGCCTCCGGTCAGAACACCGATACGCTTGGGTCTGGAAGATGCCATGGGCGACAGGTTACGAACCCAAAGCCCACCGGTACTGAATCAAAGGGTGTTCTTTTCCCCAAAGCCCTCTTCTCAACGCCCCGAATCAGAAAGTCACTGAGATCCCGTCAGAGAAATTCGAACTCAGCCCGTCACGGTACCAAAGCTGAAAGTGCCAAGTATCTCCAGGAGCGATCACGCCACCGGGCGGATTGGGCAGGTTGCTGGGCACATCGTATCCACTCAGAACGCTCGAATTGCCCACTTGATTGATCAGCACGCCATTCAGGTTGAAGCGTCCCAGTGAGTGCAAGTTCGTCCCGGGCCCGGAGTAGCGACCAAGGGGTGGACCCAGACAAAGGTGCCCGTCCGCCACGACAGCGCCCGGCGCAATAGGTGTGGCCGACACAAGAAAGTAGGCAAACTCGTGCGCAGGACCACCGCTTGCTTCCAGATGAAACACACCGGGTCCTGTGGAAGAAGATCCACCCAGGGTAACCGAGGTGCCACCAGAATTCAGATCCCCCGGTGAACAGTAGAGGGTCACCGCACTGCCAATGTTCTCGTACCAGGCAATCAGATCCCCAACCGCCGAAGCAGAACAAATATCCAGATCCTGGTCCCCATCGAGATCCGCGGCCCAGACCGAGTGGGCTCCTTCTGCATTGGTGGTCACAACCTGCTGGGGACCAAAGTTCCCACCGCCCAGGTTCTCATGCCAGGCGATTTTTCCATCGATCCAGGAAGCAGTGAGGATTTCCGGATCCCCGTCCCCATCGAGGTCCGCAGCATGTACGCCCCGCGCGTGGATTGCCGAGGTGCTGACCACCTTCTGTGGCCCAAATGTGCCACCCCCCAGGTTCTCGTACCAAGTCACATAAGGTTGTCCGTTGCCCCCAGCGATCACATCCGGGTCGCCATCTCCGTCGAGGTCGGTGGCGTAGACCGAAATCACGGTGTTGGCATCGGTGGTAATCGTCTGCGCAGGACCAAAAGCTCCTGAACCCAAGTTCTCATACCAGGCAACGCGGCTGTCCCCGGCCGAAGCCACAAAGATATCGGGGTCCCCGTCCCCGTCCGCGTCAGCGGTCACCACGCAGCGCGCGCTGAGAGCCGTATTAGACACGAGCAGTTCATCACTGAATGCTCCGTTGCCCTCGTTCCTATACCAGGCAACCTTGTCATCCCCAAAGGAGGCCGAAAGCACGTCCAAGAGGCCATCGCCGTCCAGGTCGTCGATCCAAACATAGCGTGCCTGATCGGCCTCGTCGCTGATCACACGCTCGCTGCCAAAGCTGCCCGTCCCATCATTGCGGAACCAGGAGACCTCGTCATCTGCGGCTCCCGTCGCAACAATGTCAATGTCCCCATCGCCGTCCATGTCGAATGCCATGGCCGACGTGGCATATTTCACATCCAAAGAAACGATAATCTCCGGGCCAAAAACCCCATTGCCATCATTTGGAAACCAAGCCACCTTGTCGTCCAAAGAAGAGGAGGTGACAATGTCCAAGTCTCCGTCCAGATCGATGTCTGCTGGGAATGCTGTGTAGGCGAAATCCGCGTTGTTCGAGATCACCTGCTGAGGGCCGAACTGCGCTGTGGCGTCAGTGCACAGCAACAGGGTCAGCATGGGCGCAACCCAACGGAGCAAGGGAGGAGCAATAAGAAAGGATTGGATCATGCCGAATAATAACTCATGTAAGTGACGCGCCTGAGCCAGGCGCTGACTTCTGCATCGCCTCGCCGTACTCACCACGCACTGATTGTTCTAGGCCCTGTGAAGGGACGCAGACAACCGCACCCCCTGGGAACCGGGATGCAGGGCCACGCAAAGAGGATTCAACCACAGGTACCCAAGACCCACAAGACCCCCTCTCCTGCGGTGCCCCTTGCGCACCGCCAGAGCCCTTCTCTGCCCCGAAGAAGAACACGGTACTGGACCCTCCAAAGCACCAGAATGACTGGTTCTGAGACCCTCCCGCGCGCCATGTTTTTCCTTAGGCTAGGCCCCATGAACATCGGATCCGTCCTCTTCACCGCCTTTCTGATCGCCCCCAACGCGCAGGAACCCACCCTGCCCCAGACCCTGATCGCAGGACCGCTGGTCGGGCACGTCACCCCTACCAGCATGTCCGTCTGGCTCAAGACCGACCCCGGAGAGGTCACCCTCACCGTCTGGTCCAAGAAAAACCCCAGCGCGCGCATCAGCACCAAGGCCACTGCCCTGCCCGAACACCTGGGATGCATCACCATCACCCTTGAAGGTCTGCAGCCCGACACCACCTATCGCTATGCCTTCGACTTTCAGGAGTCGTCCGAGGGCCAACTCGCCCGCACCGCGCCCCTGCCCACGAGCACCCAGCCCGTACGCCTTGCTTTCGTCTCCTGCGCGCGCCAGGACAAGGTAACCGCTGGAAGCTTCGACGCCATCGCCGCCCGCGACATCGATGTACTGCTCTGCATCGGTGACACCCCCTACATCGACACCACCAAGCTGGAAGTCCAGCGCCAACGCTACATTGACTTCAACACCTTTCCCCCCTTTGCCGCCATCGCCCGCCGCACCCCCATCATCAGCACCTGGGACGACCACGATTTTGGCGCCAACGACACCAACGGCCAGCTCAAGGGCAAAGAAAACTCCCGGCAGGCTTTTATCGAGCACCGCCCCAATCCGTCCTTCGGCGACAACAAGACCAAGGGCATCTACACGAGCTTCCGCCGCGGGCCCGTTGAGGTCTTTGTCCTCGATGCCCGCTGGTACGCCGCCTGCGAACCAAGCCCCGCCGATCCCTCAAAGCCCACCCTGCTGGGGGCCGACCAATACTCCTGGCTGTGCAAGGCTCTCAAGGCTTCCAGCGCCCCGGTCAAGATCCTCGTCACCGGCATGGTCTGGAATGGCTCCGTACGCCCCGGCAAGTCGGACCATTGGGGCAACTACAGACACGAGAGGGACGCTCTCTTCCGCTTCATTGGCGACAACAAGATCTCCGGAGTGGTTCTCGTGGGTGGCGACATCCACCGCTCACGGGTCATTCGCCACCAAACCATCCCTCTTGCTGGCTACCCGCTGGTGGAGTTCATCTCATCCCCGATCCATGACCACATCATCGCCACAGCAAATCAGCCACACCCTGGGCTGTTGAAGGATCTGGGAACGCCCCAGACCTGGCTGGAATTGGTGGTGACACCTGGAGAGGAAGACCTGTTGACAGGGACCCTGCGGAGTGCGACTGGCGGCGAGTTGTTTCAGTTGGGGTTGAGTGCGAAGGAATTGATGAAAGGAAAGTAGGAACTCAACCGTAGGACACAACTGTGTCTGGAGAAGAAGAGACTTGACCTGCCCACCGCCTGACAGCCTGATGTCACTCTGACGAGAATCCAAAAATGACAAGCAAGTTCACAGCTGATATCGCAGAGATTGTGGTGCGCGATCTGGGCGCCCTGGCCCAGGAGGTGGAAGACACCCCGCTGAAAGATCTTTGGGAGGTGCCTGAGGGAGTCAAGAACTCTGTCGGAACCCTGGCGTTGCACCTGTGCGGCAACCTCCGCCATTTCATAGGGCATGGACTGGGAGAGGACGACTATGAGCGTGACCGCCAGGCCGAATTCGAACGTCGCGATGCAAGCAAGGAAGAGATCCTCCAGGAGATTGAGCGAACCCAGGCCACGACACTCGCTGCACTTGCCGACCTCAGCGAAAAAGACATGCAGAGGGACATGCCGATTACGCCCCCCCAACACGAGGGACGCAGCGTGGGATTTTTCCTGGTCCAACTATGCTGCCACCTCTCCTGGCATCGAGGACAACTGAATTACCTGCGCCGCATGCTGAAAGAAGGCGGCGGGGGTTGAGGCTGGCCAGACAGTAACCGCTGACGAATTCCAGGCAGACGCACAGTTTGCTTCGCAAACTACTCAATGGCCTGGCGCAGGACTTAGGATGGATGGCCATGATCCCCATTCGGATGCCCGCCATGATTCTTGCCCCCGCGCTCGTTTGCTGTGGGTTGCTGACTGACTGCGCCTCCAGCCAAGAGCAATCCCCACGCCCAAACATCCTCTTCATCTTCAGCGATGATCACGCGCCCCATGCGATTGGGGCTTATGGGTCGGCGTTTGCAGAGCTGGATCCCACGCCGCGCATCGATGCGTTGGCGGCGGAAGGCATGTTGTTTCGGAACTCGTTCTGCACCAACAGTATTTGCGGGCCCAGTCGCGCTGTGATCCTGACAGGGTTGCACAGTCATCACAATGGGTTCCGGGACAACGGCGACCGGTTTGATGGGGATCAGGTCACCTTTCCCAAGTTGCTGCAAGGGGCAGGGTATGAAACGGCCCTGCTTGGGAAATGGCACCTGGGATCTTCGCCTCAGGGCTTTGATTACTGGGAGGTCCTGCCGGGACAGGGGGACTACTACAACCCAAAACTGATCTCGGCGGACGGAGAGCGCGTGCTGGAAGGCTATTGCACGGACATCGTGACGGACCTGGCGCTTGAGTGGCTTGAAGGGCGCGAGGATTCGAAAAAACCATTCCTGTTGATGTGCCAGCACAAGGCGCCCCACCGCAATTGGATGCCGCCCCTGCGGCACCTGGACTTGTGGGAAGACAAGCATGTGACCGAGCCAGCTACGCTCTTTGATGCGCACCTGGATGACGCCGTCGTGGCACGGCTGCAGGAAATGGAAGTGGACCGGGACATGAACCTGGTCTATGACCTCTTTGTAGGTGAGCATGAGGGATGGGATCAGGCGTCGGGCTTTGCCAATGATTCCAGTGGCTTCAGAAATCTGGCGCGCATGAATGAACTCCAGCGGGCAGCCTGGGATGCGGCCTATGAACCACGAAATGCGGCCTTCCTGCAAGCCAAACTGACGGGCAAGGAACTGGTGCGATGGAAGTATCAGCGCTACATCAAGAACTATCTGCGCACGGTGCGCGGGGTGGATGACAGTGTTGGGCGGCTGCTTGACTATCTACGGACCAGCGGGCTGGCGGACAACACCATCGTTGTGTACTCATCGGATCAGGGCTTCTTCCTGGGAGACCACGGCTGGTTCGACAAGCGCTGGATGTATGAAGAGTCCTTGCGAATGCCATTGATCGTGCGTTGGCCAGGGGTTGCGGCAGCGGGATCGGTGGACGAGCACCTGGTACAGAACCTCGACTACGCTCAGACTTTTTTGGCAGCAGCTGGAGTGACCGCTCCCAAGGGAATGCAGGGGGATTCTCTGGTGCCTCTGCTACGAGGAGAAGACCCCCAGAACTGGCGCTCGTCGATCTACTATCACTACTACGCCTTTCCCAGCATTCACCGGGTGGCACGGCACTACGGCATCCGCACAAAGCGCCACAAGTTGATCCACTACTATCAGTTCGGAACCTGGGAGCTGTTTGATCTCGAAACAGATCCTGATGAACGGATGAACCTTTTTGGCCAGGAAGACTGCGAGGAATTGACGCGCGGATTGATGGAGGGCCTGCGGGGACTGCGACTTCAATACGGCGATCTTGCAGAAACCAAATTGAAGTCGAAGGAGTGGCAGGATCAGTTCCGGGTGCGCCGCTAACCCCCCAATTGTGAATGCATGCTGCATTGAACAGCATGAAACGGCTCCAGAGCCCCATTCCTGCCCATAGGCCGCCCCTCACAACACCAGTTGCTCCACTGGCTCTTTCAAGCAAGATCGGGCATTCGTCGGATCCGGCGCGGGTATGCTGGAGGCCATGAATGACTTACGCCCCATGCCTCTTTTGTTGGTAGTTCTGCTGGGTGGAGCCAGCGCCGCGGTAACCAGTTACCTGCTCAGCCCGAACCCGCCAGCCCAGCCAGCTCCCATCCAGACCACGCTGCCCCTGGACAGCCAGATTCTCGAAGAGGTCCTGACCCTGCGTCACGAACTGGGCAAACTGAGTTCTCGAATCGATGTGCTTGAAGTCGCTCCTGTGGAACGCGTTGTGGTCAAGGCCCAACCGGCAGAGGAATTCGAGACTGAGGTCCGCGCCTTCATGGCCCAGCAGCAGGTAAACACAAGCCCCGGTCTCCCCATTGTAAAGGAGGCCCTCGCCACGATCCGCGAACAAGAGCAAACCGAAAAGGAAGCTCTAGCCCTGCAACGGCGCGACGAGTGGCTGGCTGGTGCGGTGGAGGACATCACACCCAAACTCAACCTGAGTACGAACCAGGCGGATGAGATGTACGATCTGCTGACTGCCAAGGCGGACCAGGATGCTGACCTGGGACGGCGCTGGCAATCAGGCGAGGATCGGGAAGCGATTGGCGAGACCAAGCGCCTCAACGAGGAGCAGCACCAAACTGAATTGCAGGGGGTGCTCTCACCCTCCCAGTACGAGGACTACAGGGAACTGGTACGACAGTTCCGAAGGGGCGGAAAGTGACCGACTGAGGACAGGAGGCAGGCTTCGACGTGAGCATTGCCAGCCCAATCAAGACAACGGTTCCAAAGGGGCGGGAGATGAGCAGTGGGCAGATCGACCTCTGCTCTCCCAACCCGCAGCCCCCCCCAAGGCAGGCGTCCAGGGAATATCCTGATCCCGGGGTCTCACTTGGAAACAAGCGCACACCAGTGAGCCACGATTTGGCCCCCATTCTCGGCGGGACGCGCTACGCTGATCGGGATTGAATTCCAATAAACAGGTCTCTTCAGGACCTGATACCTGCCCCCTCCCCCAACTCAGAAATGCTTCTTTCCCTGACGCGCCTGCTTCCCGCCTTGCTTCTAGCCCCCGCCGGCCTGGCCGGGACCATCTTTGTGGACGCCAATCTGTCCACCGGTCTGAACGACGGCAGCAGTTGGGCCAACGCCCTGCAAGGATCGCTCGGTCTGCAAGACGCAATGCTGTTGGCTGTCGCGGGAGATGAGATCTTTACCGCCGAAGGCACCTATGTTCCCACCACCGGCACCTCACGGATCACCTCCTTCCGCATGATCAACAACGTGGGCATTTACGGAGGTTTCCTGGGCACCGAGACCAGCCCCGACCAGCGGCCCGCCTTCGGCGCAGCGCCCAGCGTCTTGACCGCCGATACCAACGGCAACGGGTCGATCAGCGACAACAGCTACCATGTGATCCGCGGCTTCAACACCAACTCCACCGCGATCTTGGACGGCTTCGTTGTTCGCGACGGTTTTGCCAACTCCGGCAGCAGCAACAATGACCGGGGGGGCGGAATCCTGCTCACCAATTCAAGCCCCACAATCCGCAACTGCCACTTCATCGACAACCGCTGCACCTTTGGCGGCGGAGCGGGCTATATCAACAACGCAAGCCCCAATTTCACCGACTGCATTTTCGAGGACAACATCGGCGGCTCCTTCGGGGGAGCCTTTGACATCGCCACGGCAGGCAATGTGCGCTTTGATCGCTGCCAGTTCCTTGGCAACAGCGCCTCGCGGGCCGGCGGCCTTGAGATCTTTTCCACCAGCGGCGTGGTGGTCAGCAACTCCCTGTTCCAGGGCAACACATCTACCGGCAGCGGCGGAGGCGGTGGCCTCTGGATCGGATCCGGGGGCAGCACCCAGGTGATCAACTGCACAATCGTGGCCAACAACGCTACCGCCAACACGGTGGGTGGCCTCCTGCGTTCCGGCTCCAGCGTACTGGTTCGCAACACGATCCTTTGGGACAACGCGGGACCAGGTGGAGCGCAGAACTCCGCCAACCAGATCAGCAGCGGCACGAGCGTGACGTACAGCATTGTGGAAGGCGGATTCACCGGCACAGGCAACCTGGGCTCCGATCCGACTTTCAACAACAGCGTGGGCGGCGACTTCAGCTTGGGCACTGGCTCGCCAGCAATCGATGCGGGCAACAACGCATCGGTACCTGGAACGATCAGCTTGGATCTGGCGGGCAACAACCGCTTCGACGATGTGGCTTCTGTCCCGGACACGGGAGCAGGGTCCTCACCCATCGTCGACATCGGCGCCTTCGAGGTCCAGGGCTCCATCGGCGTAGTGGACACATCCTGCCCGCCCCTGGCCAATTCCACTGGTTTCCCTGCTTCCCTTGCTGCCAACGGCAGTCTGGTCGTCAGCCACAACCAACTGCAGCTGAACGCAGTGCAACTGCCCACCAGCCAGTTCGGATATTTCGTCATGTCCCGCACCACAGCCAATGTTCCGGTGGGCAGCGGCAGATTGTGCTTGGGAGCGCCTCTTTATCGCTTCAACACCCATGTGCTGAACTCGGGCGCCAGCGGAACGATGGGCTTCACTCCCGACCTGACCCAACTCCCCCAGGGACAAGTCTTCTTGCCCGGAGAGAGTTGGTCCTTCCAGCTTTGGTTCCGGGACGGGACGACCTCGAACTTCACCAACGGAATCGGCTTCACCTGGCAGTGAAACCTCTGCCGCCAGGACGCGATCCTACTCCCCGCGCTGCATCAGGGTGCCGCCCGCATAAATGGGTGCCATCAACAGATCCTGGTCCCCATCCAGGTCGATGTCGCCGACGCTGAGACCACGCAGGGATCCAGGGAGCAACACGGGAGAGGGGCTGAATTCTCCGGCACCGTTGTTGACCCAGATGGGCTCGTCCGCACTATTGCTGGCTAGCAGCAGATCCAGATCTCCGTCCCCATCCATGTCCCGGGCAACGATGCCATTGACAAAGCTCGACCCAAAGGGTGTTCCGTTGCTGAAGGCCAGACCGCTTCCCTGATTGAAGAGCACCCGTTGGCTGGAGCCATCGCAAACAACCACATCCGGGTCGCCATCCATGTCCACATCGGCCACGCACAGAGCGCTGGCAGACATGCTCGTCAAGTAGACCGAGGTGAAGGTCCCCAGTCCATCGTTGAAGAGAACCGCGAGACTGCCGGAGCTGTTCGTTCGCACCATGTCCAGATCCCCATCACGATCCATGTCAGCAAAGACCAACTGCTGGGGGCTCTCGGCCTGCACGATGTCGACGAGCAAGGTAAAGGACCCCGAACCATCATTGATATAGAGTTGCTCGGTCACGTTGCTCTCACTGATGCAGTAGAGATCCAAGTAGCTGTCGCCATTGAGATCAGCCAACTCCAGGCGGGAGACCCCGACGAGTTGCAGACCCGATCCCAAGGGACTGAAATCACCATAATCATTGGCCAGGAAGGAAACGCCTTGGGCCAAGGCGGTGCTGGAGTCCCAGGCAATAGCCATGTCCAGGTCCCCGTCCTGGTCCAGGTCCCCCACGGCGATATCACTGGCAGCATCCAACCCATAGGTTTGATTTCCCGCGGAAAACGCTCCGTAGCCATCATTCCATTGCAGTGGGGTTGCACCGATGGAAACCAGATCCAGGTCAGCGTCACCGTCCATATCAGCCAGGTGGATGTCGCTCACATCACCTCCGGGCGTCGATTCCGCTGCACGTAACTTCAGGCGACCAAAGACCCCGCTCAGGCTGTCGCTCACAATCTGGCATCCTCCGGGGCCCCCAAAGGAAAGATCGCGATTGCCCAACACCAGATCCGGATCCCCATCGCCATCGAGATCAGCGATGGCCATGGAAGTGGCCGATGCCTCAAAGGTCTGCGAGGGAAGATTCCAGAACGGGTTGGTCGAAAAGGGAAGATCATGTCCTGGATACAACCTGAGCGAATTGAAATACCGGCTCCCCAGGATCAAATCCCCATGCCCATCTCCGTCCAGATCCCCGTAGCAGGCAACAACGGCTACGCCTAACACCCGGTGCACATCGCCGAAGGACCCCTCTCCGTCGTTCAGGTGAATCCAGGTGTCACCATCGATGGCTTGCGAAGTTGTGATGAAGTCGACCGCGCCATCGTGATTTGCATCCCAACTGTAGATTTTGTCCCCCTCTCGCGGAAAGGAATAGGTGATCGATGACGCGGATCCAAACCCAAGGGATTGCGTCGTGCCGTCATTCAGCCACATCTTGGTAGCAGCGAATTCTCCAGTGGTGATCACATCAAGCCAGCCGTCCAGGCTGAAATCCGACAGGACCACATCACGCACGGAGGAGACATCCAATTGAACAGGGGCTGAATCAAATAGACCCGCACCGCTGTTTTCGAAGAGCATGACACGGTTGGACTGGCGATCGCAGACTGCCAGATCCAAGTCCCCGTCATGGTCCAAGTCTCCCACTGAAGCACCTGTACCATGAATCCCGGTCAACTGGCTAAACGGCACCCGACTGAAAGTACCGTCCCCTGCGTTCAACCAAAGGGGCCAGACCGCAGTCGCACGACTGCAAAGACCCAGAATGTCCAAGTCCCCATCCCCGTCGAAATCCGCGCACTCCAAGGTGTCTACCCAACCGGAGCCCTCTGAATCTCCGCCCACGCCCAGGTCCAACACTTCAGTGCCCAAGCTGAATCCGGCGGGACTCTCTCCATCGTTGAACAAGAGGGCTATATCCCCTGCAAGCTGCCCTTCCTCGAGGCCGCAAATAATGTCCAGATCCCCGTCCCCATCCAAGTCAGCCACCTCGACGGAACGCACATTGATGGAACCCAAGAGGGTCTCCCCAAATACCAGACCGGGGATGATGTCGGCGCCGGGGTAGCTGCGGCGAACACTATCCCCTCGGGGCGTCACGAAGCGACCATCCAGAAGATGGGGAGAGGGGTCCTGCCGTAGAGACAACTCGGTCGGCAAGATGGAGTCACTTCCGTGGCCAAAGTACTGCCGCACCTTGAGATATGCACCCTCACCAAGCACGATGGTCAGGATCTTCGAGCGATTCACCCCGGGCTCTTCACCGAGAAAATAGGTCGCCCCATAACCAAAGCTA
>DUBE01000031.1:0-3634 GCA_012960475.1 Planctomycetota bacterium
AATTCTTTGAAGCCGATCAGGTTCTTGAACTCAGCTCGCAACTCGAAGAAGAGATCGGCGCGGGTCTCAAAGCCGTAGTAGGGGCTGTTGTAGATCACCGCTGGCACATTGGGAGCCGCGGCCAGGATGGACGCGAAGTGGGCCCGCTGGGCGTCGGGTGATGAGCCGCGGGATAGGACCCGCGGAATGACCATCAACGCTTTGGCCCCCACGGAATCCGCATGAGCGGCGTGGGCCGTGGCCGAGCGCGTGTTGACGGCACCGGTCCCGACCATGGTGGGAACGCCCGCCGCGCACAGGTCGGCCACACCTTGCTGGCGCTGTTCATCGCTCAGCAGGGGCCAGTCACCCATGGAGCCACAGTAGACGACGCCGCTCATACCAGTATCCATGAGTTCCTTGCCCTTGCGCACAAGTGCCGCGAAGTCGGGGCTCCGGTCGGCGGTACAGGGAGTCATGAGGGCCGGAAGACAGCCGTGACAGATGCTTGTGTCCATTTGTAGCTTCAGGCTTCGCCCGCGAACGTGGGGGCTGGTGATGAAATGGTCAGGTGGGCAGGTGTGCGCTGCGCAGGGGACCAACGCCCGTGCTGGTCGGATTGTCTTTGAGCTGGCATGGGTCCGATGGTTACAGGCCGTCCTTGGTCCACTGGCCATCTATCTGGCGCCATAGTCCACGCGGGTTTTCGTCGCGCAGGCCCGCGGGCAGTCGTCCGGGGCGGACATTGTCGTAGCACTGCAGCATGGCGAAACGCAACAGTGCCCCGGGCATGCCCACGGCGCTGAAGCCGGCTTGGGCTGTGGCCGGGAAGGGCCCTCCATGGTTCATGGCTGGGGAGACCGCGACGCCGGTGGGCATCTTGTCATTGAGCAGTCGCCCCACCCGTTGGCGCAGAGCCGGGGCCAGAGCATCGTAGGCATCGTCGTCACTCCCGTCCGAGGCGGAGTAGATGCAACCTGTCAGGTTGCCCTCAAGCCTGTTGAGCACCTGCAACATCTCGGCCTGGTCCGAGGCGACCACGAACAGCGTGGCGTTGCCAAAGGCTTCAGTTTGCAGGGCCTGGCTGTTCGCAAGGAACTCGGCGCCGGAGACGCGCAGCACCGTGTTGGTGTAGCGTCGCTCATCGTCGGCTACGGGCGTCCCGCCGGTGAGGATCTGGGCGCCGGCCTGATTCAAGTGCTTGATTGCCTGCGCCAGACCCTGGCAGCCCGCTTCTGAAAACAGCAAGCCGTTCGGAGCAGCGGCGAACGCGTTGACGGTCTTGTCCACGAAGGCTTCGGTGTGAGCGTCCGCTTGCAACAGCAGCATGCCTGGGCTGGTACAGAACTGGCCGGCGGCCATCAGGCAACTGCTGGTGAATTCCTCCGACAAGGCCGCGCCCTTCTCGGCCAGTGCACCAGGCAGGATCAGAACCGGGTTGATGGAACCGAGCTCAAGGAAGATCGGCTTGCCCACCGCGTCGGCGGCGGCCTTGAGCTTGAGTCCGCCCTGGCGCGAACCTGTGAAGGCGATTGCGGCCAGGCGCGGGTCCTGGGCCAGTTTCTCGCCGTCCGTGAAGGGCATGTCGTAGAGCAGCTGCACTGTGCCCGCGGGCAGGCCAGCAGCATCGGCGGCTGATTGGGCTTCTTCGGCCAGCAGGCGGGTGGTGCCCGGGTGCAAGGGGTGCGCCTTGGCGATCACCGGGTTGCCAGTGGCGATGGCTGCGACGAAGTCACCGCCGGAGACGCTGCCGTAGGCCAGGGGGAAGTTGTTGGGACCGAAGACACACACTGGGCCGATCGGTCCATATTGAGTGCGGATGCCGGCGGCGGTGTCAATGATCGGGTGCGTCCAGTGTCCGGCACGGCAGGCCTCGGCCGCCTGTCGCATTTGGTTGGTTGTGCGTGGGAGTTCGATGGAGGCCAGACGCGGCTCCAGGGGCAGGCCGGTTTCGAGGTTGGCAAGTGCGGCGATCTCTCCGGCCTGGGCCTCGATGCGATTCGCGTAGTCATGGAGGAAGTCGGCCATGACTTTCGGGTCCAGTTGCCGCAGATCTTTGAAGGCCTGGCGGGCGGAGTCCAAGGCAGCCTCGCAGTCAGCCCAGCTGCTGGTGGGATAAAGGTCCTCCAGGACTTCGCCGCTGACCGGATTTTTTGCCTGGAAGGTGCCGAGTGCGTCGGAGGCGCGCCAGGCGCCGGCTATGAGGACCTTTTGAATTGACATGGGTGAGGTGGTGGTCGCGGCGTTGAGGTTGAAGGGGGAGGGTGCGACCCTGCGGACAAAGTACACATTCCTGGCTTGTACGATAGGATCAGTTGCTGAAAACACCGAACACCGCAACCGGCCTCGTGGTTGGTCTTGGCCTTGGGCTGGCAGTGGGCAGCGCTACGAAAACCTGGCTTTGTGGTTCCCCATCGGAGTTGCCCTGTGACTCATGGTGTTCAGTCGCGCTGGCAGCGGGGGCGCAGAAGACAAGCAGCAGGATTCCTATGAACACCAGGACCGTCTCTGATGGAGTCCCATCAAGGCGTTTTCTCCACCGGGGTTGGTGCTTGGTAGGATCTGGTGATGAGGTTTTCCGCCGCCCTTGCCTGTCTGTTCTCATTCTTGTTCGTCGCATGCAGCTCGGGCTGGGAATCCGCACAGGATGAGTTTGCGAGCGTGGCCCGCGGTTACGTGGAGGCCTGGTGCCGTGGAGATGGATCGGTGGAGCGAGAGCAGTTCCAGACCGAGGAACTCCCCGAGTTGTTCAGGAAATGGACGCAGACGATCCATACGCTTCCCACCGGCTCACCGCTGGAACACTTCGAGGTAGAGGACATTTCTGTCAGTGGTCCGGGCAAGGTGCCCGAACTCCTTGAGTACGGATTCGATCTAAAAAAGGAAGCTGGGTTCGGGTTCATAGCCGAACAGGTCAATTGCATCACGATCGTGTTCCGGGTTCGCCTTGCCGACGGGAGTCAACATCGGGGTCAGGTGGCCATCCGTCCCGATGTGCCCTTCGTCAAAGGGGAGCATCACCAGGTCAAGAGAAGTGATCGCTGGCGTGCCATGCCCCTGCGACCGTAGCTTCTGGTTTGAGCGCGATCGCAAAGCCTGAGAAGGGATATCGCCCCGCCGATCGGATCAGGAATCCGATCGACTCTCCAGACTGAACCTACTTGTCTTCCTTCATCTGCAAGTTGACCGCGCGCGCTGAGACATTTGGTGTGATGCCTCGCGTGTCTTTGTCTTTCTCGTAGCCGAGCTCTTCAGGAGAAGGTCCAACCCATTTCGAGCGAATGCCCTCGATCCGCAGTTCGCCCTTGGGGTCGATCGTGACGAAGGACCAGAGCGGGTCCGCGTAGGGGCAGGTGTATTCGATCCAGGGGTGCTCGGCGTGGACCTCAGCCGGGTAGCTCTCGTGCTTCTGCGTGCCGCCCACCCATTTGTAGGACATGGAGTTCACCTGGATGTAAGGGATGCCGTTCAATTCGACGAGATCGTCGAGGTGGTGGTGTCCGCTGAAGCAGGCGAGTACGCGCCCCCAACCGGCGGAGTCGTTGGCGGCCTCAAGGATGGCACGCACCTCTGCGCCGTTGTCGACGCCATTGGCGTTCTGCAGGCTCTGGTGGACCAGGACGACCACGGGTTCGGTCGTGGAGGCGAGGGTTTT
>DUBE01000031.1:3860-4270 GCA_012960475.1 Planctomycetota bacterium
CCCTTCCAGCTCTGCCAGACCTCACGGAAGGAGTCATTGGCTTCCTTGGGTTGGCAGAAGTCACCCATCTGCACGACGAAGTGTGCGCGCTTCTTGACCATGCTTTGAAGGTATGCGCCGAGGCGCTCATCGGCGTCGTGCATGACGTCCTTATGTACATCTGCGCACATACCGAAGCGCAGCACCTTCAAACCCTCAGCGGCTTTGGCCGGCGGACAGAAGCTGAAGACACATACGCCCGTGGCGGCGCCCTTCAGGATCTCTCGGCGTGTGTTCTTCACCCGTGCAAACTACCAATTCCTTTCGGTTCCTGCTCTTTATTCGACGCGAAACAATCGGATCGGTAATCCGATGCGCTTTTCAAGCTGAGCTGGCGCAAGCCCCCAAGAATCAAGAACTTACGAGCGTTC
>DUBE01000032.1 GCA_012960475.1 Planctomycetota bacterium
TTGTGCGGGACCCGGCTGTGAGCCGCATGCGCCTTGCAGCAGCGTCGCTGCGCTTGGTGCCCACGGATGTGGGGCGGGAGTACATGGGGATGGAGTATTCGGTGGCTGGGCAGATGAGAAGCGCTCGAGCTGCTTTTGATAGCCTGATCCAGGATTCCTGCGCCCCCACAGTGATGGGGTCCACGCTCTGTCACCTAGGCATTGTCCTTGCCAAGATGGGGCGCCTCGAAGATGCACGACGCGCATACAGTGCGGCTGGTGCGGCTGGTGCTACTGGGCCGCCGAAGATCGACTCCCATATTTTTCTCCTACAACTATCAGCGAGAATGGGGGACCGTCCCGGGCTCCTTTCGGTGGCAGCAGACATTGAAGCATGGGACATCGGCCCAGCATTGGCTGGCGCATGGAGGGATATTTTGAGTGCGCAAGCGGCAGGAGGAAACGCCGAGGCTTCCGCAACGGCGCGAACCCTTGTGGCCGCGTGCCAAGACCAACTAGGACCTTCAAGCAAGGTGATTCTAAATGCAGTACAATAAGATTAATTCGCGGTACGTTCTGCTGCTGATTGGGATGGGCCTGTGCTTTGTTGCAGCATCGACCGACTTGAGTTGGGCACAAGGACCAAGCCCACTTCCGCCCGGTTTAGCCTGTGGCACGCGTGAAAACCCGCCGGACGTACGACTTGGCACGGGCACGGGTCCTCCCACGGGCCAATACTCTGATCCAAACCCGACCAACCAACCGCCCGGATAGCGTGGGCCCCCTGGGTTTTACCTGATGGTGAACGGTTTGTTGAGTCGTCTTGACCGAAACGCAGTGCTGTGCGCGACCGTGGCGGTTGCCGTCCTAGTGGGTTCGGTGGCCTATATCCTGGTTCCCAGGAATACGATCGCGGAAGCTGCGGCCTCGGATCAGCCTGATGAATCACAGGCGAGTCAAAGTGACAATCTGGACAGTGAGGGTCGGCTGAGCGTGCTGAGCTCTCCGGCCGTGGCGCAAGATCAAGGCGACCGAGTGCCTACGGCCAGCACGGCGGTAGCGATCGTTGTGGATGCGGTAGGTGTGTCCATCCCAGGCGTTATAGTCTCCTGGTCGCCCTTGCAGCCTGATGACACCCGCCTGTCATGGGGGCCTGCGGAGATTGAAATGCTCTTGGCTGCCACAAAATTTGCCACCACCGACAGCTCGGGACGCGCTGACTTTACACATGCTCGACCCGACTTGAACGACGCGCAACCAACGGTGCTTTGGGCCACAAAGCCTGGGTTTGCTCCCACATTTGTTGCTTTGGCGCCGGGTGAACTCCCCGAGGGGCAGCGCATCGAGATGCCTGCGGCTGATGCAGCCACAATTCGAGTCTTGGATCACGAAGGCGCCCCTGCGAAGGGGGCCAGCGTGTTCCAGTTTGGATTGCAGCTTGAGGATATCCGGGGGCTCAACGGAATGACAGCGTTTGAACCAGCTGGCCAGGGCGCGTCCCTGGGAACACGGGAAGCGTGTTTGAGCTTGGTGCGTCAGTTTGAGGTCAACGATCGCGGCACGGTGTCGGTCTCGCATGGCAGGTTCCCGATGCTGCTTCTCGCCACCCGAGAGGCCGAGCGATCTCAGCTGTCCCTCCATTCACCTAGGCGCGATTCAGTGACCCTGCACCTATCTCCTGCGACCATGAGCGCCTCAGGCCGGGTCATGGTTGCCGACGGCGCGAAGTTTGGTGTGGATGCCCGGGTCACCTGGTTGTGGGCTGTGGACGGCACCATGAAACGCCCTGGACAGGCGGTGGTCAGGGAGTCTGGTTCCTGGGGACCTGCCACGATCCCCTGGCAATCTAGCGGGAATTTGGAATTCCGCTTGGAAGGTGCGGAGGTCTACGCGCCCATCATCGAGCGCGAATTTTCGGGCCCTGGTGGAGCAATCTTGGTGGACTTTGAAGCTTCGAGGGGTAGCACGCAACGCGTGCGTGTCCTTGATCTTCGGGGTAGCCCTATCGAAAATGCCAAGGTGCGGCTGCTTTGGAGCACAGCAGAGATCTGGAACTGCGCGACGGCTTGGACAGACGAGGAAGGAGTGGCCGAAGTCACAGGTTGCAAGCTCGGCACCGTCAATGTTGAAGTCTCTGCCGCGAGCCACCGGAGGAAGGGCCAGGCTGGCGTTTATGTTCCTCGGCCCGAGCCCATCGAGATACTCTTGGCCAAGTCAGCATCGATTCGTGGCCTTGTAACTTTTGAGGGAGCCCCTGTTGCGGATTTTTCAGTCTTTGCATGGGATGACAATTCGCCGGGCAATCAGCGGGTCAGTATTAGTTCGTCGCTTGATGGCCGATTTGAATTCTTGGATGTTCCCATCGGCGAGGTTTATGTTATTGCCGCATCGGGCCAACATGCGGAGAGCCAAGTCGCTCTCGTTGCCACATCGGATGCTGAGCCCACGGAGCTATCTCTGGAGCTTATGCCAGGGGTTGGCGGGAGCGGGAGAGTCGTCGATGGTCTGACAGGTGAGGCTGTTCCTCATGCGCTGATTGAGGTGCAAGCAACATTCAAGTCAGGAACCATGGGGCCGCGAAAAGAGCGCCAGCCCGTGGATGCTACAGGTCAATTCCATTTAGGGCCCTTTGGTAAAGAAAATGCCGCTGTTCTCGTCAAGGCCACGGGCTTCCTTGAGTATACAGCGTACGGAAATCTAAATGCCGAGGGTCAGATGGACTTTGGTGTCATTCCGTTAACCCGGGCACAGACCTTGCAGATTGTCATTGAAGGGCCCGATTCTCACAACGAAAGCGGGTGGTGGTTCTACGGACAGGATGGGCCCACTGTAATGACATTTGTTCTTATTCCGGAGTCAGGGCGACTTGAATTCGAGGATGTGGCTCCTGGTAACTACACATTCAATCTCATTTCTCCTGATGGCTCGGGTGGTAGCAAGCATCGTCGGAGGTTGCGCCCAGGAGGGGATTGGGTTGTCAGACTCCCTTTTGGAGAGGGAGTGCCCCTGGCTGTGCATGCCTATATGGAGGATGGCAGCAAGCTTCCCGAGAGAGCAAATACTAGCGTCGAGTCTGCTGGGGGCGAGCTAAGATATCACCACTTTGATTCTGAAGGGAACTGCACTGTGGAGGGGATTCCCGCGGAAAGCGTGATAGTCTCACTTGTCGCCGGTCAGGGTGTGGTATTGGATGCTGTTCGCGTAGACCTCAAGGGGCCGGGGCCGCACGCCGTCGAACTAGTTGGCAAGGAACCAAATCTAGTTGTGCGGTTGAAAGGTATTTCCGCCGCAGATACCGAAGAAGGACATGTGGGCATAATGTCAGTTGGTTCCACAGACCTTTGGCACACGTGGGCACAGCCTGATGCCGAAGGAGAATTCAGGTTCCGACGCCCGCCAGTAGAATCATTTGCCCTTATCTTCTACCACCGCGAGTACGGCCGCCAAGGACAAATCTTCTCCACTCTGAACGAAGGCGTTCAAGTCGTCGAGTTAGAGGTAGGAATTCCCGGGCGGATAAACATCATTGCGACAGACAGGTCTGGACCCATAGTTGGCGTGTCTTGGGATGTTCGGCTGGCGGCCGTCGCGGCCAGCTACCACACCGGCCTCACCAACTCAGAAGGCAGCACCGGCGAACTCCTCTTAGGCGAGGGCACCTTCACCCTCTCCCTCTCTCGCAGCGGCTACTGGCACATCGAGCACGACTTCGAGGTCTCCCCTCCTGGGGGGCGCATGGAGTTTGCCATCCGGCGCCTGGGGAACTTGGCGGTGGCGGTCC
>DUBE01000033.1 GCA_012960475.1 Planctomycetota bacterium
TCTGGGAGAGGACCTCGGTGAGGCGCAGAACCTGGTCGCAAGGCAACCGGAGCGCGCCGAGCAAATGCAGAGCGAGCTAGCCGACTGGCGCAAGGAAACCGGAGCCCGCATGCCAACCGTCAATGCAAGGCACGACCCCGAGCGGGCCATGGAGTGGTGGAGCCGCCGCTCCAAGAAGCCGATCAACATCGAGGCCATGCGCAAGTCGTACGCCTCGCGGGACAAGTAGCTGCGGGGAAGCTGGCGCGGGCATCATGGTGCTGGATTGGCACAGCTAACCTCGGGTCATGCCCTCCTCGCGCTGCAGCCCCTCCTGCCGGTGCAGCGTGGGGTCTCAGAACCTCAGCGATTCGGCCGCAAGGTCTCGAGTCCCATGGACTCCAGGGCGCAATTGCCCGCGAGCACCATCAGGTCGGCCCAGGAAATGCTCTGCCCATACTTCTGTTTGATCGGCCACAACAGACGACGGGCCTTGTCGAGGTTGCCGTTATCGGGCCAGCTGTTCAGCGGCGCGAAGCGTATGGTCCCATCGGACGCGCCCCCCCGTCCGTCGGTCGCGCGGTAGGTGCCCGCGCTGTGCCAGGCGAGACGAATGAAGAAGGGACCGTAGTGATTCCAATCAGCCGGCCACCAATCCTGGGAGGTGGTCAGTACCTCTTCGATGTCCTTCTTCAAGGCTGCCAGGTCGAGTTTCTGGAACTCCTGCGCGTAGTTGAAGTCCGGGCCCAGTGGATTGCTCTTGGCGGAGTTGCTGTGGAGGACCTCCAGCTTCAGTTGGTTCGGCCACCAGTCCTCGTTCGACTGGTCCGGGGCGGCCGGCTCACCTTCGGCACTGAATGGACACTTCGCGCCGGCCCGGGTGGTTCCGTCGAGTGATTCAACGTCGAGCGCGGCGCGGGCGTTCAGGTAGAGAGCGAAGAGGATCCTCGGCTGGCCTGGCTGTATAGGCAAATCGCTCGGTTGAACGAGACCGACCGTTCGCTTGTGCTGCTTTTGCTGGAGGGGCTGAGTTATCGCGAGATGGCAAAGACCCTAAGCATCAGCGAACAAAACGTTGGGGTGAAGATTCACCGCATCAAACTAACCCTCGCACAGCGAGGAAACCTTGGAAGGAACCTTGGAAGGAACCATGCAGGAACTGACGATGAACTTTGATGAAATGCAAGTGATTTGGGATTCGCAGAATGAGCGAACCATGTATGCCCTTGATACGGGCGCGTTGCACGAGAGCATTCGGCGCCGGGGGCGCAAGCTGGGGTGGACCGTGACCTTTGAGGAGTTCACGCTGGCCTTGATCTGCCTATTTGTGGGGGCTAAGCAAGCCTGGGACCCTCTGATGGAGGGCAAGGATCATCATCAGTACGCAGGTGCGGTGCTGTTTGTGGGCGTGGCGATTTACACCCTAGTGGGCCGGGTTCAGAGGCTGAAGCGCGAAAGGGCGTTTTCTTCGACCATGCTCGGGGAGCTGGAACGGGCGATTTTCCGGATCGCTTGCCAGGTGCGGCGCGCGCGCACTTTTGTCTGGTGGTTTTTGCTGCCAGCGGCTGTGACGGTGGCACTTTCCCTGTTGGATTCGGATGACTCCAAGCCCTCTTGGCAATGGGTCATTGTTCTCGGGGCCTTTTTCCTGGGGCAGTGGGTGGTGAGGCTCGGCCTCCGCTGCCAGCATCTTCCAGCCAAGAGCGAGCTCGAAGCACTGCGGGCCAAGTTACTGCAAGAGGTCTGAGGGCAGAGAGGTTTTGAGCCCGGCCGCCGAATCAGCGCTCAAACACCCCGCCCCTCATCCAGGCTTCGATGGAGTCGGCGAAACTGATGGCTAGATCCCATTCTTCTTGGGTCAGGGACCTGCGTTCCCTCAGGGCGGTGTACCATCCAAGGTGTTCAGGATACTGCTCTCTTGGCCAAGAGAGTGTTTCTCCGCTGAAGTGGAATTGGCACCACCCGGGGACGCCCTCCCTTCCCGTTCCGTCCCAGTCCGTGCCCAGAAGGTCCCCCTCGCGGCCTGGCGGGCGCCCAATTCCGAGGGGGTTCAAATCGTCTCCTCTGCGCCATATGTCCGCAGCGACGGCACATGACAAGGTGAGCTCGATTTGTCCAGGTGCTCGCAATTCTGATCCAAACTCTTTGGAGTTGTGCAGCATATCTGGGAGCGCATAGAATGCGCGTTGGATGGCATCGGGGGCGTTCTTTGCCCATTCGGGCAGGGGAACTCCCTTGGTGTAGAGTTTGTATGGATCATCATCGGCGAGTTCCTCCGCTGGTTCCGCTGGGGGAGCAGCTGCCGTCACGGCCACAGGTTCTAAGGCATCCAAGGTTGGAGCAGGCGACGAGGGTTCGGCCTGTTCTGCCAGCAGTGGTTTCGAGGAAGGCGCATCCTGGTCGCCCGGGTCCCAGTTGATCAGCAGGGCGAGCGCCACCCCCCCAATACCTGCGAGGGCCACCAACAGGTGAATGGGCTTTTTGACGTCAATCATCTTGGCACGACCCACAGTTCAGCCACCACAGTTGAAAGAAGTCCGGGGGAGCGATCACTGGGGTGTCTGGGGGGCACGCACCCGTGCCATAGGCCGGGTTGCAGGTGCCCGCGGACAGTCTCAGTTGATTGTGTGCCTGGGGCGAATTCACTCCGCAGCAGGAAGTCAAGCGAGCCACCACGACACCACCGTGGGGGCCCTGGGCCAGCAACCCACATTCATTGTATGCCACGCATTTTCCCAGAACATGAAAGGAAAACCGAAGCCCGGTGGTGCAATCGTCGCAGGTTGTACAATCAACTGCGCCGCTGTCAACGTCTACCACCACTTGGCCGCTGCCGTTGATTGTTCCTACCGGAATCACAGTCCAGACCCCGGCAGGCACTGTCCCAATGCTTGTGGAGGAAACCGTAGCAGGGCAGGTGAAATCGCAGGGCAGGTCCTGGATAGAGCTGGCTTCTGTTCGCGGAATGGCAAAAAGGACAATCAGAGCAATGATTGCGCTGAAGGCCACTCTGCGGTGGCGAATTGGAAATTTGGGTCTCATGGGAGGCTCTTGGGTGTAGGAGGGTAAGGGGTTCAAAGAGTCTCCAAGCCGAGTCGTCGGTTTGCACCGAACCTCATCCTACACCCTGACCCCTCTCAGGGAGGCGGTTTTCGCCGCACGGCAATGTCCAGCTCGGTCCGCTCCCCCTTTCGGATGCGGACCACGCGCGGCTCGAACACATACTCCGCCTCGGGTGACGCGCGCAGCACGTACTGACCCGGCTCCTCGACGAAGCCGAGCAGACGCCCAGCGACCGGCCCCGAGAGCTCCCACTCCGCGTCACCGTCAACGGCGCGCACGATGAGCCCGGCCGGCACCGGAACCAGGTCGTCGCCGTAGACAAATCCCACGAGGAGCGTCGACCGGGTCGCCAGCGCGAAGTCGACCTCGTTGCGCCCGGGCACGAGCTCGACCCAGCGGCCCGCCTGTTCGTACCCAGCCAACCCGACCATGACGAGCGTCCGTCCGATCGGCGCGTGGAAGCTCGCGCGACCGGGGCCTTCGGACCTGAGATACTCCGGATCGATGTTCCGCTCGGCCGGGCTTCCGGGACTCGCGAGGAGCAGATGGCGGGGGACCGGCTGGAACTTCGACCAGGAGATATGAACGTCCTTGGACAGCAGCTCCGCGCTGCTCTTGTCGACAACGCTCACGAAGAC
>DUBE01000034.1 GCA_012960475.1 Planctomycetota bacterium
TCAAGAATGCGTAGCAAACCCGCATCCTTGGGGTGGCTGAGCATGGACTGGATGGGTTTCGCGCTGAATGAAAAGAGTTCGTCCTGGGGGGGGACGACAAGGGGCTGGGGGGTGGTCAGCAGAGGCAGGGCCAAGAGGCCAGAAATCAAAACCATGTCAACAAAGGGCTAGGGGGGCTGTCAGCCGTTGGTCTGCAGGATCTAAATTGTAGATCGGGAGCAGCGGGCTGACGGAAGAGAGAAGGGGGATTCGCCTGAGCTAGACGATACGCGAACCTGTAGATCATATTGCTGCGATTTGGGGGTCAATTGTCCTTTCTTTTGGGGGCCTCGGAGCAGGATCATTCCCAGGTGTCTGGAATCCAATCCAGGCGGGGGAGCGCCTGGCTTCCCAGGCGCTGGGGCTGGGCGATCAGGCGCTTGATGACAGTCCGGCGTGCCTTGAGTGCTTGTGGGATGAAGGACTCTTTGGCGACCGGCCGGTCCTGCGCTGCGCGCTGGTCCAGGTACTCTGTCAGCCAGCGTTGCGCTTGCTCCCCGCCCACCAGATCCACCAGGTCGGAGAGCAGACAGCCCACATCCCAACTGGCCCCGCGCAGGTCGAACCCCGGCCCCCCTCGCCAACAGTCCAGCAGGAGCAGTTTGCGCGCCTGGGTCCCGCGCCACATGAGGTTGCGCAGGAACAGGTCCCGGTGGGTGAAGCCCAGGGCATGCATGCGCGCCACTTCTCGGGCGAGCTCCGTCAGGGCCGCCTGTTCTTGCTCCGAGTCGAGTTCGTCCCAGACCTCGAGCAAGGGTCGCGCGTCCTGTTGTTCCTGGGTTACGAGCCACTGGCCCCTGGGCAGGCCTCCTCGAAAGAGGACCAGCCCAACCAGGGGCTTGGGCACAACGAACAGGTGCCGGGCAAGCCAGGCAAGGTTCTTTGCTTCACGCAGACGTGGTAGACCCAGTCCCAGGCGGAAGCGCAGACCATGGCGCAGGGCGGTCTTGCCTTTGAGGGCGCTGCCCTTCAGCCAGGCGGGTTCGGGGAAGAGCGCGGCGGGACCCTGGATTTCCACAGTCAGGTCCAAGAGGGTCAGGGTATCGAGGGCGGCGCGGGTCAGAGCTTCGCCCCGCTTGTCACCTTCGCTGCAGATTCGCCAGCGCCGGCCGTCCGCGTTGAGCCAGTGGTCACTCAGCATGGGGGCCGGTCCTCGTTGCGTGGTTGTTTCTTGAACAGCGTCCAGGTTTGGGGCGAGATGAAGCGCAGGCTTGAGCGTGACCAGCAGCGTTCCAGCCCCGCAGCCAGACCCAATTCGATCAGTGCACGGCGCCTCAATCCCACTCGGTGGTCGTGACCCCTGCGCCAACCCATTCTGCGGCGAAGCACGTGCCAGGAGGCCGCATCCCAATGGGAGACCGCCACCCAATCCGCAGAGACCCGCGCGAGTTCCCTCAGCAGCGCAGCTTGATCGGCTGGTTCCGCCAGGTGGTGCAAGAGGCGGCAGCAGGTCACCAGGGGGAAGCTGTGGTCCTTGAAGGGCAAGGCAAAGGCAGATCCCTGCAGGCGGGCACCAGTCTCAACTTGCTTGAGCATGGACGCGGAAAGATCCAGGCAAATGGAGTCCCTATTGAGTCCACGCAGAACTGTCTGCAGGCGTCCCGTTCCGCAGGGTGCGTCGAGTAATGGACCTGGTCCGAGCGTTGCTTTGGTCAGAAGGCTTGTGAGCAGGCGGCCGTCTCGCTGCTTCGCTCGCGGGTTGCGCCAACGGTCTGTCGAGTAGTTGACTCCCGAATTGGGACCAACCCAGCGACGCTCAATGGACATGCGCTGGTTGTGTGCATCAGGTTGGATCATCTCGCTCGCTTACTTGTGAGATTATTGGACAATGCCAAGGAATGGGGCATAGTTGTAGGTGAGCGACATGGAGCGATTCATACCTGTATGAGCGAACAGGGTGTTGAGTTCCGAATCCTCTTTTGAGGATCCAGGTACTTCCGCGTGCTGGCAGGCAAGAACGGAACGAGCGACACCTGGAACACTAGCCCCCGGTCTTTGATCGGGGGCTTTTTCTTGGAGGTTACGTGCCCTGCCCGCATCCAGAGGTGCGCCGGTTCCATGCTGCCTGAAAGCCATGGCCGAAATCCTAGCAGTCGGTCGGGAGCAAGCCCGGGGAGAATCTGGCTGGCTGTTTCCAGGGGAGATCAGTCCGGTTTCAGGACCGAGCCTGGGGTCTGCTTCATTGAACTCAGGGTCGGCCGTTTCGAGCGGGACTCCCGCTTTGCCCCCTGATGGGCTCTTTTTCGGCCGAGTCGACCCACAGGGAATCCTCCTTTCAAGCGGCTCCGCCCGAGTGCTGCGAACTCTTGCGGCCCGGGGGCGCTAGAATCAGTGGCGCATGGATTGGATGGACGTACAGGCGGCCCAGGATGGGGCCGCAGCGGGGGTGAGCGCAGAGGATCTGCTCGCGGGTCTGAATGAACCCCAGAACTCGGCGGTCATCCATGGGGAGGGACCGCTCCTGATCCTGGCGGGGCCGGGGTCGGGCAAGACGCGGGTGATGACCCATCGCATCGTCTGGCTGGTGACTCAGGCGGGGGTGCGTCCTGAAGAGATCCTTGCGATCACTTTCACCAATAAAGCCGCTGCGGAAATGCGTGAGCGCGTGGATCGATTGCTGCCGAACCTGACGGGGGCATGGATCAGCACCTTTCACTCCATGTGCGCACGCATTCTGCGCCGGGACATTGATCAACTCGCGCCATTCACCCGGGATTTTTCGATCTACGACACCTCGGATCGCAACCAGCTGATCAAGAAGATCATCAAGGACCTGGGCTATGACCCCAAGCGCTTTCGACCGGCGTTGGTGGGGGGCTGGATATCCAATGAGAAGAACCGGGTGGCGGATCAGGATCAGCCCCTGGTGATTGACGATGGCTCTGGCATGGATGATGAGGTCTTCAGCAAGGTGCGTGACGCCTATGCTCAAAGGATGGCGGATCAGAATGCCCTCGACTTCGATGATCTGTTGCTCAAGACCTTGGAGTTGTTCGATCGGCATCCCGGCGTGCGGGATTCCTATGCCACTCGCTTTCGATTCGTGTTGGTGGACGAATACCAGGACACGAATCGGGTGCAGTACCTGTTGACCTCCCATCTGGCTAGTGGCCATGGGAATCTGGCGGTTTGCGGAGATCCCGACCAGTCTATTTATGGTTGGCGCGGGGCAGACATTCGCAACATTCTTGACTTCGAAAAGGACTTCGGCGAGCCCTTGGTGGTGCGTCTGGAACAGAACTACCGTTCGACCAAAACGATACTGGGGGCAGCGTCGGCTCTGATCTCCAACAACAAGCAGCGCAAGGTCAAGGAGCTTTGGACGGAGGGTGAAGAGGGTGAGCGGCTGGTCATCTTGGAGTGCGGCGATGAGAACGAGGAGGCACGGGAGATCGCTGCCCAGATTCGAGGTGTTGTTGGTCGCGGCGGGTCCTTTCGGGATTGCGCGATTTTCTATCGCATGAACTTTATGCAGCGTGCTTTGGAGAGTGCGTTGCGTCTCGCTGGCGTGCCCTATCAGGTGGTGGGTGGCTTGGAGTTCTACCAGCGCCGGGAGATTCGCGACCTGGTGGCCTACTTGCGGTTGCTGGTCAACCCCAAGGACGATCAGGCCTTCCTGCGGGTGGTCAACGCACCCCTGCGCGGGGTGGGGCAGACCACAGCAGGGCGATTGATTCAGTGGAGCGTGGATCGGCGACTTTGTTTGCGCGATGCCCTGCGTTCAGAAGAGGCGGTTGCCTTGGTGCGCGGTCGCGCCAAGAAGGGACTGGCGGAGTTCGCGGGAATGCTGGAAGCCCTCGATCCCATGCGGGATGGTCCTGCGGGCGAGGCTCTGGCGGCCGTGCTGGAAGGCATTGGTCGTGAGCGTTGGATCGCTGAGATGGACGATGGAGATACGCTCGTGGATCGCGACTCCAATGTTGAGGAGCTTCTGGCCCACGCCCAGGAGTACGATCGCTTGCACCCGGATGGGAAGTTGCCGGGTTTCTTGCAGGATGTAGCGCTGGTGAGCGACACTGATGTCTATGACGGTACGGAGGACGCGGTCAAGTTGATGACCTTGCACTCGGCCAAGGGGCTAGAGTTCCCCCAGGTGTTCATCGCCGGGTGTGAAGAGGAGCTGATTCCTCATGGCCGCGCCTTGGAAGAGGATCCGGTGAACGGCATCGAGGAAGAGCGGCGCTTGTTCTATGTGGGCTTGACCAGGGCCATGAAGCGCCTCTTCTTGACCCATGCAGTGACCCGTTTCTTTTTCGGTGACACGCGCTGGGCTCGTCCTTCGCCCTTCTTGGAGGAGATCCCTGCTGAATTTGTTGAGGGCCTGGAGCGAGATGATCCGGAGTCGGTTCTGGGAGCATACGAACCAGAAGACGATGGTGCTGCGGCTCTGGCAGTGGGCCAGCTGGTGGAGCACGAACACTTTGGTCGCGGCCGTATCGAGAGCCTGTCTGGCAGTGGGGTCAATGCCCGTGCCGAGGTCCGTTTTGATCAGCATGGCAGCAAACAGCTCCTGCTTTCCTATGCCCATCTGGTGGCGGTCTGATGGTGCCCAAAGAAGACCTTTTCGTCCGTTTGGATCAGTTGCTGGAAGAGGCGGCTCAGGCGGGGAAACTCCCTCGGGCGCAGGCCCACGCTGCGGCCTATAGGGTCGAATCTGAAGTATCTGATGATGCCAGTGGGTGGGGTGTGCTTTGTAAACGCCAACCCTTGAAGCATGGCATGGTGGGAGAAAGCCCCCAGATCGCGCGCGTACATCTATTGCTTGATCGACTGGCGCCAACGGATGTGACCGTGTTGGTGCTTGGAGACACAGGCACGGGTAAGGAGTTGATCGCCAAGGCCTTGCACGTAGGTTCGTCCCGCAAATCCAAGCGCTTGCTTGCGGAGAATTGCGCTGCGGTTCCGGCAGAGTTGCTCGAGAGCGAGCTGTTCGGGCACACTCGCGGTTCCTTCACAGGCGCAGTGGGTGATCGGGACGGCCACTTTGTTGCTGCCGATGGGGGGACCATGTTCCTGGACGAGATTGGAGAGATGCCTCTGGCCATGCAGGCAAAACTCCTGCGTGTGTTGCAGGAAGGGGAGGTGCGACCAGTGGGTTCCAACAAGACCGTACAAGTCAATGTGCGCGTCGTGGCAGCCACCAACAAGAACTTGGAAGAGTCCTGTGCAGCTGGGGACTTTCGCGAAGACCTCTATTGGCGACTGGCGGTAGTGACCATGAAGTTGCCGCCTCTTCGCGAACGGGAGGGGGATGTGCGGCGCCTGGCTTTGCACCTGCTGGCTTGTGAGGGCGAGAGCGTGGGTACATCCGTGCGTATCAGCGAGGAGGCCATTGCCCTTCTCGAATCCCAGCCCTGGCCCGGGAATGTGCGGCAGCTTGATAACGAACTGCGGCGGGCGGTTGCCCTCTGTGAGCTGACGCAGTGCGAGTCGAACCGAGCCGAACGCCGAATCGGAATCGAAAACCTCTCCTCAGACCTCTTGTCGAGCTGAATCGCCTGGGAATGGGCTTTCGGAGCGATGATTCGGTTGCCTTGGCTTAAGGGTGGGTATTCTCTGTCATTGGTAAGGTGGCGTAAGGAATCAATGAAGCGTGCATGTCTGATAATGTTGTTCGTGTCCTGCGGTGGCGGCGTGGAACCCGGCGCTGTTGAGCAGCAGATCCTCTATGGTCGGCTGGAATCAGCTGAGGAGTTGCTCGGGCGTATGGACTCTGACCATCCGAGTCGTAGGGGGCTGCAGGCTCAGATCGATGTGGTTTGGGCCGAGAGGGAAAGGGCCAAAATTGAGTGTGCCACGCTGCGAGCCGGGCGTGATGGCCGCAGTTTGGAGAGTCTGTTGGTGAGCCTCGATGACCTGGTCCAGAGCTTCACTGATGGGCAGGCTCGGGAAACCGTGCTGCGGGAGAAATCAGTCACGATGGATTGGGATGCCGACCGCCGTTCGCGTAAGTCACACTTGATCGCGCGAATTCCGAGCGGTGATCCTGCTCCGGACGAAGAGCAGGAGCCCGTAGTTCTGCCGCGTATTCAGGGTCTGGTCAAGAGCATCATGCTCGATGTGGAGGCTGCCTCACGCTCGGGTGAGTACGCTCGTGCCCTGGCATTGGTGGATCAGTTGATCGGCGACCTGCCCGCACAGGTGTCCATGTTGGGGGTCGAGCTGCTGGAGCATCGCGAGAGTATTCGCAGTGCGGCCGATCAGGGCGCGCGGCGTTTGATCGCGGGGGCCGAGAGCGCTCAGCAGTTGCGCGGGGACCGGGCGGCCTGGGATCTTGTGGCTGAGGAGTATCTGCGTTTTCCTGAGAGCGCCCTAGATGGCGAGTTTTCCCGTCGAGTCGAGCAATGGCGTCTGGCGGTGAGCAGTCTTCCCAATAGAGAAGGTGACAAATCCGAAGTGGCAGTCGCGGACTCTGGTGGGGACACCTCTCTGGAGCCCCTTGTTACACCGCCGGCTGCAGAGGTTGCTCCTACTGTTCCAAAGATCGGAGATGCGCCGGGTGTGGTTGCGCGCCCCTACCCGCTTACCTCCAGCGAACTCCTGGCCGATCCTGCCGAGCAGGCCCTGATGGGAGAAAAAGCCCGCGTGGCGGGAGATCTACCCCGTGCAATTGCGCTTCTGCAAGTCGCTTCGCGCTTGACCCAGGATCCTGAATCCGCCCGCTATCGTCGCCGGGAGATGGAGTGCCGCTGGCTGGCTGCTCTGTCCCAGGTCTGGTCTCTGGACCATGCCGAAGGGGGCACCACCCGGGGGATCGCTCTTCAGCTGAAGGCCCTCGGTCATCAAGGGACCGCCAAGGCTCTACTGGAGCTGGGGGACAATCCTCCCGCTTGTCTGGGAACCATGGTGGCATGCCTGGCCGATGGTGCGCCCAAGTTCAACGAATTGGGATTGACCATTCTCTGGGAGCAGCGGGCCGGGGGGTTGCTGACCAGTGAACACACGGATTTGTTGGTGGCCCAAGGACGGGGAGAAGAAGTGCCCGATGGTGGCTATTCCCTGGTGGCGGGCTCCTTCGTCGCCACCGTTGAGCATCAAGAGCAACTGATCGGAGCCAAGCTGAAGTCGGAGCTGCGCAAGCTCACCACCCGCCAGGGGGCGGCGCGGGAAGAGGCCTGGGAGGTGCTTGCTGTCTTGGCCGATCAGTACCGGCTGGCTGAGATCCGCCTGGAGGAGACCCTGAATGATTTCCTCGTCCGGCACACCAAGCGAATCCTGAAGCGCGGGGAGTTCAAGGGTTTGCAGCGCCTTGCTGTGCGCCGCCGGAACCTGGAGGTGGCAAGGGAATTCGCTCTGGAGTTGATCTTCGACGAGCAGGAGTATTTCTATCCGATCCCCGACAATCGGCGCGGGGAATACAATCTGGTCCAGCGCCGGGTCGATGAGCTTGTGGCCGACGTGCGCACGATCTGGGAGCAGCCATTCTCGGTTTCTTTGGGTGCAGCCTTCCACGAGGAACTGGGCGATCTGCAGTGGGTGCTGGGCAAGCTCCAGCGCTCAAGTTTCCCCAAGGACCTGCCCTCCTGGTTGTTCTTGATTCAACCGGAGGTCACGGATCTCAGCCTGGCGAACTTTGCTCCGAACAGGGCCGTACAGACCGAGATCCGCATCAGTGGCCTGGTGCGGGCCTACAACGAGAGTCTGTGGGCAGCAAAGGAGGAGGTGTGTCGATCCCAGGAGTCGGAACAGGTGCGCGTGACCAATCGTTACAGGCGCCTCCTTGGTCGTGTCTCGTTGGCTTGGGATGCGCGGCTTCAGGCGGCGACGGTTGTGCATGGGGAGTACATGAGTCGTACGGGGATCTTCAGTCACTTCGAGGAGGGCGTTCCCGGTAGGCGCACCCCTTTTGAACGAATGACCGAGCAGGGCTATACCCAGGGTCTTGGGGAGAATATTCATGGAGGTGCGGGGGATCCCCTGGGAGCGCATTTCGGCTGGACTCACTCCTCGGGGCACCACCGAGCATTGCTTTCCCGCCAGGCCACCGAGATGGCGACCTCCGTGGTGGGTCGCTATTGGACCCAGAACTTTGGTACCGGCCGAGATTCTCGGCGCAGCATGGACTGAGGCCGGGTCTTGTGTGGGACCGGAATCTCCGCTGCCCCAAAGCACAACCCACCCGGATTGCCAGCGGGTACACTGCCCCGCATGGCACGAGTCAATCCCCGGACGCCCCGATCCTCCCAAAGTAAAGCTGACCGCCCGAGGGTCCAACGCACCCGTCAAAGAGCGGTCAAGAAAAGCCTGCCCACCTGGGTAATTCTGCTGGGCTTTGCTCTGGTGGTTGCGGTTGGCATTCAGGCGTTTGTCAATTACGAGGATTCTGTGAATCAGGAGAGCTTTGATGAATCTACGGTTCACGAGCAGATAACCGAGGCGCTCAAGCACGGGAACGTAAAGAAGGCCGAGGAAGGATTCGAGAAGATCGAGCGCAATGATCATAGGTTGACCGCTGAGTGGCGCAAGACCTTCGCCGCCCTCAGGGTCCGATCCGAAGCCATGTCCGAGACCAGCGTCCAGTTGGTGGACAACATGGCTGGCACCAAGTTTCTACAGAAGAGCCTGCGCAACTACGAGTCGGGTTACCTGGCCAAGGAACCCGTGCGCGCCCGGGCGCGGATTTTCGTGCAGCGTGCTCAGCACTTCCTCGACACCTGGCCCGACCATTCTGACGCAGGAGAAGTGCGCAACAAACTCAGCCGCTGGAGGGCTGTGGCGGATTTGTCGAGCCCTGCCAACCTTGAAGATGTTCTCTGGGAGACCAAGACCCTGACCTGGGCCTTTCCCAGGGACTACGCCAAGGCAATGCCCATGCTGGAGTCCTTCCGCGCTGGGGCTAGCGGGGCGGATCTGACCATTCTTGAAGGAGTGGTCAAGACCCACATTTCAGAGCGCGAAGAGTACTTTCAGGATCGTTTCGAACAGGCCGCCTACTTGTGGGACAAGGGCGACCCTTCCAAGGCAATCGAGTACCTCGTGCAGTTGATCTCCAAGATCGGTGACCCCACCATGTCCGATCGTGCGGCCCGGGCCTTGGTCGCCTTTCACGGCCAGCGCTCCAAAGACGGCCAGACAATTCTGAACATCGTTGGCACCTTGAAGGGCTACAAGAACTCCCGTCGTCGAGATTTTGACCGCTTGGCCAAGAACTCCACTTGCCGGGCATTCTTCAGCGAACACGGCTTGCTCTAGCAGCTCAGATATCCCGCGCGCGTTTTTCTCTGCGGAAAGCAGGGTTGGGGATCGCGTCGAACGAGCCGGGTTTGGTCCACCAGCGACGTTGGTGCCAGGCCCATTGTTCAGGGTTGGCTTTGATCCAGGATTCATAGACTTGGTTCATGCGTTGCAAAAGGTCGGTGGTGGCGGCCTTGGGGTCCAGGTCCGTGCGTGACCATAGGGGTGGGTCCACGTGGACCTGGTACCGGTCGCTCTGTGCATCAAACACGCAGCGCACCGGGAGCAGAGGAGCGTTGGCCGCGCGGGCGATGGCTGCAGGGGCGGTCATGGTCAGAGCGGGATGGCCCAGAAAGGACACAAACTCACCGTCCAATTGGCGTGCCTCAAGATCAGAGAGCAGGCCCAGGATGCGACCGGAGCGCAGCACGCGAAGGGTCTCCCGGGCGCTGGCATCCTGGGGCAGGGTCTCGACACCGTGTTGGGCGCGCATTTTGGCCAGCCAGTCTTGATCGCCTCGGGCGCGTCCTACCACGACCCCTCGTACTCCCCGGCGCACCAGATAAATCGCCAGTATTTCCCAGTTGCCCATGTGTCCACCCAAGATGATCGTTCCGGGAGTGGCGGCCAGAGTCTCGCTGAGGCGTTCGAAACCCGGGCCCTCCTGCACGATTTCATCGACCCATTCACCAGCGTCTTGTCTCGAGAGCCGCACCCCGTCGGCGATTTGGCGTGCTGTGTGGGCACGGATGGCGGCGGGCAGAGCGCGTAGTTGTGCTTGATCGAGGTCCAGGCTACCTGCTGCGAGTTTCAGATTTGAGTGCACCCGTCGGGCAGCCGAGGTGCCTTTGGCCAAGCGCAGCGAGTGCTGGATCGAGCCTCGCATCAGACCATGAGGCAGCACCCGCGCCGGGATCAGGAAGGACTTCAAGAGGCCTCTACGCAGGGCTCTGGTGCGCCTAGAGGTCGCCAATCAAGGACTCCTTCAACACTTGTTGTTCCTGGGGACCACATGCTTGAGCCAGGCACCAGGCTGAGCTGAACTCCCTGCGCTGGTCTGGAGTCCAGCTCGGGCTGAATCCTTCGATGCTGAAGCGCCAGGGGTTCACCTGCTCGGCGCGAGAGAGGTCAAGCAGCTGGATATCTCCCGCGAGGATTGCTCCTTCCTGGGTGAGCCACCACTGCGAGATATTGCTGGCTCCCGGGCCGAGACCTCGGTCGGCAATGCTGCCCAGAATGTGCCCCCAGGCCCCGGGAGAGCCTTCTTCGGTCGTCTTCATTCTGCGCGCGCCGGTCGGGATCTGGCTCACCACCCGTACGCTTCGGGAGCCAACCCAAAGGAGTACAGGTCGCTCGGCGGGAAGGCCGTGCTCGGCCAGATGTCCGAGGGAGTTCCAGCAGTCAAGGGCTTGGTCCAGAGACGTGGGGGGCGTGCGGATCCAGTCTCCGGGATTGCGATCAAGGGCGAGCCATCCCGCTTCCCGTCGGGTGGCAGCGGAACTTTCCCTCTGCCAGCGGCCGATGCGCTTGCGTCCATTCTTGCGCCGCAGGGTCCGTGCGCTGGTTTCGATAGCTGGCAGATCGAGGTTCCCTACCAGATGCGCCAGCTGCCCCTTGTTGCAGCACCGCCGTAAACGAGCCATGACCGAAGCGCGCCAGCGGGCGCTCGTGGTCTCGCGGCAGGTCTGGCAGAGGTGCACGAGGAGCTCACGCAGTTCGCGCTCACCATATGGTGCATCGCTGCGCACTCCGCGCATGTCCACCAGCCAGAGCTTGTTTTGTTCGTCGAGCACCACATTTCCTGGGTGCAGATCGCCGTGCCGTATTTTGAGGACAAGTAGCTGGTGCAGAAACTTCGCCAGGGCAGCGGCAAGTTTGAATCGGGCTCCTTTCTGAGCAAAGACCTGCTCCAAGTTGCGTGCCCCCGGGATCTCTTCCATCACCAATTCCCAATGCTTCCTCTGGAGTCGGACCTCCAAGGGTTTGGGGGCGGCGAGCCCCAACTCCCGTAAATGTACAAGGGCCTGGAACTCCTGTTGGGCGCGCCGCTGATCACGCAGGCGACCGAGGAACTCAGGGGCGTGGTAGCGCTTGATCACTCTGCCCGGTCCTGGGATTGCCTGGGCAGGCACCATGAGCAGGACGGTGCGCCTGGGGCCTTGTTTGAGGATTTGCTCCATGTTCAGGGGCGTTCGATGCCCGGGTGGTGCATCATCGCATGAATCGTCGGGGTTAGGGCAATTGGGTCCGCGCACCAGCGGTATAGAATCCGCTCCTTGAAGTTGCAGCTCTACATTTTGCGCCAGTTGCTCCAGGCCCTGGCCTTTGGTGTGGTGGCCATCGTTGTGCTGGCGGTGCCCGGAGTCGCGGTCAATGCGGTCCACAAGTTGCCCGCGGCGGATGCCGGGCTTCTGATGGCTTATCTGCCCACGGTGCTGCAGACTCTGGCGCCCTATGTATTGCCCCTCTGTTTTCTCCTGGCGGTGGTGGCGACCTATGGGCGGTTAGCGGCGGATCGAGAATGGACTGCGATTCAGATGGCGGGGTTTCACCCCGTCAAGCTGCTCCTGCCGGGGTTCGTCTTGGCCCTGGTTCTCTCTGGCGTGACCTGGTGGCTCTTCGCCGAGCGAGTGCCTCATACCAAAGCCAACCAGAGGGCCTTGATTGCTCGCGGCCTGGAGCGGACTCTCTCGAATCTGCCCCCGGGGCGCACCACAGTGGAGTTCCATGGTTTCTTCTTGCGCGGGGCCTGGCGCGATCCCCGCGATCCGAATTTTTGGCATGAAGTCTATCTTCGCCGGGCGAATGAGAGCAGCGAAGAGCGCATTGATGTGTTTGCTGAACGGGCTCACATTCGTACTGAGAAGGGTGCTCTGGTGGTAGACCTGGAGGGGGTGCGTGCCTTGGCTCCTGGTGCAGGGCTGCGTACGGAGCAGGCCCATGTGCGTTATTCGATTCCATTGGAGCAACTGATGGACCCGCCAAGAATCGGGGATCGGCCGCGACCCCGTTACCGCACAGTGTCCCAGATCCGCAAGGACTTGTTGGTGGAGCGGGATGTCGAGAAGCGCCGTGGTATGAGTTTTGAGATCCATAAGCGCGGCAGCCGCTCGGTGGTCTATTTCCTGTTCTTGTTGCTGGGTGCACCTACCGGATTGATTCTGCGCCGCGGGAACCAGCTGGCAGCTCTTGCGGTGGCTTCGGGCTATGGCATCGGGTACTACGCTCTCTCAATGAGCTTGGGATCGGAGTTGGCAGGGCATACAAGTCTGCCCGTGATGCTCGTGGCCTGGGGTCCAACTTGCCTGGGGGTCATGGCATCCCTGCCCCTCTTGTATCGGGGGTTGCGTCGATGAGAATCCGTTATTTTTCTCACCTGCGCTTCCTGGGGAGGCTGGATCGCTATGTGGTGGCCCACTTTGTCGGCTCCTATGGCACCGCTCTCTTCTTGGTTGTTGGGCTCTATCTGGTACTCGACATGGCCAACAATGCTGGTCAGTTTCTTTCCTCTGAGGATGGGCAAGGGCCGACCTCGCGAGGGGTGATCCTGCGTTACTACCTGATGCAGGTCCCTTTCTTGTTCTTGCAGGTTGCCCCCTTCGTGACCCTCCTGGCGGGTTTGTTCACGGTCAATCGTCTATTGAAGAAGAACGAAGTGACCGCCGTTCTTGCGGCTGGTGTGAGTGTCCGCAGACTACTGTTGCCGATCTTCCTGTTGGGTTGTGTGCTTTCCATGGGCATGTTTGTGTTGCGAGAGACCTTGGTGGAGACCTTGGCCGATCAGCGCGATCGTTTGCATTGGAAATTGACGGAGGGCGATCAGCCCCGGGTCTACTCCGATGTGGTGGTGCACGACTTGTTGGGTAGTCTGGTTTTCTTGGAGCGCTTCTGGCCAGGCGAGAGCGAAGACAGCGCGCCTGAGGCCGAAGGGGTGGTGGCGATCGTGGCCGAAGCGGATGACTATGTGCGGATCGACGCGGAGAGCGCCTCCTGGAACGGCGAGGGTTGGGACCTGGTAGCTGGGCAGCGACAGGTGCTGGGCAATACTGCAGCCACGGAAGATGTGAGCACACTCAGTGACTTTGACATGGATCCTGGGCTGGCCTTGACCTATCGCCGCGCCCGGGCCGAGCCTTTGGAATTGTCCTTCGCCGAAGTGGAGCGCTTGATTCGGCGGGAGCCCGATGACACTGCCTTTCGTACCCTCTGGCACTACCACCTGACCTTCCCTCTGGCGAATCTGATCCTGCTTCTGGTGGGTCTGCCCCTGCTCTTCCACTATGAGCGTGGTCAGGGCTCCGAGCGTCTGATGGTGGGGGGCATCTTGTGCGTCTTCTATTTTGCTGCGGACTTCGTCTTCCGCAATCTGGGAATCAATGGGGGCCTTTCACCCCTCTTGGCCGCCTGGACCCCGGTGCTGGCTTTCGGGAGTCTGGGGCTGGCGCTCTTCGAGGGCCTGCGCTCCTGACTGGGCTTCGGTGCCCGCTTTTAGAGCCTGCTGGGGCCGAGATTCAAGATTGCTGCTTGCTGTTGGCCCTCGTCAGGGCTTCCATGGGGTTCCGGGAAGATCCCCCAGGTCCATTCGTCTCCCACTCACCATGAAGGCCACTCTCCTGTTGCTCGCCATTCTTGTTGGCTGTCAAGCTCCCATAGCCCCCGTTGAAACCCACTCCGTCGGGTGGCTAGTTGATCATGGGCTCTACGGCGAGGCGCTGCGCACCGCTTCTGCTGATCTGGAGGCCGACCCGGGTAGCGCCGAGGCCAGTTCACAGCACCGCAGAGCGACGATTGCCTGGTATCTCAGTCAGGCGCGCAGCATGACTTTTGCAGGTGACGATGAAGATGCTCTTGAGGTGGTGCAACTGGCGCTTGAACTGGAACCAGACAACCATGTGGCCAAGAGTTGGGAGCTCAAAGCCCTGCGCAAGCTAGGTACCTCTTATCTGAATGTGGCACAGGAGTTGCACTCGGCCGATAAGTTGAGAGAGGCGCGTGAGGCCTATGTCAAGTCGCTTGGTTATCGCGCAGATTTGATAGAGGCCGAGGCGGGTTTGACTCAGGTGCAACGACAGATCGCCTGGCGCGATCTGCTTGGCGAGGATTACTACGACAAGGGTGTGCGGGCTATCAGTAACTGGCAACTGGACTTGGCACAGAGCCGGTTTCGTGCATCTGGCAAGTACCGCCCGAATGACCCGCGTCCCACACAGCGGGTTACTGAAGTGGAACGGGAGATTGCCAATCGCCATACGCGTATCGCCCTGCAATTGGAAGAGGCGGGACACCATGCCGCCGCGCGCAACGATTTTCGCGTGGCTCTCTTGTTGGACCCTGGAAAAGAAGCCGCTCAAGAGGGCCTTGCTCGGGCGCGAATCGAAGCCAAGGCCGACGAGTTCCTCCTGAAAGGGAAGATGGCCATCCTGCGAGCCGATTTCAGCGAAGCTCGGAAGATCCTGCTTGAAGGCCAAGAAATCAGCGTGGCGCGCCCCGGAATGTTTGATGAAGCGCTTGCGGATATCAAGGTGGCGCAGATCAAGGTGGCCTACCAAAAGGCAATCGACCTGGAGCATGACTTCCGTTATGAGGCGGCGATTGCCAAGTACAGCCAGATCCTGGCAGTTGAGGATTACTACGAAGACTGTCGCGCTCGCATGGCTACCCTTGAGGACTATGTGCGCGATGCAGCAGCGCTCTATGAGCAGGTCATGGCGGCCGATGAGGGGCCCGAGGCCTTGCAGTTGCTGCGTCAGATCGAGCTTTTCTGGCCCGAGTACAAGGATATCCGTAAGCGCATTCAGGTGCTTGAGGATGCGTCCGCTGACTCTGACGCCTGACGTTTGGATTCCGAGCGTGCCAGCCACCAGACTACGAGGCCTGCCAGGCTGATTTCGATGAACGGGTGGATGGACGCGTCAGATGGTTCGCCGGTGCCCATGATGAATATCAGGTAGGCGTAGGGCAGCCAGGCTCCGATGGCCACAGCCATGGCTCCCTGGGCCAAACCTTCCGGCGTTGTGCCTTCATGTTCAGGCAACTCGTCTCCGACAGATGTGGCTTCTGCATCGATTTGATCGAGGGCGCTAGCGGCCTTGTCCACGATCAACTGGGTTCTGCGCAGGGCGCGGTACTCTACGGGCAGGGCCCACAAGTTGAGCAACAAGGCCAGACAGGCGGCTATCCAGTGGGTTGCGGCCGGAAGTCCCAGCACGGGCGCACCAAAGGCAAGGACCGCTGCGCCCGCGATGGAGAGGCAGCCAAAGATTGCCGCGGGGTAGGCGCTTGCGCCGGAAAAGAACAGGTTGAGTTCATCGAGGAAGTCTTGGGACAGGTCCCGGCACCGGACGGCCTCCCGCAGGATGCGACCAGTGACCACCATGAACAGGATCAGCAGGGTATGGGCGCCCACGGTCAAGATGGCCGCGGGCAGGGCGACCTTGAAGTGCAGGCTCAACGAACTATTGAAACCAAGGGCAGCGGAGACAAGCAAGGCCAGCATGGAGGCAATGCTGCCGGACAAGAAATAGGTGGACATTCTCATGGGTTCATACTCAAGGGCAGAGCACTGACTTGAGCAGCGTTCGGGCGAGTTGTTCGCCCCTCAGGTCCGAGATATTACCGCTTGGGGAGCGGTGCGCGGTGTGGATCGTGTCAGGGGATGAGACCAAAGGCCAGGGGCCGGTGGCACAGGCGTCGGTGGGTCCCACCCACAGATCCACCCCTAAGTTAACGGCTGCTGCCAGGTGTGCCGGGCCGGAATCTCCCACGGCCAGCCGCAGGCCTTCGTCCCTCGCGGCCGCAAAGAAGGCTGCGTAATGCTGCAGCCCTCGTTTGTTAATCCAATGCTGGACCCCGTCCACGGCGGCGAGCCGTTGGGCGAGTTTTTCTCCACTGCTTGTCTCAGCAGGGCCACTGATCAGCAGCACATCTTCGCCCGCTTGCGTGAGTGTGCGGATCATCTGTTCTAGGTTATCCAAGGGCAGGCTGCGGGGATCTCCCTGGCGTCCTGGATGGATCAGCCGCCGGGGCCGGCCCCGATCCGGCAGGCGCTTGTTCAATGATGCGGCGCCCTCTGCCCGAACCTGCGTGGTGAGAGGCAGGTGATGGGGTGAGGCGTTGCACCCTGGGGCGATATGTTGCACCAGTTGATGAACCCGCTGGATGCAGTGCTTGCCTCTGGCTTGCACCGCTTGTTCGGTCAGAACCCAGGATGCCAGGGGCTCTTGCCAGTCCCGCTTGTGGAAGCCTAGTCGCCGGTTGGCTCCGGAGAGGCGCGTGACCCAGGCGCTCTTCCAATTGCCCTGGGCGTCCATGGTCCAGTCGGGCTGCCAGCGGTGGAGTTCTCTGCGCAGGCGGATCCAGGCAGCAAGGCCGCCCCTCCGGTCAAACAGGAAGACCGGGCCCATGTCCGGCAGGGGCCTCACTAGATCCGCAAAGGCCGGCTGAATGGCCCAGCCCAGCTCTGCATCGGGGTATGTCCGTCGCAGGGCGTGGTAGAGGGGCAGCGCATGGCACACATCCCCCAGGTGCGACAGGCGCACAATCAGGATGCGGCGGGGAGGGGAACTGGAGGCCATTGGGTTCGTCCCGAGGATTCAGGAGGGTCAGAGGATAAGCTGGGCTGGCCCCACTGGACCTTGAGTCCTCGGGCGATTGTCCTCAACCTGACCTCCTCCGTGTTTCGTCGCATCTCCACCAAGTGGACTCTGGCCGTGCTGGTCGCGGTCGCCGTGCCATTCATCGGCTTTTCCACCTGGGTGGACCGTGAGGTCTCCCAGCGCCTGGCTGACGATTCAGTACGTTTTCACCTGCTGTCCACCGCCACGGACCTTGCGGATCAGCTCGACACGGAGATTCGCGAGCGCTGGCAGGACCTTGAGTATCTTGCGGGAATTCCTTTGGTCAGTTGGTATGCGGCTGGGGATGCGGAAGATCGCGGTAGTTGGGAGGCCACTGTGCAGGACCTTTTCGACCGCTTGGTGCGTCTTTCCGGTGCTCACAGCATCGTCACTGCCGTCGATTGCGATGGAGAGATCTTGATCGCCAATCGGTTCGGGTTACATGGCGCTCCGAACGACTCTATTTCCCTTGGCGGGGGTGTTTCAGATCAGCCCTGGTTCGAAGAGCTGATGAGCGAAGGGCGGGCAGCGCTTGGTTTTGGAACACTGCAAGATCTGCTTGGCGTGGAATCAGATGGGCGCCCCTATGTGGGTCTGGCTGTGCGTCTGGAGCCTTCCGGTGAAGATCTGCCTGCTGGAGCAGTGATAGGCTTGATGCATACCGATCGCTTGCAGGGTTGGGTTGAGGACTTTGGTGTGCGTCGCCTGGGCAGTGATGGTGGCCAGACTACGGAGGACTTGTACACTTCTTCTTATGCATGGATTTGGGGATCCGATGCGGACACTATCGTGGCCCACCCTACGCGTCGTCTCGTGGGGCAAATGGTCAGCGAGTTGGAAGCGGGTTCGTTGATTCCCCTGGTGGAAGCTGCCCGCCGCGGGCCCTGGGGCATGTATCCGGACTATGTCTTTCGCGGAGTGCAGAAGAAGGCAGCTTTCAAGCATCTGACATCTGTCGACGATGGTGGCTTGGGTTGGGTGGTTGGCGTTGGCGTGGACTATGGAGACATCTACGCGCCAGTGGCCGCGGTTTCGCAGACCCTGTTGCTGGCGACTCTGGTAGGCCTTTTCCTTGCGGCCGTACTCTCTTTCATGGTGGCTCGGCGCACCCTGCAGCCGATACTGGAGTTGGAGCGTCACACCAGGCGCATTGCAGGGGGGGAACTGGAAGCTCGTTTGGAGTCCAAACGGCAGGATGAATTGGGGGATCTGGCACGCTCCTTTGACCGCATGACTGAGGACCTGTCACGCAGCCGCTCGCGGCTGGTGCGCGCGGAAAAAGACGCTGCCTGGCGCGAAATGGCTCGCCAAGTGGCCCACGAGATCAAGAATCCCCTGACTCCGATTTCCCTTTCGATCAGCTTGCTGCGACGGGCTCGAGCTGAGGGCAGTCCCGAAGCGGACTCGATTCAGGAGCGCACCATGGACATAATCGAGCGTCAGGTCGAGGCCATGCGTGAGATCGCCAGCGACTTTCACGCCTTTGCTGGGCACCACATCGAGCCTGAGCCAGTGGAAGTTGGCGACCTCTTGGATGAGGTCCTGGAATTGACCCATGCCTGGGCCAGAGAACTTGATGTGGAAGTGGTTCGAGAGGGAGAAGGTGGCTGCGTGTTGGCGGACGGGGGTGAGTTGAGGCGAGCTTTGCTCAACTTGGTTTCCAATGCACTTGAAGCAATGGATGGGATGGATGAGCGCAAGCGTCTGATCGCGCGCGTCGGCGTCGTGGGGGAGCGCGTGGAAATCCTGTTGAGTGACACGGGCCCAGGTCTGGACACGGAGCAAGAGGCACATCTCTTTGATCCTTACTTCACCACGCGCTCAAGCGGTACGGGTCTGGGGTTGGCGATTGTGCGGCGAATTGTGGGAGATCTAGGGGGTACAGTGACTCTCACCAACGGGCCCGAAGGCAAGGGCGCCGTAGCGCGCGTCGAGATGCCTTGGCACCGGCGCTGAGACCGTGTGCTCTTCACCCCATGCGGGGCAGGGTTCAACGGATCAGGATCCAAGCAACGGAGTGCCGGCCGCTTTTTCCTTGCGCAATTGCTCGCCAGAGAAACCCCAGGTGCCGGTCAGCACGGTCTTGCGCAATCCGACGATGTCGAGCAGCCAGTCCCACCAGCCAAGGTAGGGGGTAGTTCTCACGCTGGTGACATCCAGGTTGGAGAGTCCCGCGTCAAAAACATTGTCCCGTGCGATCTGGATCGACTCCTTGGGGAAGTCCCAGGCGAAGATCGTGAAAGCCCAGGCTTCGGAGTAGAAGGTGCCGGAGGTTTCGGTATCGCGCTCAAAGGAAATCGTGGCGCAGGCAGAGAGCATTCCAGCCAGGACAAGACTGGGGAGCAGGCGCTGGAGACGGGGACCCCTCGGAAGCGATTGACTGACCATGACAGGCACTCTATCGTCCTGGAAGGTCTGAAACCGCAGCGCTGTGTTGAAGATCTCCCCATCCTTGGGGCAATCTGTGTCCCGGAAAGGGGATCGATGGGGTTGGGGCCCTTCAGAAGTCCCCCCATGGCCTCGGCTCTTGAGTTCACAGGCGCATCGAAGAATCAACCACATGTCCTCCGCCTCCCTCGACCCAGCTGTTCACAGGCGTCATCTGGCCCAGATGGATCGCCGTCTGGGGTCGTCTAGCGCTCCGACGCGTCTTTTCTTTGCCCCCGGACGGGTCAATCTGTTCGGTGCGCACTTGGATTATAACGGAGGTCCGGTGATGCCCACGGCGATTCACCGGGGCACCTTGATTGGCGCGCGAGCGCGGGCGGATGGGAGGGTTCGCATGGCCTCGACCCTGGGCGGCGAGACCCTCGATGCAGACTTGGATACTCTGCCCCAAGTCGCAAGCGGTGCCTGGTTCGACTATCCCTTGGGTGTCTTGATCCAGTTGCTCGGCAAGCGCCCTCAGACCATGGCAGGTCTCGACCTGTTCTTTGGGGGGGACCTGCCCATTGGGGCGGGCTTGTCTTCCTCCGCTTCGATTTGCGTGGGCACGGCCCTGGCCCTTGATCTTTGCTGGGGACTCGGTGTGGGTTGTGAGGGTTGGGTCAACGCGGCCCTGCAAGGCGAGCGGGGTTTTGTGGGCGTTCAGTGCGGCATCATGGATCCCTACGCGGTGGGCTACGCCAAGCCTGGGCACCTCTTGTGGTTGGATTGCAAGGACGGCAGCTTCAGCTACTTGCCCCTGGATCCGAAGGTGGTCTCCATCGTGGTGATGGACTCTGGCGTCAAGCGTGAGTTGGCCGCGGGCGCTTTCAATCAGCGTGTGCAGGAGTGCAAGGCCGCCGCGGAGTTTCTGCTTCCTTTGACCTCTGGCGCGGATTGCCTGCGGGATGTGAAGGCAGATGTGTTGGCCGAGCATGGGTCAAAGATGGACCCGGTCTTGCAGCGGCGCACCCGGCATGTGATCAATGAAGTGCAGCGCACCTTTCAGGCCCGGGATTTCCTGGCCCAGGGGGACATCGTTGCAGCGGGTGACCTGATGGTGCAATCCCACGAATCCCTGCGGCGTGACTTTGAAGTCTCAGTGCCGGAACTCGATCTTCTGGTGGATGCGGTCGCGGCGGGGGAGGAGAGTTTCGGTGGAAGGCTGACTGGGGCCGGCTTTGGAGGCTGCGTGGTGGCCCTGGTCCGGAGGGGCCAAGAAGAAGCCCTGCGCGAGCGGGCGCAGGGCTGGTTCGTTGAGCGTTTCGGCCGTGATCCAGGTTTTGCGGTTTTCCTGGGGGACGAAGGCCCCCGGGAATTGAGCCTATCCTAGTTCTCTTCCCCTTGCAGGACAGGCGTCCCGTGCTGGATCGAGCGGGCCGCTTCGAGCAGCACCGCTCCGGGTCCGGTGCTGACCACCGCAGCGCTGAAGGGACTCTCCAGAAGATCCACCGCAGCGGCCGGTCGGCCACCGAAGTGGTAGTTTCCGGCCAGGAGCAGGCGCGCGTCTTCGTCCAGGAAGTGGTCGCTCAGGTAGCGCTCGAGGGTTGCCAGTTGCTGGTCGAACTGAATCGGGTCCCCATAGAAGGTGTGCTTGTCCACCACGTGAAGGGCCAGGCTCGGGTCCAGCTCAAGAGCCACGCGCAATTCCGCGGCGGCCCAACGATAGTCACCTATCGCCATGAGTGCATCGGAGAGCACAAGGTGCAGGATGCCGATCTTCGGGGCAAATTCCACCGCCCGTGAGTAGTGACTGGCCGCATCGCTGAAGCGTCCTGCGCGAAAGGCCTCGTCCCCAAGGGTCAGGTAGTGGTGAGCGACCCGATTGAGTTCCTCTTGCCTGACCTGGTCTTCTTGTCCTGAGGGAGTTCCTGCCGCCGCTGGTACCACTACCTCGCCCAGGGGGATGGCCTCTTGCGCCACAGCTTGCGGTGCCTGCTCCACATAGATCACTTCTGGCTCGGCCTCGATCACCACCGTGGTCGTTTGCGGGTAGTAGCCATAGGGCACCGTGGGTCCGTACCAGGAGTAGTTGGAGGGCCACCAACCCCAGTAGGAGTGTCCGCCACCCCACCACCAACTGTGCCACCAAAGAGAGGAGCAGTAAATGGGGCAAGAAAGCCAACCCCAGGAGTTCCAGCCCCAGGAGGAGTAGCAACCCCAGAATATGCTGTGGGAGCCATAGCCATAGCCGTCGTGCCAGCCATCGTGGTAGCCATCGCCATATCCGTCGTCGTACTCGCCGCCAGAGCCTGCTCCCGATCCGGAACTGCCCGTGGCGCCTCCGTCGGAGTCGAGGCCCGGGCGCACCGCGGCCTGGACCCCATTGGGGTCATGCCCGGCGGAGAGGGTACCGCCTCCAAGGGCGTTGTTCTTGGCGTCAAGAGCTGCCTGACGACGACGGTTGTTGGTTACCTGTTGATACTGTTCCCGTGCCTTTGTTACTCGGGTCAAGCGCTGCTGCAGACGACCCTCTGCCACCCGCTGTTTGCGTTGGATACTACCTTGACGTGCTTGAGTGGTGCGCGTGTTGCGGATCTGCTTGCCTTGACGCGCGGCTTGCACCCGTTGGGCCAGGGTGGATTCGCGGGTAGGCTCGGTGTTTGCTGCTTTGGTCTGGGCCGTACGGTAACGGCCTAACAGTGAAGCGCGATCGGAGGAAGGCGTACTGCTGGTTCTTGAGGTTGTGGAGGGTGCTTGTCCGCTGAGACTCCAGCGGCTACGTACGGAGGCCGAGGGACCTGAGCCCACCGGTGTGGAGCGCGGGCGCCAGGAGGGCGCACCTGTCGCAGTGGGGCTGGAATTGGAGCCCGAGTAGGATTGCGGGAAGCGCACTCGGCGCGCCGGGGAGGTCACCGGTTCGCGGGGAGCGGGGGTACTGATTTCAGGCGTCGAACGGGAACTCGTGGGACGCCAGGTCGAACTGCTGCTGCCGCGCGGAGCGCTGGCGCTGCTGGACCTGCTGGTGGCGGGAGTCGTGCTGCGCGTGGGAGCCGGGCTCGTGCGGCTCGGGGGCCTTGAGGTCGAGCGTGTGGTCGGCTGGGTTGTCACCCGAGGCGAGGTGCTGCGGGTGTAAGTCGGGCGTGAGCTTCTGGAGCTGGAGCTGCTCGAGCGTGAGCTGCTTGTACGCGAGGGTGTGGAGCGGGAACTGCTCGAGCGCGAGGGTGTGGAGCGGGAACTGCTCGAGCGCGAGGGTGTGGAGCGGGAACTGCTCGACCGGGAGGGTGTGGAGCGGGAACTGCTTGAGCGGGAGGGGCTGGAGCGCTGGGAGCGGCTGGAACTCTGGGTGCGGCTGCCTTGGGAACTGCTGCGGCTGCGCTGGGCGAAGGCCTCAGCGGAGGGAAGGGCCAGCAGGAGGATCAGGGTGGTGGTGATCAGGCGGGGGGTACTCATGGGAGCTAGGGTGGGGTTCAGGGTTCGGCCTCTTCCCAGCAAGGAGGGTGCCAGCCCCTGAGGACCCTCAGAAGGCGCTTGGGGAGGGTCCCTGACCTACCTGGAAGACACCAGCGGGGTGTTCTCCCAAGGGGACGCAATGGGGGGCGAGGAGAGAGTCATGGGGCCACCTCCACACGTAACTCCCGGGTTCCGTCGGGGGCCTCCCAGAGCACGATGCGGGAGGGGGTGCCCCCCTCGCGGGCTTCGGCCACCAGGGCTCTGAGGTGGGTTGCATCCGGGGGGCCGATTTGGGGAAGGCGTCGAATCAGGCCCGATCTGGGGGGCGTCACTTTCCAGGATCCACCCGCTGCGGCCTGACCCGGTTGGGCAATCAAGAGCACAGACACCAGCCGTCCCCCTTCGTCGATCACGCGTCCAAGACCTGCGAGCAGCTCGCCCCCTTCTTTCCCAAGCTCACGCCTCGCCTGTTCCCGCCAGATACCCGAGACTCTGGGGTCGAGCACTTCATTCTTCACCATGTGCTCCCATTCAAGGCCGGCCGGGGATGCGAATCGGCGGCTCTTCTGTCCGACACGGGGCGGAGCCTTGGGCCGCTGGTCGTGGGGCATGAAGTAGCTGTCGAGAAATCTCAGGTCGCGGTCCACGCGCAGGATCTTCTCATGCCAGATTTTCTTGCCGTTGACGATCATGTGGAAGGACGCGGGACGGGGCTTGCCATCGACTTCCTTCCATTTCAGATCGGTCAGGGTCTCATAGGCGCTGCCGTCAGGGTGGCGTGCCTCCAAGAGGATCGGGTAGTCCTGCTCATTGAGGTGTGCTAGCAGGGAACCGAGTTTGCCCAGGGATGCTTCACGCTGTTTGCCTTCCCCAGTCCACTCGAATTGGTGAGGCCAGGCCAGAAGTGCCCGGCGAAGCGCAAACATCAAGCGCATGTCTTGGGCTTTGTTGTCTGTGGCCGCGTAGCTGGTGGCGGTGCCAAAGGGGATCGACCAGAGTCTTGAGCCATAACGGTAGATCAATGTTCGACGGTCTTCCCCCGGATCTTTCGCACGCAACATCCAGCGACCGCGCTGTGGATAGGCCAGATCCACAGCCAGCGTGTGGGGTCGATCTGGTGCACTGGTGAAGACCAACTGTGAGCGCATGGACAGGGTCCAAGCGCCCCGCTGGCGGCGCATGGGGGGGGGATCCGCCGGCAGCTCGACTGGGGGCTCCTGGGGGCCGACATCGAGTGGCCCCGCGACCAGCAAGGCGCCTGTCCAGATCAGTGCGTTGAGTCCCAGGAAGAGTCGCATAAGGACCCAGGATAGGCGATTGGGACGGCCTTCGGGCGGTGTCAGCTCTGGGGCAGGCGGTTGGCCCACTTGATCCAGGCTTCGTCCTCGTCGCCGTAGTTGCTCTTGGACAGCAGTTGTAGATCTCGCAGCAGGTTGCTGCGGCGGGGGCCTTCTTTGTTTTCAAGCAGGGCCGCCGTCAAGATGCGCGCGGCGCGGCCTTTTGAATGGGGATCAGCCAGGCCGAGCTTGGTGATCGCGCGGCTTGCGGCGCGCAGCACCAGCAGGCGTTCGCTGCGCAGCATCAGGCCCATGTCCCCCATGGATTGGTTGTCCCCCAGGCGAGCCAGGATCAAGATGCAGTGCACTTGTACGGATGGTTCCGTGTCAAACAAGCCGTGGCGGGCCGGTTCCAAGGCAAGGGTTCCGTCTGCTCCAGCCTTGACCAATTCGGAAATCGCCCATGAAGCACTGCCTCGTTCGTTTGCCTCTTGTGCTTTCAGCATGGTGATCAGCCCGCCTAGCGGTGTGTCTGACATGCGCAAGAGGCCTAAAGCGAAAGCCGCGTTTGCGCGTACGGTGGTCTGGCTGTCTTCCAATGCGGCCAGTAGTGGAGCCTCGGCTCGTTTGGAGCGACTGAAACCAAGGGCCATGGCCGAAACCTGTCGATTGCGGGTTGGGCCGGTTTCCAGCTCTTCCAGGAAGAGACGCAAGTCCTTGGCCGCGCGGTGGGAGATCTTCTCATCCAGCACTCGGAACTTCTGCTGGTCTGCGCCCTTGCGAGCTCCCAGGAGAAGGTTGTTCCAGGCGGTGACCATGCCGTCCATCTCGGACAGGATGTAGCCCTTGCTCTTGATCCGTTTCTCGTGAGGGTCGCTGACCTTCCAATCTTCCACATTCTCCCACTTGTCCTTGGGGATCACGGATTCGGTATCAGGGGAGGCGCCTTTCTTGCCAGTTGAGGCACAAGCGACGGTTAGAAGCAGGCAGAGGTAGGGAAGGGGGCGCATGTGGGGGTCGAGACGATTGGTGAGCCGGGATCTTTCCCTGGATCTCATTGAATGTCAGCCTACCTCTTCGGTCGGCCTGCTGGGGTGCCTCATGGTGCTTGGGGACCTGGAGAGCTATCTTGAGGCCGATGCCATTGCAACTCTTTGACGCCATGGCCCGCGAGGGCTTTGAAGAACTCCTCGCCCTACACGACGCGAAATCGGGCATGCGGGCACTGCTTGCAATTCACGACAGCTCTCGGGGCCCCGCCTTTGGGGGTATCCGTCGTTGGTCCTATGCGGTGAATTCCACAGCCTTGATGGACGCCCTGCGTCTGGCGCGGGCAATGACCCGCAAGTGTGTGTTGCTCGATTTGCCTTGCGGGGGCGGCAAGGTGGTCATGCTTGATCAGGAGGGACTGGATCTGAAGCAGGCCTACAGAGCAATCGGGCGGGCGGTGGAGCGCCTCAATGGACGCTACTACACGGGGCCCGATGTGAATACCGGGCCGCAGGAACTTGGCTGGGTGAGTGCTGAGACCACCTACTGTACCGATCCCGGTCCGGCGGGACCCGGTGAGTTGGCCAGCTGCACTGCCGAGGGAGTTTTTCAGGGCATGGAGGCGGCGCTCCTCAATCTGGACGGAGAACTGGACTGGCCCCGGCGCAGGGTATTGATCCAGGGCTTGGGGGCCGTGGGGCAGGGCCTCGCCCAGCGGCTGCTGGAACGCGGCGCCAAGGTGTTGGCCACGGAAATTGATCCTGAGCGGGTGAGCACCGTGCGCGCCACTCTTGACGTGGAAATGGTCGAACCCGGGGCCGAGATGGAAGTGGTCTGCGATGTTTTTGCTCCCTGTGCAATGGGCGGGATCTTGCACGACTTGTCCGTGGAACGATTGCATTGCAAGGTAGTGGCGGGTGGTGCCAACAACCCTCTTTCGCGCACGGAACATGGGGAGCGATTGCACGAACGGGGCATCCTCTTCGTGCCGGACTTTGTGATCAACGCTGGCGCTTTGGTGCGCGGTTCGGTCTTTCACCTCGAGGGCCGTCGTGAGCCAGTAGAAGAGGTGGGAGCTCGTGTGCGCCGTAGCGTGGAGCGCGTACTTGGAGTGGCAGTGGAGAGTGACACCTCGCCCATGGCCGCGGCTCTGCGTTTGGCTGACGGCGAGGAATCCTAGGGCTACGGGGCGTTCCAGGCCCCCGCAACCTGCCGTAGGGGAGTGCCCTTGAGCAGGGTGGCGGTAGCTCCCGTATCTCCCACCTGGAACTGCGTGCCAGGCTCCTGATGGCGCTTCTTGATGTAGCCTAGTGCTACCGCCTGATCGAGGTGAAAGGAGTAGGCCCAGGTAGTGATCAGGCCCAGGTCGCGGGTCTCTCCATCCACGTCGCGGGTCAGTCGCGCACCAAGGGGCAGAGGATCATCCCTGTCGAGGGCCAGACAAAAGAGCTGCTTGTTGAGGCCCCCGTAGGTGTCGATCTTGGCCACAACTTCCTGGCCGATGTAGCAACCCTTTTCCAGGTTGAACTCGTTGTCAAGGCGCGCTTCGGATGGATAGATTTCATCGCTGATGTCCAAGCCCCAGCGGGGGCGCAATGCTTCTACGCGTAGAGAGTCTTCGGCCACCCGGCCCAGGGGCGTTGCGCCCGCGACTTGCAGGGCTTGCCAGAGGGCGAGGCAACCCTGTTTCCCTGCATCCAAGCGCAGACCCCGGTCACCTGCCACCTCTGCGGAACTGATGCGCAGAGGTAAACCCTGCCAGTCACGGGTATCCATGTTGCTTGTCACGGGCCCGACGGTTTTTTCGGCGATCTCCTTCGCCCTTGGGCCACCTAGCAAGAGAGCTGCGCACTCTGTGCCCAAGTCCTGCAACTCAACATCTTCTCCGAAGAGATACATGTCCAGGGTAGTGAGCAAGGATTCGGTCACACCCATAGGGGTCTCAAGGCGGTAACCGTCCGGTTCGCGAAAGAGGTCGAAACGGGCCTGGATCTTGCCCTTGGGAGTCAGCAGCAGATTTGGATTGCCTTCTCGGATCTGCAGCGGCAATACCTCATTGGCCAGCAGGCGATGCAGGAAAGCCGGGGCGTCCGGCCCTCGGACCGCAAGCGCCCCGCAGGTGCTGGCGTCGATCAAAGAGCAGGATTGCGTCCCGGCGGCGTACTCTTCGGGAACGGCCCCAAAGGTTAGAACTTGAGCATTGGCCTGCGTCCCCGTGACGCGCGCTCCTTGGGCACGGTGGTGGTCGAGGAGGGGGGACTGTTGCACGGGTATTGGAGAGGCCTGCGGAGAAAGTCCGTGCGAAGAGCCTTCTGGGTCACGGGCTCTTGGCTTGGGACTGGTGGAGGGGCTGATGATAGTGCCTTGTGGTCCGAATTCGCCGTGGCGGATTGTCGCATGAGCCATGGCAGTCCTGTCATGGGGCTCTTGACACCACGACCCCACGCATTGGATCCTGCACCTTGCTACGAGCCCGTACGGGTTCGAAAGATCCCCTTCCATTCCCGATCCTCGGGTCTGGAAAACCCGAATCCCCACCCCCCATGGCAACTCAGCGATTGATGTGCCTGCGCCCTTTGGCCCAGCGCAACCCTATCGTCCTAGCGGGCATGCTTGTGGGCGTTTTCGCCTCTTGCGACTACGGCCCCGGACACGCGGACCTGGAATTTGGTCTCTCCGAGAGCACGATGGCCTCTTTGGATGAAGTGGGCCTTGCGAGTTCAAGCCCCCAGGTCAGCGGCACCCTGACTACCCTTTTTGGTACGCCTCAGGACCCTCACTTCTTGATCACTACCGAGATGCTCGATGGGGATGAGAACCCGAACCTCTCCGGGGATTATGAAGTCTCCGAAGAGCAATGGGAGATCATCGTGACGGACAACCGGTCCCGGCGCTTTCTGCGGCAATTGGACTTGATCAAGGCCGGTAGGTACGGGGTCGTGCCCGAGCCTCTCTATGCGGGGGACCTGTGGGCTATCTGGATCAGCGACTTCGCACCCCTGCATACTGGCGAGCCGGCAGAAGTCGGTGGCACTGCTGTCAAGGTCGATCCCGCCTCGGCTTTTGATGAGAACCTCTGGGTTCCGGGCCTGCCTGAAGACGGGGCCACCTGGGCTGAAGCGGCCGAGTTGCTCTTCACCAACTGGTACCCCTCCTTACGCGAGTCCGCTGAGATGTACCGTGTCCAGTGTTTGCATTGTCATGGCGTGGAAGGGGGTGGCGACGGCCCCACCGCAGAATTCCTTGAGCCGCGTCCCAGGGACTATCGCTTGGGCAAGTTCAAGTGGATTGCCGTGGATAACGGCAAGCGGCCGCGGCGTCAGGACCTGGTCAACATTCTGATGCAGGGCTCCTACACAACAGCCATGCCCTCCTTTGCCCGCTTCAGCTCGGGTCAGTTGCACGGTTTGGTGGACTATGTGCGTCTCTTGGCCATGCGTGGAGAGACCGAGGCGCGGCTCGTGTTGGAGATGTCAGATTCGGATTCCGGCGACTTGCCCTTGGGCACGATTGAAAGCACCTATACCGATGTCTGGACCAACTGGCGCGACGCGGATGAGAACTATGTGGCCGCCGAGGTGATCGTGCCCCGCTGGGACCAGATGAGTGTTGGTGAACAGATGACCCGCGGCGAGCATGGACGCGAGTTGTTCATGGGCACCCTGGCCAACTGCTTCTCATGCCACGGCGTGGACGGGCGCGGTGCGGATGCGCCGACCCTGCCGATTTCCCTGGCCGAGGTGGTGGATGCGGACGAGCATGAGATCGATCCCGAATATGAGGCCCGCGGGGGCTATCGTTGGGTCGAGTACAAGGATGCGGCTGGTCACATCATGAAGGATGAGGATGGGCACGTCCTGCGAGATCTATATCGCATCAAGCCAGACGATTGGGGCAACCCCTCCATGCCGCGCAACTTCACGCGCAGCGTCTTCCGTGGTGGGTCGCGACCGATCGATCTCTATCGCCGGGTCAAGTACGGCATAAACGGCACGATCATGCCTGCCGCGGTGGAAGAGATCAGCGATGAAGACATCTGGGACTTGGTGATCTATGTCCGAATGCTGGCTAACTCCCATGACCTGGCGAGGGTCTACGAACACAAGCAGGCTGCCCTTGCGGATCGCCATGCCATCGAACACGGGCATTCTGATTCGGATGACTCCAGCGGCGGTCACTCTGATGATGGCGACCAGCACAACGACAACAACCATAACGAGGCCTCCGGTCACTAGGAGGATCAATCATGATTATGCGTATCACTATAACCCTGTTGATGGTTGCTCTCCTCGTCCTGGGGATTGTCTCCTGGGCGGACTATGAGTTCTGGCTGATGGCCCCATCACCATCCCACTACACCTGGTGGTGGCCGGAGGAGATGAGCACCCTTGGTCAGCGTGTGGACAATCTGTTCTGGCTGATCCTGGTGATGGTCACGGTGATGTTTGTGATCACCATGGGCGCCCTGATCCTGGCTATTTGGAAGTTCTCGGCCAAGCGCGAGGACAAGGCGGTCTTCATCCACGGCTCTCACAAGCTCGAGTTGCTCTGGACCGCCATCCCCGCAGCCATGCTGTTGGTGATCGCCTTCAGCCAGATGAGCACATTTGCTGCCATGCAGTTTGACAGCTCCATGCAGGACGAGGACGGGCATGATCTGCCGGTGCTTTGCGAAATCTGGGGCAGTCAGTTCGATTGGCGCTTCCGCTATCCGGGCAAGGACGGCCGCTTCGGCACCAACGATGACTTCGAGAGCGCCTACGAGCTGGTCATGCCCATGCGTGACACGGAAAAGGACCAAGACAAGAAGATGGTCGTCTTCCTATTGCGCTCGCGGGACGTGCTGCACTCGTTCTTCGTGCCACATCTGCGCTTCAAGCGTGACGCGGTGCCTGGCATGACCCAACGCATCTGGATGGCGGTTGACGACGAGCAGATGGCCGAGATCATGGGCGGTCGCGAGGACAAGACCTTCGACATCATCTGCGCCGAGTTGTGCGGATGGGGTCATTACAAGATGAGCGGCAGGGTGCGTGTTCTCCCTGACGCGGAATACGAGGCGTGGGTGGAAGAAATGACTGCCCTTCAATTCGGAAACTCTTGAAAACGAACTGAACCCGAAACGAATCATGTCTGATACTCACGCATCCAACGCCCGCCCGGGAATGGGCGAAGCCGGAACCACGCGCACGAGCCACGAGCACCACGAGCTTGGCTTCATCCGCAAGTACATTTTCTCTACCGACCACAAAGTCATCGGCATCCAGTTCATGTTGCTGGGGCTTGTGTTCTTCGTGCTCGGCGGCTTGTTCGCCATGGCGATCCGGTACCAGTTGGCCTGGCCCTGGGAGAGCATGCCTGTAATCGGTGACCTGTTGTTCCCCAACACCGGGCAGGCGATCACTCCAGAGTTCTACACCATGCTGTTCACCATGCACGGCACGATCATGATCTTCTTCGTGATCATCCCGCTGTTGACCGGCGCCTTTGGCAATTTCCTGATCCCCCTGATGATCGGTGCCCCGGACATGGCCTTCCCCAAGCTGAACATGTTCGGCTTCTGGGCAATGATTCCGGCGATCTTCTGTGTGCTGATGTCCTTCCACCAGCCTGGTGGAGGACCCGCTGCTGGTTGGACCGCCTACCCGACCCTCTCGACCATCGAGAGCGCGGCTCCCGGGTCGGTATCGGCTCAGACCTGGTGGCTTCTGGCGCTGACTTGGGTTGGTGTGAGTTCCATGATGGGTGCGGTCAACTATGTGACCACCATCGTCAAGATGCGGGCGCCCGGCATGACCATGTTCCGCATGCCATTGACCGTCTGGGCCCTGTGGATCGCAGCCTTGTTGCAGCTTTTCGCCTTGCCGGTCCTGACTGCCGCAAGTCTGATGCAGGTCTCAGACCGGGTTTTGCACTCTGGCTTCTTCACACCGACGAATCTGGTGATCAACCAGCTCAACCCCGAGGGAGCTGGTGCCGCCGCGGGTGGCCAGCCGCTTCTTTGGCAGCACCTCTTCTGGTTCTACAGCCACCCTGCTGTTTACATCATGGTTGTTCCGGCCATGGGCTTGGCGTCTGACATCCTCAGCGTACACGCCCGCAAGCCGATCTTTGGCTACAAGCCCATGGTCTATTCCATGAGTTCGATTGCGGGCCTGGGGTTCATTGTCTGGGGACACCACATGTTTGCCTCGGGCATGAATCCTGCGCTAGGCATGACTTTCATGGTTGCCACCATGATGATCGCCTTGCCGAGCGCGATCAAGGTCTTCAATTGGCTGGGCACCCTGTGGGGCGCACGAATTCAGTTGACCACCCCGATGCTCTTCATTTTGGGGTTCATTGCCATGTTCATCATCGGTGGTCTGTCGGGTATCTGGATGGCTGCTACCCCGGTTGACATCTATATTCACGACACCTACATCATCGTGGCCCACTTCCACTATGTGGTTTTCGCTGGCTCAGTGTTCGCGATCTTCGCGGCGATCTATCACTGGTTCCCCAAGATGTTTGGTCGGGTGATGAACGAAACCTTGGGCAAGATCCACTTTGTGGGCAGTTTCATCTTCACCAACGGTGTCTTCTACATGATGCACCAGCTCGGGATGGCCGGTTTGATGCGTCGTACGGCGGACCCCTACGATTATGAAACCTACGCTCATCTGCAGCCCCTGAATGTGTTCATCACGATCAGTGCGTTTTGTCTCTTTGTCTGGCAGATCTTCTTTGTGTGGAACTTCTTCCATTCCATGTTCTGGGGCAAACGTGTCGGCCGAAATCCTTGGAACGCTTGCAGCTTGGAGTGGGAAGCGCCCTCGCCTCCGGGGCATGGCAATTTTGACCACGCCCTGCGTGTGCACCGTGGTCCCTACGAATACGCCAGCCCGGATGTGGAAGAGGACTTCTTTGCCCAGACCCGGGAAGTTGAGAGCAAGTAATCAAGCGCCGTGATTGACTCCATCCGCACTGCCCCACTTGCGCGCACATTAGCGCGCCTGCTGGTTCTGACCACCCTGCTGCTCCTTGGAGTTGGTGGGTTGGTGACGACCTATCGGGTGGGGATGGCGGTGCCGGATTGGCCCACCACCTTCGGTCAGACCATGTTCTCCTATCCCCTGGGTGAGATGCTCGAGGATCTGGGGCGAACCCTTGAGCATAGCCATCGCTTGCTTGGAAGCGTGGTGGGCCTCTTGTCCATTGTTCTGCTGCTAGCCGTTGCCTTGCCCGCCGGGCGGCACGCGATGACCGCTTGCTGCGTTGGAATTGGCTTGGAGGTAGTCGCGGTGGGGCAGCTCTACACCCAAAGTGGCAGCATCAATGCCGGTGAGGCAGTGGATTGGGCGGCGCCTGCGGGGCCCTTTGCGGGAGCGGTTCTTGTGCTGTTGGCCGGGCTCATGTTCGGTACCCACAAGGGTCAGCGTGCTCTTGCGCTTCTGACCCATCTGGCGATCATCGGCCAGGGTATTCTGGGCGGCACTCGCGTGCTGGAGAACAACGTGGAGCTGGCTTTCCTGCACGGCTCCCTGGCCCAGCTGGTGTTCTTGATCGCTGCCTTGACTGCCACCCTGTTGGGTAGTGTCCGCCTGGTGACCCGTTCGGGGAACGCGGAGCTCCAGCGGGGACCATTTCTGTTGTCTGTTCTAACCCTGCTGGCGGTGTTGGGCCAGGCGGTTTTGGGTGCCTGGACACGCCATACGGGCGGGCACGTGTCTGCTGGAATGCACGCGGTCTTTGCGCTCTTTGTGCTGGGTCTGGTGCTGCTGCTCTCCGTTCGCCTTGGTGCTCTTGAGCGCCTGACCCAGTCCGCCGTGCTGGGTAACTTGCGTCGCGGCCTGTTGCAGCTGGTGGCTGTCCAGGTCGTACTGGGGGTTGCGACCCTGGTCGTGATATTGGTTCTGGCGGGCGGATTCAACGGTCATGTGACCGTGGCAGAGGGGATTCTGGCTTCGGCTCATGTGATGGTGGGGGCTTTGCTCCTGGCCGCTGTGGGTCGTGTGGCGGTGATTTCAATGGGCGTGCGTTTCCAGTTGGGTCCAGTATCCCAAGCGGAACCGAAGGCCGCGGCAGTTGCCGTGGATTCCAATCAATCACTCCAGGCAGGAGGGATGGCATGAAGCGCTCGACCCAGGTCCTGGTTCAAGCACGGGCCACCCAGAACCCCTGGCTGGTCCTGCTGCGCCCGCGCATCGCCCTTATGGTCATGATCATGGCGCTGCTCGGTGCGGCCGTGGTGCCCGGATTCTCCTGGGGCCCGGCGATCGAAGCAACGCTCTTGATCACCCTGGTCACTGGCAGTGCAAGCATCCTGAATCAGGTACTGGAGCGGGACACTGACGCGCTCATGGAGCGCACCCGCATGCGCCCTTTGGTGACCGGAGAAGTGAGCGTGGGTGCCGCTCTGATCTATGCGGTTGTGTTGGGCGCAGTGGGCGTGACGGGACTCGCCGTGCGCTTCAACCTGCTCTCAGCTCTGCTCTCCATGGCGACCCTGGTGAGCTACGTGGCGATCTACACCCCCGTGAAGAGGGTCAGCACTACCAACACGGTGGTTGGTGCAATCTCTGGCGCGGCGCCGCCCCTCTTGGGCTATGCGGCTCTGGCTGGGAACGTTGGTCCTTGGGCCTGGTGCATGTTCGCTGTCATCTTCGCCTGGCAGTTCCCGCACTTTTTTGCCATCGCTTGGATCTACCGCGAGGATTATCGCCGCGCGGGTCTTCGCATGGTGCCCACGATCAGCAACGCGAAGGGTCTGGCGGGTCGCCATGGCACGCTTTACGCCCTCGCCCTGGTGCCAGTTGCCTTGCTGCCGATTTCCTCGGGCCTGGCGGGCTGGACCTACGGTATTGGAGTCACGTTCCTGTCCCTGCTTTATCTAGGTGCCTCTATTCGCTTCGCTCTTCATGAGGATCATCGGCGCGCGCGCTCCCTTGTCCTGGTTTCCCTTTTGTACTTGCCCCTTTGGGCAGTGCTCATTTTGATCGACCCCTTCCTGACTGGATCCGTTCGATGACCACAGCAATTACAAGTTATGATCCCGCAGTGGATGCTCCAGAGCACCACCATCCCGTCTATGACTACGACTCAGGTCCTCCCGTGGATCGCGGCAAGTTCGCGATCTGGGTGTTCCTGGGCACCGAGATCATGTTCTTCACCGGCCTGATCGGCACCTATATCGTGCTGCGCGCGGGATCCCCCGAATGGCCCAACCCGGCCCACCGACTTGCCGTGGGCATCACCGCGTTCAACACCTTTGTGCTGATCTGCTCTTCGGCCACGGTTGTGGCCGGCCTGTTTGCAGTGCAAAAGGATGATATGGCTGGGCTACGAAAGTGGTGGGGTCTGTCGATTCTATTGGGAGCGGGCTTTGTGGGCATTCAGGTCTATGAATACGTTCACCTGATTCAGCACAACATGACCCCCAACCAGGATCTTTTCTGGTCGACCTTTTATCTGATGACGGGTCTGCACGGGCTCCACGTGATAGTTGGCGTGATCTGGCTGGCAGTGGTCTATGTCAAGGCCCTGCGCGGTGGGTTCTCATCCAAGAACTGGGTTGGCTTGGAACTCGCCGGCCTTTACTGGCACTTTGTTGACCTGGTCTGGGTGCTCCTCTTTACCCTCATTTACCTCATGTGATCGGAGGAATCTCAAATGTCTGAACACCCCCCGCAATTCAGTGTCAAGAAACTGTGGATCCTTCTGCTTGTCCTAACCGCAGCAGAGGTTGGCTACGGCGAAATCGGCAACCGTCATTTCTACGATCAAAAGCTGCTGCTCTGGGGCGGCTTGCTGACCTTTGCATACTTCAAGGGCTACTACATCTTCCAGTACTTCATGCACATGAAGTACGAGGGAGCGATCGTCAAGGGCAATGTCTGGTTCACCGTCCCACTGGTGGTCTACTTGATGATCATGATTTGGCCGGATACGGCTTCCAACGACAAGCTGAACTACGAGATCGCTCATCAGCTCGATCCAATGACCGGTGAAATAGCTACGATCATCGAAGGCTCACGCAACCTCGTGAACGAGGAATTCCGTTATCTCTATGACGACTATGCTGTGACTCATCCGGGTGCTGAGATCCATGGAGAGGGCGGGCACTAGCAACTCACGAGCAGCAGGCCTGGCCCTTCTGTGCTGCGTTGCCTTCCCCGTCGAGGGGGCACTTGCTTTGCCAGGTGCAATTGGGGCCGAAGGGCGTCCGGTCCAGGGGGTCGCGTCTCCGTCCGTGGATTCCGCGGTACGCTTCACCAGTGTGCCGGAGTTCTCGTTCATCGAGCGATCCGGTCAGGTGCTGTGTTTGGACGATTTGTTGGGTGCGCCCTGGATCGCTATCCCGTTTTATGCGCGCTGCATGGGACCCTGTCCGTCCATGACAGGGGACTTGCGGGCCCAGGTCTATCCTCTGTTGGTGGATTCCAATGTGCGCATGGTCTCGTTCTCGGTGGATCCCGACTACGACACGCCGGAGGTCCTGGGAGAATGGGCCGCGCGCTTCAAGGTCGAGGACGAGCGTTGGTTGTTCTTGACCGGTGATTCCTCAGAGATGGGGAACTTTGTGCGCCAAGGCCTCAAAGTTGCTCTTGCCCGCAGTGATGATCCTGCCCTGGAACCGGGGCTGGCGATCACCCATGCCACGCGCTTGCCGGTGATTGATCCGGAGGGGCGGATCGCTGGTTGGTATGAGTGTGCAGGCGATGGTCTTTCCCGGGAAGAGCTGGTGGGGAACATGGTTCTGATGGCGGAGCGCGCCCTGGCTCTGGATGAATCGTTCGGGGCCAAGAGCTCTGCCTCGATCCTGCCCGTGGTCAATGCCAGTCTGAACGGCATCGCGGGGATCCTGCTGGTGGCGGGACTGATTGCGATCAAGTCCGGACGCAAGCAGCGCCATGCGGCTCTCATGAAGTCGGCCTTCCTGGTCAGCGCCGCATTTCTCGTCAGCTATGTCTACTACCACACCTCGGTCCTGCCCTTACAGGGAGGCCCTACGGTGTTCCATGGCGAGGGAGCCGCCAAGGCGGCTTATTTGGTGTTGTTGGGGACCCACGTGCTGCTGGCGGCTGTCAATCTGCCCATGGTCCTGCGCACCCTCCTGCTGGCCCAGCGCGAGGATTGGGCCCGTCACCGTTGGTGGGCGCGTCGAACCTACCCGATCTGGCTCTATGTGAGCGTGACCGGTGTGCTGGTTTATTTTGTTCTGTATCATTGGAACCCGACACCATGAGGATCCTGCAATACACCCTGATTCCTGTGACCCTGATGCTGGCCCTGGCGCCGGCGGGCTTCACTTGAGACTCTTGTAAAGAGGCATTAGCCAGCGAGGGCGGGTCCCTCAGCGCAGGATTTACCTACAGCATTTATTTCATGCTGGGTGTTGTATTGATTCTGATCCCTGCCCTGTACGCAGGACTCTTGTGGAATACCTACCGGGGCCAGCGTGCGCGCAAGAAAGAGGGCAAGGACTTCACGCCCTCAAGCGGTGCCTTGCGTTGGGTGGACGAGGAACCGCTGGAATCGAGTGATTCCACGGGTAGTGATTCCAAAGAGTGAACCATGGCTGCGTACCTTCTGCGCAGGGTGGTGAAGACATCTTTCGGACCATTCGAGCTGATCGGAAACGATCAGGGTCTGGTCTGGGTTTCCCTGCCGGGGCTTGGCGCCACCAGTGGCCGGGATGTACATCTCGCTCGTTGGTATGCGGGGGTTGAACTCAAGGACGTCCCCCGCTCACACGGGGATGTGGTGCGTGCCCTGAAGGCTTGGGTGCGGGGCGACTTTGAGCCTTTCGAGTTGCGGTTGGCACCAATGGGGACTCCCTTTCAGCTTGAAGTCTGGCACGCTCTCAGGCGCGTCAACGCGGGCAGGACCTTGACCTATGGAGAACTGGCCGCAAGGGTGCGGCGGCCCGGTGCAGCCCGGGCAGTGGGCACGGCCATGAGGAAGAACCCTCTGCCATTGTTTGTGCCTTGCCATCGTGTGCTGGCGGGCAGCGGTCTGGGAGGATTCTCCGGTGGCGTGTGTGGAGCTCTTGATCTCAAGCGTCGAATGCTGGAGCACGAAGGGGCCTGGCCCTTGCTTACGCGGCCTTGAGAGAGAGGTAGCGGAAGCCATCAGAAAGAGTTGACACCTGCGGTTGATCTCTGCGTCTAGGCAGATGTGACCAGGCACCTTCATCGCCGAACTGTGATTCGCCTTGGCGCAGCGCTGGGGGGGCTGGGGTCTTCACTCCTGGGCCTTGGTCACCGCCATGCAACGCCACTGGTGGGTTGGCCTGAGTCGGGGCCCTCGCGGGTGGTGTTGGCGGATCGAGCTCAGGGTGTGCTGGTCATGCTCGATAGGAGTTTGATTCCCAAGCGGATTTGGCTCGTGCCACCGCCGACCCACCTGGCCCTTGTGGAGCAGGGTCTTGCCTGGGTGGTTCGCTCTAACGGGCGTGAGGAAGAAGGTAGCGCCACCCTGATGCATGTGGCCATCAGCTCCAGGGATGTGTCAGAGTCGTGGAGTCTCTCAGAGGCTCCTCTGGACCTCTGTGCAGACGAGGCGGGCCGGGGGTGGGTCCTGGGAGGTGAAGCCGGGAAGTACAGCCTTGGGTGCTTTGAGCCGGGCAGGTCGGAGCCCAAAGTTCATGCGGTTCCTGCGAATGCGGGTGCATGTTGGTTGAGGGGGAAGAGGCTGCTCTTCCTGCGCGGAGAAGATCTTTGCTGGGTGGAGCTGGCGAAGCTCGGGAATGGTGGGCCGATTCTTGAAGAGGGGTTCATCTCCGTCGGGGGGATGCAGATCTTCGATCTCGCGGTTCATCGCGATGGGCTTCTTCTGTTGGGAGATGATCTTCGGACGGAGGGACGCATCCGGCGTGTGGTGAAGCGCAGGAACTGGGGTGATGAGCCACTCAGTGTGCAACAGGTGGGGGACAAGGCCGAGCGGGTTCTCCTGCGCGGGGCGGGAGCCCAGCTACTGACCGCCAGCGAGGCCTGGGTGGTTCATGCCCGCAGTCGGCAGATCGAGTTGCTGCCAGTTCCAGGCGAGCGCGGGCACTTGATTGCCACCGGAGGGTCCGGGGGCATCATGGCACTGGGCGATCTGGAGGGCCGGCTGCTCCTGGCCACGCCCACTTGCTTGCGTCTCTTTGATCGGGCCGGACGCCTTCTGGCCAGCCAAGGGGGCTTTGACCAGTTGGTGGCACTGGGAGTTCTCTAGGGGCTGGTCAGGAACTCTTGACCTGACGCTCCAACATGGAGATGAATGCCATGGCCGAGTTGCTTATGTCAGAGCGATCGTTGTCCATGCAGGTCTGGGCGAAGGAGACGACCTTCTTCTTGAACTTGAAGAACTCCTTGGCGACCGGGTCACTGCCCCGCTCCTTGGCTTCCTTGCGGGCCTTGAGGGCTTCGATCTGGGTTTCGTAGTCCGAGATGATCTGCTCGTCGCTGCGTCGGTTGTAGGAGCGCTTTGTAGGAATGGAATTAGTCATGGTTGCTTGTTGGGCTTTGTACGAAACAAACAGTGGTGGATGGGTGCTTGCGGAACGCAGTTCAGGATTGAAGTCCTTGGGTGGATTCTGATAGCACTCCTCGTTCTTCTTGGGGCTTTGGCTTCGCCATTACTCAAGGATCAGGGGATCCGTGGTAGGGCAAGGCTTTGGCCCTGTCGCTGGTGCGGTTTCCTGGCACCGGTTGTTTCGGGTTCGCTTTCTTAGGACCAACGCGATTGCGCGTAAATTGTCCCTCGGAGGTTGCCCATTGGGATTGCTCCAAGGTAAACGCGCCTTTGGGCATGCGGTATGCCGCCCGGATCGTTGGTTGCCTCGATGTCAAGCATACCTCTAGGGGGTTGGCTTGTCACCCCCAATAGAGAATCATCTTGTAAGGAATGCGGCAATCCGATCCCCCGAGATGCCTCCTGAAGGGGTATCCTCTCCCTCTTCGCCGGACTCCGGTGAACCTTGCATAAGCCTACCCCCGCATAAAGAGAGTGATACAACATGCATGAAGATGTTGAATGCGTCCTTCTGGACGAAGAGGCCATTCGGGCCGGAATTGACCGCGTAGCAGAAGAAGTGACCAAGGCCTATGAAGGCAAGGACTTCACCGTGGTTTCGATTCTCAAAGGGTCCTGCATTTTTGCCTCGGATCTGATCCGGCGCATTCCGATTCCCCTGGAGCTGGCCTTTGTCAGTGCCTCCAGTTATGGATCCGGGACTGAGTCCGGCAAATTGAAGGTCAATTTTCTACCCGCCGGAAACGAAATCGAAGGGCGTAACATTCTTCTGGTGGACGACATTCTTGACACGGGCCGCACCATGCGAACCCTCAAGGATGAGTTCCTTGCTCTTGGTGCCAGCACGGTCAAGTCTTGCGCCTTCTTGGATAAGCCTTCCCGGCGTGCAGTGGAGTTCGATGCGGACTTCTGTGCCTTCGAGGTGGAGGATCTGTTTGTGGTGGGCTACGGCCTCGACTTTGCAGGGCGTTATCGCAATCTGCCCTACGTGGGGGCCTTGCGTCCCGAGGCTCAAGCGCGGGTCGCTCGCAGTGCAGAAGAATCGCTCACTGCCCAAGCGGCACGCTCCTGACCGGAGGTTCCGTGGAACATCTGACCATCCCCGAGGACCGGGTTGGGCTTGAGCTCGATGAGTTCCTTTGTCTGATCTACCCCTTCGCCAACAAGGGCTTCTTGCGTACCCAGGTTCGTGAGGCCGCTGTACTTGTGGACGGAGCACCCGCCAAACCCGGCCACCATCTGCGTGAAGGCGAGGTGGTTTCGGTCTGTTTTACGGAAGCAGATCTGCCTCGCAGGCCAGTTGCTCCCGGCGAAGCCGTGGAGATTCTCCATGAGGATGCCTCCGTGCTAGTGGCCAACAAGCCTGCTGGCCTGGCTGTTGAGCCCGAGCGTTGGCACAGGGATGCGGGTTGTCTTAGCGGGGCTCTGTTGCAGGATGCGGTGGAGCGCAGTGACTTGGAAGGGGACACCATGCTCAGATTTCGCCCCCGGCTGGTCCACCGCATCGACAAGGACACCTCCGGCGCTTTGCTGGTGGCGAAGAATCTTGAAGCCGAACGCGCCCTGCGGGCGGCCTTTGATTCTGGTGGCATCCGAAAGGAATACCTGGCCCTTGTGGAGGGTGAGAGTCCTCTCACCGATGGGGAATGGGACGAGATCAATGCCGCCATTGGGCCCGATCCGCGTAAGTTGGGACGCATGCTGGTGGACGAACAGGAGGGTAAATCCTCTTGTACACGCATCAAAGTTGAGCAGCGCTTTGAGGGCTACACTCTCATGCGTTGCCAACCCGTTACAGGGCGCACGCACCAGATTCGCGTGCACCTTTCCTGGGCTGGTTTTCCTCTGATGGTGGATACCTTGTATGGTCGTCGGGGGGAGCTGTTGCTCTCCGAGATCAAACGCAACTACCGGCCCAAGCGTGGGGTCAGTGAGCGACCGTTGATGGATCGCTTGACTCTGCACGCGCACTCGATTGCTTGGATAGATCCTTTGGATGGCGAGACTCCGTGCCGCGCGGAAGCTCCCCTGCCCCCCGACTTTTCGCGGCTGCTGAAACAACTGTCCCGTGTACGGCCACCAAGGGAATGGCGATCATGAAGCTGAAATCAAGACCTCAAGACTTTCGCGTCACGGAAATGCTCTGTGAAGACATCATTCAACCCGCCGGTCCCCAGCGGGTCTACCGGGTACACAAGCGCAAGATCACTTCTTTTGAGGCTGCTGCCGACCTGGCTCGGTTGGTGGGCGTGACCCCGGCTGACGTTTCCATGGCGGGTCTGAAGGATCGCCAGGGCGTTACGATTCAGCACATGAGTGTGTCCCGCGGAAAGGAGGTGCACCTTCGTCAGCCTGATCTCAAGATCGAGACTGTGGGTTACTGTGAAGAGCCTCTGAGCCCCGCTGCCTCTGTTGGCAACAGTTTCAGCATCATTGTGCGCGAACTCACTCCCAGGCAGGTGACTCGCATGCGCGAGAACATTCCCTCGGTGCGTGAGCATGGTTACCCCAACTACTTCGACGAGCAGCGCTTTGGTAATCTGCGTCATCGCCAGGGCTGGATCATGCTCGATTTGATTCGTGGGGATCAGGAGGATGCCCTCAAGCGCCTCTTGGCTTCCCTTTCGCCTTTTGATTCCCCTGCGGCCAGAGACGCCAAGGCGGCGATCTGGCGTAGCTGGGGCAACTGGGGTGCCTGTCGCGATCACGCCGGTCGCTACGGCAAGCACCACTCGGTTTTTGAGCATCTGCGGCGCAATGACGGGGATTGGTCCGGTGCCTTTCATCGGATCGCGACTCGCGAGCGCTTGATTCACCTCTACGCCTTTCAATCGCACCTTTGGAATCTGGCGCTGGAGTCCTGGTTCGAGCAGAACCTCAACCCCCGTGAGCGTTTTGCTGTGCTGTCCCGGGAGAGCCGTCTGATTTTTCCGCGCCAGGAAGTCAAGTTTCCCGAGGCGTGGAACGGAACTTTCCCTCTGCCTGGCCCGCGTCTTGCGGAGGTGCAGGATTCTGATCAGCTACGGCATTTGCGTCTGGCTTTGGCGCATCACAAGCTCAGTCCCGATGACATGATCGTCGAGGGCGTGCCAGGCTTTGCTCTCAAGCATGAGGAGCGGCCATTGATGATCCTGCCCCAGAACCTCAGGGCACGTTCCGCTGCGAGCGGTGGCGAGGAGCCAGAGGATCAGGCCGTGGAACTTAGCTTCGAATTGCCGAGGGGTGCCTACGCCACCATGCTGGTGCGCTGCTTGGTCGGTCCTGTGGCCGGTCATCATGAGTACGGACCCCAACGCTTGATTCGTGGTCGCGGACCTCAGAGGTTTGAGCAGGCTCACGGTCGCTTCGGCTCCCGACGCGCTGGTGCTGGTGGGAGAGATGGGGGAACCGGGCCCGGGCCCTATGAAGCAGCTGGCCGAGGTGCTCGGTACCCGGACAGGGCTGATCGCCTTGATCGTGGTTCTCGTTCCGGTGGAGATGGCTATCAAGGGGGGGGGCATCGTTCTGGCGGCGGTGACCGTCGAACCCGGGGCAGTGGCTTTGAAGGTGCCGGGCATGGCTCAGGTGGAGGCGGTCATCAACGCGGTGGCCATCGATCCGATGGAGACGGTCATCAACGCGGTGGTCATCGATCCGATGGGGACGGTTATCAGCGCGGTGGTCATCGATCCGATGGGGGCGGTCATCAACGCGGTGGTCATCGATCCGATGGAGACGGTTATCAGCGCGGTGGTCATCGATCCGATGGAGGCGGTTATCAGGGCGGTGGCCATCGATCCGATGGAGGCGGTTATCAGCGCGGTGGCCATCGATCCGATGGAGGCGGTTATCAGGGCGGTGGCCATCGATCCGATGGAGACGGTTATCAGCGCGGTGGCCATCGATCCGATGGAGGCGGTTATCAGGGCGGTGGCCATCGATCCGATGGAGACGGTTCTCAAGGTCGTGGAGGCCAGCGTTCTGGAGGCGGCGGTTATCAGGGCGGTGGCGGAGGTCATCGGCTCGGCAATCATCAGCAGGACAGCGCTTCACGAGGTCAAACCCAGCGGGACGGTGGCACTGGGTCCCGACCTTCGGACATGCGGTCCTTCCCCCGAAACCGTGGCCGAGACGAACGCGAGGGGGGCCAGAAGGGCCCTGATCCCCGCAAGAGGCCCAAGCAAGATGGCCGTTCCGATTGGGCGGAGGGACATGATTCCGAGGCCGACTGGGGGAGGGAGCCTTAGGCTCCCTGAGAAACCAGGGTCATCCCCGAAGGACGGTGGTGGCGATCGGGAGCCCTGATCGCGCAAACTGGCGCGAGCAAGAGACCACTCCATGAATACACCATTCAAGATCGGCGTGCTGGGCGGTTCGGGCCTTTATGAGTTCGAGGGCTTCAAGAACGCCCAAGAGGTTCTCCTCTCCACACCTTTTGGTGATCCCAGCGACGCCTATGTGACCGGCGAACTCGACGGTACGCCCCTGGTTTTTCTGCCCCGACACGGCCGTGGCCACCGTTTGACTCCCTCGGAGATCAACTATCCCGCGAACCTCTGGGGCATGAAGGCGCTTGGAGTGACGCACATCGTTTCGGTTTCCGCAGTAGGTTCCATGAAAGAGGAAATCGTGCCTGGCCACTTTGTGGTCATCGATCAATTTGTTGATCGCACCCGCCATCGGGTAGACACTTTCTTCGGTAATGGCTGCGTGGCCCATGTGCAGTTCGCTGACCCTGTCTGTCCGCTGGTGCGCAAGGCATTGCTCGAGGCTGCAGATAACGCGGGGGTCACGGTTCACGACGGTGGCACCTATCTCTGCATGGAGGGGCCCCAGTTCTCAACTCGTGCCGAGTCAAAACTCTATCGGTCCTGGGGCATTGATGTGATCGGCATGACCAACCTGACCGAGGCAAAGCTCGCCCGGGAAGCAGAAATGTGCTACGCCACCGTGGCCATGTCTACTGACTATGACTGCTGGCATGAGGGCCATGACGATGTGACCGTGGATGCAATCCTGGAGATAATGGCCAAGAATGTTGCTGGTGTGGGTTCCCTGCTGCGTGCGGTGGTTGAGCCCCTCAAGCGGGTGGCGGCTACAGGCGGCTGTTCCTGTAGTACGGCCCTCGACGGTGCGATCTTGACCCACTCCGATGTGCTCACGGACGCAACTCGCGCGCGCCTTGGGTTGCTTCTTGAGCGCTCGACCCAATCATCTCCAAGCTAGGCAGACCATGCGCCAGGAGCAGCATGATCCTGCTCTGCTTGCTTCTTTGCGCCTGCGATGCCACCCCTGACCTGCCTCCGGGTTGGGACCTTGGCGGCAATGCCCGGGCCTATCACATGGGCCCCTATGTGGCGGCGGGTCCTGAATCCGCCCGGCGTTTCTGCGAACCTCTCTTCGCAGCCCTTCCTGACGGAGTCTGGCCAGTACCGACCGATCGCTTGGATCAATTGGCCGAGCGCTTGGGCAAAGTCTTTGGCCAGGATCCGCGCACGACCCTGGTTCGGCGTGAAGTTGGAGGGAATGAACTGCTGGTTGCGGTGATCATCGGCGCCGAAATGCCCCAGCAGGTCGTTGCCCTGGTCGTGGATCTGGACGCTGCCACAGGCTTCGAGGATGGGGCTTGGATGGTGGCGGGTGCTTTGGCACTGGTGCGCGCTATTGACGGTGAAGGTCAGGCCCGGGAAGTGCCGCGCAGCGGTCTGGGCCCCGATATTCCTGGCGACCGCTTGCAGGCCGCTCACCCTCGGCGCAGCGTGGCCTTCGTGTTTGGAACCGAGCCACTTGAAGGTATGCTCGGGGCCGAGGGGGATGCACCCATCAGTGTGATCCTGGCAGAGGGCCTCCGTGGAGATGCAGACCCAGAACGCTCGGTGGTCTTGATGGAGCGTTCTCCGGATCCCGCAGTACGCGCGCCACTCTTTCCCGATCCTCCAGGGGAGTGGGGGGTGCAGACGAGTCCAGGAAATATCAGCGGCCTTGCTTTGGTGGGGCGCATGTCGCTGGTGGACAGCGGCACGGTCTCACGGCCCTGGTCCTCCAGCGAACATCCTTATACCAGAGAGAGCCCTTTGGCGTCTCTGGTAGCTGCGGGTGTGCCGGGTATTCGTATCTATCGCCCCAACAGAGGCGAGGGTCGGGCGCTTGAAGACTACTTCGAAGTGGAACGTATGCTGACCGCGGTCATTGCCACCGCAGCTGCTGTGGCCGATGCTCGGCCCAAGGATTTGCGGCGTTTGCAGCGCTCTCTCAGTTTGGAGCGCCGCCTACGCATGGCTGCCGCCCTCGATCAGGCCCAGGACGAGCCTCTGGCCGATGAATGGGAGCAGTGGCTGGGTGCGGCTTCCCATTGGTGTCGTCGCTTGTGCCTGGGGCTGGCTCTCGACGGTAGCCAGGACTAGCGTCCGGGTTCGGCAACGGGTACAAGAGGGCATGTCTCAAGCAAATCTGCCCAAGGGCCAACCGAATCGACGCTCTCTCTTGCTGGCCGTCGGAGCCCTGGCCAGTGGTCCCGCTGCTGCTCTGAACAGTGCCAAAGGTCCCGCGATTCACGGGCCCCGCAAGCGTCCTGTGATGGTGGGCAGCGCCAACGCACTTCGTGGCATGAAGACCCAGTACCCCCGGTTGCTCAAGGGACTTGAGCCCCTGGATGCGGCGATTGAGGTGGTCAAGGTGGTAGAAGCAGATCCGAATGATATGAGTGTGGGCCTTGGGGGCATGCCCGATGAGGAAGGCACGGTGACCCTTGATGCGGCTGTGATGCACGGCCCGACTCATAACTCGGGGGCGGTGGGTGCGCTTGAGAACACAGTCCACGCGGTGGAGGTTGCGCGTCTGGTGATGGAGCGCACGGACCATTGCATGCTCGTGGCTCAGGGGGCGACTCGCTTTGCCAAGCAGCACGGACATCCCCAGGTTGAGCTCTTGACACCGAAGGCCCGGAAAGTTTGGCTGGCTTGGAAGGAGAACATGAGTGGCAAGGACGATCGACTGACGCCGAAGAAGTCCCAGAAATCCGGCAAGTTGTACGAGTACATGGGTGAGCAGTGGACCCTCGAACAACTGATCAGCGATCAACGCATCACCGGCACTATCCACTGTTCCAGCTTGTCACTTAAGGGTGAACTCGCCTGCTGCACCACCACCTCGGGCCTTTCTTTCAAGATCCCCGGACGGGTGGGGGATTCGCCAATCATCGGCGCAGGCCTCTACTGTGATCAGGAGGTGGGCAGTGCCGGGGGCACTGGTCGCGGAGAATCCGCAATCCTCTCTTGCGCAAGTTTCCTTTGCGTCGAGCTATTGCGTTCTGGCATGTCGCCCGAGGAGGCTGGTCTGACCGTTCTGCGTCGGGTCACCGCCCAGGCCCAGCGGGCTTCTGCCTGGCAATCGGAAATCGTGCGTGCAGATGGCTTGCCTGCATTCAACTTGCAGCTCTATCTGCTGGGTTTAGACGGCAAGCACGCTGGTGTTTCCCTGTTTGGCACCAGTGCCTATTCGGTGGCCGACGAAGAGGGTGTGCGGCACGTGCCGCTGGTCGCCCTGCATGCCAAGTAGGCGCGATCGGTCGATCTAGCGTACGTCCCCGAGAGCCGCGCGCAACTCCGCCCGGTCCAGGAATCCGTCGCCGTTTGCGTCCAGTGCGTGAAGAATCGGGTGGATGCGAATATTGGTGCGCAGGGGACGCTGCAGCGCCTCCAGATCTGCCAGGCTGATACCGCCATCGCCATTCAGGTCCAGGCGACGGAAGGGAGTGATCGGCCCGACGATGCGTGGGGGATGAGTGCCCATGTAGACCTCAGATCCGGCCAAGGCTCCGAACAACTCATCTACGCCGGCGACCGACGCTAACGGCATGTTGTCCAAGTCTTCCGGGTTGGCGGCGGCCAGAAGCAAGGTTATGGCCTCCAACTCATCTCGGTTGAGTTGCATGTCTCCGGTGATGTCATGGTCCTCCATGACTTCAATGACCGTCAGGTCGTAGCGTCCGTAGGATTCAAGCAGAGCCGTAAGTTCATCAGTGTCGATCCTGTCGTTCGCATCTCCATCGAAGGCCAGTCGCAATTGAGTAGCCGCCCGGGGGGGAGCAGCAATGCGCTTGGTCTTGACCGCCGGGGGCCTGAATCCTCCGGAGCTGATGATGCGGTAGCGATAGTAGTCGGTGAACTCGTTCAACTTGATGCGCCCATCGTTGTCCTCGTCGAAGGCTCGAAATTGGGGGCGATCAAAGGTCAGGGCCGCTTTCGTCTCGCGGAAACGCAGCCAGCCATTGGCGTCAGTATCACAGACCGAAAACCACTGGAGAATCTGGTTGTCGTCTGCCAGGTCGGTTGAGACGATCAGTTCATCTCTTTGTATCGTGCCCGGACCAGAGCGGGTAGGAATTACGCCGCCCCGGGGCAGCTTGCCGCGATTGATGAAGGGCTGCAGGTCCTTCATGGCACTCTTGTCCGCTGGCCCTCGCTTGCGTACGACGCGCTTGCGGGCGCCCCTGGAGTTATCCCCACCGAGGCGATCCGAGCTGGGGGCAAACCGGCCGCCCCCCTGCCCACGTTGTTGGCCGCCACGTTGCTGTTGGCCGCCACGACCTTGGAAAGCGGCTTCCGTTGGCGCTGCCAGGGCAACGGCCAGGAGCAGGCAGAGAGGGGTGATCAGATGGGAAGGTCGCATGAGGGCTCAGAGCATTGGTTCGGCACATACCGTGCACGAGCGCACCAGAGTACTGATAATCTCAATTTGAGGCTTTTGAACCCCCCAGGAGGCGCTTCAGTTGAGGGGTTTGATTTCTCCGGACCTCAGCTTGGCCCAGTAGTCGTTGAAGGCGCTCTTGACCTTGCCGGACAGGAGCACCAGTCCCAGGACGTTGGGGAAGGCCATGCCCAGGATCATCAGGTCGCCGAAGTCGAGTACTTCCTTGGCGGTGATCACCGATCCCAGGAAGACGAAGGCTAGGAACATGACCTTGTAGCATGTGGAAGACTTGTCCCCAAACAGCCACACGAAGCAGCGCTCCCCGTAGTAGGACCAAGAGATCATGGTCGAGAAGGCGAACAGTACCACAGCGATGCTGAGCACATAGGGGAACCAGCTGATATGTTGCCCGAATGCTTTACTGGTCAAGCCAGCCCCATTGCCGTCCGCAAGGTAGGGAGCAAACACGCCATCGTTGACGGCGGGGTCATAGGCACCAGAGATGACAATCACCAGGGCCGTCATGGTGCAAACGATAATCGTGTCGATGAAGGGTTCGAGCAGGGCCACAATCCCCTCGCGCACCGCATAGGGTGTTCGCGCTGCAGAGTGGGCGATGGCTGCTGAACCAACACCAGCTTCGTTCGAGAAGGCGGCGCGCTTGAAACCTTGGATCAATACGCCAACCAGGCCGCCAAAGCCAGCCATGGGGGTGAAGGCCCCGGCCCAGATCTTGCCGAAGGCATCCGGCACGATCGATGCGTTGCTGACGATGATCCAAAGAGCTGCCAACACATAGATGCCGCACATGGCGGGAACGATCCTCTCCGCGACCTGAGCGATGCGTTGCAGACCGCCCATAATGACCACGCCAACGAGTACGGTCATGATCAAACCGTAGACCCAGCCGTGATCCGCAATGAATGGCACGGTTTCCGCGAGGGCAGCCATGGACTGGTTGACTTGGAAGGAGTTGCCTCCGGCGAAGGAACCGCCAACGCATAGAACTGCGAAAAGCACGGCTAGAACCTTTCCAAGGCCTCCCAGGCCCATTTCCTTCAAACCGTTTGAGAGGTAGTACATGGCACCACCCATCACGCTCCCGTCGGGCCTGACTTGACGATACATCTGCCCCAGAGTGCATTCGGTGAACTTGCTGGCCATGCCAAGGAATCCTGCAAAGATCATCCAGACCGTTGCTCCGGGACCTCCGAGGCTGATGGCTATTGCCACGCCAGCGATGTTGCCGAGGCCTACCGTTGCGCTCAATGCAGCAGTCAGAGCCTGGAAGTGGCTGACCTCGCCTTCGTCACTGGGGTCTGAGTAGTCTCCTCTGGTGACGCGAATCGCGTGCTTGAAGGCGCGCACTTGAACCAGGCCCATTCGAAAGGTGAAGAAGATCGCGCCGAGCACCAGCCAGAGTACGGCCAGGGGCACACCGCTCCGCTTGATTGTCAGTTTGGGCTCATCCTCAGAGCCAATCTTGGGCAGGTCGAGCACCAGGGATGCGTTGCCCAGGGGTACCCCTTCGGCTTCTGCGTCCTTGAGGAATCCGTCGATCCTGGTGAACAGGGCTGCATCGGTTGCCAGATCGGCTTCCTCAATGGTCTCCTCATGAGACTTTTCAAAGAGGGGGTAGAAGAAGATGGCGGCGACGCCCTTGTTGACTATGCCCATGACATCATCGATGTCGTCTTGCCAGGTGTGCTCGGTCTTCTCTTTGCCAGGTGTCTTGACTGCCACCGCGTCCACCCGGTCGTTGAGGTGTGCTTTCAGGGTGTCCTCGAGGGCGGTCGCCTGTTCCTTGCGGACCTCTTCGGAGGTGGGAGGCGCTTCGCTTCCGTCCTGGACAGGCTCCTCACAGCCTGGAGCGGCCCATAGGGCAGAGGTCAGAAGGAGGGGCGTGAAGAGGGTCAAGGACCTCAAAAGAGGTCTGCAATGGGGATCAGGGCTGCGCATGGGAGCAAGATCCTGCCAAAGGGACGCGCCACTGGGCAAGCGTCCTGGGTCCTTCTGCCCCATCGGTTTTTGTCTTACACTCCTGATTCCCTGTCGAATTGGTGGCAGCGGCCCCTAAGACCCCTCCCTTTGCCATGCTGATCTGCCTGACCGCCTTGTTCGTCCTGACACAGGACGCGCCCGTCCCTGCACTCGATCTCGCCGCCCTTGGCGAATCCATCGAGGTGGATGTGGCCAAGATCACCGGCCGCAGCTTCAAGCGTTCGGTCAAGATCAAGACCACCACCGCGAAGCAGTTCACCGACTATGTGATCGAGAAACTCGCCCATGACGGGGGCACTCAGCGAATGGCCCAGGACGAGAAAATCGCCAAGATGCTGGGCATGATCCCGCGTGATCTGGACCTCAAGGCTTTGACCCTGGAGGTATTGGCAGAGCAGGTTGGGGGTTTTTATGATCCGCCAACGGAATCGTTTCATGTTGTGGAGGGTCTGTCCGAGGACTTGACCCGGGTAGTGATGGCTCACGAATTCACTCACGCCTTGGACGATCAGTACCGGGACCTGGACAAGCTCGACAAGGACTGTCAGTACCAGACCGATGCCCAGTTGGCGTTGCATGCTCTAGCGGAGGGCAGCGCCATGGAGGTCATGGAACGTTGGATGATGCTCAACATTCGAAGTCTCGACATGGTCGCCGTGGCCGAGTCCCAGGCTTCGTTTTCCACTGATACCCTAGCAGCGGCCCCGCCCTACCTTTGGAAGCCTCTGCTGGGTAGCTATATGGCAGGTCAGACTTTCTTGCGAAAGGTCGAGGTTCGTACCCTGATGACGCGGCCTGCGGAGATCTCGGGTCTTGACCTCGCATGGGCCAAGCCTCCGGTCTCAACCGAACAGATTCTGCATCCTGCCAAGTACTGGGATGCAGAGATGATTGACCTGCCCACGCCCCTCCTGACGGACACTTCTCGGCTTCCCCAAGGCTGGAGCATGGAGCGCAGGGATGTGCTCGGGGAGTTGATGTTGGCGATCATGACCACGCCAATCGATCAGCGCGAAGGAGTCGAGACGAATCCTCTCAAGTTGCTGGCCATCCGTTACACAAATCCGGCGGCCACGGGCTGGGACGGGGACGAGGTGTTGTTGCTCAAGGGCCCCGAGGGCGCGGCCGCGACGGTCCTGTTCACTTGGTGGGATGACGAGAAGGAAGCCGCGGAGTTTGCTGAATCGTGCGAGCCCATTCTTGCGAGGATCGGATCTGACGGGGCATTTGGAGAGGGCCAGGAGTTGTCCCTCACGTTGTCCGTTTTGGGTCAGGGAGTTGTTCTTGGCGTTGTCTCAGCACCCAAGGAAATAGAAGGCTTGGACTGCCCCGCCTTGGGGAAGATGGCCTTCGAGGGCGTCAAGACCGTGCGCTGAGGTAGTCGGCTGGAGCGTTCATTGGTGACTTTCTGCACGCAAGCAATAGAACCTTGCAGTACCGCTTTGGTGAAGCGGGTGACCAGAGCCTACCTGGCTCCAAGAGCTCCTTGTGGAGGGAGCATTCATTATTGAGCCAACGGCTCTGACAATTGACCGGAGCGTTTTGGTCAGCTGTTGGTAGTCACGCCCTTGTCTTTCGTTTTGGACTTCGATGAGCGGAGGAGCGTCTCGATTTCCGTCAGCAGCATTCTCGTCGCAGCATTGATCTCCTCAAGAGGCTGGGAGTTACGGATCGCAGTTTCCACATCAGCAGCGGCCTGAGAGACTCTTGGCAGTCCGTAGCTCCCGGCTGATCCATGCAGCTTATGGGCACACAGCTCAAGCCCTGGAAGGTCCTCGCGAGACAGGAGTTCATCTAGCTCTTTGGCTACTCCAGCCAGGCTCAGCTTGTAGGCTTTGATCAGCTGGATGAGGGGGTCGGGCGTTGACGGCTGTGAATCCTCTTCCTGCAGCCCATGAGGTTGATCTCTCAGTTGGTTGAGCTCGTACTTGATGCTACTAAGGAATTGCTCCCTTTCAATTGGCTTTCCAATGTAGCCGCTGCAGCCCGCCTCAATGCAGCGCTCAGCGTCTCCACTCATGGTGTGGGCGGTGAGGGCGATTATCGGCATGGTTGCCCCCATAATTCGCAGCTTCTTGGTGGCGGCGTAACCGTCCATTCTGGGCATCCGCATGTCCATCAGGATGATGTCAAAGGGGCGTTCGGCCTCGCGGTACATTTGCACGCTTTCCAATCCATCCTTTGCAAGAGTCACCTCCGCACCGGCAGCCTTCAGAAACAACTCGTAGATTCGGCGGTTGTCTTGATTGTCGTCCGCCACAAGGACTGAGATGCTCTCGAGGCTGGTGCTAGAAATCTCTTGAACATGGGCTGGCTCGATTGCGTCTTCCGGTTGCAAATCGACAACCAGATTGAGGGGGTGGTGAAAGGTGAAGTTGCTGCCAACACCGAGTGTGGTTTCGACAGTGATATTGCCTCCAAGGATGCGTGCCAGGCGCCGTGAGATATCAAGGCCCAGACCGCTACCACCGAGTTCAGAGTCGCGGTTGGCGTTGGCTTGCGTAAACGGCTGGAAAAGGAGCGGGAGGCAATCTTCGGAGATGCCGACGCCGGTGTCCTGGACCGAAATATCCAACATGGGATCACCATCCAGGGAATCGTCGCCCAGGCTCAGGGCTATCGTGACCTCGCCGACTTCGGTGAACTTGATAGCATTGCTCACGAGGTTGAGAAGGATCTGCTTGAGGCGAACCCTGTCCGTCACGATCCTCTCGGGTAGGGGTCCATTGCATTTGATTGAAAGTGAAATGTCCTTCTTGCCTGCCCGTGGGGCCATGAGAGCCTGGACATCGTCTACTAGAGCGTAGAGGGGCTGGCTGCGCTGCTGGACTACCATTTCGTTTGCCTCAATTTTCGACAGGTCTAGGATGTCGTTGATCAGAAACAGCAGATGTTCGGCATTGTGGTTCAGTCGTCCAAGGTACGTCCGAGTTTCAGTTGTGAGATTCGGGATATCACTTTCCAGAATCTCAAGATAGCCGAGCAGGGCCGTCAACGGAGTTCGGATTTCGTGGCTCATGCTGGCCAAGAATTGGGTCTTGGCGTGGTTGGCCTCAACAGCGCCTTGTTTGGCATGCAGGAGTTCTTTGTTGGCCGTCTTGAGGTCCTCTTGATGGACCGTCATTTGCTCGTGATGCGCGGTCTGCAGCTTGTAGGCGGCCTTGAGTTCGTCGGAGTTTTTCCGCAGGTGTCCCTCGATTCTCTGACGGTTTACGATTTCATTCTCCAGGTCTGCCGTTCTCTCTTTGACACGGTCTTCCAACTGCTGCTGGGATTGCAGGAGCGTCTCTTCACGTTGGTGGACCTTGGCACGCATTCCAGCGAATGCTTGCGACAGTTCCCGGAGTTCCCGAAGGAACTGCTTCTTGGGGACTTCAGGTTGAATATCAGTTTCGGAAATGAGTGACGCAACATGCCGTAGCTTCTCCAAGGGCTTCGAAAATATCCGCCTGCTGGCAAGAATCGCTATCCACAAGCTCACGAAATTGACCAGGACGAGGGCCAGAATCAGTTCCCCAATGATGTCCTCGTATCCGCTGGCCATCGAATCGCCAGAGATCCGGAAATGGACACCGAATCCGTACAAGGGTGAGAAGCCTGTCTTCCAAGGGCTGTCTACTTCCGGCCCGAAGCTTCCGAGGAGAGCGTCTTCCAGGAAGATCTCTGCTTGCGCGTTCTCCATTAGCGTGGAGGGCATCCCTCCCGAGTGCAAGAGCCCAACCGGGAGGTCTACCGCGAGAAACCCTTCAATTTCCTGGGAGTAGCGCACGGGCACGATGATGCGGCAAAAGCGTTCCTCTTCCGAATCGAAGATCTCGATCCTCTCGGGGACCTCCCCTGACATCATCGATTGGACCCACTTGTCTTCAATGTGGGAGACCTCAAGGACGCTGTCCGTTGAGTGGATCACTTTGCCCTCGAAGTCGAAGAGCAGCATGTTGTGCTTGTGCCCCAGGACCGTGATCGATCCCATCATGTCATATAGGTCGGCGAGTCTCGCCTCGGGCTGCATCACACTGTGGGAGATCAGGGGCAGTTTGGCGAGGTCCTTGAGAATCACGACATGGTTGTCGATGAAAGAATCAAGACTGTGACCGATCGCCTTCATGGTACGCGACTCGATCTGTTCCACGCTGCGCAGGCGAACGCGTTCACCGCCCAACACTATCAGCACGATAGTGATCCCTGCTGCGACCATGCACTTGCCCGTGAGGAAGAAGCCAAGAGCCCATGATGTGGACAACCCTTGACGGCCCGATGCCGGGCTTCCACGATTTTCTTTTCTGGCTTCAGACATGGTCGCGGGCTAGTCGTGGATGAGGATGATCTCGCCTTGTTCCCCGTAGCGGGCCATTACCAGGTCTTCGATACCAAGGGCCTCGTGGGCATCAGGGTGACCCTCTTTAGGAGCACTAAACGGTTGCTGGTACGTCTTGATCAGCCCGCGGATGGGTTTGTCTAGATTCTCGAGCGCAAGTCTCAGGCGTAGCCGGTCCTCGCGTATCTCACCGGAGAACTCGATCTCATCCGCTGCAGCGAGCAGGATTGTGGTCAGGTCGTATGCGTGGATGAACCCAGCCGGGGCTTTGATGTCATAGACACCCTTGATCTGTCCAGGATAAAGTCCCATGGCGTGCGCGAGCACCTGCTTGCCTTTCTCGTCGTTGGGCTGGTCAAGGAATGAGTACCGGGTCTGGATGAACTCAAGGGAGAAGCCTTTGGTCGCTCGGAGTTCCGCCCCGATCACCTTGCTGAAGTCACCGCCGGTTATTCCCCAGTGGCTGTAGATTGGGAGGCGCCACTGCGGTTCGATAGTCGTCATCGCATGCGCGAAGGTCTTTCCTTCAGGGGCGTTGCCCACAAAGAAGATCGCATCCGCGCCCGATCTCGCAATATTGCGCAGGATGATCTTTGCTGCCTCCTCAGTTATGCTCCAATTGAACCAGGTCGCTGTAGTCGTCTTGACGCCCAGTTCTTTCAGAGCCGCCGTCATTGTTTTCTTGTTGGAATTTCCCCAGCCTGTCTTCTCAAGCAGAAGTGCTGGAGCACGGTGGCCGCGCTGAGTGATTGCGTGGTTGGCGACAACATGGCCCGCTTTCGTGTCGTCAACCGAGAGACGAAAGATCCAGTTCTGTTCGGTCCGATAGCGCGTGATTGGACCCGCCGCCGCCCAGGGAACGAGCATGAGGATCTCCTCTTTGTGGATCATCTCCATGTTGGCGAGCACGGGCGGGGAGTGCAGACCGCAAAAGACGGCCAGCCCTCGCTCGTCCTCAAGATATTCCCTCAGGTGCTTTGCGCTGCGGCGACTGTTGCCCCTGTGATCGCGGACTACGAGTTCGACCGGATGGCCTCCGAGCCGATACTTTGCCTGTGAAAGAGCGGTGCGGATTCCCCTCTCGATCGATTCACCCGACTCGGGCACCCCTGTGCGATCAGCGTCGAGGTAGATCCTGATCTTCCTGGTCTCTTGTTCCTCTTCAGGGACGTGAGTGCTCGACAGGAGCAGCATGCTGGCCCAGAGAATTGTTGCGGCGGTGAACATGCCGGGATTCTAGGGGTATGCCTCCTGGAGTTACAGTCTTATACTTAGGAATAATGAAGAATATGCTTCAGCTGGCAATATATCTAGGTAATTACCCCATGTCTGGTGAGCGCCAGAGGGTTTGAGTCTTCTCCATCACAGTCCTAGCGGGAGCGCCGTGCCATGGTCGTACTTTCCTCCTTGGGTGGTCACACCAGTGTCCGCCCCAGCACTCTGTGGGGCATGCCTTCACAGGAGAACTGGGGAACATGAGGCTCTGGCGAGTCTCTCTAACGCTCGTGCCCCGCGCCGGGCCCCGTGATCGACTTCGGATCCTGGATCAAACAACTCCTCCTCCGAGGAAGCAGCGGATCGCACCAACTCCGATCAGGCAGACTCCCAAGATCAGGGCGGCCAGATGAACCCCCTTGTCGGTTTCTGGGGTGTCCTTGCTGGCTGTGCCGACCAGGCCCAGGATCGCGCACATGCCCGAGCATGGAATTCCAACCCAGTTGATCCAACCCAGACAAGGGAACAAACCGCCGATTGTGATAGTGCAGGAAAGGACAATGAAGATGATTGTGACTGTACGCATGCTGGTGGGTCTACTTTTTGAAGATGAGCATTCTCAACGCAAGTGGGACCTGGACAGCCCCTGCGACTGCAGTGAGAAAGAAGGGCCAGAAGGCAAGATTGAGCTTGCTGGCGATTGTGAACTCGCCGCGTAGAGCGAAGGCAAATCCCCGTGACAGTCCACAGAGTGGGCAACCGGGGCACTTTTCGGTGACCAGGCCGGTCCAGGAGAGGTGTTCTCCGGCGGCAATCTGGGTGGGATCAAACCAGGCGGCGCAAATCAGAAGGCCTAGTGCGAGCAGTCCCATGACCAGACGGACAACGGTTAGGTCCCGTGGTCCATCCCGGGCAATTGAGGGTCTCCGAGGAGATGCTGAAGTCTTGCTTCCTAGTGCCATGGTGAGTTCTGAATGACTAGACGAAAGCACCCTACCGGCTGGCCGACGGGGGGGGCGACTCCGAATCCGGCGGATGGACGCGGGGAGTTGCGCCTTTCTTGGTCATCAGGCCGGGGAGCAGCCCCAGAACGTGATCAATGTTCTTCGCTGAATACTCGTGGGGCAAGGAGCTCACCCCGATGGAGCACAGAGAGTGGCCTGGTCTCGGCTTGGGGAGTTTGGATTGGTGCCGCGCCTGGTGCTGGTACCGGCCAACCGGTTCTCCTTCGCTTCACCCAAAGGCCCGCCCCGCCACTCTCTTGGGCCCCGGGATGCCGCCGCCGAGTTCTCCCAGGAAGAGAAAGGTCCCTTCAATGCGTAGACCTGGGCGTGGGGTGGGGAGACCTTCTGCTTCCACCTGCCAGGGGCTGATAAGCAGAGCGAGGGGGCGCTCTGGCGCATCACACAAACAGACTTGCACGGTCTCGCCGCTGATTTGGTTCTTCAGGTTGCGGACTTCTTTGATGCGCAAGGAGAGATGTGCGCATCCGCCGGGATTGTCGAGGCCGCCGAGAGGTTCAATTCGTGCGCCGTTGGGGCGTTCGAGGAGAGTTCTTGGCGCGAGTTCCTGGTTCGGGCCGATGTTCTCCAAGTCCACAGCGAAGCCGGCCACATGTAGGGCCAGGGTGTGGCCGGGGGGGAGGGGTTTCGGCAGCCGTGCGGCATCCGAAATCCAGACACTCAGCAAGTATGTACCGTATTCATCCGCCGAGAGACCGGGTATTGGAGGTGCGGCCCAGCCATGCAGCAGGGCCTCGAAGCGCGAATCCTCTGGGGATGCGAGTTCTTGTGTCGAGATTCTGAGGAGTGTGTCCACCCGATAGTGTGGGAGCAGGGTCCAGCTTCCGTTGGCGTGCCGTTCGCCTCGTAACTCCAGCCCTTGACCCAGGCGCAGGCGTCGCTGGTTAGTGCTGTTCCCTCGCCAGGGGGTCGGCTCGCCCTGTTCTTCCAGCAGGTTCTGCAGGCTCAACGGGTCGCTCTTGGGCCCAAAGCCGATGCACTCGATCAGAAAATCCATACTTCATGGATGCTAACGAGGGACGGGGCCCACCGACGGCGTATGGCTTGGCTTAGCATGGGGTCATGTCGACGCACGCATCCAGGGCCGCCGTACCCGGTCTTATTCTGGCGACGCTTCCTCTCTGTGTGCTTGCCCTTTGTGCTTGCAGGGTGCCCGTGTCCACAGCCCCAGCGGTTCAGCCGACAGTAGTGCTTCTTGAGGGGCGGCGTGCGGCAGCGCCCCTCGTACCCCTCAGGGGTGAGTGGGATGTGGAGCACTATGGGCTGGAGTTGACGCTTCTGCCCGGGCAGCGGGCCATGGAAGGTGTTGCGCGTATTCGTGCGATCAGCCAGGCCTCGGGCAATCGCAGTTTGGTGCTCGATCTGGCGGTACTTCAAGTGTCGGGGGTCAGTGATGCAGCGGGCCGCGAGCTGGATTGGCGTCATGGGGGAGACAAGTTGACCATTGACCTGGGCAGGGACTTCTTTCCCGGCGAGGTTGCCGAAGTGGTGGTTGCCTATGGGGGCGTTCCCCAGCGGGGACTCTGGTACGCTCCGGACGATCCCGCCACACATTGTTTTACCCAGGGCGAATGCGAAGACGCCCGGCGTTGGTTCCCTTGCGTGGACCATCCCTCCGAGAGGGCAACCAGTGAATTGATCGTTCACATGCCCGCGTCTTGGACTTCCATGGCGGGGGGTATGCTGCTCGAACGCAGGTTGGAGGGATCCATAGCCACCGAGCACTGGGCCCATCACATGCCCCACCCCGCTTACTTGGAAACCCTTGTGGCGGGCGAGCTGGTCAGCGTCTCCGACCGGGGCCCGGTGCCTGTGACCTATGTGGGTACGCCTGCCATGGCCAAGTACCTGAAACCCAGTCTGGGTTCCACAGGCCAGGTGCTTGAATTCCTGGCAGAACTCACATGTCGGCCCTACCCCTATTCCAAGTACGCAACCTGTGCGGTGGATGGTTTTCCTTTCGGTGGCATGGAGAACACCAGTGCGACTACGATCACCAGCGCGTCTCTCTGCGATGTGCGAGGGCGCATGGACGGCGGCGCGGAATCGCTGGTAGTGCATGAAGCTGCGCACCAGTGGTTCGGGAATCTCTTGACCTGTGCGGACTGGTCGGAGATCTGGTTGAACGAGGGCTTTGCCACCTACTGCACTCTGCTTTGGTATGAGAAAACCCGTGGGCAGGGGGAATTCCTGCGTCACATCAGAGACATGCAGGTTGCGGCCATCGGGGCAGATGAGAGAACCCATCGGCCCATTGTGCATGGTCTTTGCATCGACCCCCTGGATCTCTTCTTTACTGGCCATGTGTACCAGGGTGGCGCCAGTCGTTTGCATCACCTGCGCTTTGTCTTGGGGGACGAGGCTTTTTTTGCGGGATTGCGGGCCTATGTGGGGGGCCATGAGAATTCGGGCGTGACCTCCATCGATTTGCAGCGCAGTCTTGAAGCTGCTTCGGGTTTGGACTTGACCCAGCACTTTGAACAGTGGTTGCTCTCCCCCGGATTGCCCAAGTTCAGCCTGAGTTGGTCGCGGCGTTCGGAAGAGGGGCCGACCCGGGTGACCATCGAGCAAATCCATAGCCTGCGTCCGGGTACTCCCACGGTTTTTGTGACCCCGGCTGAGATCGAGTGGCGTACAAGCACCGGGATCCAACGCAAGCGCGTGATGCTCAACCAGCGCAAGCAGACGCTTGAACTTGCCACCAATGGGGAGCTGCTCTGGGTGCGGTTTGATCCTCTGCATTGGATTCCTGGGGAACGCATCGAGGCCCATGAGTTGGCGACCCAGATCATGCTGGTATATGAGGCTCCGGACTCCATGGGTCGAATGGAGGCCCTGGCCTCACTTGGAGAACAGTGGCCAGGATTGCCCGAAGGTGCCCGAAGGCAAGCTCTCTCCGCTGCGGCTCGGCGCCTGGCGGCGGACCCCGTGGAGGCCGTGCGCGTGGAAGCGGCGCGTTTTCTGGGACAGACTCAGAGTGCTGGAGCGCGGGATCTCCTCAGCGCCTTGGCAGTGGACGATGACTCTGTTCTCTTGCGCCGGGCCGTGTTGCAGGCCTTGGTGAATTTCACCCCTTCCACCAGCTTGTTTGAGCTGGCCCAAGCTGCTTTTGTTTCTGCGCCCTCATGGGATTGCGCGGGCGCGGCAGTCATGTTGGGGGTCAAAGCTGATCCCGTACGGGGTCTGCGTTGGGTCGAAGAGTTGATCAAGGCCCCAGGGGTGATGCAGGTGGATGATTCTGCGGGGCGCCTGGCAGTGCATGTGGTTGCTGCTCTGGAAACTCTTGGTTCGAAGCAAGCTCTGCCGATCGTGCGTTCCTGGGCTCTGGCTCCGTTGGCCCCTGCTGGCCCCCGGGCCGCTGCGATTGCTTTGCTCGGGGACTGGGGCCGCGAGGCTCCGGGCTTGGTGGAGGATTTGGTGGGCCTCTTGGGGCACTCCGATCCGCGCTTGTCGCGGGCGGCGGTAATTGCTCTGCGGCGCATTGGCAACCAGCAGGCCCGGGATGCTCTGAGGGAGTTCTATCCCCATTCGGCGGCACCTGTCGAGCGACGAGCAATCGAGGCACTTTTTCCCCTGTGATGAAATCGGACTCCGGATCCACAAGCCCCGTTTCTTCTAAAGGAGCGGTTCTCGGGGCGAACCTGGACAGCCAGGCCCGCCAGGCCCTCTGTCGGGAGTTGAGGTTGGCGTTGTTGTCGGAATTCGGTGCTCGGGCAATTTGCGATCACCTGGGGAGGTTGGTTGAAGACAGTGCTCTTGGTGATTCTCTTGAGCGAGTCAATCGCGAAGGCAGCGAGGTCGTGCAGGAGGTCCAGAGCATGCTACGCAGCCTGGGCGCAAGACCGCGCATGACGAGTTTTCGTCGCCGTGTCCTCGCCCGCGCACTGGCCATGGTTGCCCGCATGAGCGGTCCGCGACTCGTAGTGCGAATCGCTCAGCAGGCCTGTGAAACAGTGGCCCGTTGGTATTTGCAATACGCTTTCTTTCTGGCACAGCATGGAGAAGTGGAACTGGCTCGCCGTTGTGAGGGTTTGGCGGAGATCAAACAGCGCCATGCCAATTCTCTGGGGGCTTGGACCAAACATGGATAAGCCCATTCCCCCTGATTTGGCGTAGGCTAGGTTCATGCCTTGGATCAAGACCATTGCCCCGGACGAAGCCAGCGGGCGCTTAGCAAAGACATATTCAGCTTCAATCGAACGCGTGGGCAAGGTGTTTGGGATCGTGCGTTCCATGAGCCTCGACCCGCGTGTACTGGACTCGTCTATGGGGCTCTACCGCAACATCGTCAAGGAAGGGAACGCTCTCTCTCGACGCCAGCGCGAGATGCTGGCCACGGTAGTCAGCAAAGCCAACGATTGTCATTACTGAATGCTCTCCCATGCGGACGATCTCCGGGTTGAGATCGAAAATGAGGGGGGCGACCCCAAGACCGCCGAGCGGGTGCTGGAAGAGTGGCGCGGGGCGAATCTTGACGCGGTGGACACCGCCCTCTGCATCTATGCAGAAAAACTGACCCATTCTCCAGCTGCTATGACCGCCGCAGATATACAGGGCCTGCGGGATCAGGGCTTGTCTGACGAGGCCGTTCACAGTGCGATCCAAACCATCTCTTATTTCAATTACATCAACCGAGTTGCAGACGCGGTGCATGTGGAGTTGGAGCCCGAGATGCCGCCCTATGAGGACGGGGGGCGCTGAGCCGAGATTCTTGAATTGAGGCGCGCGGCCTGCGCGCTGGCAACAGGCTTTGGCAGCAGCACGTCCTTGCTGTGCGACAAGGACCCGGTTGGGATTTGGCAGACCTGGACCAGGCTACGGATTGGGGGCTAATCGTGCTGCGCAAGGATGATCCTGGAGCGGGGCCAGCTGATCGGCGTTCGGCGGGGAAAGATTGTCTATGCAATGTGTTGATCCCCTTTGGTGTTGGGCGGGCCCCGTTAGTCTGGACTTGCGTAAGATCTCCGCAGGGTGGATATTCGGATCTGATTCTGCGAGACCCGAAAGGGTATCTTCTGGGATCGGTACTTTCTGCGGGATGCGGATTGTTCCCTCATGCCTTGAGCCCCTCAGCAAACAGCAAACCGCTTGGCCTTTATGGGCTGACCCGTGGCTACCGCGGCCCGTACCTGGCTTCGGTGGGGGCTATGGCTGTAGGGATTGGGTTGCTTTTTGTCGTTCCCGTTGTGATTCGCAGCATGATCGACGGGTTTGTTCCTCTGGAGGGCGAGGATGGGGGGCGGTATTCCTTCGTCACTCCCGAGTGGGTGCGCTCGGTGGCCGATGCCCTTGGTGTTGGTACGGGGGTGGTGGCGAGCTTGATGGTTGCCGGAGCGCTGATCATTGTGGTGACGGCCATGGCGGGGTTGTTTCAGTATCTCAAGGGCCACTTGGCGGCACGGGCTTCGGAGGCCATTGTGCGCAGTATGCGCAACACCCTGCACTCCCATCTAGCCGCTCTGCCCGCCACCTACTTCGATACGGCCGAGACCGGGGATCTGGTCCAGCGTTGCACAAGCGATGTGGAGACCGTGAGGGTGTTTCTGGCGGCTCAGGTTGTGGAGATCGGCCGCTCTATTCTGCTTGTGGTCTGCGTGACTCCGGTGCTGTTCGCATTGTCCGCTCCCCTGGCTTGGGTGACTCTGGCTCTCTTGCCCTTACTGGTGATCTACTCGGCGTTTTTCTTTGGCAGATTGACCCAGTATTTCAAGGAGGTTGACGAAGCGGAGGCGCGCCTGACCACGGTCTTGCAGGAGAACTTGACGGGGATTCGGGTGGTGCGGTCTTTTGGACGGCGTGAGTTCGAGGAGCAGAAGTTCAACGCGGCAAACCACGAGCACCGGGACAAGACCAATTTGCTAATGCAGCTCTTGGCCCGCTTTTGGGGTTTTTCTGATCTGGTGTGCATGAGCCAGGGGGGACTTGTGCTGTTCTTTGGCGCCTGGTGGACCCTGCGGGGAGAAATCACCCTGGGCACCATGGTTGCCTTCACCATGTATTCGGCGTATGTGATTTGGCCAGTGCGTCAGATGGGTCGCACCCTAGTTGATGCTGGTAAGGCGAGGGTTTCCCTGCGACGGTTGGGGGAGGTGTTGGCCGTGCATCATGAGGATGCCACCGATAGGGTCCTTGAGAATGCACCTTCGAAATTGTCGGGGTCGATTCGCATAAAGGATTTGAGCTTCTCATACGGACGCGAAAATAAAATGGAACGGGGTGGTTCAAGGGAAGGGGACGATCAACAGGAAGCTCGTCAAGTCCTGCAGTCGGTCAGTTTTGAGCTGCAGGCGGGTCAGACCCTGGCGCTCTTGGGTCCGCCTGGTTCGGGCAAGAGCACCCTGATCCGGTTGCTGTTGCGCTTGTATGACTACGATGGAGATGGCGGCTCGGGTTCTATTGAATTGGATGGGCACCAGCTTTCGGGGCTGTCCCGGGACTTCATTCGCAAGCAGATCGCTGTTGTGATGCAGGACCCGTTTCTCTACGCACGAACTATCGATGAGAACCTGCTCTTCGGTCGCCCCACCGCGAGCAGCGAGGACATTCAGGCCGCTACGAGTGCTGCGGCGATTCATGATTCCATCGAGGGTTTCAGTGAGGGCTATGGGACTATGCTTGGCGAGCGGGGTGTGACTCTCTCAGGCGGGCAAAAGCAACGCTTGGCGATTGCCCGGGTGCTGCTCAAGCAAGCTCCGATCTTGATTCTCGATGATGCCCTTTCAGCGGTGGACCATGAGACTGAGGGCTTGATCATGAGAGCTCTTCGGCAACGGCATGGCCAGCACACTACGATCATCATTGCCCACCGCTTGTCTTGCGTGACTCAGGCAGATCTGATTCTGGTCTTCGATCAGGGCCGCGTAGTGGAGCGGGGAGCGCATGAGGAATTGCTGGCTCAGGGAGGCGCGTATTCGCGTTTGTGGAAGATCCAGAGTGCATTTACACGTCAGATCGATTCCCATGGCAATGGGCCGGACCTGGCTGGTGAATCCAAGACCAATGAGGTTCGTCCATGAGCGCCGAGCAGGTCAAGGTGCCAGATGGAGAGGATATGGGTCAGGCCTCGGGTCTCGATCTTGCTCTTTGGGGCGAGCTGTTCAGCTATGCCCTGCGCTACAAGCGGCAATTGGCGGGCCTCGCTTTCTTTGCATTGACAACGGGTTTTTGTGACGTCTGTTTCCCTCTCGTGTCTCGGGCATTGATCGATGAAATGATTCAGCTGACGGAATCGGGCGGTGGTCTGCCCGAAGGCAGCCATTGGTTGATGCCCTATCTTTGGGCCTATGCCGCATTGATCGTGGGCCTGAGCGGCAGCGTGTTCTTTTTCATCCGCTACGCTGGCTTCTTGAAGGCCCACATGGCAGCGGACATTCGCGAAGCGGGGTTCGGCAAGTTGCAGTTGTTGGAGTTTGCCTACTTCGACAAGAGGGCCATTGGTTGGTTGATGGCACGCATGACCAGTGACTGTGAACGCCTTGCGCGGATCTTGGCCTGGGGCGCGTTGGACGTACTCTGGGCATCGACCTTCCTAGTGGGCATCGCCTGCGTCATGCTGTACCTCAGTTGGAAGTTGGCTCTCTTGGTCCTGTTGGCAGCGCCGCTGTTGGCGCTTACCAGTCGATTCTTTCAAAAGCGCATGCTCGCTGCCTCGCGCTCGATTCGCAAGATCAACTCTACGATCACCGCCGATTTCAACGAGTCGATCCAGGGGGTTCTGACCACCAAGTCGTTCGTGCGCGAGCAGGACAACCTGGCGAGCTTCGAGAAAAAAACCGACGCCATGTTCGAGTCCAGCGTGCGCAACGCGGTGTTGGCCGCTGCCTACCTGCCCGTCATCCTGTCCATTGGTAGCTTGACTACCGCGGCGGCTTTGATCCTGGGCGGTTATCAGGTCGTGGGCGGCGTGATCAGCCTGGGTACTCTGGTGGCGTTCTTGAGCTACACCCGCATGTTGTTTGAACCCCTTCAGCAACTGGCACATATTTTCAGCGAGATGCAGATGGCTCAAGCTTCTGGAGAGCGCATCATCGAAATGATCGCTACAGAGCCGGCGATCTGTGATTCAGAATTGGTGAAGAAGAAGATCGCCGATCAGGCCCAGGACCCTGTGCCAGGTCGGGCTATCGATGGGGATCCGGATCAGATGGGCAGAATTGTCTTCCAGGATGTGGAGTTTGCCTATCTTCCTGGCGAGATGGTACTTGAGGGCATCAACTTGACCGTGCCCGAGGGGGAAACCGTGGCTTTGGTGGGTTCCACCGGCGGAGGCAAGTCGACCCTGGTAAGTCTGCTTTGTCGTTTCTACGAGCCCACCGGCGGCGTGATCTCCATTGATGGATGCGATCTGCGTGAGCGCAGTCTGGATTGGTTGCAGTCACATCTTGGGATTGTCTTGCAGGATCCGCATCTGTTCAGCGGAAGCGTGCTGGAGAACATTCGCTATGGTCAATTGCACGCCACAGATGAAGAGGTGCACAGGGCCGCGCGCACGGTGGGTGCTGAGGAGACGCTTCTTCGTCTGCCTGGGGGCTACGGCTTCAACGTGGGGGCCGGGGGGAGCTTGCTCTCTGCTGGTGAGCGCCAACTAGTTTCTTTTGCCAGGGCGATCTTGGCTGAGCCACGGATTCTGATCATGGATGAGGCGACCTCAAGCATCGACATGGAGACCGAACTGCAGATTCAAAAGGGCCTTGAGCGCGTACTCGAAGGTCGCACAAGTTTTGTGATCGCTCACCGCTTGTCCACCATCGAAGGTGCAGACCGCATCTTGGTGATTGAAGGGGGGCGCATCGTGGAAGAGGGAAGCCACTTGGAGTTGATGGCCGCCAGGGGGCGTTATCACGAATTACACGCGCGTCAGGGGATCGGCGAGGTGGGTGTTCACATCGAGGATTGGACCTGAGGCGTCGACGTTACTCTTCGCTGAGTACTACAAGCCCGCCCACCAGGAGTTCCGTGTGCTCGGTTTCCGTGCCTGAAGGCCACCGCACATGAGCATCGATCGGACCCTTACAGGCGCCTAGGCCGAAGACTAGTTCTCCCGGACCACCCGTGAGATAGCCTTCGCCCGCTCGCAGGCTGCGGCGGTATCGGCCATTGGCTGTGGAGAGGGTCACTTCGGCACCGATTCCCTGGGTATTTGCGCCTTTGCCCTTCAGGCGGATGCGAATCGAAGTGTGTCCCTTGGCGCGCTTCGAGTCATTGCGCAGAAGACGGACAGCTCCGTTGTTGGTTGTCACGAGCAGATCTTCGTCACCATCCTGGTCATAGTCACAGGCAATTGCGCCGCGGGAGGCGGCGGGCAGGGCTTTCTTCTCCATTTGCGTGTCGCTCATTTCCACAAAGGTGCCGTCCGTTTGAGCCACATACAGGTGGTCGGCCTGCCCCACGCAGATTCCTGTAGAGGAATAGTCCGGGCTGGTGTAACCGTTGGCCACGAAGAGGTCGAGGTCCCCGTCGAGTTCCAAGTCGAACAGTACTGGTCCCCAGGAAGTGACCCCGATGCTTGATCGGGCCAGTCCCTTCGCAATCGCTGCGTCGCGGAAACGGGGCCGCCGTGTGCGCCCACTGAAGCGTCGTTCTCGCAGGTTGAGATAGAGGGCGTTGGACTCCAGCTCCCAGTTGGTCAGTAGCAGGTCCTCATCCCCATCGCGCTCCAGGTCTCCGATGGCGAGGCCCATTCCCCCGCGGGGATCGTCGAGGCCGGCCTCCAGTGTCACCTCCCGAAAGCCACCCTTGCCGTTGTTTTCGTAGAGCACATTGGGAGTCACATCATTGGCCACATAAAGGTCCTGGTCACCGTCCCTATCAAAGTCCCACCAGATCGCCTGCATCCCGAGGCCTGGGGAATCCTGTGCCTCCTTGCCTACTCGTTGCGTCTTCGGGTCATGTACTCCTAGTTTCTCTGCCACATCACTGAAAGCCAGTACTCCCCCTGCGAGGTCATTGCGGAGCAGTTGATTGGGCTGGCCACGAAACAGGTAGGGCAGCATTGGTAGTGGATCCTCCCGGCGCATGCTCGCGCCTTCAGAATCTGGCGGCAGCTGGCCAGGGTCATATTCCAAGTAGCGCGTGATGTATAGGTCCAGATCTCCGTCTCCGTCGTAGTCTGCGGCGCAGACAGACGCGCTCCAAAGATCGGAGGGGGGCAGGAGGTCTGAGGCATCCTTGAAAGTGCCGTCTCCCTTGCCGAGGAAGAACCGGTCGCGCCCCTGGCAGGCCAGATACAGGTCGAGTTTGCCGTCCCCGTTTGCATCGAAGGCCAGGGCGCCCATGCTGGCGTCGCCGCCCCCGAGACCTGCATCGAAAGAGATGTCTTCGAAGGTGCCGTCCCCTTGGTTCTTGAACAAGCGATGGAGCAGGGGGTCCTGTTCTGGTCGGCCAGCACCTTGCGGCAGAAACAGATCCAGCCAGCCATCCCCGTCAAAGTCACCCCAAGCCGCTCCCGGTCCCATGGTTGGTCGAATGTCCAGTTGCAGATCGGGTCCCTCCAGGTGCACCACTTGAAGTCCTGCTTCGGAGGCAACATCGCGCAAGGCGGGGCTGGGTGAGGTGCTGGTCCCGTGAGGGTCTGCGGGAAATCCCATGGGAGCTTCCAGAATCTCAAGTAGCAGGGTCATCGTCAGCTCCTGATTGGGTTCTTCAGGCAGCGGAACATGCAGAGCATCCGTCTTGAAGGAGACTTCCTGCCAGGCAGCAAGGTGTCCCACTTCTTGCGCCTGCTCGCAGAAATAAATCTGATCGATGGGGCCGCTGGTCTTGATTTCGAAGGCTTGCAACCCAGACCAGGGCACTACCAATGCACCCCGGGGAGCGGCTGGCATCTGTAGCTCCTGATCGTCGAGGTGCAGCGACTCCTGCATCTTGGAACCCGAGAGGATCACTAGCCAGAGGGTCACACCGCTGGCGCAGGGGGGCGCCGTGACCCGTAGCGTTCCGCTGGCGCAGTGCCCGTCCTGGCGGGCCAGCAGGGAGCTGGCCTGGGGCTCGATGCTGCGTGCCAGGAGCGGCGGCCCCGTCTGGAACCAGCCCTGCTCGGTGGCCAGCACCTGCTGGTCGGTTGGATGTTCGATCACCAGGGCTCGGGCCGTGCCCGCTGAGGTCCCATTTACGGTTCGGACCTGAAAACAGGCCTCTGGCCTATCCTCAGGGCCGAAACCGGTACTCTGGATCTCACCTCGGGGTACGATTTCCGAGCGGCTTGTGAGGGGCAGGGTCAGGCGCCGTCCGGCCAGCAGTGGACCCAGATCCCGGCCGTCTGAGAGTCCACGGGCAGGCCTTGCAATCCCGGTTGCTTGAACGTCCTTGCCGCCGCAGGCCGCGAGCGTGCATGCAAAGAGCGCCCAGGCCGAGAGTTGCGGGAGTTTTTCTTTCCAGGGCCTGTGTTCCAGTAGTCGCATGGGATCAACCTACGGTCTTTCTTGTTCTGTTGCAGGCAGAGTCTCTCCCAAAAGCAGTCGCCCCACATGTGCGCTGCCCCTGGTGGGGCGGCCAATGTGAGGCGACTGATGGAAGCTCCGGTGCTATGCGGTCGGTCCTTGCCCACTTGAGAGTGGACCGCCGCAGAGATCAGGAGAGCTTCAGATCTCGAATCTCTTCGATAGAAAAGTCCGTAGAGATTTTTTGATCGGGGTCGATCACCCGTCCTGTGCCATGCAAGTAGTTGAATGCCAGGCAGCCCGTAGCAACACGGCCGTCACGAAAGTGGATTGTTATTTTGTCTGCGGTCCTGGCAGCGTTGAGCTGGTCATACATGAGGTGGTGGGAGGGTTGTGGAGTCTTCTGAGTAATGGTCATAGGTGCGGAATGTCCGTTGTCCCGGCTTCCTGGCCGGGTTGTCCTGGGCGAGAAAGCGCAGGTCAGGGGAAGACGATGGTGGAAGGGGAGGTTGGATGCGGCCCCTGCTCAGGAACGCATTAACTGCGGCACAAGTTGGTCCAATTCTGGCACGAGAAGACTGGACCAGGTTTCGAGATTTGCCCCGTCTCGAGCGAACTGCTTGAGTTCTTCGAGACTGACAAATTTGCCACTGAGCTGCTCGGTTTCGCGGACACGCACGGAGCCGTCCACGATCAGCAACATCACGATTCCGATGTGCACAGATCCAACCGGATTAGTGTCGTCGTTGATTAGCCCTACCGTCTTGAGTTTGAAATCCCCCTCGATCTCAAGCTCTTCCAGGGTTGCCTCGCGCAGGGCAGCCTTGGGGATGGGATTTCTTCGATTCCAATCAGGATGGAGCTCAAGCTCCTCGGAAGTAGGAAGATCCACTGGTTCAACGTGACCGCCGACTCCGATGGACAACTTGTTATGCAGGCGGGCTTCGCCGCCTTGCTTGCTGCGGGTTAGTAAGAAGACCTGGTCTTCTTTGATCACCAGGCAGTAGGGGATCGGTTGCTTGAGGGCAGGCGTCCTTTCGGCGTAAGCCCGTTCCACAAAGAAGCCCTCTCTCTCGAGGATGCCCATGAAGCTCTCCTCGCTGAAGTCTCCACCAAAGGCCACGAAACCGTGCGGGGTGGACTCCTGGAAGAGCTTCTCGCGGGGGACAACGTGGATGAATTCCATGGGGAGGCTTGGGGTCGTCGCATTGATTTGGGCCGACGGGCGTCGGCGGGGTTCAGTACGACTCGTTGGCAGAAAGGTATGTCCCCTGCGTGATTCTGTCAACATGCTGGGTTGGAGCGTTGTTCAAACGCTAGATGTTGTGGCTTGCCTGGGCAGCGAGGCATGGAAGTCGCCTTAGGAAGACGCTTTTCCCCCTGGTCCTTTCGGAAGTCTGGAGCAGACTGGCCAGAAGACCAGAACTGTGACGCGCAGGGCAGAATTCCAAGGCCCAGCTCTTGCTGGCGGAATTATCCAGAGGAATCCTGGTGGGGCTGTCTTGGTTGTTCCCAATGGCCGTGCATTTCCCAGGGCTTGCGAGGGGGAAAGTGGATGTGAGAGACCCCATAAGCCGGGTCCTGTCCTCCCCACGGGGGGGAGGGCGACCATTTCTCTGGGACCTGGGTCGCCCCAGGCCTCAAACGATCTACCCGGGAGGCTTGAATGGTGCAGGTCGTCACCGTTCCTCCCCTATTCGATCTTTCTCCGGGTGGGGTTTACCTTGCCACTCCCGTCACCAGGAGCGCGGTGCGCTCTTACCGCACCGTTTCACCCTTGCCGCTCGCTTGCGCGAGGTAGGCGGTTTGATTTCTGTGGCACTTTCCCTGGGCTCGCGCCCGGTTGGCGTTACCAACCACCCTGACCTGTGGAGCCCGGACTTTCCTCCCCCCGCCGATGCCCGAGGGCACCACGAGGAGCGGCCGCTCGGCCTCTCACATCCGCCCCCAGCATATGCGTCAGGGGGGGGACCCGAGTAGGCTGGGCTACTCGTCCTCAATTAGGGACCCCCTCGAGCCCCATGCGCGCCCCCCTGTTGATCCTCCTGCTCCCCTTGCTGGCGACACCTGCTGTCCCGCACCCCACAGGTGGCTTGAGGGCCAGCGAGCGGGTGGCTGTGCAACCAGGAGACGATCTGGAAGACGCTACCAAGGTCTTTCAGGTCAACGCCCGGGGGCGTGATCAGGACAAGCGCAGGGCCGGCCTGGAGGGCTTGGTGGCCATTGGTGGGCGCAAGGCCTGGGATGTGGTCATGCAAGAGATCCTGCACATGCACACCACTGCATCAGGTTTGCGGGAAGAGGTCGATCGTCTGACCCTGCTCAAGGAGAATGACGAGCGTGTTCTTGCCAGCCTGCGCCTGCGCGCAGAGCGCGATGACTCCCTGGAAGATGCAGTCAAGAACGCGGTCAAGTGGCTGGAGTCAACTTCTGTAGAACTCTCGCGTCAGGAACGCAAGTTGCGCCGGGCCGAGCCCTGGCTCAGCTTGTTGCATGAGAAGGGGACCGGCATGGTCCTTGGCCTGGGGACTTCCGATCGGCGCTCGATCGACAAGCAGTTGGGCAAGCTGATCGAGAAGAGCGAGGACTGGAATGAGCGCTTGGCTGGTATTGATCTCTTGGGCCGCATAGGAACTGCGGGTGCAGGCCTCGAGCTTCATGGGGTGATGGTCAATTTGATGAAAGAGCGTGGGCGTTTATTGCGCAAGTTGCCCCGTGCCGAAGAAGACGCCATCGAATTGGAAGGCCGCCTGCAGGATGAAGCCGCACGCAATGGCGGCCGCGTCGGGGCTGGCACCTCAGCTCAATACGAGCGGGCCAAGGTGGAAGGGGCTGTCATGCACGCACTGATGTTGCGCATGGCCGCCGCCGCCGATGCCTGTGTGCTGGCCAGCGCCAAGGCTATCGTTCGTGAAGATGAGACCGCTCGCAAACGATCCATCAAGGGCCTTGCGCGATCGCTCTCCAAGCTGAAAGACGGCGCGCGCCTGCGAACAATAGAGATCCTGACCCGCACGGACACCGATCTTGCTCGCAGCGAGGCCTTTGCCGTGCTGCAGGCTGAAAAGGAACCGGCTGCCATCGCACTCCTGATCCGTGGCATCGTGGAACTTGGTGGCCCTAAGGCACCTGGTTTTGTCGAGGGACTCTTGACCCGTTGGATTCACCACGAGACCTGGATCGTGCGCACTGCCGCTGCGGTGGCGATCAGTGACTTACGTCATGCACCCGGGGTGCCGGTCTTGATCGCGCGTTTGGCGGAAGCAGGTGGACGGGAACGCACAGACCTGGCCACAGCCCTAAGGCGCATGACCGGCCAAAAATTCCTGCCCAATACTGCGCTCTGGCAACGTTGGTGGAAGGATGTGGAGTCCACCTTTGAGCCCACCGCATCTGATGCAGAGGACCCCCTGATGGAAGAGGGCGATGGGGGCGGCGTGACTTTTTTCGGTATCCGCACGGAGAGTCAGAACGTGGCCTTCATCCTGGACCTCTCGGGCTCCATGAATTATTCGATAGTGGTGCGCGACAACCCCGGGGACAATCCCAATCAGCCTGCGGACATGCCCAAGAGTGGCGAGCGTTCGCGGCTGGAGGTCGCCTTGAGCGACCTGGCGCGCGCCATGGGGGGGCTGCGCGATGATGCGACCTTTGCGATCATCATGTACGCCAGTGATGTTCGTCTCTGGAAGGACGGCTTGCAGACAATGACACCAGCGCGGCGGTCTGAGATAGCACCTTTTCTCAAGGGCCTGACCGCGGTCGGGGGCACCAATATTTTTGGAGCCCTGCGTAAGGGCTTTGATGTGGCTGAGGTCAGCCTTGGAGACAAATGGTCCGACCCACCGATCGATACGATTTTCTTGCTGACTGACGGCAAGCCTTCGGTGGGTTTGGTCGTCAGTCCCGAGCCGATTCTGCGTTATGTGCGCGAGTGGAATCGGACTGCGGGAATTGTGATCCACACCATCGGGCTTTCCGGTGCACAGGACGCCTATCTCTTGCGTAGGCTGGCGGAAGAGAACGGCGGCACCTATGTGGCCCGCTGATTCGCTGCCTGAATTCCCCCTCCTCCCAATCCCCGGTAATCAATGTCTCAAGACGACTTCTTCTTGACCAACCTTGAACTGCGTGAGTCCAATGAGGAGGGCGAGGTGGCTGCTGGCCTTTCACATGACTCAATGAAAGGCATGGCGCTCTTGAGCGTGCTGGAACTCGCTGCCCGGGGAGTTCCACGGGGAGCGGTGACCATCATTCATGACGCGGGGGATGTGGGGGAACGCTACCGCAGCCTGGCTAGCGTCCTCGCCGGTGAGGGTTGGGCAGTGGCCCTGCCGGATTTACGTGGGCATGGGCGCTCGGAGGGAGAGCGCGGTCACTCGGCGGGTCTGCGTGAGGTGGAGCGTGACCTGGGAGAGATTCAGGATCATCTTGCCTACCGCATGCCGGACGCCCCCAAGGTCTTGGTGGGGGTTGGGCTCGGCGCTTTGTACGGGGCACACTTTGCCTTGAGCCGGCCTGGAACCTTGGCGGGGCTGGTGCTGGCGAATCCTCTGGCTTCGATTCCCTTCGCGCCTCCAGAACAACCCAAGGGCTTCTCCAAGTTCTTCAAGAAGGTGACGGGCGCCAGCATGGGGACCACAGGCTATACGGGTTCTCTCTTGAGCGGGGATGGGGAAGTTGCGGCTGAATGGGATGCGAATCCCCTGACCCATGATCGAATCAGCTTGCGCGCGATCGAAGAAGCTGGGCGTGCCTTGAACGAGTCCATGCCACGCCTCACCGAGTTGGATTGTCCGACCCTGGTGCTGCGCGGGAATGGGCTGGCTGGCAATGCCGAGTTTGCCACGAGCGAAGGCTTGGAAGTCATCGATCTTGATGGCCTGGGGCACCACCTGTTTCAGGGTAGCGATGCTAGTCGGGCCAATGACGCCTTGAGCAAGTGGCTCAATCGCGTGCTTCCGGCTCCAGAGTGACGGGTTCGCCCAGGAGCACCCACTCCTCAAGGATGACCATGGCCGCCCAGGCATCCGAGCGGTCGCGGATTTCGGCGCCCCGGTAGCCCGCATCGTGGAGCCGGACTTCGGCTTCCTTCGTGGAGAGGTGTTCGTTTCGCAGGATCACTTTGAGGTTCTTGAAGCGTGCTTGGAGCTTAGGCGCAAAAGCGCGGATCAAAACGGAACGTGCGCTGTCGGAGCCGTCCGCATTCAGCGGCAGGCCAATCAAGATGACTCCCAGTTGACGATCCACCGCCAGGGCGTCGATGGCCCTGAGCAGGGCCTCGCTTTCTCCAGGTCCATGCCAGGTCTCCAGCGGCTCGATGATCAAACGCAGTGGATCGCTGATGGCAAAGCCCGTGTGCTTGGAGCCGGGGTCAATGGCCAGGGCGCTGCCTGGGGGGAGCGCGCTCAAAGGAATTGGGGCCCCTGGGTTTCGAGCAGATCCACCAACTTGCGCACGTCCTGGCCGCGATCCCGGGGAGCCACCAGCACCGCATTGCCTGCGCGCACCACAACCAGATTCTCGACGCCCAGCAGGGAGATCAGGGTCTCGGGGGGCGTGTGCACTATGCAGTTGTGGGCATCGAGCGCTATCAGATCACCGCCCCCGTCCGCGTGGTTGCCCTGGGAGTCTGCGGGCACCACTTCGGTCAGGCTCTCCCAGGAACCAACATCGCTCCAGGAAAGGTCGGCCGGGAACACCAGCACCTGTTCGGCTTTTTCCAGGATTGCGGTGTCTATGCTGGCGGACTCCAGTGTTTCATAGACGGGCGTGAGGTCTGTCAATTTCGGAGCGTCCTTGAGCGCTTGATGCGTTCCGGGCGCGTATTGGGAAAGGGCGGCGCTGATGGCGCCGCTGCTCCAAACGAACATGCCACTGTTCCACAGGAATTGACCGGACTCGAGGTATTGCAAGGCGCGCTCGGCATCGGGCTTCTCCACGAAGCGCTGCACTGCATGGGCCTTTGTTTCGGTGGCGCCTTGGGTTGCGCTGCATACTTGTTCCTCGCCAACCTCGATCCAACCGAATCCCGTGGCAGGGTGGGTCGGGCGTATGCCCAGAGTGATCAGGGCTTCGGGTCGTTCCTGGGCCGTGCGCACCGCTGTGTCGAGTAGGTCTTGAAAGGCACCTTTCGGGGCGACGATGTGGTCCGCTGGCAAGACAATCTGCACGGCATCGGGATTCTTGCGCGTGATGTGGGCGTTGGCGAGGGCAATGGCGGGCAAGGTGTTCTTGCCACAGGGTTCCGCCAGGATTTGGTTCGTGGGAATTGATGGGCACACCTCGGCGGATGCTTGAGTGTGGGCTTCTCCAGTTACGATCCAGATTTGCTCGGGTGGGATCCAGCCACTGAGGCGCTCGCAAGTCGCGGCCAAGAGGGATTGCTCCTTCCCTATGGGCAAGAACTGCTTGGGTTGGGATCGACGGCTGGCGGGCCAGAATCGGGTTCCTCGGCCGCCGGCAAGGATGACCACTTGGATGTCAGGTTTGGGTGAGTCGTGCATGGGCTGGTGGCGTGGGCGGATGTTCTACCAGACCCGTGGAAGGGTCGAGAGTGGTGGAATTGGCAAGCGGCGTCCCTGGCGCTGGTGGCTGGTGAAGCGGCTCAGGAATCCCCGGGCCAGCACTATGGGCCGGCTCATGTCGCCTTCGATGGAAATTCGAATTAGCTCGTCCTGTAGCAAGTAGATGATCTTGTTCAAGATGCCAAACTTGTCGACTAGGCTATAGCGCACTTCCATCGAGTAGTTCAGATCTCCTTCAATGTCGAGGGTGCCTTCGCCCACGAGCGAGAGCAAATCACTCTTGAGCCGCATGCCGCTCATGCTGATCACACCGTCTTCAAGGTTGATCCAGGTTTCCATGTTGCTAAAGGTCGCCGTGCTGTCGAAGCCCAGGGTGGCGAAGAGCGCTTGAAAAACCGGGATAGCCCAGAGGCTCGAGTCGCTGAACTCGATGCGTCCGGTTCCGCGAACCCCCAGAAGGTCTCCCAGTTCTCCGCTCAGCCGCAGGTTTCCGTTCAGCTGTCCTTCGTTGGCGAATTCTGACTGAAACATGCCACGTGTCAGCTGGCCCACATCCACAGTCTGCAAAGCTGCCGACAGGCTGAAGGGGAAGGGGTCGGCAAGGTCCATGGAAAAGAAACTTGCCGTTCCCCCTTGTTTGAGTCCTTCGGTGGCCAGTTGTCCCCCTTCAAATCCTGCGTGAAAGTCCTCAATCACCAGCCGTGGCTCGATGAATGTGGCTTGGAAAGACGCGCCCTCAAGGTTGCGGCCCGCGAGGGATGCGTTCAAGTCCACCACCTTGACTCGCACCCGTATCCCACCTTCCTCGCTGATCAGGGTGACTTCTGATTGCCCCATGCGCTGAACTTCTATTGGCAGGCCGATGGCCATGCTTGCATCCCGAAGGGTGACGCTGCCATCGAAGCGCACCATTGGTGCCTTACCTTCTGTGATGATCAGCTCAAGGACTCCTGACTCGATCGAGAGCAGGCCCTGGGCATTGAGTTCCTCTATTAGCGCTGCAGCAGTCTCTTCACCCAAAAGCAGATTGAGTTGACGTTCGTGCAAGGGAACATCCCTGGCTTGGATGTTGGTTATCGCGTGTACTTCCGTGGTGTTTGGATCGAGCTTCAGGCCGGTCAGTACCGCTGTGATGCCGGCGACACTGATTTCCAGTTGAGGGCTGGTGATCAAGCCTTCGGGGGTGAGCACCATCCTCCCGCGTACGGGTCCCACGGGTTCAGGAAAAGCAGGGATGGTGATCAGAGGGCAGTCCAGCCAAAGAGCTGTGCTTGAGATCGGTTGCCCCGGCCTGAAGAGGATGTGGCCATCGGCGAAACCGTTGATCTTGCTGCCTTCGGGGATCAGAGAGGCGATCAGCTTGGCCAGTTCCGGGTCTTCTATGTCTATTCCGGCTGCGCGGATGTCTACCTGCCAATCGGATAATGGCTCAGGCTCGCATGCGAGGCTGAGCAGCGGGGCCGCATGGTCAGGGCTTGAGGCGCGCAGGGCCAGCTTCAAGTTCGTGGTTTCGAGGGGATCATCATCATTTTGCAGTTGCCCCACCAAGGCCGCCTGGCCGCTCAACTGCAGCGGGGCAATCTGGCCCCCTAGTACCTGTACGGTCAGTCCATCGCTGGGTGTCTTGAGCAGAGCTTCCAAAGTGAAGGGCAGGTCTTCCCGTTGTCGCCAGAGCTGAATGGCAGCCGTGCAGGCAGCACCGCCGAGGTGCTCTTCGAAGCCTGTGCTCAAGCGCGCGTCTGTGTCGCTGACCAGTGCCGCAATGTTTGGGGCGCTGAGGTCAATTCCATCCAGGTTCAGGCGCAGCCAGGATGCACGTCCGAGAAGTGGACCGAAGCTGGCGTGTCCTTCCAGGTTGGTTTGGGTTGCAAAGGGCTCGCTGGACCCTTGCAGGTTCAGGCGAACGACACTTGCCTGTTCCTTCAAGTTGAGGGGTGTGGCCTGCACCGAAACAGTCCCGCTGGCGTTCATCAGGGGCATATTTCCCGCCGCCCAACGAAATGAAGTGTTGTTGAAGTCGAGTTGAAGATCTGTGGAGAGTGCCTGGTAGGCCAGCACTTTCTGCAACACCAGCTCGAAGTCGATGGCTCCACCGTGGGGGTCAAACTCGGGCCGGATCTGGCCAACAGTCTTGACTCCCGAGAGCCCTTCGAGAGCGGCAAAGAGCTCTTCCTCCACTGTGAAGTGGTCCCCTGCAATGGAGATCAACATCTCGCTGGTAACGTCCTGGTCCAGCGACAACTTGTCCAGCCAACGGGCCCGAGTACGAAACATGCCCGCTACGCGGGCCGGGCCTGTGGGATGCTGTCCGCGCAGGCTGACCAGGGCGAGTTCATCCGCCATATGGCGATCGGGCGTGAAGCCATGCAGCACCAGCCCCGTTATATCGCTCACCCGGGCGGGGAACCCCAGATTGCGCTGACCATCCTGCTCTCGATTTGGGTCTCCGTAATAGGCTGCGCTGGTTTCCTCGTGGGGCTTGATTACGATCTGGCGTGGGATCAGGGTCTGGGGTCGTTCTGCGGTCCAGGCACCTGTGGGCACCGCCAGCCAGGCCAGGACCTGGCCCCCGCCCGAGGGTTGCAGCATGCCTTCCAAATCACTCACGGTTTGACTGCGTCCCAAGTGGGGCAGTATCTGGTCTTCCCAATCCACGCGTGGGACATGGAGCCAGAGCTCCAGGTCCTGGCCAGCAGGCGCAGCCGTGCCCGCTCTGGCTGCTACCTCAGCCTGCAAGCCGTGCAGGTCAAATTCCAGTTGGGTTTGCAGGCCCCAGGACAAGATGTCGCCGTCGTCGGTGAGTTGCAGGTCCGCGACTAGTGCCGCACGCAGGGTCAGGTTTGGGTCGACGTTGATGTCCGGATCCGGCAGACCGAGGTCGTTGGCTGGCAGGATTGCCTTCCCAGCTTGCAGGTTGAGCGTGCCCTGCAAGTCGAGAGGTTCGCCGTACTCAGCACGGGTCAGGTTCATCTGTACTCCAATGCTCCCGGCGGGCTGCCAAAGTTTCACTTGCTGTCGCAGTTCTTGGGGCAGCCAGGCTTGTTCCGCCAAGAGTTCCAGCAAGACTGCATCGCATGCGGTTCGGGCCCGGATGGCTCCCAGGTCATCTAGTGTGGAGTGAAACCAGAGGGGTGTGCGGGTTGTGGGAGTCCCTTCCAATTTGCCTTGGACAATCCACTCGCCTGCTTGTCGCTGGGCTCCCATGTCCAGGACTCCAAGATCGGTCCATCCTCCGGTTTCGGCGCGCACATGTAGGTCAAGCCCATCTACCTGCATGGGGGGGGTGTCGTTCAGGCCCATGGGTCTTCCCGCGCCGTCATCGATCAGGGAGAGTGCCTCTAGGAAGGGTCTGGTGAGCCACATGGCACCTGCTTCCGCCACGATCCCATCGATTCCGAGTCCACGGCCCGAATTCCAATCAATGAAGAGGCGCAGGCGTTCGATTTCCAATCGGCCGTCCTGGGCTTCCAGAGTGACCCCGTGCAGTACCAGTTCCCGCTTCAGGGGCGCAAATCCCACGGCACGTACTTGTACCTCCATCTCTGAACCCAACCTGCCTCGCAAGAGGTTTGCCAGGGCATTGGTGGTCACACTGGTGTCAATCAACAGTCCCCAGGCGGCGAGGCCCAACAAGACAAGCCAGCCTCCCAGGGCCATCAAGAGCCAGGCGACCCGGCGACCCGCACCGGATGAGCGGTCGCTGTGCTCAGGAGTCGAAGAGTTGGAGGCTGGGGACACTGGGTTCAGGATACGTCACCCGCGAGGGGCAATTCCGTCGAAGAAGTCCCGGCCGGGGTTTGCTGCGTCAGATTCACCAGCTTCCGAGTCGGCGCATTGCTGGACCCGGCCGTCTGGGCAGGCACCAGCAACTCGCCCCTTTCCCGGGGCAGCCGAACCACCCGCGGCCCGATGGAGCAAGAAATATCATAGGGAATGGTCCCTGCTCCCCGCGCCACCTGATCAAGCGTGATTTTCTCTTCCCTGTCTGTGCCGATCAAGGTCACCGCATCGCCCACCAGCACACCTTTGATTTCGGTCACATCCAAAGTCACATAGTCCATGGAGATGCGTCCTATGAAAGCAGCGCGCTGACCACGCAGCAGGGCTTCTCCACGACTGGCCAAGGCGAAGGGAATGCCGTCGGCATAGCCCATGGGGATGGTCGCCACGCGGGTCGGTCTACGGGCGATGAAGTCCGGGCCGTAGCCGACCGAAGCGCCTATGGGAACGTCCTTGAGCATTACCACCTGGCTGTGCAGGGAGAGCACCGGCTGCAAGTCCTGCTGGCCTGCTCCTTCGAGGGTTGCTGCCCCCAAGGCCGCGATCCCGACGCGTACGGTGTTTCCCACCAGATGGGGTGCAGTGAAGAGAGTTGCCGAGTTGAAGGCGTGCACCCAGCCCTGCCAGGGTCCGCGCCGGGTGACTTCTGCTTGGACTGCTTTCAGTCCTTTCATTTGTTCCACGGTTCTGGGCGACCATCCTGCAGGATCTATGACGTGAGTCATGAGCCCCACAAGGTTGATGTTTCGAGCTCCTTCCAGGGCATCCAGCATGGTCTTCGCCCGGTGGCAGGGTACGCCCAGGCGTCCCATGCCCGTATCCACGTTGAGGTGTACTTGGGCTTTGACACCCAAGCGTCCCGCTAGTTGTTCCAACTGCAGGCAGCGGTCGAGGGTGTGCAAGCCGATGTGGATCTTCATTCGCAAACAGGCGGCCAGTTCTGTTTCGATCACCGTCCCCAACACCAGAATGGGCAAGTCGATTCCCATGGCGCGCAATTGCAGGGCTTCCTCGGAGGTTCCGACCCCCAGGGCTCCGATCCCTGCGCGCAGTGCGTGGTGTGCAATCAAGTCGGCCCCATGGCCATAGGCGTCGGCTTTGACAACCAGCAGAATGCGTGTGCCCGGGCCTGCTCGTTGACGAATGATCGCGAGGTTGTGGGTCAGGGCGTCGAGATCGATCTCGGCCCATGCCCGATGGGGTTGCATGTCGCAGGGTTGCACACGGTCGAGGATAGTGCTGGGGAGCGCTCGTTCAAGGTTTCCCGAAATCCTCTGGGTCTCGGGGGGGCGTGACTCGTTCCGTGCAGTTGTGTGTATGCCTGTTCGGCTCTATTGACCCTTGGGAGGGCTCTCCGGGGGTCATGGGGGAGGGTCCGCCGATCTTCACGGGGGAGCGCTGGGGGCAGAGAGTGGTTTGCTCTGGCTGTTTGTCGATTGCTTTGTTCTAGACAGTTGACAAGTCGGTGATCGGTCGCCACCCTCTTCGGTGCGTTACGGAATCTTCAACCTCAAACCCAAAAGAATGGCTGCCGTTCAGGTAGCTAAGACCAACATGGCTCGGAAAAAGAAAAAGGCCACCAAGAAGGCCAAGCGTCGTGGCAAGAAGGCCCCCGCTGATCTGATCATCAGCAAGTCCCGCACCAAGAACTCCGTGGGCCTCCGGATCTCCGGCGATTTCTACGCTGCGCTGGACGTGGCAGTGCGCGACATGATCGCGTGCGCGGAAGCTCGCGCTGCGTCCAACAACAGGGGAACCCTGCGTCCCCACGATCTTTGATCGCTGGCTAAGGACCCATGAGCGAACGCTCATCGGGTACTTGTCTCGAGTCACAGCGCCCCTCCGTCGTTGACGGTGGGGCGCTTTTGTTGAGGGGTTTTTTCTGCGGTCGTTCTCAGCGAGCGCGCATTTTGGGCGTGAATGCTGCCAGATAGAGGGGTCGCAAATCTTCAGGGGCGGTTGGGCCATTCCGTTGCAAGTGCTTGAGGCCCAACTGCAGCAGGCTGGCAGCTTCGGGCTTGATGCCGCCTACTACTTCTGTTTCCTCGTCTCCTTCCAATCCAGCTGCGAGCAGGCCAGCAGCATCGGTCAAGAGTGGAATTCCCCGAGGCAAGGATTCAGCAGCTTCTTCGATAAGAATCCTGGTGGGGGGGCAGAGAACTTCGGGCAGTTCGTTCGCCTGACGGTAGTGGGAGTATTGCAGGGCTCCGCCTCGGGCGTCTTGCAAGACCATCACTTCCGAGTGTTGGGCAGCGGATTCCAGGTAGTTCCAGGCCATGGTTTCGTGGGAAGGCAGACCCACCAGTTGTGCTCCGTTGCCCCGTGCCAGGCCCAGGGCGGTGGCGGTCGCAACACGCAGGCCGGTAAAGCTGCCGGGACCAAGACCCAACACCAAGACCTCAAGTTGGCGAGGGTGGACGCCAGCCTGCTGGCAGAGTTGCGCGAGGCAGGGAACCATGTCGCTGGCGTGAGCACGCGAGCCAGTCAGGTCTTGGGTCAAGATCTGGCCCTCGACAATGAGCGCCAAGGAGGCTGCTCGGGTGGAGGATTCCAATGCGGCAGCAATCATTTCCCAGGGCCGATTTCGTGAATCAGGCAATCCGCCATGTTCTGGGCCAAGCGTTGGATGAGTTCCGCATCCGGTCCCTCAACCATCACGCGCGCCAGGGGTTCGGTGCCGGAATAGCGCAAGAGCACCCGCCCATGGCTGCCCAGGGCTTCTTCCGCCTCTGCGACCTTTGCCATGACACGCGGATTGCGGGAGAGGTCCGGCTTGGACCCCACCGTGACGTTGAGCAGCACCTGAGGCAGGCGTTGGTACGCGCTGGCGAGGCTCGAGAGGCTCTCGCCTGTTTGGGACAGTACTTCGAGTACCGCCAATGCTGTGGCCAGGCCATCACCGATGAATGCCGTGCGTTCCCCGAGTACCACGTGGCCGGACTGTTCACCACCCAGAGCCAGTCCTTCCCGGCGCATGGCTTCCACAACCGCACGGTCGCCAACAGTGGTTTCAATTACGCTGACCCCTACTTCCTCCAGGGCTATGTGAAGGGCACGGTTGCTCATCACCGTGGCGGCCAGCTTGTTCTGGGGCAGGCTGCCTTGCTTGGCGCCATGGCGGCCTAGAATGGTCAGGATTCCGTCGCCGTCCACAAGGGTTCCATGCTCGTCCACCAACATGCAACGGTCCCCGTCTCCGTCTAGGGCGATACCGAGCAGAGCGCCCTCGGCCTGTACAGTTCTCATCAGAGTTTCAGGATGAGTGGAGCCGCAGTCTTGATTGATGTTCTTTCCGTCTGGGTTGTGGGCCAAGGGGATCACCTGGGCGCCGACTTTGGTTAGCACCCGGGGTCCCACCTTGCTGCCCGCGCCGTTGGCACAGTCAAGCACGATCTTGGCCTGCTCAAGGTTGAGGCCCGCGCCCAATTCTTCGATCAGGTAACGCTCATAACTGCTCTCGAGCTCCAGTTCGGGAACCAAGAGCCTGTTGTCCTGAGCTGAGCTGGTCAATGGGTCTTCAGCGCGCAGGAGATCCTCGATGCGTCCCTGCTCTTCATCGCTGAGTTTGTCTCCATCGCGGCCAAAGATCTTGATGCCGTTGTCCTGGGAGGGATTGTGGGAAGCGCTTACCATGATGCCCAGAGCCGCGTTTTCCTTGCGTACAAGCCAGGCGAGACCCGGCGTGGGCAAGAGCCCCGCGCTGCGGGAACTGACTCCTGCCTGCCTCAAGCCTTCGGCCAAAGCTGCTTCAAGCCAGCGTCCGGACTCCCGGCCGTCATGGGCCAAGAGGGCCTGTGCGCCTTTGCTGCCCAGCACCATTCCGGCTGCGCGTCCCACCAATGCAGCACCCTGGGGGGTCAGCCAACCTTGGGTCGCCTGTCCTCGAATGCCGTCGGTGCCAAAGATCTCTTCGCTCGCCATGGGATCAGCCACCGTCCCCGGGGTCCTCATTGGTCTTGGGTTCGCTCTTGGGGCGTAGGGTCAGGCCGCCGGGTTCCACTACGATGTCCAGGAACGAGGTGCCCAGGGGTCGCAGTCGCTCGCTTGTTTCCGCAGGGACGCGAACAAGCCAAGCGTCTGGCATTGGCAGTTGGATCTTGACCGGGAACTCGGTGGCCTCGAGTTTGTGGTCGCTGACATTGACGAAGGCGTGGGCGCTCTCACGAATGGCCTCAAGCAACGCAAGGCGCAGGCCGCCGTCTTCCTCGTCAGAGCCGGTAAAGATCCCTCTTGCGCGCACCTCAATCCTTACTTTCTTGTTGGGGGCTTCCCAGAGGTCAGGTTCATCGGGCTTCGTAGGATCCAGTGAGACTACGGCCACATCCAGGAATACATGACCAACGGACTCCATCGCGGGGACGACTTCGATCAGCATGTTGGACTGGCCTAGCAGTTCGATACCATCATCTCGGGCGCGGGATGAAAGCTTGAGGGCAGCGTTCCAGCGCGGACGATCTGTCCACTCTTCGTTGCGTCGTTCGGGCAGCAGGATGGACTCGAACAGCAGTCGCTCCTTCAGAGGTTCTTCAGCTCCCAGGGGGGCGCGCACGAGGATCTCGCTCGGCAGGAAGCTCAAAGACGTGCTGTCCACGCTCCAACCGGTACCCAGTTGGGAGCTGTCCAATTCCACCATCTGGGGGGTCAGGATGACGCTGGTGGTGGTGTATTCCCGCAGCACCAGGCGTGGGGCGGCACCTTTCCAGGACACATCCAGTTCTTCGGGGTCAAAGGCTCGGGCCGCGCTCCAGCGCACCTCATCCGGGGAGAGGTCTCGCTCGCCTGTGCCACCGGGCTTGAGTTCTACTCGGCCCGCCAGGCTGCCGCGCAGGGAGCCCAGGAGCTCCCGCGGGGCGCGTACTACCACGCGCACGCTGGACTGACCGCTCGGTTGGCCGCTCCTTGTGAGAACCGAGGCGCTGATTTCTTCGGGCGTCAGCACCAGCAATTCGCCCAGGGCGGCCATGCGTCCTTCTCGGGCGGTCTGCACCTGCAGGTCAAGGGTGAACTCCAGGACCGAGCGTCCCGAGCGCCAGGCGCCTACATAGAGCCCCAGCCCGAGGGCCAGGGCCATGAGTTTCTCGGCGGGATTGGATTTTATCCAACCCCACACCATTGAGCCCCGCGAGCGCTCGGCTTTTTCGTTGTCGAGCGTGCTGCCCCCCAGGGAATTAAGCAGGACTCCTTCCAGGGCATCGCGTGGCACGCGATGCTCCATGCGCCCTTCCTTGCAAATCGAGATTGATCCGGTCTCTTCTGAGACAACCAGGATCACCGCATCGGTCTCTTCGCTCAAGCCCAGGGCGGCGCGGTGGCGCGTACCTACGGTCTTGCCCAGTTCGCGATTCTCGGTCAGGGGCAGAATGCAGGAGGCGGCCTCCACTCGGTTGCCGCGCACGATGATTGCACCGTCATGGAGCCGGTTGCCCGGATGAAAAATAGTCTCGATCAGGTGGCGCGTAACCTGGGCACCGATGGGCACCGAGCGTTCGACGAAAGACTCAAGCGGTGTGCGGCGCTCAAAGACGATCAGAGCGCCCACTCGATCCTTTGCCATGGAAATGGCGCTCAGGGACACCTCCTCCACACTGGCGGCTTGCACGTTGCGTAGGAAGCGACCGAGGAGTTCGTGCTCGCCCAGGCGTGAGATGCCTCGGCGCAATTCCGGGTGAAAGAGGATCACCAGCACGATTACGGCTACTTGGGCAATGGCGTCGAAGACCCGCAGAACTTCGTTCAGTTCGAGCATCTGTGACACCAGCCAGAGGGTCAGACCTCCGCCCAGCAGTCCGATGCCCAGTCCGCGTACGATGCCCGTGCCGCGTGTGGTGCGCAGGAAACCGAGCAACAAGTAGACGCCCGCGGACATCAACAACACCTGCAGGATGGCGTCGAAGGTGTCCAGTGCGGGGAGGGCGTCCATGGGTCAGGGGGCGTTAGGGCGTGACTTTGGGGGAGGAGAGGGCGTGGGCCACTCGGGCTGCTTCCACCATCATGCGAACGTCATGCACCCGGAACACCTCTGCACCACGATCTATGCACAAAGAGATTGCAGCGGCGGTCCCCCCCAGACGCTGGAAGGGCAGGCTGGCTAGCCTATCCGCGTCCTCGGCGGCTGCGTTCACCTGCTCGATGAAGGCCTTGCGTGAAGGACCCACCAGGAGTGGCGCCCCAAGGGAACGTAGCTCTCGAAGGCGGCCCATCAGGTCCAGGTTGTGCTCCAGCGTCTTGCCGAAGCCAATCCCGGGGTCCAGGATCAGTTTGTCGGGGGCGATTCCGGTGGTCAAACAAGCGGCGGCACGCTCACGGAGGTGTTCACAGACTTCCCCCAGACAATCCTGGTATGAGGGTGCGGTTTGCATGTTCAAGGAGTCCCCCTTGCGGTGCATGGCGACGAAGACCGCACTGCGTTCGGCTACCAGAGGCAGCATCTGGGGCTCTTGCAGGCCTGCGGAAATGTCGTTGACCCAGCTGGCTCCTGCGTCGAGGGCGGCCCGGGCAACGGCACTCTTGGTGCTGTCTATGCTCAGGGGAGTAGAGGTGCACGCCGCCAGTCCTTCGATTACGGGGATCACTCGCCGGAGTTCCTCGACTTCGTCGATCGGCGAGGCTCCCGGTCGCGAGGACTCGCCGCCGATGTCCAGCACATCAGCGCCATCGGCTACAAGTTGCAGCCCATGATTGATAGCGGCTATCGGGTCCAACCATTGGCCCCCGTCGCTGAAACTGTCCGGGGTGACGTTGACGATGCCCATGATCAGGGGCTTTGCCGTGGGCCGCAGCGTGGCGTTGGTGCAGGCGACGAGCAGCTTGCCCAGGGGGGCAGAGGCGCTGAGTTGGGTGAGAGAAGTGGGGGAGATGGATAACTCCCAGGCTGCGCTCCTCTCCTCCAGGCGTACGCCCTCGGTTTGTTCCAAGAGGTCCAGTTCGTCCTTGAGCAGGGCCTCGCCCCTGAGGGACCAACGGTGCAAAGTGATAGGGTTGCCTTGGTCGAGGCAACGCAGCGCAAGACGCGTGCCCACATCAGCGCAGAGCAGCCCGATCTCTGGGGCAGAGCCCAGGCCAGCGGCGAGGGAATCCGGGCTCTTTGGGGCTGTGGGCACGCTCAGGCGGGGGAGAGACCGGCCTCTCCCGAGAAACCGTCCGTTTCCTCGGTGTTCTCTTCCCGGGGCGGCTGGGCCGAAGATTCTTCAGCCTTCGTGGACTCCTCAAGATCCTCCGAGGGTTCTGGGCGCAGGGTCTCGGGGTCAGCGCCATCGATCAGGCGGAAGATCTCCTCCTTGTCGATGGTCTCGTACTTCATTAGCCCGGTGGTCAGACGCTTGAGGGCATCCGAGTGCTCAGTGATCAGTTGCCGCGCGGTCTCGTAAGCTTCGCGCAGGATGCGCTCTACCTCTTCGTCGATTTCCCGTGCGGTCTCCTCGGAGTGCAGCTTGCCGCTGAAGAGTTCGCTGCCCAGGAAGTCCGAGCCTTGGCGCTCTGAGTAATTGATCGGGCCGATCTTGTCGCTCATACCCAGTTCCGTGACCATTGCTCGGGCCAGATCAGTTGCCCGCCTGATGTCGTCGCTGGCGCCGGCGGAAATATCGCCGCAGAACACATCTTCCGCAATGCGTCCCCCGAACAACGTGGCCAGCTGTCCCAGCATGCGCTTGCGCTGCATGTGGTAGCTCTCCTTTTCAGGCAGCATCATGGTCGATCCCAAGGCGCGCCCTCGGGGCACGATGGTGACTTTGGCTGGAGGGTCCACATCTTCGATCTTCGCGGCCACGATCGTGTGACCCGCTTCATGATAAGCGGTGACTTCAAGGTCTTCTGGTTCGATATTGAGGCTGGTCTTGCGGCGGCCGTAGCGCACCTTGGCGGCGGCCTCTTCCAGGTGCTCCATCTCGATCTCGTCCTTCTGTTCGAGTACCGCCATGATCGCCGCTTCGTTGATGATCGCTGCGAGATCCGCACCTGAGTAGCCCGGCGTGGCTCTGGCGACGAGCTCTGAGTCGACATTCTTGGATTTGCGCACCTTGCGCAGGTGTACGTCCAGAATCTGCCGACGGCCGTCCAGGTCGGGCAGGTCTACTATGACCTCGCGGTCGAAACGACCAGGGCGCAGGAGGGCTGGATCGAGTACATCGGGTCGGTTGGTGGCGGCCACCAAAATGATGCCATCGTCTGTGCCAAAGCCATCCATCTCCACCAGGATCGCATTCAGAGTCTGTTCGCGTTCGTCATGGCCACCACCCATGCCGCTCCCTCGGCGGCGCCCCACGGCGTCGATTTCATCAAGGAAGATGATGCAGGGGGTGCTTTCCCTGGCTTGCTTGAAGAGGTCGCGTACTCGGCTGGCGCCCACGCCCACGAACATTTCAACGAAGTCTGAGCCGCTGATCGAATAGAAGGGCACCTCGGCTTCTCCGGCGATGGCTTTCGCCAACAGGGTCTTGCCGCATCCCGGAGGGCCGGTGAGCAGTACACCACGGGGAATGCGTCCACCGATTTGGGTGAAGCGTCCGGGATTGCGCAAGAACTCGACGATCTCACGCACCTCGTCCTTGGCTTCCTGGGCCCCGGCAACATCCTCGAAGGTAACTCCCGTGTGGTTTTCCTTGGTGTACCTCTGGGCGCGGCTGCGTCCGAAGTTCATCACTCCGCCGCTGCCCCCCTGCCCGCGCATTTGGCGCATGAAGATCATGACCACAAAGAAGATCAAGAGCCAGGGGCCCCAGAACATCATGATCGATCCGAGGGTTGTGTCCGGCTCGCCGTGGCTGGTCCCGCCCCCTTCGGACAGGTCAAAGGCCAGGTTGAATTCCGTGGAGCCTGCAGCAGTCAGCTTGGACTTGAGGTCTGCTAGATCCGAGCCTGGCTCAACACGCAGCCAGACCTTGCCGCCATTCTCGGGCAGTTGCTCGATCCAGGAGCGGTTCCTGACCTGGTCGAGGGCTCTCCAAGATGCTTGGGGCAGAGCCGTGCCTTCCAATAGAAACAGGTCGGTTTGCGTGGTCTCCCTGGACTCGACCTGCGTCTGGCCAGATTCGTCACGGGTTTCGGTGACGGTCGTCTCGACCCCGGTCAAGTGCCGATGTATTTCCGGGCTGATGTAATTCTGCTCAAGCGCCACGCGCAGGTCGGCAGCTTCAATTTGAAGTCGGCCGCGAGATGCTTTGGCTTGACGCAGTTGTTCTTCCAGGGGTGCGACTTCCGTGAAGGAGACTTCATAGCGCGTGCGGCCATCCACGTCGCTGGCCTGGATCAGGTGTTCTCCGTGGATCTCAAGGGCGGCAATCTTGCCGTTCCAGAGTTTCCACCAGAACTGGTCTTGGGTCACCGTTTCGGGGCTTGCCAGACGGGAGTTCCCGAAGGCGACCAGCACCACCACAAGTACCATGAGAAAGAGCAAGAAGGGCCCGAAGGGGCGCGGCTTCTTGGTTGCTTCCTGCTTGTCGTTTTCATCTGCCATGATCTGTTATCGGCCTATTGAGGCCCCGGCTCCAGGGTTCCCCTGTGGGAGTTACCCGATAAACGCCGCAAACAGTGTACGGCGTGGCCTGGGGCCCCTCCAGGGCTGGTTCAAGGGCTCTGTTGGGAGGCGCCCTGGGGCATCTTTCGGCGTTGCTCCAAGTCTACCAGCAGGTCGAGCAGCGCACTTTCCGCCAGGTTGGCCAAGGCCTGATCTTCGGCGGTGCTCCTGCCTCTTGCCTCCCCGGTGGTGTGACCCACGTCCTGGAGCAGGCTGACCGGTCCTGCCATCAGTTTCCCCTGGGAGTCGCGCAGGGAGGCCTCGATGGCCAGTCGCACACCCCTCTCCAGCAGCACGTTGTCTTCGCCGCGTACTCCACCGCGGGTGGCGTACTCCAGAATGCGTCCTTCCAGGGTCAGATCAGCCCGCGAAGGCGCGATCAGGCGCGCGTCCACCAGTCGCCGGGCGGCGCGGGTCAGTTCCAGGTGTAGGCGGCGTTCCAGGTCGGGCTCGCGGCCATCGTTGGCAAATATCTTGATCCCGAGGCTGGGTCTGCCCGGTCCCAGGGTGTGGCGCGCGCTGAAGCCACAGCTGGCCAGGGCCAGGCTGAGCAGCATAATTCTTGCGCTGGGTCCTCTCATGGTGCGCCTGTCTTGGTGGCCTGGGCCAGGAGGTCAAACGCCTCGGCAATCTGATTCTTGTTGCCTCCTTCGCGCGCTTCCTCCAAGGCCCGGCGCGCGTGGAATTCAAACCCCGCTGGATTCTCGACGGTCTCATAGAACCGTGCTATTGCCAGATCGGAATCGGTCAAGCGTTGCATGCAGTCGGCCAAATCGATACGCACTTCATCTGCCATGGCATGGGAGGCGTTGTCGTCAAGCCAACTGATCAACTCTTCTCGGGCGACCTTCATTTCTGTTCGGTCGTACTCGGGGTTGGAGAGTTGTGTCAGTCGCAGGTGTGGAATGCGGGCGCGGGCTGCGATTGCCTGATGGGATCCAGGGTATTCCAGCAAGAGATCACGATTGCGGCGGATCGCCTCTGCGAAGCTGCGTTCCTCTTCATAGATTGCCGCGAGCAGCGCATAGGCCTCTGCTCCATCCGCGTGCTCGGGATGGTTTTGGACGAAGTACTCCAGTATCGGGGTAGCAAGGGGGCGGTAGGACATGAACCAGAAGTAGGTCCCCTGGTCGGTGGCCAGCGATCGCCCCGCTTCAAAAAGAAGGCGCCCGGATTCGGCGCGCCTTGCATGCAGCGGGTAGCGGCCGTCGACCTTGACCAGGTACTTGTGGCAATCGACTCGTTCTCCCAGGTTCAGCATGGCCCGGGCAGCTGCCAGGGAAGCGCGCACTGCCAGATCCCGGGGCAACTCAAGCTCCGCCAGGGCTTCTAATTCGTCTGCTGCATTGCTGCCCCGCAATTCCTCCAGGCGCTTGGAGACCGCCTCGACCAGCAGAACTTGGATCGTGGCGCTTTGCTCCGTGGTGAGTCCAGGTGCTGCCTGGGCAGCAGCCAGGTGGGCCACCGCCGCGCTGGTTCCATCCCCAAGCAAGAGTTCATCCCGGGCGGCCTCGATTGCCTGGGGAACTTGCTCCGTGGCGTACGCAGTGGGAATGCCCTTGGGGCGGGGTAGGTGGTTGGCGCAGGAGGCGAGGATCGCCAGCAGGAACAGGCTGAAGCGCAGGGGAAGGCTCATCGGGGTGCCGTTGACGGGGCGAACTGACGGTGGGTACGGGGCAAGACGCCCAAATGGTAATCGAGGAATCGCGCGGCGATGGCATGTACCGCGGCGGCCAACTCCTGATCTCGGTGGACTTCTCCTCCGAGGGCTTGATGGAGTCCGGCCAAATCGCTGTGGGGCAGGGTACCGACTTTACGTCCAGCTTGCTTGGCCGCCAGGGCGCAGGCTTCACAGAGCCTGCCGCCCGCCGCCGCGGAGAAGGGTGCATGGGGGCCTCGCTCGTCCCTGGGCTTCAGGTAGGCCGGGGCTTTGCCGCCACATTCCGCGCAGCCTTCGGTGGCTGGGAAAAGACCCAGATCCTCAAGCAACTGGGCCTCAAAGCGGGCCAGCAGACCGTTCTCAAGGGACTCTCCTTCTGGTTGGTCAAGGGCACCGAGCAACTCTGAGAGGATCTTGTACAGCCGTGCCTCATTTTCTCCTGGGCGAGCTACCAGATCACAGAGTTCCAGGCCGCAGAGCGCAGATCTGTAGGCCCGCAGGTTCTTGGGGATGTTCGGCCGCCGCCGGAGCACTGTTCCCTTTTCAAGGGATCCGAGTCCATCGCCCGAGCGTGCGCGATAGGTCAGTTGCAGTTCGTCAAACAGATCCAGGGTCCAGGCAAAAGCGCTCTTGGCCCGATGTGCGCCCCGCGCCAGCAGGCGTACGGGTCCTTCGTGCTGGGTGAGCAGGCGTACTACCAGGGAGGTCTCTCCGTAGGGCACCCGTTGCAAAATCAGAGCGCGCTCCGTGTGACGGTTCATGCGGGGCGTTGGATCAGCACCCGCAGGACCCGCCGGTCGCTGGCCTTGAGGATATGGAAGGCGAGGTTGTTCTCCTCAAAGGACTCCCCTTCCTTGGGCAGATGCCCCAGGCGGGCGAGCACAAAGCCTGCCAGGGTCTCGAAGTCCTCTTCTTCTGGCAAGTCGATCTCAAGGGCCTCGTTGACTTCAGTCACATGCAACGCAGCGGGGACTTCGAAGCTACCTCCGTCCAGGGTCTGGATGCCTTCGATCTCTGCGTCTACTTCGGGGATCTCTCCCACCAGTTCGCGCAGGATGTCGGTAACGGTCAAGATCCCAGCCGTGCCCCCGTACTCGTCCACCACCACCGCCATTTTCTCCTTGCGGTGGCGGAGTTCTTTGAGCAACTCCGCCAGCAGTTTTGTTTCAGGTACCAGGAACGGAGGCTTGAGAAGATTACGCAGGTTGGTTTCCGCGCCGGTCTCTGCTTCTCGGGAGCGGGTCAGATCCAGGGCCGAAACCGTGCCAATGATGGTGTCGATTGTGTCCTCAAAAACTGGCAAGCGCGAGCAGCCGCTTTCCATTGCCAGTCGCAAGGCACCCACCACCCCGTCTTCCACATCCACTGCGGTGACCTCTGTGCGCGGGGTCATGACTTCCACTGCGTCGACTCCACGGAATTCAATCACGTTCTCGATCATCTCCCGTTCCTGTTCATCCAGGTCGCGGTTCGGCTCCGCTTCTTCCAATGCGCCGCGCAGGCCCGCTAGCAGGCGCCGGGTGGCGGGTTCTTCGTCGGGCAAACGTAGGACGCGCAGGACCGCTCTGCGCGCCGCATCCACCAGGGCGCGCAAGGGCATGACCGGAGTCTGCAGGATCGCGAAGGTGGGCAGCAGGCGCAAGAGGAGAGCATCGCCACCCGCGCGGGCCAGTGCGGTGGGCAGGACTTCGGAGGAGAGAATCATTCCCGCGGCAGAAATCAGTACCGCCAAGAGCATGGTCTCTTGGGTCAGGCCGGCCCAGTTGGCGAGGCTCTTGAAGACCAACAGAGTAAACAGGGCCTGGAAGATCTCCACCATGATCGCCGCACTCGATGCAAAGGCATCCACCCGGCCCAGCAAGGGTGCCAGGGTCTTGTGCCGGGACTCGTCTGCCACCCGTTGCAGGATGCGCTTTCCCACTGCCATGGAGAGGGAGGCCCGCACGATGGCGCACAGGATGGCCAGCAGCAGGCTGGTGGCAGCCAGGGCGGGTACGAGGAGTGAGGGGTCGTTCTCAAGCACCGGGGCCATGAGGTCCAGGGGCGGTCGGAGTGGGTCGGGCAAGGCTTATTGGGTAGGGAGGCCGCTGAGGCAGCGGCATGGTAGCCATTGGGAAGGTGTCGGGGCCATAGGGCGGCTGACAGGCTCTGCCTCAATAGGTGCAGCTTGGGGCTGACCGTGGCGAATGCGTAACATCGAGAGCTTCAGCTGGCAAGGGCAGGCTGCTCTAAGTCTTTGGGCATACTCAATTTATGGAACCGAGGGAGCAGTGTCAGGGCCTGGGCACGCGGTTCGCCTGAGAGCCGGCATGAGTCCAATAAGCAGCGTCCCGGCCGATTCCGGTTCCATCGGTAGCAATCCAGCAGCGCCCGCTCTTCACGATTCCATTGTCGCCGTCCAGCACTCCCTCGGGGGCTCTCTTGAGGCCGCTCTCAAGCGCCGAGGCTTCTCTTGTCTTGAGATCAGCGGACTGAGTTCCATCCAGGAAGACAAGCAGCAGCGTCGGCTGGAGACTGTATTGATGGAACTCTTCCGGGACGAGGGCTCGCAGGCCGCGTTCCGGGCTCTTCATGCGCAAGCTGCCCCTCAGTTGGCAACCTGGGTCCTGCACTGCATGCGGGGCCGTCCCCCCGTGGCTGATCCAGTTGAGGTGGCCCAGGATGCCTGGTGTGCCATCGTGCGCTACGCCTACACCTTCAAAGGTGGTAGTTCGCACCCCTTCCGGGCCTGGGCGCGCACAATTGCAGCCAATGCCCTGCGTGCTCGGGTGCGTTGGATTCGGCGTATGGAGACTTGCGATCACCGCACCCTTTGCAATTACACGGACAACAGCCTGGGTCCCCGCAGACGAGCTCAAGACGCTGAAGAGTCGGCCCTCCTGGCGCATGCCATGGTGGTCCTGCTTGCCCACCTGGGGGCGGCACTTGAGGGTCTCGCACCCAGGGATCGACGCATTCTTGAGCTGCTGGAGATTGGCAATTGCAGCCGGGATCTGGTGGCCCGGGAGATGGGGGTCGGACCCTCGGGGGTCAAGATGATTCTCTTCAGGGCTCGCAAGCGGCTGGCCCTGGCCGTGGGCGAGAGCCTTGGTTGCAAGGCATCCGTTCTCAGCCGACCCGCAAGGTCTGCCAGGGCCGCGGGCTGATTAGGTCTTAGGTCGGGGGCCCCTGGACTGGCACCATAGGATCGTGCAGAGACAAGCAATCGATCTGCTGGTCCACGGGGCCAGTGAACTGGCGACCCCCCTTGGACAGGGTGCGCGCTCTGGAACCGACATGGACGAGGTGCAGGTGCTGGATCAGGGTGCCGTGGCAGTGCATCAGGGTTACATCCTGGCCTGTGGATCTGAGGCAGATCTGCGAGCAGCCTTTGAGCCGACCGAGTGTTTCGATGCGGAGGGAGGCACCTTGCTGCCAGGTTTTGTGGATGCACATACCCATCCAGTATTTGCGGGCACCCGCGAGGCAGAATTCGAGCAGCGTCTGGCTGGGGCCCGTTACACAGAGATCGCGGCGGCGGGCGGCGGGATTCTCTCCACCGTCAAGGGCGTGCGCAGTGCTTCCCGCGAGGAACTCCTGGCTTTGCTGCTAACGCGGCTGGACCGTTTTCTGATGTTGGGTACAACCACGATCGAGGCCAAGTCCGGTTATGGATTGACCCCTGAAGATGAGATCAAGTCCCTGGAAGTCCTGCGCGATGCGGCGGATGTGCATGCTCTTGACATTGTGCCCACCTTTCTTGGTGCCCACGCGATTCCTGACGAGCACAAAGGTCAAAAAGCCCGCTATGTGGAGGTCGTTCTCCAAGAAATGCTGCCTCTGGTTGCCGAGTCCAATCTGGCCGAGTACTGCGATGTGTTTGTAGAGGAGCACACATTTGACTTGGAAGATGCGCGTAGGATTTCGCGCAAGGCACAGGAACTTGGCCTCGGTGTGCGACTGCATGTGGATCAGCTGAGTCCCCTGGGTGGAGCACAATTGGCGGCGGAACTGGGAGCCGCCAGTGCCGACCATTTGGAATGGGTCGATGGACAGGGCATGGCGGCCATGGCTGAGGCTGGTGTTGCGCCTGTGCTATGTCCCTTGGTGCCCTTGTTTCTGGGCGAAAGCAAGGAGGCCCCGGGCCGCGCCCTGATCGATGCGGGCTTGGCTCCGGTCCTCTCCACCGATTTCAATCCGGGGTCCTGCTACTTGCAGAGCCTGCCTGAGGTGGCCTCCTGGGGTGCTCTGCGCTACGGATTTCAAGCGGCCGAGGGCTTGACTGCAATTACCCTCAACGCCGCGGCTTCCTTGGGGCGCGGGGCGAGCCTGGGGTCCCTGGAAGCGGGCAAGCAGGCGGATATCTGCGTGACCGATCTGCCCTCCCACCGTCACCTGGCCTATGAATTAGGCCGTAGCCCCGTGCGCGCCGTGATCAAGGCTGGTCGGGTCGTGTTTCATCGCAATAGCCGGATTCTGTAGCGAGGGCCCGCATAGGGGCTACGGTCCCGGGCAGGGACTACAATGCAGGTCATGGTTGTACATACCCTGCGAGTCCTGCTGACTTCGTCGGCGCTGTTGTTGTTTTCGGCCTTGTTGCTTGGGGCGCAAGATCCCGAGGTCAAGCACAAGAAGTGCCGTTACTGCAACACTACCGGAATGGTGGCGTGTGAAGACAAGGTGCATGGTCGTGTGGACCTGAGCATGGAGGGAAACATGGTGTTGTGTACGCATGTTGGCGAGTGCGATACCTGCAACAGTCTTGGGCGTGTTGCTTGCGACAAGTGTCTGCGACCGGACGCCAGCAAACTCCTGGCCAGGATGCATGAGAAACATGCGGCGGCCCTCGCGCGGCATCAGGAACTGGAAACGGAAATGAAGCGCAAGTTGTCCGGAGGAGAGTCCGAACACTTCCGCTTGTTGTGGGACATCGAGTCCATGAAGATCGGTCGTAAGCGTCTCGATCAGCATGAGTTGCTGCACCTCTTTGCCGATCGCATGGAGCAGGTTCATGCCCGTTATCTGGAGGTCTTGCAGGTCAAGGAGCGGGAGATTCCCGACCGTTCAGCCATGGCGGTCTGGTGGTTGCCAAAGGACCATGACGACGCCGCGCGACGCTTTTGCGGAGGCAATGCGTCCATGGGTGTCAAGCGCATGGGGCCCAAGCCCTTCTTTAGCACATGTGGAATACGCTCCCACTTCCCCTCCGACGAGGACCTGCATCGCTACCTGGTACACAATGCGGCCCACCTGCTGTTGTCGAATCACACACCCTCAAGGTGGATGGGTCAGTACAAGGGTGGCGCGTGGTTTGATGAAGGGCTGGCTTCCTGGTTCGAAATCGACTTGGTGGAGCGGGCCCAGACCTGGTGTTTTCAGGAGCAGGGTACGGGTGGGGCTTGGGGCAAGGGTAAGTGGCGGATAGCCGTGCGCAAACTGGTGCAGCAGGAGCGGCAGCCTTCGGTGGCTACGGTCCTGGGGCGTGATGTGAATACCCTGGAGCAGGCAGAGCAGGCCATTGCTTTCTCTTTGATCGACTATCTGATTCAAATCGACGGATCAAAGCTGCCTGCACTGGCAACCCGGTTGAAGAACAAGTCACCCGCCCGCGAGGCGCTGATTGATATCTATGGCCTGAGCCCCTTGGCCCTCGAGTCGGTTTGGAAGGAATGGGTCCTTGATACCTATCCCACCCGTTGATCGCTTGCCTTGATTCCGGGGATCTTGGGCTGCTCGAATACGGCATGGGGAACCGTTTCCCCTGCAAGCTGCCGCTCCGAGGTGCTACTCTCTCCCGCAGCAAGCAGGACCACCATGGGCAAGATCATCCAACCGCGCACCCTCAAGGGATTCCGCGACCAACTTCCCGCCAGCATGATTCCTCGCGAGCGGTTGATCGATACAGCGCGTGAGGTCTACCGTTCCTTTGGCTTTGTGCCCATAGAAACGCCTGCCCTTGAATACACCGAGATTCTGCTGGGCAAGGGCGGCGCCGAGTCTGACAAGCAGATGTATCGCTTCGAGGATCCGGGTGGTCGTGATGTGTCCATGCGATTTGACTTGACCATCCCTCTGGCGCGCTTTGTGGCCCAGCACGTGGGTGCTCTGGGGACGCCTTTCAAGCGCTATCAGATCGGGTCCGTCTGGCGCGGGGAGAACACCCAGCGGGGCCGCTATCGGGAGTTCACTCAGTGCGATTTCGATACGATCGGAACCGAGAGCGTGCTGGCTGATGTGGAGACGATCTTGGTTATCCACGAGCTGTTCAGTCGTCTTGAAGTGGGGGGCTTCGTGATTCATGTCAACGAACGCCGCGTTCTGAGCGGGCTCTTTGAACGCCTTGGGCTGCTCGAAACCAGTCAACCCCTGCTGCGGGCCCTCGACAAACTTGACAAGATCGGTGCCGAGGCGGTGACCGACGAGATGATGCGCCAGGCTGACGTGTCCCAGGAACAGGCCGAGGAGATCATTCGTTGGGCGGGATTGGAGGGCAGCAATCAGGATGTTCTTGACGCCCTGCCGGAAATGGTCGCGGGGTCCGAAGAAGGAGAGGCTGGATTGAGACGCTTACAAGCTGTGATCGAGGGTGCCATGGCAGGAGGCGCCTCCAGCGATCAGCTGACGGTCAACTTGGGGATCGCCAGGGGACTTGACTACTACACGGGCATTGTCTTTGAGACCACCTTGGACGATCTGCCCGGTATTGGGAGCTGCTGCTCAGGCGGCCGCTATGATGACCTGGCTTCGCTCTACACCAAACAGCGTCTGCCCGGTGTGGGGGCTTCCTTGGGCCTGGACCGTCTGCTGGCGGCCCTTGAGGAGCTTGGGCGTACGGATCAGCGAGCAACCACCGCGGAGGTGTTCTTGGTGCTCTTCGGGGATCAGCGGGTTGCAGACCATATTCAACTGGCAGATCGTCTCAGGAGCGCCGGGCTCAATGTGGAACTCTACCCCGAACCCAGGAAACTTGGTGCCCAGTTCAAGTACGCGGATCGGCGCGGCCACTCCTTGGCCATTGTGGTAGGGGATGACGAATGGGAGCGCGGGGTCGCGCAACTCAAGCAGATGGGCAGCAAGCAGTCTCAAGAGGTCTCCCTTGAGAAACTCCCCGCCATCTGTCTCGAGCTGTTGGGGCGCTAGGACACCTGGTGACCCCTAGAAGGTCACTCCAACGACATCGGAGAAGTTGGATGTGGGTCCATCCCGATACCAGAGTTGGAAGTACCAAGACTGACCTGGGCTAATGAAGCCGCCCGGGGGACTGGGGAGTTGAGTAGGAACATCAAATCCAGACCCTGTTGAGGATGTATTCGCCTGGTTGATCAGTACGCCTTGAGGGTTGAATTGCCCCAAGCTGTTGCGCTTCCAGTTGTTGATTGCAGCAATTGAGTTGTAGCGGCCGATGGGGCTGCTCAAGCAAAGCAGACCATCCGAAACCGTGGAGCCCGAGCCCAACAGAATGCCGCTGACCAGGAAGTAGCCGAACTCATCAGGGGGTCCGTTGACTGCTTCCAGGTGGTACAACTCCGGACCAGAGAACGAGGAGGCTGCCAGGGAGCAGGGCAGTCCTGAAGAGTTGGGCGCTGCAGGAGTGCAGTCCAGGGTTGTGTCCCCGTCGAGTCCACCCAGCAACAGTGTATAGCTCAAACAGGTCGTACCCGGGGGTGGCATGACGCGCAGCTTCAACTGGACTGGATTGCTCGAGGGATTGGACCAAATCAGTTCGGCGCTGTTTGGGGAAATCACCTGTCCGCAAGCCAGGGACCCCGAGCAGTTGCCCACGGTCTGACTGGGGCAGGTGGAAGGTGTGTAGATTGCCAATTCCAGGGGCAGGGGGAATGAGTCGGTCACGGTTTGGATGGCTGCCGTCTGGCCTGCGGGAACGGTCAGGTCAAAGTAGTCCGGCTCAGTGGGTCCCACCGCGAGGTTGGCGTAGGTGCCGCTGCTCACCTGGGCGGCCGTCCAACAGTCTTGGTTGGGCGCGAAGGCATCGTTGGTCAGCACTGCACAGGGGTCGTCATCTACAACCAGCATGCCAGGACCTCCGGATCCGGGGGTCTTTGACCCCACTTGGATCAGATATTGGAAACCCAGCGGAACCACGGGCATGTGCACCTGCGATAGCAGGCCCGGGCCATCGTCATCGTCTGACCCCACACAGATAAGGTTACCGCAGTCGGTGAACTGGTAGATTCGCAGCATGGTATCAGCGCTGGGGTCCGAAGACTGAGTGCCGATCCAGAAGGAGCCGCTATAGGTTGGAACCCACATGAAGAACACATCGTCTTCGATGGTGAACGTGTCGCACAGGGGGCGATTCGTTGCATTGATTCCGCTGGTGTTGGCGCAGCTGTTGTCGTACGGCAACACACCCTTGCCCCAGAACCAGTGAGCCGTATCGCAGTTGTCGTTGGGAGCTGTCATGCAGCGTACAGTCATTTGGCCAACGATGTCGGTGGCAAAGTCCTTGGCGCCCACCTGCACCAGGATCTGATCTCCCGCTTGAAGCATTCCGAAGGTGATCTGGCTCTGCAGGCCGCAGCCATCATCATTGAAGCGATGACAGTAGGCCTGGCACCCTGCGCCCGAATAGACTGCCATGATAGTGTCACCGTTCGTGCCGCAGGTCTCGAATACATAGCCTCCGGTCTTGGGCGCAGTCCATTGGTAGAACACGTCACGCCACATGTTCATTCCGCAACCCATGAATCCGCTGGGCGTAGCATTGGTGTTGTCCAGAGCCCAGGAGCCAACACCGTTGATGTGGATTGGGTCCCAACACGCATCCTGTGCGCTTGCGATGCCTAGCGAGGCATGGCCAACCAGCCCCAGAAGGGCCAGGCCGAGAATCGATCTGGGTGACATAACAGTGGTCAAGGCGGTGACCACATGTAAGGATCCCAGATCTTGGCCGTATCGGCGCTGTCAACTAGGGCTTGACTCAGAGTAGGACACCTTCTTCCCAGGCTCCGACGGGTGGAATGCACGGTCTGCATCAACTTGATTCTGCGCGCGTGCTGGGACACTCATTTTGATCCTCTCACCAGTCAAGGCGTAAATGCTCTCCCAGAGCAAGCTGAGAGGGCACATCGTGCAGGATCGCTGTGGGGTCGGCTTCCCTGCCCTTAGAAGTCGACTGAGATCGCGTTGGAGAAGTTTGAGTCCATGCCGTCCCGGTACCAGAGCTGGAAGTGCCAGCTGGCCCCGGCGTTGATGACCCCACCTGGGGGGCTCGGCAGGACCGCCGGCACGTCAAAACCAGATCCTACGGACGAGTTGCCGGCCAGGGCCTGGAAGATCCCGGAGACACTGAAACGACCGATCGAGTTTAGCGTACCACCGGCAGCAGGGCTGTAGCGACCAATGGGGGCGCCCAGGCAGAGTTGACCAGAACTGATCGATACGCCCGGGTCCATGGGCGTGGCGGACACCAGGAAGTAGCCGAACTGATCAGCGGGACCGTCACTGGCTTCCAGGTGGAAGACTCCGGGGCCTGAGAAGCTTGAACTCGCCAGGGTCGCGTAGGATCCGCTGGTGTTGATCGAGGCGGGATCGCAGAAGAGACTGGGGCCACCTGCATCGGCGCCGGTCAGAACCAGTTCATACTCCACGCAATCCCCGGTGCTACTTGGCCAGAGACTGACTCGCAGGGTACAGTCCACGTCCACGCCCGTTGTGTTGATCCAGGTCAAGGACTCTGGCGCTACACTGGCCCAGCCGCAGGCCAGAGCTGGCGCGCAGGTGGGATCCACAGCCGGGTCGTCCATGCATGTGCCGGAGTCGAACAGGAACAGGTCGATATCTCCGTCCGATATGCTGTGGTTGCAGAGCACATCCAGGGTGCCCCCTGCGGGTACGGTCAGGCTGTAGATGTCCAGGTCAGTGCGGAAGACTGTCAGGCCGGGATAGATTCCATCGATGATTGGATGTGCAGTTGCACAGGTGTCATTGTCTTCAAAAGCATCCGGGCCCAGGCTGGCGCAGGGGTCCGTCCAGGGAGCGATGTTGAGGGTTCCTGAGCCGAGCAGTCCATTCCAGCCACCGAGCTGCACCAGAATCTCGTCGCCGGCAAGTATGCCTTGCAGTACAACCTCGCTTGCTCCATTGCCACAGGCGCCGTCGTCATTGTGTCCTCCACAGATGGCTCCGCAGCCCGAACCCACGTGCAGCGAGAGTTTTGTGTCGTAGAGTGAGCCGCAGGTGTCGAATTGGAAGTCTCCTGAACTGGTGGCGGTCCATTGGAAGAACACATCTGGGCCCATGTCCTGGGCGCTCAAGCCACAGGCGGCAGAACTGGCCCCATTGAAACCGCTGGTAGATGCTGTGGTCGTGTCAAAGCCCCAGCCTCCGCTGCCGCTGATGGCTGTGGCGCTGGAGCACAAATCGTTGCCAGGTGCGGCTGGCGGAACGCTGATATTCAAGAACCCGTCACCGGCTGGGCTGACGTCGTTCCAACTGCCTACCTGAAGCAGGTACTGGTCGCCTCCAGACAGGCCGTAGAGCAGGATCTTCGAGGAGTAGACCGGATCGACCCCTCCATCATCATCGGAGGCCACGCAGGTCGCGGAGCAATCTGCGCCCGCATGGATCGACAGTTTGGTGTCCGTGTTGATTGGTGAGAATTCCGTGTCGAACTGAAAATTGCCACCTCCAGTGGGAACGGTCCAGGTAAAGAAGAGGTCTTTGCGGATTGTGTCAATTCCGGTGGTCCCGGCGTTGACCGGGCTGAAGCAACCTACGGGGTTGCCCCCGTCGAAACCGCTAGTGGTGGCGGCACTGTTGTCCCAGTTGAAAGTACCCAAGCCACTGATGACCTGGGGCGTGGAACAGTCATCGTTCGTCGGCGGCACCATATGTGTGATGTTGAGCAGGGCGTCGCCCACCGAGCTCGTATCGTTCCAACTGCCTACTTGAATCAGGTACTGATCACCGTTGGTCAAGCCTGTAAGTTGAATCAGGGAGGAGAAAGCGGGAACGCTACCACCGTCATCGTCAGAGGCTACACAGGTCGCAGCACAGTCAGAGCCCAGATGGATTGACATCTTGGTATCGTCGATGCCAATAGAGTTCTCCGTATCGAAGGTGTAGTTGCCGCTGGTGGGAACTGTCCAGGCGAAGAATACATCCTGTCGGATTGCGTCCGAGCCAGTGGAGCCGGCGTTGGTGGGACTGAAGCAGGTTGTTGGATCTCCGCCGTCAAAACCAGAGGTCGTGTTGAGGGTGTTGTCCCAGTTGAAGGTGCCAGTTCCCGAGATGACAATCGGTACGCTGCAGTCGTCCCCTGCTTGTGCCGTGGCGGAGGATATCAGCATTGGGCTGGCCGAAAGCAAGAGAGCAATTTGGAGAAGGGGCTTCATGGGACGGTGCAGGTTAGTGTTTCTGTCTGGTGTTGGGTGTCGCTGAGTGTGCTCAGCTTGCATAGCAGCAGGTTTGCGCCCCTCAGGGTTGGCCCTCAAGCATCCAACACTCAGGGCAGAGGTGCGAATCCTTGCCTCAGAAGGGGATCCCCTCGTCCCTGTTCAATACATGACGGGCGCCCCCCTCCAATCCAGGGGAGACGCCCGCTCCAGGAAATCGCAGGTTCTCGGGGATACTCCCCGAGGCCATTGATCAGAAGGTCAC
>DUBE01000035.1 GCA_012960475.1 Planctomycetota bacterium
ACTGGAGAGGAGGAGCAGGCAAGTTCCCAGGAGGAAAGACGGGGGCTTGATGGAGAGGGCGGGCCGCATGCCCCCCAGTCTAGATCGAGTCCCATCGATTCTGTGATCCTCCCCTCCCGGGGCCCCGTTGCGGTGGTTAGGAGGCCTCCAGATGCCCATTCATGGGGCGCTCACCCTGTGGCTCCGGGGGCGTATACTCCCCCCAGATCAGGGAGCGAGGAAGCACTCCAGAACCCCCTCTGAATGACCGATGAGGGGGGGGAGCGACCCTCTCCCTGCGCTGCCCCATGCGACCCCTGCGACTCCTCCTTGCGGCCTCCCTTGGCCTGATTGTGACCCAAGCCCCGGCTCTGGCCTACATCGGTCCGGGGGCGGGCTTTGCGGCTGCTGGTTCTCTGTTGGTGCTGCTCGGCACCTTTGCCCTGGCCTTTGGGATCATCTTGATCTGGCCCATCAAGGCCGTGCTGAAGGTGGTCACCCTGAGAGGCAAGTCCAAGGCCAAGATCAAGAGGCTCGTGATCCTGGGGCTCGATGGCTTTGATCCGGGGCTCGCCAAGAAGTACATGGACGAGGGGCGTATGCCCAACTTCAAGGCTCTGGCCGAGGACGGTTGCTTCTCGCCGCTCTCAACCGCGATGCCCAGCATTTCGCCTGTGGCCTGGTCGACCTTTGCCACAGGTGTCGATGCTTCGCGCCACAACATCTATGACTTCTTGACGCGCGACCCATGCAGCTATATGCCGGTGCTCTCGTCCACCGACACGCACATGGCCCCTCGGAACATCAACTTGGGTTTTGCCAAGGTGCCCTTTGGCCAGCGCGCGGTCTACAAGATCCTGCAGAAGAGCCAGCCATTCTGGAAGCTGCTCGGGCAGAACCACATTTGGTCCAGCATCCTGCGCGTACCGATCACCTTCCCGCCCCAAAAGTTCAAGAACGGAACTCTTCTGGCGGGCATGTGTGTGCCGGACCTGCAGGGTACTCAGGGTTCGTTCTCTTTCTATTCGACCCGTGACCGGGGCGGTGAGCACATTGGCGGCCAGCAATTCCGCATCGTGCAACGCGGCAATCGCGTGGAGTCCAACTTGAAGGGCCCCGCCGGCAAGGACGGTCATCCCATGAAGAGCCCCTTCACCGTCGAGTTGGACAATGACACCCGGAAGGCCACCATCACCGTGGGCAAGGACTGCGTGCAGGTAGGTCTTGCAGAGTACACCCCTTGGATGACTGTCAGCTTCGACGGAGGCGTGCAAGGCATAGCTCGCCTGCGCATTCAGACCTGGGACGACAAGGATGTGGAGATCTATGTCACTCCGATCAACATCGACCCGGATAAGCCGGCCATGCCGATTTCCGAGCCCTTTGTCTACTCGATCTACCTGTCCAAGATGATCGGTAAGTACGCCACCCTTGGGCTGGCGGAAGACACTTGGGCTTTGAATGAGCGCGTGATCGACGAGAAGGCGTTCTTGGATCAAGCCTGGCTGATCTTTGAAGAGCGCAAGAAGATGTTCTGGGACGCTCTCGAAAAAACCAAGAAGGGCATGGTCACTTGCGTGTTCGACACCACCGACCGCATCAGCCACATGTTCTATCGATACCTTGATCCCACTCACCCGGCGAACGAGGGCAAGGACACCACTGAATTCAAGGATGTGATCCCGGACCTCTATGCGCGCATGGATGATTTCCTGGTGGAGGTTCGCGAAAAGGTCGGCAATGACCCGGACACCGTATTCATGGTCATCAGCGACCACGGTTTCTGCAATTTCCGTCGGGGTGTGAACATCAACGCCTGGCTGCGGGATGAGGGCTACCTTGTGCTCAAGGACAACGCGCGCACTTCTGGAGACTGGTTCGAGAATGTTGACTGGGAAAGGACTCGCGCCTTCACCCTGGGTTTGACGGGCATCTTCTTGAACAAGAAGGGTCGTGAGCGCGGTGGCATCGTGGAGCCTTCTGAGGCTCCCGCCCTGGCCCGCGAGATCCAAGAGAAGCTCGATCAACTGGTCGATCCAGAAACCGGCGAGACCATCATGAATGAAGTTTTTCTGACACGTGAAGTACACGACGGACCCTATGCGGATCTGGCCCCGGAATTGTTGCTGGGCTACAAGCGCGGCTATCGGCATTCTTGGGACTGCGCAACAGGTTCGGTCACCGAAGACATTTTCAGTGACAATACCAAGAGCTGGTCTGGTGATCACTGCGTGGATCCGCGCCTCGTACCCGGCGTGATCTGGTCGAACCGCAAGATCAACACCGATCAACCTTGTCTGGCTGACATGGCGCCCACGGCGCTCGACCTCTTTGGCGTGGATATTCCCGGCTACATGATGGGCGCGCCACTGTTTGGCGAACGCACCCATGTGACACCCCTTTCCACGGACAAACTGGCCGACCGTGGTGGAGTCAGGGTGCGCTCATGAGATTGCCCCGTTGGACCGCTTACCCGGCTCTGGCGACGGTGGCCGTGCTACTGTTGACCGCAGTGCCCAAGCGGGTGCCTGCTCGGCCTGCTGCTGGTGCCGCCGCAAAGGTGAAAGCTGGCGAAGATGCCACCAGCCACCCTCGTCTGGTGGTGCTTGGTATTGATGGGCTCGACCCAGAGATCCTGGCAGGTGTGATTGCGCGTCATCCCGAGGGCATGAAGAACTTCCGCGCCTTGATTGCGGATGGCGGCGGCGTGCAGTCTCTTGGAACTTCGACTCCGCCCCAGAGTCCAGTGGCCTGGTCGAATTTCATCACTGGCCGTAATCCCGGTGGGCATGGGGTCTTTGATTTCATTCACCGCTCCCCGAAGACCTATTCACCGGTCCCTTCCACCGTGACCGAATCCGCCGCCGGTCATGTTCCCCTGCCCGGTTCCTACCGTTTCCCCACCTCATCCGGAGGCGATTCCAACCGTACGGGGAGAGCATTCTGGACAGTCCTGGGCGATGCAGGAGTGCCCTCGGATGTCTGGCGTATGCCGATCAACTTCCCGGTGGAGCCGGGCAAGGGTTGGTCTTTCCCGGGCATGATGACTCCAGCGGTGGACTCGGCCTATGGCTTGCCGACTTTCTATACCACCGATCCGGGTCCTCAACACTTGGGGCAGGAGAAGGTGATCGCCCTGAGCGTTGTGCGCGGGGTCGCGCGGACCATGATTCTTGGACCGGAAAACGCTTTCAAGGATCCCCCCGAGGGGCAAGCCCACAGTGACCGGTCCCAGGCCGCCGTGGACTTCTATGTGGACGAAGAAGCGGGGGCAGTGGCCATTGTCGTCGAGGGCGCACAGCCCCTGGTGATGGAAGCCGGCGCCTGGAGTGATTTTGTTCCCGTGACTTTCTCAATGCTGCCGCTCGGAATGTCTGACATGGCGGGCATCGTGCGCTTCTATGTGCGCAGCATTACGCCCGAGCTTGAGATCTACGCCTCGCCGGTGAATGTGGATCCTCGCGCTCCGATTCAGCCCGTGTCTGCTCCGGATGAGGCTTCGGCGGAATTGGCCGAGCTGATCGGTCTGTATTACACCCAAGGCATGGCAGAGGATGTCAACGGACTCAAAGATCACATGCTGACCGATGCGGAGTTCATGACCCAGGCGGCTTTGGTCTACGAAGAGCGTGGTCGCATGCTGGACGTGGCTTTGGAGCACTTCATGGATCGCAAAGAGGGCGGTTTGCTCTTCTTCTATTACTCGTCGGTAGATCTTTCCATGCACATGATGTGGCGTCATGCGGACAAGCTGCATCCCTATCACGATGAGTCTTTGGCTTCCGAGGACTCGTCTGACTGGTCCGGCCGCCCCGGCAGCACCTGGTCGGATGTGATCGATGACCTCTACCTACGGATGGATCCTGTGCTGGGCAAGGTGCGGCAACGCATTGGCTCCGAGACTGCAATCATGGTCATGAGCGATCATGGTTTTGCTCCCTATCGGCGTAAGTTCGCCCTCAACACCTGGCTCCTGGAAAACGGTTACCTGGCCCTCAAGGACGAGTTCGAGCGGGAACTGCCCGAGGATGATCCTTCTTACGCGCCAGTCTTCATCCAGGCAGCCGTGGACTGGTCCAAGACCCGTGCCTATGGCATTGGTTTCAACGGCCTCTATATCAACCGGGCCGATCGCGAAAGCGAGGGCATCGTGAAAGCCGCTGATGCTCCCGCACTCTTGGCCGAGATCAAAGCCAAGCTCGAAGAGTTGCGCGACACGGATGGAACCCCGGTAGTGCTACGCGCCGATCTGGCAACCGTGGTCTACAATGGTGAGCGCCTCGCAGAAGCCCCCGACATTTTGGTGGGCTACAACACCAACTATGGCAATTCTGATGAGGCTTCCCTTGGCCGTGTCCCCCATGCTGTCTTGAGCGACAACCGAGGCGGTACATTCAACGGAAGTCACCTGATGGCTCCTGAGGTTGTGCAAGGCACTCTGCTGACGAATTTTCCGATCACCCTTGAGGACCCACGCCTCGAGGACCTCACCCTTTCTATTCTGCATCACTATGGCGTCGCGCCCGAGCCCAAGATGGACGGGCGCGTGGCGTTCAAGTGACCCCTAACCCACTGACCCAAGGACACACCATGTTTGGCGGCGACAAAATCAAGATTGACAAGGACCTCTTGGAGCGCATCAAGAAGATTTCTGAGGTGGCTGGCTACGCAAGCCATGAAGAGTTCATTCAGCATGTGCTCGAACGCGAAGTCTCCCAGTTCGACGAGGCCGGGTCCGACGATGACATCACCGAGAAGCTCAAAGGCCTCGGCTATATCTCCTGATTGTCGGACGCCTGACACCAGTCTGACCAGACTCCATGAACGCCGTCAACTCTCTCACCAACCGGGTTTTTGACCTCTTGCTTTCACCACTGGATGCGGTGGGGGCTTGGCTGTCATTGACTCTGGTCAGCGGCGTCTTTGGAATCTTGGCGTTGGTTGTCTTCAAGCGCATCTCCTGGCAGGCGGGGATCAAGAGCACCAAGGACAAGATCAAGGGGCACATGATCGAGATCCGCATCTACCAGGATGATCTCGCCCTGGTCAGCCGGGCGATAGGCAAGGTGCTCTATCGCAACCTGCAGTATGTGGTGTTGAACTTTGGACCGTTTCTGCCCTTGATGGTGCCCTTTGGAATGGTGGCGGCCCAACTTGTTGTGCGCTATGGCTTTGAGCCGGTGGCCGTGCAGACCGTCGAGGACGATCGTCTTGCGGGCCAGGGCACGACCTTTGAGATCGAATTCATACCCGAAATGAAAAGTGCCGCCGGGGACCTTGTCGTGGACCTTCCAGAGGGCGTGGTTGCCGTTTCGCCTCTGGTACGCGTTCCCCGCCAGGGCCGTGCCTTCATCGAAGTGGTCGCAATCCAGCCGGGAATCCATGAGATCTCGTTTACCAGTGGCTCCCACACGGAAATCAAACTGCTGCACGCGGGAATCGAAGGCCTTGAGCGCGAGATGCAGCCTGAGCGCGGCCGCGGATTTCTGAGCGCATTGCTCTGGCCAGCCGAGCCCGCCTTTGCCGGCGACAGCCCCTTCGCCCTGATTCGCACGGTCTATCCCGAGCGCCCCCTGGGCTGGCTTCCGGGGTCTGGTCCGATCGCGGTTCTGTTGGCCTTCGTGCTGCTCTCCATGGCCTTTGGCTTCGCTGCATTGAAGCCCCTGGGCGTAGAGATCTAGCGGCCTGTTCAGATTTCCAGCAGTCGTTGGTGTAGTCCCAGAGATTCCAGCCCTGCTCTTGGCTTCTGCCTCCAACTCCCTGGAGGCTTTGTGTGGCGGCGATACGGCATCTGGACCCCAGGATTACAGCGGGAATGGAGCGTGTGACCTAGACTCGGTGTTCACTCATCGTTCTCTTCTCCCCGGGAATCCCCTGTCATGCGTGCACTTCTCCTCTCGGTTCTCCTGGCTGCTCCTGCTGGCGCCCAGGTCACAATGGCCCAATATCAGGCGGGAACTGCGGGCGCGCCCCCAACGGCGCCCGATCCCCAGATTCAGGGCTGGACCCTGACTGATCCATCGAACGGGGCAGTGGTGTTGACTGATCTCTCGCCTGATGGTGCCACCGGCTTGAATGCCTGGGTGGTTGACGATCAGGTGACCTTCGGCGGGGCGCGAGCCCATTACGGACAGGTCTTTTCTCAAGGGGATCTTGATCAGGCCACGGACTGGGGCTGGGAGATGGCGGCTGATCTGCGGCTGGTGCAGAGTAGCGGACTGTGCGTCGTTCTTGATTTTGCCACGGGGACTTCGTCCGCCAACGATCGCTACCTGCTCTGGCTGGAGGTTCAGGGCTCCGATGTCCTGGCCTCCAACCATCTGACAGGGGTGAGTTTCGTCTGTCCAGGTGCAATGAATGGTGCCTATCACAACTTCGCTCTCCGCAAGCCCGCAGGAGTGGCCAACCCCGTGGCAGAGTTCTTGTTCGATGGGGTGGCGTTGGGACCTTGGCCTAATTCTCAGTCGAGTGGTTCTGCGCCGGCAGGCGGGATGAATTGGGGCAGCGGTTCCAGCGGTGGGACTGCGATCGCCAACTGGAATCAGGTGACCTTCAGGAAGGGCACAGATGTGATTCAGCTCGGTAGCACGTACTGCTTTCCTGCCGCCGTGAATTCCACTGGTCAAAGCGGGCATATCCAGGCCTTCGGGAATCCCCTGGCGCAAGCGGACCTTGTCTCCCTGCTCGCACTCCAGATTCCTGCGAATGAGTTTGGTTATTTCGTGTTGGGCGATGCACAGACGTTTATTCCCCTGCCGGGTGGCAGCCAGGGGAACCTCTGCGTCAGTGGCAACCTTGGCCGTTTTGTCTCCCAGGCCGCCTCCACGGGGCCCACAGGGTCGCTTGAGATCTCTGTCAACACCAGTGCACTGCCGACCTGGCGACGGTCCCCGTTGCTTCCTGGCCAGACATGGAACTTCCATGCGTGGTTCACCGACAACAATCCCGGTCCTACCTCCAACTTCACGGACGCGGTGAGTGTGACCTTCTTCTGATCGCTGCCATTGGGTGGAGGTTTCTTTGTCAGACTTCATGCGGGATGAGAGCCCCCTGGTCTGCCAGTCCTCTTCCAGGCTGTCGAGCCGAGTGGAGGGGTTTGTCTGGGATATGGATCCCTGCTTTTCTTGGAATTTTCAAGATGTGGTGTGAAACCTGACGGGGGAGTTCTCGTTCTTGCTCTTGAAGGAGGCCAAGAACTATGAACGAACGCAAGCTGTGGATGGTGTGGATTGGATTGGCTCTGGCAGTAGCTGCTGCCTTTGGATTGTGGACAGGGTCTGATGTTGAGCCTGGAATAGTTGCTGCGGCTCAGGAGCACCCGGATTCCGGGAGCCAGGCTCCAGTCCTGTTGTCCTCTGAAGAAGCAGAACCCCACTTGCGGGTGGTGGATTCCGCCCCTGATGCACCGCCAGAGGTGATGCCTGACGATGATGAATTGATCGCCGCCCTGCGGGCCCTGGGGTCCCTTGACGAATACACAAGCGGGGATGTACCCGCAATAGAAGCCCGCGTGAACGAGTTGACCATGGCAGTGATCACACCCATCGGACGATTGCAGCGGGCGATTGAACTGTTGACCAATGGGCGTCTGACAGAAGATCCGACCTTGGCCAGTGCTCCTGAGCGCGGGGCCTTGAGGGGGCTCGTATTTGGTTCATTGATCCATCGGCATGGGCAGAGGCCGGGAAGCAAGCTGCGGGCGGGCAATCCGGAGCCGGTGGTGGCCCTGGCCTTGGAGGGGGCACCTACTTGGACTGAAGCTGTTCGGGGTCGGTTGCTCCATCTGGCCGAGGCCTTTTCCACCGAGAAGGGACGCTTCTTGACCGAGCGACACATTCGGCATGTGGTTGAACTGCGTGCTCTTCACCCCGACATTGGGCCCTTCTACAGCACTCTGCTTGGGTACATCTTGAAAGACATGCCGAAGGTGGATCAGCACCTGCTGCTCGACATCCTGCAGGGTGACCAGGAGGATCCTATCCTCGTCCGTCTTGCTCTCGAGCAACTCTTTGGTCAAGGGAAGGACCAGCTTGCCATGGGGCTTGCGCGGGCGTTCCTGACCGGGCAGGACACCCCGCTCCCTTTGCGATCTGCCGTCCTGAGAGCGGTGGCAAGTGCGGCGCCGATGGATATGGCCCTGGACTGCTCGCAGGAGTTTAGCAAGGGGGGCGAGCTTGGCCTGGCCCTGACCCTTTCCTACCGTGCCGGCGGTCATGAGGCTGTTCTTGAGCGATACAGCGCCCTGGTGGTGGCTGGATCTGAACCTGAGTTCCGGAGACTGCTGATATCTGGTGTGTCCGATTCCAGCGTTCTCCTGGGCGTGGCCGAAACCGATCCCGAACCCAAGGTGCGTGGGCAGGCGCTCATCACCGCAAGCGGGCTCCGTGAGTTCAATTCCCAAGGCGAGTGCCTGGACTTGTTGGAGTCGAGTCTTGGTTTGCCTCCCGATGACCCCACGGGTTTGCCGCCTCATTATACGGCTATGGCTGTGACCAATATCACACGTAGAAATATGGCCAGCAGTGATCCCCTGTTCAAGCGATCCATCCGGTTGCTTGAAGACCTACTTGAGAGGGGCACGCTGGATGAACGCGCCAAGAGCAGGGTTCATGCCGAACTCGACCGGCTGGGGATATCCCACTGATTCGAGCGAGGGGGGAACCCTTTTAGACACCCGAATGGGTAAATCATCAAACCAAGAAGGAGGATCGAAATGAACCGAACGATTGTTGTACTTGTGCTCAGTGTTGTCGCAAGTTTGTTGTTGCCAGAACCTGCACTCTCGCAAACATCGGCTTTGAAGTGCCCCAACACACAGGCTTCCGGCGTTCCCCTGGAGGTGGAACTCGGTGGGCTCACGCTGACGTGTGGAGGGTCAATTATCATCGATGGACTTACCATCTCCGCAGGAACCAATTGTGCCCAGTTGATTATAATTACGCCGGCTCATCAGATTTGCCAGGGCGTACCACTTTCTGGATCCAAATGCGTGCCCCAGGTCGACATGAAAATCCTGGTACACCACTATGAGTGCCGAGCGGAGTATTGGCTGCTGGGGATTTTTGGAGCATCTATTCGCTGCACTCCTGCTCTTATCAATGGGGAACCCCATGTTTCTGAAGGAGGCTTTGTGGAGGATTTTCAGACCAAGATCTGCAAGCCGGATCCCGTTTCGGGGGGCTCGTCCGGCTAGATGGGCTTGGATTTCGCACCCGGCGCACTCGTTTGACCTATCAGGTAGCGGAGCGCCGGGTGTGAGCATGTGCGCGGGAGCTTGTCAGGGGCGGTATCGCCCTTGTGCCCGGTTGTCCTCTTCTACTGCCCGGCGCACTGATGGCTGTGACTGCCGTCAGTGGCCAGTTGTGCAGTATTGGAAGTTGGGCGATGCGGTCTTCCTGTCAATGGTTGAACAGGAAACCTGGGCTGGTGGCCAGGGCCCAGGCCAGATCGCGCGCGCTTGCCAGGCGGATCTGAGCTGCCATGGTTGGTGTGGCCTTCAACAATGCGCGGTGGAGAAGTTCCAGCTGCTCCTCGCTGCGTGCTTCGGGATCGGTCAACAGGCTGATCTCGGTCTCATGGGTCAGTCCGAGGTGGCGTACAGGGCGAGGTACACGTGTGACGGAGAGACGGCCGTGCCCAAGGGTGTGCCGCGTCCCGTATGGCTGCTTCAAGGTGACCACCAGGAGAATGCCATCCTCCTGTCCGAAGTCCTCGGCCGCCTCAAACACCGCTACATGGCGCTTGCCGAATTCTGGCGTGATGGCCCAGCCGGTGGCGGGGTTCCCATCAATGGCCGCAGCCACGGGCCACTTGGCCTGGGAGAAATCGGCGGTTGCAGCACTCAGTTGTATGCGTCGTGCCGCGAGGATGTCGAGCTTGGGGATGGCCACTACCTCGATCTCGCCCAATACGAAGTTTCCATTTTCGGCCTGGCCGGGTCCTCCGGCAACCAGGGACTCAAGGGGCAGCGCCTCCAAGCGCAATCCGGTGAAACCGGTACCCTGAAGATCCAGTGTGAAGGTCACTTGCTCCTTGTCGGGTGAGTCGCCAGTTGCCTTGAAGCTGCCGTCCTCGGCGATTTCGTATGTGGCTTTACCTTCTGATCGGGTGGCGATAATGGGAAGTGTGATCCAAGCCTGTGCCCGCATCTTGTTCTCCCAATTGATCTGGTTCTCTGCAAGAGTCTTGATGGCACTTGGGGGCAGGGCGTCGCGGTTGGCACGGCGCATCGGATCCAGATAGGGCTGCATCTGGACCATTTCTTCCTCGCTGGGGGGCCGACCGAGGAAGCGCAGATAGAGTTCCTCCAGCACCTTCTGGTTTGAAGGCTCGTACTTGACAAGCTCCTCAATGGCGTTGCCTTGTGCTTCGACTGCAGATGCGATGGTCGGGCCATTGACCAAGTTCAGGGCTTGTCCAAGGGAGAGCGTGTTGGAGCGTTCACACTCGCAGATGCTCTCGCGGGGTGGCCTGCCAAATAGATCCAAGAACCCATCAGACGTCTTGGTCGAAGAGTCCGGGAGTTGGGCCGCCAGGGTTCCGGGCCTTTGGCCAGCCAGATCAGGCGTGGCACCGGTGGCTTGATAAATTGCGTCGAATAGCACTTCCGCGGGCAGCCGTCGGGCTTTGGCGTGGGAGTAGTTGTTGTGGTCGTCGGCGTTCCACTCGTTGGTCCTGGTGCTGAGTTGATAGGTCCTCGACTGACAAATCAGACGCAGCATGTGGCGCACATCAAATCCGCTGTCCGTGAATTCCTTGGTCAAACGTTTGAGGAGTTCTGGATTGGTGGGCGGGTTGCCAGCACGCATATCGTCAATGGGCTCAATCAGGCCAGTGCCCGTTAGATATGCCCACAGCCGGTTGGTGTAGTTCCGAGCGAAGTAGTGGTTCTCGCTGGCGGTGAGCCAGGCGGCGAACTGTTCGCGGCGGGGTGCCTTTTCGTCTGCCATGCCCGCGTGTTCAAATGGAAAGGAGAGGGTTGCAGTCTGGCCGGTGCGCTGGTGTGTGACTTCTCCCTGGTTGCCGTCGTCAATGTTCTCGTCCGGATCGTGGCCATTCATGGCTGGAACGGGCTTGCGCGTAACTTGGGCCAGATATGCTGCAAGCTGCCAGTGCTGGTCCTGGGTCCAGCGTTCAAAGGGATGGTCGTGGCACTTGTTGCAGTTGAAACGAACACCAAGAAAGAGCTGCGTTACCGACTCCATGGCCTGGTCGGGCTCGCGTTGAACTCTCCAAAACGCGGTCTGGGGTTGGTCGCGTGTGGTACCCGTGGCACTGAGCAATTCGTGTACGAACGTGTCGTAAGGCGTGTTGCTTGCCACCTGCGCCCTAATCCAATCTCGCCAGTGAGTGACTCCCTGCTTGCCGATGTACTTGGAGTTGACCTGCATGAGGTTGGCCCACCGATTGGTCCAGTGATCCACATAGGTTGTACTGCCCAGCAAGCGATCGATGAGCTCCTTGCGCTTGGTCTGGGTGGCGCGTGCATCCATGAGGAACACTCGTGTAGCCTCGACATCCGGCAGACTTCCAGTGAGGTCGAGGTAGACCCTTCGATGGAACTCGGCATCAGTGCACAGTTCGCCCGGTTGACTTCTCAAGGTCTTGAGCTTTTCGTGTACCAGGGTGTCAATCCAGTTGAAGGCAGGAGTCTCCGCATATGTCCAAGCGCTCCGATCGCCCATGACTACAAGGCGTGCGGCTGTATAGTTGCCTTCATAGCGTACGAGAATGGCTGTTTCACCACGGCGCACGGCTGTGCCGAGTCCACGCTTGTCCATTGTCAGGACTTCGGTGTCACCGGTCTCTACGAAGGCCTGCGCTGTTACGTCGCGCGATGTGCCGTCCGAGAATGTAGCCAGCACCGCAAATTGCTGGCTCATGCCGGGTAGAGGGATGGTGGCTTCTTCGGGGACGACTCGCAGCGCCACGGGGCGTGGATCGGTCTCCACCAATTTGGTTCCCTGCTCAATCCAGGAGAGCAGCAGGTTGTAGGGGACTGACTCGGGGTCGAGCACTTGACCGCCTTCATGGGGCACGTGGGAAGTCGACTTGGTCAGGAAAAGGCTGGCGCTTGGGGAAACCCGGTCCACACGGCGGCCAGCCAGGTCGCTGGTAAGGGCCAGGTGATCTGCAATAGGGTCATAGCCGCGCAGGGAGAGCTTGAACCCGTTCTTGCCCTGGGCCGTACCGTGGCAGGTTCCCGCATTGCAACCGAGGCGGCTCAAGACCGGAGCCACATCGCGCACAAAACTCACTCGCGGGGATTGGTCCAGACTCGTGACCTCGACCGGGACTTTGATTTCGGTATCGCCTTGTCGGAATACGAGAACCTCCTGGCCTTCGGCAAGGGGACGGATGTGCCGTCTGTCGTCGATCTGGACGAGAGTGGGCTGGGAGATCAGCGTGGCGGAGCGCGTCCAGTCCACCTGATTTCCCTCTGCACTTCTCCCAGTCAGGATCAGCTGCACGGAGTCGTAGGGTCCGGAGAGTTGAACCGCATTAGGGGAGGCGTGGAAGGTGGCCTTGTCCGGGCGATCTTCACTGGCAGTGGAGACCGTGAGCAAGAGCGTGGGCACGAGGAGCAAGAACAAGTGTGATCTCATTGCGTGCTCTCCTGAGTCGTGGGTGGGCCGGGCTGCTTTGCCGCCACCGGGGCGCTCGGGAACTTGCGTATGAGGGCACCGTCTTGGAGGGCGTATTCCCTCACGATCCCATCGTCACCTGCCAGGGCCAGGCGCGTACCTGCAGCGTTCAGGCTGAGGGTGTAGACGCCAAAGGGGAATTCGTGACGCCAGACTTCAGTACCGTCCGCCGCATTGGAAATGCACACTTCCCCTCTTCTGCCCAACCCGCTCACGGCGGCTACGAGGGAGCCGTCCGGGCTCCATTCGACACCGTAAATGAGTCCATGCATGGGCGGGTAGGCCCGCAGGAGGTTGTAGTCATCCCCGATCACGCGTTTCTTTTCGCGGTGCATCTTGTATGCCCTGGGTACGCCGTCAGCGCCGCCTACCAGGAGTTCATCACGATCAGGGTGCCTCCGCACACTCATCAGTCCCCCTTTCACCGCACCCGGCGTGATGCTTGTGATGTTGTCGATGAATTGTTCCGTGGCGACCTCCACCAGCTTGAGGGACCGGTCCCGGCTGACTGAAACGAGAAACTTGCCATCCAGGGACCAGGCCGTGCCGAGGACCCAGTCTTCGTGGGTGGCCTGGTAGAGCACCTGCTTGCCCGTCTTGGCCTCTACCACACGCAGGCTCCTGTCCGAGCACCCAAAAGCGATGCGTGATCCGTCTGGAGACCAACTCAGGCCACGAAGCGTGTCGAAGGTGGCCCGTATGGAAAGGGTCAATTTCTGGCTGTGTACGTCCCACAGCTGAAGTTCGCCTTCCATGCCAGGCGTCCCGCAACCCACAGCCAGGTGCGTCCCGTCGGGTGAGAAAGAGAGTGATTCGATTCGTGGAGACAGACCGACAAGGCGCGCGAGGGGCAGCCCCTCCTTGTCTTGCGCTGGATAAAGCAGGACTTCGTGCCAGCCCGCCACAGCCAGCATTGATCCGTTCGGAGAGTAGACCGCACTCGTCACTACAGGTAGGCAGGGGTAGATCGGTGGATGCTTGGAATCGACCAATGGGCCGGGCCTGGCCGTCGAGTCATCCACTGCACCCTCTGCAATCCAGCGACGAAGGAGGTCGATCTCTTCGGCCGACAAGGGCTCGGCGTCTTTGGGCATCTCCGGCGGCTCATCATCGAAGGGCAGGGCCAACTCAAGCAGCAGGCTCTCTTCGGGCTTGCCGGGAATGATCACCGGGTCCTCGGATCTCATCATGGTCTCGTAACGCGTCAGGTCCAACTTCCCCTTGGCCTTGGCCGGCTGGTGGCAGCCATGGCAACTGGCTCGAAGCAGGGGAACTACGTCGCGCTCGAAGCTGACCTGCTCCTGCCCCGTTTCCTGGGCAAGCAATGGTGCTGGGTTCAACAGACCTATGAGCAACAGGGTCAGGCTCATCGGACGAAGAGGTCCGTTACGGGTTCGCCGGTCACGAGTTCTCGGGGTTGGAGGAGGTGATTCAAGACCATGGTGTGCGGGTCGATGCCCAGAGCGTGGTAGATCGTCGCCAGGAGGTCCGTGGGGTGCACCGGATCGCGCAGAGGTGCTGATCCCGTGGAATCCGACTCCCCGTGTATGTGTCCGCGCTTGATTCCGGCTCCTGCCACTGCCGCGGTGAAGCAGTAAGGCCAGTGGTCGCGCCCATCAGGGTCATTGTCGTTGCCCGAGGTGGACAGGCCTTTCTTGGGGCTGCGTCCGAACTCGCCAATGGCGACCACCAGATTCTCTTCAAGAAGGCCGCGATCATCCATGTCTTCGATCAGAGTGGCAAACCCCGGGTCGAATCGCGGGGCGGAGTCATTCTTCATGCGCTTGAACAAGTCCTTGTGCACATCCCATGAGTGGCGATCAGAGTTGGCCGGCTTGGGCCAATTGACTTGTACGAAGCGTGTGCCAGCCTCGATAAACCGACGGGCCATCAGGCAGGACTGTCCAAATGTCGTGCGACCGTACCGATCCCGTAGGGCATCGGGCTCCTTGCTGAGATCAAACGCATCTCGGGCTCGGCCTGAGAGAATCAGCCCCAGGGCCTGTTCAAAATACTCATCCAGGCTCATGTCTTCGATGGCCTTCTGCAGATGCGGGGTCGCCGCGCTGATCTGATTGCGAAGATCTGCACGCCGTCCGAGGCGCTGGACAGAGAGCTCCGGGCGCAGGCTCAGAGCTGCCGCCTGAATACGGTCCATCTTGGACTCGTTGAAGTCGTCCCCCGCAGGGTAGAGGGTGTAGGGATCGTGAGCGCGGCCCAGGAAACCTGCGTCGCCGGCCTTGCCGATGACATTCGACTCCTGAAGAGGCCGTGGCATCATCACAAAGGGCAGCATGGCCTTCTCAGGCGGTTTCATGCGGGCGATATTGGCCCCCAGGTTGGGGAAGTCCTTGGGAGAGGGGGGGTCGAGCTGCCCCGATGGGCTGACCTTGTCGGCGGTGTAGCCGGTCAGCATCTGGTAGTGGGCGGCCGTGTGGTTGAACAGACCAATGGGCGAGTAGCTCATGGACCGGATGAATGTCAGCCGGTCGGTCACTTCCGCTATTCGAGGCAGCAGCTCAGTGACTTCCATTCCATCCACCTTGGAGCGAATCGTCTTGAATGGGCTGCGTACGGAGTCGGGTACATTCTCCTTCGGATCCCACAGGTCCAGGTGGCTCGGGCCGCCCTGGAGAAAGATAAGGATCACACCCTTGGCACGGCCCCAGCCGGGCCCGCCGTTGCGAGGCGTGGCCCAGGCCTGGGCTCGAAGGGCGTCAGCCAGAGAAAGTCCGAGTAACGAACTTCCTCCAACCCGCAGGAGTTCGCGCCGTGTGGATTGGGAGGGCGGCAAGGCAGAGGATCTCAGAGAGGATGAATGTCCTCTTAGTCTAGGGCACTCTTGGAGTCTGTGCGGGCGTATTTGAGTGATGTCCTTCGAGTCTTACAAAGGGACGCATTTGAGGGGTGGTGATACCCTCCTTGGGTCACCAAGGTCTATGCACAGGATCCAATCCTGAACCGCCTCTGACAGGACAACGCGCACGAACTCGGTTCCATCATCTTGAATCCGGGGTGGATTGACGACCCAGACTTGCGGTCAGCTCAGGATCCCAGTGCGCCGCTGACGGCGATTGCTGCCAGCACCTGGCCTTGCAGCGCGGGAGGGCAGACCACCAACTCATGGTTATGTGGATCCTCGCGGTTGTAGAGATGAGCTTCCCCCCGCAACTTGGATACATGCCAACCCAGCGAACGAGCGATGCACTCGGGCGCGCAGGTGTCCCATTCCTTGAGACCTATCTGGTGTACATAGAGATCGGCTTCGCCGGTCAGCAGCATGCAGACCTTGTTGCCGACGCTGCCTGCTGGAATCAGGTCGGCATTCATTTCCTCAGCAAAGCGTTCGACCCACTCGGGAGTATGGCTGCGGCTGACGGCGACCCTCAGGCGCTCGGCGGAGGAATCGCTGCCGTGGCGCAGCACCACTCCTTCGTCCCGGGCCGTGCCTTCCAGTCCGCTGCGTTCCTCACCCGGGGCGCAGACGCCCCAGAGCAACCTTCCCTGCGTGGGCAGGGATACGGCCCCCAGTACGGGTTGGCCATCGATGGCAAGGGCCACATGCACCGCCCAGTCATGGCGTCCGGCGGAGTATTCCTTGGTGCCATCCAAAGGGTCTACGATCCAGGCTCGGGAACAGGTCGTGCGGTCCGTATCGCTGATTGTTTCCTCGGAAAGCAGGCCGTCTTCTGGATAGCGGCCCAGAATCAGGCCCTGCAGGTATCCATCCGCAGCCTGATCGCCCACATCACCCATAATCTTGCCCTCCCAGCGTCCGCATTGGCGCAGACGGTCGAGGCGCTCACCGGCTTTGGTTGCAGCGAGCAGGGCGAAGGCTAGGTCCGTTTCGTGGGCGGTCATGGGGCTGATGGTGTTTGACTGGTCTGGGGCCAGGAAGGAAATCCTGCGGCCAGATTGGAGACTTCTTCGAACCCCTCTTGGCAAAGGAACTCGCAGGCTTCGGCAGAGCGTACCCCTGCCGCACAGTAGACGAGAAGGGGCTGGTCGCGGGGGAGCTCAGAGATGCGGCTCTCGAGGGCGTCGAGGGGAATGTGCAGGGCTCCTGGGATCATTCCCGAGCGGACCTCCGACTGGCTGCGCACATCGAGTGGTGTGGTGCCGTTGACTACCCGCCGGGCGGCCTCATCTCCCTCCAGATCCTCCCACAGGCGTTGCTCAAGGATCATCTCAGGTGTCATGGGTTTGCCCGAGGCGAGGCGGGTCAGTGATCGGGCTTGAAACTCCCGATCCTGTTGCCACTGTTGGTCCTGATTGGCAAGGCGCCGACGCAGGTCATTGGCTTCGGCCTGTACTTCCTGGCGCGCTCCGCTGGCCCGCAGGAGGGCGAGCAGGGCCAGTGCAAGGGCGATTCCAGCGAGCAAGAGGGCGATCGTGGGGGTCGTCATGGGCTTTCATCCTAGAAAGGACAGATGCTCAAGAGGAGTGCCTTGTGGCTTCGTGGCGCGCATTGAATTTTTCTTTTTTGGTCCTAAGTGAGAAGCCCGGCAGACTTTCTTCTAATCGCCGGTCCCGAGCGGGCCAAAGGGGGGTAATCTGTGCGGCGAAAATACGCCTTTGGGGTGGTGTGCTCTCCCGAGAATCTGCATCGAGGGGCGGCTATCTGGCCCATTTGATACTCCCACGAGACCCCACAAAGAATCTCTGGCCACGGCCAGATTCCAAGTTGTCAATCATGACTACAACTGAAACCCCCGGTGCCGACTTGCCCCTTCAACAGTTGGAGCGAGTCGTCATCCGATTCGCCGGAGACTCCGGCGATGGGATGCAAATCACCGGCAACCAGTTCACCCAGACCAGCGCTGTTTTTGGCAATGATCTGGCAACTCTTCCGGATTTCCCAGCTGAGATTCGCGCACCAGCGGGAACCCGGCCCGGCGTGTCGGGCTTTCAGCTGCAATTCAGTTCCAAGGACATTCACACTCCCGGTGATGCGCCGGATGTGTTGGTGGCCATGAACCCGGCGGCCTTGGTAGTCAACCTTGGGGCGCTCAAGGCTGGTGGAACCCTTGTGGTCAATACTGGAGCCTTCAAGGCGAACGACCTCAAGAAGGCCAAGCTGGACAGCAACCCGCTGGAGGACGGTACTCTTGATGGCTACCGTGTGATTTCCGTGGACATCAACGTGCGTGTGCTCGATGCGCTGGTTGATTCAACCCTGTCGACCAAGGACAAGTCGCGTTGCAAGAACTTCTACACCCTGGGCATGATGTACTGGCTTTACAGCCGTCCTTTGGATCCAACCGTCAACTGGCTGAAGGTCAAGTTCAAGAGTCGTCCAGAATTGATTGAGGCCAATGAGCTTGCGCTGAGAGCCGGCTACAACGCAGGCGACATTCATGAGATGTTCCAGGGACAGTACGAGGTCCCCAAGACCGAGGAACTGCCTGCGGGAACCTACCGCAACATGATGGGCAACGATGCGATCGCCATGGGTCTCGTGGCTGGCGCCCAGTTGGCCGGATTGCAACCCGTGTTGGGGTCCTACCCCATTACTCCCGCATCGACCATTCTTGAGTCATTGGCTTCTTACAAGCACCATGGTGTGGTCACCATGCAGATGGAAGACGAAATCGCGGCGATTTGTTCGGCGATTGGGGCCTCCTTTTCAGGGTCCTTGGGGATCACCACTACTTCGGGACCGGGCATGGCCCTAAAAACCGAGGCCATGGGTTTGGCTATTTCAACAGAGTTGCCTTTGGTGATCGTCAATATCCAACGGGCCGGACCTTCAACTGGAATGCCAACCAAAGTGGAGCAATCCGACTTGCTGCAAGCGATTTTCGGTCGCAATGGTGATGCCCCGATTCCCGTGATCAGTTGCTCTCGCCCTTCGGATGCTTTCGAGCTGACAATTGATGCTGTTCGGATTGCTGTGCAGTACATGACCCCTGTGATTATCTTGAGCGACAACTTCATCGCCAATGGAGCTGAACCATGGCGTTTGCCGGATCTCAAGGACATCAAGCCTTTTCCGGTTCAGTTTGCGGAAGATCCCGAGAATCATCAGACCTTTGCACGGGATGAGAAGGGCTCGCGGGCCTGGGCCAGACCCGGTACACCGGGGATGGAATTCCGGATCGGGGGTTTGGAAAAGGACATCGATGGAAATGTCTCCTATGACCCTGAGAATCACCAGGCCATGACCGATCAGCGTCACAACAAGATCGCAGCGATTGCGCAGACAATTCCCACGCCAGCTGTGGATGGGCCAGACAGCGGTGACTTGCTGGTCTTGGGCTGGGGTTCCACGGTGGGTATCTTGACTCAGGCGGTGGAGACCGCTCGTGAACACGGTTTACCTGTAAGTCGTATGCACCTGACTCACATCTGGCCCTTGCCCAAGGGCCTCGAAGAGATCTTCAGCAACTTCAAGGCGATTCTCGTTCCTGAGATGAACATGGGGCAATTGACTCGTGTTCTGCGTGGCGAAATGCCCCATCACAACTTCATTCCCCACAACAAGGTCACCGGCCAACCATTCCTCACTACCGAGGTCACCGCCAAGATCGAGAACATCCTCAAGGGTTGAACCATGTCTGAGACTGCAACTACAAAGCTGACCCGTAAGGATTTCGTTTCTGACCAGGAAGTGCGCTGGTGCCCAGGATGTGGGGACTATGCCATTCTCGCTTCCATGCAGAAGTACATGGCGGATTCGGGCGCTGACCCGGCAAAGACGGTCTTTGTGAGCGGTATTGGCTGCTCCAGCCGCTTTCCCTACTACATGAACACCTATGGATTCCACACCATTCACGGCCGCGCTCCCGCGATTGCGACTGGAGTTAAGGTGGCTAATCCTGACTTGAGCGTCTGGATTGTGACTGGAGACGGGGACGCCCTTTCAATTGGTGGGAACCACCTGGCGCACATTCTGCGCCGGAATGTTGATGTGAATATCCTGCTGTTCAACAACGAAATCTATGGTTTGACCAAGGGCCAGTATTCACCCACCAGTCCAGTGGGCACAGTGCGCAAATCCACCCCCATGGGGTCCGTGGAGCGCCCCTTCAACCCAATTTCATTTGCCCTCGGCTGTAATGCGACCTTTGTGGCCCGCAGCATTGACACCGATGCGAAGCATCTGACCAAGGTGTTCGCCGCTGCAGATGCCCATCGGGGGACTTCCTTTATCGAAATTTTGCAGAACTGCGTGATTTTCAACAAGGACTTCTACAGCAAGGTGGTGGATAGGTCCGTGCGCGCCGACATGACTGTCGATCTGAGACCGGGTGAACAGGTCATCTACGGCGCCGAAAACGACAAGGGGATGCGATTTAGCGCCAAGGGTCTTGAGAAGTGCAGTGCCGCAGACGCGGATCTCTGGGACCCCACGTCAGCGACGGAATCCCAAGCCTATGCCATCTCTCAGCTGGATCAGGATCCCGATACCCCCAAGCCCATTGGAATCTTCCGCTCTGTGGAGGCTCAAGTCTATGAGCAACAGGTCCACAAGCAGGTCGAGGCAGCTGTGAAGGATAAGGGTCCGGGCAAAGTCCAGGATCTGGTTTACTCTGGCGATCGCTGGACAATCGACTGATTGCCCTCAGGCTTGAGGCGCGGTAGTCGGCCGACCCTGGAAGGTGGCTGTCTGAGTTGCTCAGGTCTCTGGACCGTCAGTTCTTGCGCTTGCGTTGTCGGGGCGCTTGCTCTTGGTTGCCCCCGTAGCCGAGCTGTTCCAGTTGTGAGCGTTCGTTGCCCGTGAGCTGCACGGTCTGTTCGGGGAGTGCCTCCGCCTGCACGCGCTCCCACCATTGGGCGAGGACAGGGGCCAGGGCCAAAGCGGCTGGATTCTGGAGCGCGTTGATGGGCGTTGATTCAGTTGGGTCGGTACTCAACTCAAAAGCGGTCAGTTGGCCGAAGCGTCCACGGGCAATGAGCTTCAAGTCGCCTGAGATCGCAGCCCGCAGTCTGCCGCCTCGGTTGGTCTCGCTGAAGATCACCCGCGGGGTTTCCAGATCGCTGGAATCTGGCCGGATGTCGCGGCCTTCGAGGCTAGGTGCTGGGGTCAGACCAAGGGTAGTCAGGATGGTCGGATACACATCGATCAAGGCCACCGGCTGGTGGATTATTGAGGGCGGTACGCCTGGAATGTGGGCAATCAAAGGTACGCCGATCAACTCCTCGTACAGGGTGCGTGCATGTCCGATGCTGCCATGGTCGCCGAACTCTTCACCGTGATCAGCGGTGAAGACGATGATTGTGTCATCCAGTTCACCAGATTGCTCAAGGTGTTCTAGCACCCGTCCGATGTTCGCATCCGTGTGTCGGATTTCTGAGTCATAGAGCCGGCGTAGTTCAGCGTAGTCTTCTGAATTCAAATCCCGCCGTGCTTGCCAGAGTTCTCGGTAGAGTTGTCCGCTCTCTACCAGTCCCCCGTAGGAATCCGGCCGTGCGGAAGGGCGTTCGTGTTCCACATAGGCGCAGTGGGGATCGAAGTAGTGCAGCCAGAGGAACCAGGGACTGGAGTCGTCGTCTTGGGACTTGAGGAATGCCAGGCCCTGGTCTGTGACTCCTCTGCTGGTGACTGCCCCATGTCCCTGCACATTGGTTTCATCAAAGGCATCGAACCCCTGGTCAAAGCCCCAGCGTGCTGAACAAAATGAGTGGCTTACTACTGCAGCGGTATTGTAGCCCGCATCCTGAAGGACTTCTGGCAAGAGCAGCAACTCTGGGGCCAGGGTAGATTGATCGCCTTTGATCCCGAGAGAAGTCGGATAGCGTGAACTCAACAGGGCTCCGATGGATGGCGTGGTCCATGGGGCTTGGGCATAGGCTCTGGTGTAGACCACGCTCTTCCGGGCCAGGGCGTCGATGGCTGGACTGGTATTGGACTGGTGCCCATAGCATGAGAGGTGGTCACGGCGCAGGGTGTCTACCACGATCAGCAGGACGTTGGGACCTTGCGCGGTGGACTCGGGCGTGGGATCCGGTTCCCTGCCTCCGCAAGAGGTCCCAAGGCCGGTGGCCAGCAGTGCTCCACCCCAGATCGCAAGCCTGTTGCCCGTTCCCTTGTCCCCGCGCCTGCTTCGTGTGCCCCTGGTCATCAGTTCCAGCCTACCCCATTCGTGACCAGGAGCTATCCTGGGCCTATGGTTCCCCACCGGTTTTCTGCGGTCTGTTTTCTCTGGGCCATTGGCGTGGCCTTGAGTTCATCCGGCTCCACTCAGAAGGGCTCGGGCGATTGGGAGGTTCTTGCCCAGACTCGCGCCTTGGTTGCAGCCAAGGAATTGGACAGCACAGAAAAGAGCCTCATCAATGCCTGGGCCAGATACATCGACCGGGTTCAGCCCAGGGGTGTGCCCACATCCACCGCCAAGATGTTCGCGCAGCCGTTCAGTGCGCCCACTACCGCGCTCGCACACACTGACCGCATCGCGCGCTCCGGGGTCCGCGGGAGTTGGGACCTGATCCTGGCAGAGGCGGCTGAGATCCTCGATCTGCAATCGCCGATTCCCGACACGGGGCCACCTCAGGACCCGGCTCTGGTGCCGCATCTCGCGCAGATGGCCGAGCGTTGCGAGGCCGCATTCAAGGATGTGGGAAAGCGTTCCGAATTGGAAGCCGGTATGCACGCTCTGCTCGAGACCCTGAGCAAGACAGTCTATGCCCACGAAGAAGAAGCTCATCGGCAGCTTTCAATAAAGGCTGAGCATCTGGATCGTGCCGCGCTTCTGAGAATCGCCTGCGAGCTGCTCTATTGGAGCACACCCAGTGCCGCCAGTATTCTGGAGAATGTGTCCCCTGGTATTTTTGGCGGCCCGCGTCCTGAGGGGGTTACCGGTGAATTGCGCATGGCGGCGGAAACTCCATATGGGTGGGTGCTGATCGGAGGCCGGGGACCTAATCACTATGACGCAGATGTGGCCTACATCCTGGATCTTGGAGGCGATGATTTCTACTCCGGTCGCGCCACCCGCAGCAGCGCCAATGTACCCGTGAATCTGATCGTGGACCGTTCAGGAACGGATCACTACCAAGCATCTGAGCTCGGAGGCCTGGGCGCGGGGATCGTGGGCGTGAGCGTGCTGGTGGATCACTCTGGCGACGACACTTACGAAGCGGGACGACTCGCCTGCGGCGCGGGTGCCCTTGGGGTGGGCGTGTTGGTGGACTACGACGGCAATGACACTTACGCGGCTGATTCCTTTGCTCTGGGATCGGCGGTCTTTGGCGTGGGACTGTGCCTGGATCGGTTGGGTAACGACCAGATGACTTCGCCCCTTTATTCCATGGGTTTTGGTGGGCCCCTGAGTGTTGGGATGCTGGTGGATGGGGCGGGAGATGACAGACGCGTGGCTCGTGGGGTCTACCCCTCGCCCTATGGCACCGAGGGTCAGTTCAACGCGGGTTCCATGGGTGCGGGATTGGGCTTTCGCATGCTTGATCTGTCACTGGTTCAGGCTGCCGGCGGTTGGGGCGTGTTGGTGGATTGCGCCGGCGATGACATCAACCAGGTGGGGGAGTTTGGTTTCGGCATGGGTTATTTCTTTGGGGTCGGAATTGTGCGTGATCTCGCTGGAAACGACTCGACCGAGGCGAGTCGCTATGGCATCGCCACTGGCGCCCACTTTGGCGTCGGTATCGTGCTCGACGACAAGGGTGATGACTTGTGGTCGGCGCCCTACACCGCGGGAATTGCGGGTAATTGGGATCTGACCATGTCGTTTTTTGCGGATTGCGCTGGTGATGACACCTATCGGGGCGGGGGCATCTGCTTGGGTGGCGCGACGATCACTTCGCTCGCGTGCTTCATGGACGGAGGGGGGAAGGATTCCTACGAGCAAGGAGGAGACCCGGCTTTCGGACAAGCAGGTCATTCTAAAGACGTCGGGCGTGGTGTTGCGAGCCTAGGGATTTTTCTCGATGCGGGAGGGGCTGAAGACTCTTATCCCGATGCCGCGCCAGAGCAAGTGGGCAACAACAGCGAGCGTGTCTTTGAGCGCACAGAAAAGTCCGAAGACAAGAGCGGCATCAGCGGCCGAGGCGTTTTTGTGGATCGCTGACTGGCTCTTGCCCTCAGGCGAGCTTTTCGATCTGACCAAGAGGGGTCCAGCCCTTGATCAACTGGACATCAATGTTCCAGTCCCGATGTTTGACGTCTACGCCGTAGGTCGCAGTCTCGCGCACCCAGGCCTCGGAGTCGCTGCCGCTGGCGGGATCGTGGAGGTCTACATCGTGCATGATGACCTCGAAGCCGTTGGAGGAATCAAATCGGCCGATCACGATCGAGCCGTCACTGCACTCAACCACGAGGTTCATTCCGTGGGGTGCGTCCATGATGTTGGTTTGCATGATCTGTTCTTTTGGCCCTGATCGGTGTGCAGGAAGGGTGATTCTAATCAACGTGGCGCCTAGTGTTTGCCATGATAGGGCCTTCCATGAAACGAAACCCCTTGATCGTGGCGCTGGCCCTTGTGGCGCCTCTGGCAGCTCAAAATGGTGACCGTCAGGGAGAGGACCAGCCCCCCCTGCCGAAGGACCTGGTCGTGCCTGCGGCCCCTATGCTCACCCCGGCTGAGCAACTTGCGGGGTTCAAGTTGGAGGGGGACCTGGTTATCGAGCTGGTTGCGGCAGAGCCTCTGGTGGTTGATCCGGTGCAGATTGCTTTTGACGAGTTGGGCCGTCTTTGGGTTTGCGAGATGCGTGGCTACATGCCTGACGCGGACGGCAAGGGTGAGGACCAGCCGATTGGCCGTATAGCTGTGCTTGAGGACACGGACGGGGACGGGGAGATGGACCGTCGGGTTGAGTTCATGGATGAGTTGGTCATGCCCCGCGCGGTCATGCCTACCAGGGGCGGGGCCTTGATTATTGCGCCGCCTGTGCTGTTACACGCCCGCGATACGGACGGAGATGGGCGCGCAGACGAGATCCGAGTGTTGGATACATCTCTTGGAGGCACTGAAAACCCCGAGCACGCGATCAATGGCCTGGTGCTGGGCCTCGACAACTGGTTTCGATGCGTCAAGTCCAGTGCTCGCTATCGTTGGAAGGGGAACGAGCTGGTGCGCGGAGTGACCGCAGGAGGAGGCCAATGGGGTGTGGCTTTCGATGATTGGGGCCGTGCCTTCTACAACACCAACCCCGATCCCCTCCGTGGAGATCCTTGGCCCAGCCACTACGCGGTGCGAAATCCTAATCATGGAGCTGCACGCGGGATCAACCGTGGCTATGTGGGGGACAAGAGCGTCTGGCCCGGACGCATCAATCCAGGAGTCAATCGCGGCTATCGCAAGGGGACTTTGCGGGATGACTATACCCTGCGCGTGAACACAGGCTCCTGCTCGCCGTACATCATTCGTAGTGGAGGTCTGGGTGAGTCCCTGCGCGGCAGCGCCATTGTCTGCGAGCCCACAGGCAACCTGCTCTCACGCTTTGAGCTGGCATGCCCCGACGGGATCAATCCGAAAGCAAGTCGACCTGCGCCAGGGCTTGAGTTCCTGACCTCCACAGATGAGCGCTTTCGACCCGTGGCCCTCTGCGGAGGCCCGGATGGTGCCTTGTATGTTGCGGATCTTGCCAGGGGGTTGATCCAGCACCGAATCTACCTGACTTCGTTCCTGCGCAAGCAGATCGAGGAGCGTGGCTTGGAAGAGCCCCATGCACTTGGTCGCATCTGGCGTATTCGGAGAGCCGATCTCAAGCGTTCCAAGGCCCTGAACATGGAGGATTGGACTTGGACCGCGTTGATCGCGGCTCTTGAGGATGACAACGGCTGGCTGCGGACTACGGCTCAGAGGGTGATTGTCGAGGACTATGATGGGGACACCTTCGTGCGTGATCGGCTTGAGGTCTTGGCTCTTGACCAGAAGAAATCTGCCGAGACGCGGGCTCATGCACTTTGGACTTTGGAAGGTTGTGATGAGCTGCGCCCTGGGTTCTTGTTGCGAGCCTTGGGCGATAATGATCCTCGCGTGCAGGCTCAGGTCGTGCGGGTTGCGGAGGAGTTGCTTTCCACCGGGCACGAGGAACTAAGTGCGGCGGTGGTGGCGTTGGGTTCTGAGACGAAGTCCCCGGCCCTGCACTTGCAGGTTCTACATAGCTTGGGCAGTGCCCGGACTGTTGCTGGGGATCAGGCCCTGCTGCGGCTGGCAATCGGTGGTGAGCCATCGCAGCAGACTCGGGAGGCTTTGATTAGTGGACTCTATCGGCGGGAACTTGAGTTCTTGCGGGGGATTTGTGGTGCCGACGGGCTTGTTGGCAAGACCGATAATCACGACAGGTTGATTCGTTCTCTTGTCCGTTGTGTCGTGCGTGAAGGGAACCTGGAGCGCATCAATACCATGCTTGAATTGGTGCTGGACCTGCGGCGTGGTCATTCATGGATGGCGGATGCGATCTCTGGGGGGATCCTGGCCTCTCGGCCCAAGGGCGCAGAGAGCAAACCGGGTCCTGTGCGCGTGGCTCGGGCCTTGAGTGCCTGCGCGGACCTGGAGCGTGTTGTTCAAGAGAGCGATCCCGCCAATGTGCGCGCCGTTTCTGCAGCCTTCGTCTGGCCAGGCCGTGCGGGCTTTGAGGAATGGCAACTCAGGCCATTGACTCATGACGAGGGGCAGCGTTTCGCCCGAGGCGCCGAACTTTATGGTCAGATCTGCGCCGCTTGTCACCAAGCCTCTGGACTTGGGGACCCCGGTCAGGCGCCACCTCTAAGGGGCCAGCGCGTGCCCCTGGGCAAACCAGAGCGCCTCGCGGCTCTTCTGCTGCACGGTTTGAGCGGACCCGTCCTGGTTGCCGGCAAGGTCTGGGATGGGGATATGCCTGCCATGGCTTTCAGTGATGGGGATGTGGCCGCCGTGGCCACCTATTTGCGTCGCGCTTGGGGTCATGGGGCAGATCCGGTGGAAACGGAATTCGTTACGCGGGTGCGCGCCGCGATTGCCGAGCGCAAGGGCCCCTGGTCCATAGAGGAACTTGACCGCTTCGAACTCAAGTAGCGCTGCTACTTGAATTCATACAGGCGCGGATTACGCCAGTGGATTGTGCCCTTCCGTCCACTGTGCACCTGCAGGGCGATGAAGCCTGAGGCAAAACGGTCGTCGTGCAGATCGGCGGTGGGGATGCCGTTGATCGAGACCCGTAGGTGATTCCCCAGGCATTCGATGCGGTAGCGGTTCCAGCTGTTCAACTGAAACGCGGCGCGTGCCTGTGGGTTGCCCTTCAGGTCTTGGATCCAGTTATCGCACTCGCAAAAGATTCCGCCGGACCAGGAGCGGTCGGAGGGATCGATTTCCGCCTGGTAGCCGCAGACTCGCTGGCTGCCCTCCAGATAGCTGCGAAATTGAATGCCTGAGTTGCCCTTGACCTCGACCCACACATCCGCTTCGAAGAGGAAGTCCTGGTACTCATCGGCAGTGCGCAGAAAGGACTGGCCGCCGCCCTTGACCTTGCCGATGATGGTGTCGCCGTTTCGTTTCCAGGCGGCATCGCCTGTAGGGGTCCAGCCTTCAAGACCATCACCCCGGAAGAGGGGAACCTCTTTCTTGGTCAGGGATTCGCTTGAGCGTAGACGCATGGAGCGATACCAGACTTCTCCACCGTGGTCCTGGAGCATGATGGGGCCCGCTTGTGCCTTGGCAAAGTCCTCGTGGTTCTTGAACTTGGAGTTGCGTCGTGCCTCTTGGAACTGGTCGCCGCTCACATCTGTACTCACAACCAGCTGATCGTCAATCCAATGTTCGATGTGGTTACCCCGGGCCACAACGCGAGCTCGATGCCAACGCAGGGGACCGATGGGGGTCGCCTTGTCCGCTGTGATCACATCGTACAGTGAGGCGCTGAGTTGCTTGGAAGGCAGGTTCTTGTGAAAAGTGTCGTCAAGGACCTGAAATTCCGGCCCGATCACGCCGGATGTTGTGTGCTGCACTCGGTACTTCAAGCCACTGTTCGCCTGGGCAGCCACCTGGAACTCGAATTCCAATTCGAAGTCGGTGTATTTTTCCTTTGTGAACAGGTTGCCCGCGGCATTGGCTCTACGCAGGCAGCCGTTGACAACCTGCCAGCCCGCACCAGGGGCATTGCCCTTGTCGTTCTCCCAACCGGCCAGGCTCTTGCCGTCGAAGAGCAGTAGCCAGCCGGCCTTGCGTTGGGCACTGGTCAGATTGTTCGCATCGTTTGTTCCGTCGATCACATCTCCCGTGGCTGCCCATTCGGTGCCGCGTCGGATCAACTCTGCAAACTGCAGGTCCTCGTGGGCTACGTGGGTTCCGCCCTTCCATACGTGGCCAAGGGGCGTGTGGAAAATGCGCCCCTTGCCCTCCATGCGTACGACAATCATGGGCTCATATGAATTGCTTCCGCCGGTGGCAGGATCAGAGAACGCACTTGCGATTTGATCAAATCCACAGTCGTGCATGTGCAGCAGGCGGTGATACAACTCGTCTGGATGGGCTACCAGATCGGGCAAGGTGCGCGTGATGGGGTGGCTGCGATCTTCCATGCGCACATCAAAGGGATGGAACCTGCCATGGCCGGTTCCCTTGCGCCAGCAGTGGCAGACCATTGACTCGTATGCTTGCCAACCCGGGAAGGCGTTGTTGGCGGCATGCACAACCGAGACCCCAAGACCTGAGCGTACGGCCGTCAGGAAATTGCTCTCGGCGGGTTCGCCCCAGCGTGGGCCGTTGTAGTCCAGCAGGATTGCGTCGAAGCCGCGCAGGCGATCAAGGTCGACGAGATACTTGGCGGGCTCAAATGTGACCTCCACCTCAAAGCGACTTGAAGCCGAGAGAATCCGATCCAGGGAAGGGGTTGTCCATTCCCAGTCATGATTGTTGGCCCCCGAAACAATCAGGACCCTGATTGGTTCTTGGGCGGTGCTAAACGCGGTCAGAGCAAAGAAACAGATGAGGGCAGGCAATCGCATGCCCCGACTTTATCCATAGGACGGCGCCATCGTGTGGTTGAGTGCAAAATCTCGGGCAGGATGGCTGCGGAGAGCCCTTGCTGCGAGGAGTATGGGGACTCTCAGGGCAAGAGGGACCAGCTGTCCCCTTCTCGCAGGAGGTGCAGCTCGATGCCTGTGCCGGACTGCAGGCCCTTCTCTTTGGACTTGGGCAGCTTGGCAGCACGCGCGTCATAGACCAGTACATGGCCCTCGCCCATCACCCGGAAGGAGTCTCCTTCAACAATGCAGGCTGTATTCTCTGCGATGCCGATGCCCACGTAGCGTGGGTGGTCGAGGACTGCGGTCAGGAGCCGCGCGAGGCGATCGCGCTGGGTGAAGTGTTGGTCGACAATGACCGGAGCCCACAGGCCCAGACCTCTCTTGGAACTCATGGCTCCCTTGTGGAGGGGTGCGGGATCGGGAGCGCCTGAGATCATCACCTTGCTCATGATCGCGGCTCCTGCGCTGGTGCCCCCGATTACAGCTCCTTCGCGTCGTCGCTTGTGAATGATGTTGACCAATTTGGCTTTGGAGAGGGCGCTTGAGAGCCGTGTTTGACTGCCCCCCGGAAACCAGATCAGGTCCGCGTTGGCGATTCTCATTTCTGCGGTGCTGTCGAGTGGATCGATTACATCGATCAACTCCACGCCAATATCTGCGAACATCTTGGCCGAGATTTGGCCCCGATTTTCGGTTTGGGACGCTTGGGGCAGGATCACCACCCTTGGCTTGGCAGAGCCGGTTAGTGCCAGGCCTTCGAACAGGACTTCTGTGGGAGTTCCACCGCCGCCCACAACCAAGAGGGCTCCGGGCTTTGGGTCTTGCTTGTTGGTGGTTTCAGTCGGGGACTGGCGAGAGTTGGCCCACGCGCCCAAGGTGAGGGTCGCCAGGGCAATCATTGTGAAGCGCTTCATGTGGGGCATCATACCCCTTGGGTCGATGCCGGAGCCGCTGCACCTAACGTCCTAGTCCAGTATCCGGATCATGATGTTCTTGGCCTCGATACGCGAACCCTCATGGTGCTGTTGCAGGGCGATGTGCCCCGCACCATGCCGCCGCTCTGGATCGACGAATTCCGAGATCAATGCGCCGTTGATCGTGATCGCAATGTGGAGTCCTGCTTCCGTATCCATACAGAGAATCTCATAGTCGAACCAGGCGTTCTCCGGCACCAGCCAGGTGGTGACAGGCGCCAGGGAATAGAGACTTCCGGTTTTCTGGGGATCGGGAAAGTTCGAGTTGATCTGGGCCTCGTAACCAGGAGGCCAGCCTTCGATCGGCTGCACCCGGAAGTAGAACCCTGAGTTGCCCCCGTCATTGATCTTGAAGCGGCCCTTGAGTTCGAAATTCTTGTAGTCACCGCGCTTTGAGAAGAGGTGTCCGGTTTTGCCCGTACCAATCAGTGTGCCATCATCGGTCAACTCCCAACCTGCGTCTCCGGTGGTGATCCAGTCGTCAAACTCGACCTCCGGGAAGACCTCGATCCAGCCTTCCTCGGGGGTGGATCGGCGACCTGGCTGGACCATCAGTCCGCGGAAGGCGCAGCGTTTAGCCGCGCCGGTCAGGATAATGGGCCCAGTCGCGTTCTCATGAGCAGAGTGGGCGCCCTCGTCAGGCTTGTGCAGCACCACATTCTCCAGCATGGGCTGATCGTTGATGCGCAGAGAACGCAGCACAGCATCACGGGTTTTCTTGCCTGTGGCGTCAAAGCGGGCTGCTTGAATGTCCCAGGAGAGTTCGTTCCATTGGCTCTTGCCAAAGTAGCCGTGAATCGCCGGGTCCGGCTGCTTGCCGGCGACAGTTCCGCAAGCACTATCGTCTGTCAGGTGGATTGCATACTGCCCCAGCAGCCAAATCTGGGCGGAACCTCCGCGGGTCAGCTGGAACTCCAAAGCGCCCTTATGATCCGCTAGCAAGGTCTTGCCCTTGAATGGCGCATTTGCCTCAACCGGTACCAGGGCGCCGGTGCCTGGGGTCAAACTGAGGATACTGTCGTCCCCTTTGGTGGGTCCTGCATCCGCCAGCCGCCAGCCCTTGAAATCCCAGAGAGCAGTTGCATCGGAATAGGTCAAGCGCAGCCAACCCTCCATTGCATTGTCCTTGGAGGGTGGCGGGGGAACGACCTTTGAGACCTGTTCCTCACAGAGGGGTCCCTCTGGCAGCTGATTGATTGTGTAGGAGAATTCCCGGTGCAGCAGGGGCCGCCCATCTTCCGTGGTCAAGTTTCCTGGCAGCTTGACATCCAAACAGGTGCCCGCGGTGAGTTGAGCGAAGGTCAAACGCAGAGTCTTGCGGTCCGGCGCGATCTCCACCTTTGTCGCATTGAACGGCAACAGATGTTGGGGCGGTGAACCATATTCCCACCAGTAGTTGTAGTCGTACTGCAGTGCATTGACGGTCGATGGTTCGATCATGACCCCCTTGGCGAGGGGTTCGGTCAAGCTGATCTCAAAACCATCTTGCTGCAGGCGCAACTCATGAATATCAAGGGGAGTGTGTCCGGTCCAGCGAAGGCGCGCCAGACCATCCGCTGGTGCGCGGCCTCCCCAGCCGCGGTTGGTATAACCCAGCATCATGCTGCCGTCTGCGGCAAAGGCGATCCGGCAGGCAGAACCTAAGTTGCTGCGGAAGGGAACCACCGCTCCTTGGTATTCCCCACGGACTTTTTCCAGCAAGGCGCGCAATACTCGCCCATTGGTCATTTCGGCCACAAACAGCTGATCCGCGAATGGCCCGAATTTTCCTGCGCTCGGATCATGGGTCAGGTTTCCTGTGGAGCGCGACCAGCGATATGGAATCCAGATTGCAGGGGGTTTGCGTCTTGAAGCAGCTGATGAAGGGATCTCGTAGCTCGGTTCGGATCCGGTGGAGAGATACTCGTCGGTCCACATCAGCGAAGCCGGGTGACCGAAGAACGCACCTTCGGTCACATGGTAGATGGGGCTGGATGCAACCCAATCCCCCTGGTTGTCGGTGACGAAGAGATCACCTGCAGCATTGGTTCCCACGCCGCAGGGACTGCGTAGACCATAGGCAAAGGGCCGTGTGGTTCCGTCGGGAGAAATCTGCAGACACCAACCGCGAAAGGGGACTGGCGATTTGCCGAGCCACCAGGGGTTCGCAAAGGAAACATTCAGCGTGATGTAGAAGTTGCCTTGTTTGTCCTGGGGCAGCCCGAATCCGAACTCGTGGTAATTTCCAGAAACGCCCCAGGTGTTTGAGATCGTGTCGATTCGGTCGCAGCGTCCATCACCGTCAGTGTCGAGAAGGCGCGAGAGTTCTCCCCGCTGCATGACATAGATCTGATCATTCACAACATTCAGGCCAAGTCCCTCTTGCAACCCTTCGGCGAAGAGCGTGAAGCGGGCCATTGAAGTGTCAGTAGCGAGGGTGCCTTCAACAATCCAGACCTGGCCTCTGCGTGTGCTGACCGCCAGGCGTCCGTCCGACAGGTAGTCCATGCCACCGACCTCTAGCACCACCCCCGGTGGGGGCTCGAAGGTTTCTAGCTTGTAGTAGGTGGACTCGGCTACATCGCTCTGGATGGCCGCCAGGAGTAGAGGAAACAGCATCATTTGGAGCACTCTTTGATGATGGCGGTTTGTGTGGCGTCATCCCAGGCGAGACAGGTCAGCCGGATGATGTCAACAGTCACATTGCGGCTGCTTGGGTAGATCCAGAAGCCCACATCGCCGCGGGGCCCGGGAACCGCACCTCCTTGATTGAGAAAGTCCATTGAACGAATCACTGTAACCTGGTAGCCGTTGCGGTTCTTGCGCACGACCCAGTGCTGTGTACCGTAGAGTCGATCCGTGTGCCCGTCGAGGGCCTTGCGCAGGTCCACTTCGTGAGCATCCACCAGGTCGGATGGCTTGATCACATCCAGACCGTCGAAGCGCAGGACTTTGTCTGGAGTGTCCGACATGATTGTAAAGGTGCGGCGCCATCCACTACCCGCTGGTGTTCGTACATGACTGACTGTTTCCATGACCATGCCTGCGGATCTGCCCCCGTCAATCAGCTCGTACCCAATTCCGCCCACCGTATCCTTGGTGAAACTCGTTCGCATGGCGGCACCGAGTTCCTTGGCCGCTTCCTTGCTGCCAATTGTCGCTATGCGCCAAGGAGCCTTGGGTTTGCCACTTCCAATCAATTCAATCAGGTGCCCTAGGGGTTCGAGTGCTGTGCCACCCCGTCCGGTCCAATCCTTGCGGTCTGCGAAACGTCCGCTGCGTACGCCGAGCAGACGCACATCGTCCGTGCGGTATTCAAAGGTTGTGCCGCTGGGCAGTCCGATCAAGAGGCCTCGGGGCTGCTTCTCGGCTGTAGGAGATATTGGCGGCAGGAGGCCCCGCGCGAGCCGTGCTACATCGGTTACTACCAACTCCGTTTGGGCCGGATCGACAATCGTGCCAGGGGGACCCAGGGAAATCACATATTGCGCCAGCAGTTTGCGCTGCCCCTCAGTAAGGGCCACGTCGAAGGCTGGCATGGGCGTTCCAGGAATGCCATAGGAGAGAGTGCGCAGAATTGCCTCTGGCGTATTGCCATAGGAAAAGCCGCCTTCCAAGAAGGACCGTGCGGGCCGCTCAAGAGTTGTGGTGCCCTCTCCGTCTCCCTTTTCTCCATGGCAGGCTGCGCAGTGGGTCATGAACAGTTCCTTCGTCGGGCCGGTCTCCTGTGCCAGGAGTGGGGCCAGAAGGCAGGGGATCAGTAGGGCGAGAGGCAGGAATGGGCTTCGCATGGGGGCCGCTAGGTTAGCGGGAGGGCCTCCAGGTGGGGAGTGATTCTCTGCCCAAGGTGGCGAATCTTGGAACCCCCGGCTCCCGGCCTGACTGCCTGTTGGGCTGCTTCCTCAAGGAAAGAATGTATCAAGGTCGATACACACCGCCGTATGGCTCAGCAATCTCCTGTGAAGCAATCTGGGCACTCTGCGGTCCCCTCCTGCGTTCAAGTCGAGCAAGTCAGTGTCCTGCTGTGTGCGGGTCACTTGGATCAAGCTGCTCAGCGGATTGCCGATGGCGGACGAGAATCTGACCTTGCGTGAGCGTTCCTGGGCAGCCTTCGCCCTTGCTGAGGTACTCAAGGGCAGGGGCGAGCATCCGGCTGCCCTTGAAGCCTCTGAGCGCGGCAAACGCATGATCAAGGACTTCAAGAAGGAGTCCATTGATAGTGTGCAGGAATCCAGCAACTTTGAAGAGTCGCCCACTCTTGTTCGTGACATGGCAGTTCTTGCTTGAGCAGATCCGTTTGCATGGGCCTGCTTCTGAAGTAAGAATAGACGTCCCTTTCCTCTTCTGACGCATCTGCACCAGGGAGGCAAGCAAGACGCGATGCCTGAATTCAAGCATGTCGACAGGGCGATCTACTACGACGCCATGGGCGCTGGTCCGGTGGTTGTCTTTCAGCACGGTCTGGGGGGAGATCGACGGCAAGCTCTCGCTGCGTTGAGTGGATTGACCGGCTACCGAATCGTTGCCATGGACGCTCCGGGGCATGGAGAAACCTGTGGGGAGCTTGGGAGCGCCAGCTTTCGGAGTTTCGCGGACTGTGTGCTTGGGTTGCTCGATCACCTGGGTATCGAGTCGGCGGCTGTGGGGGGCATCTCCATGGGCTCAGGGATTGCTTTGGCCGTGGCTTTGCGGGCCCCCGATAGAGTGGGGTCCTTGATGTTGGTGCGGCCGGCTTGGCTTGCTGGCCGTAGGCCCATGAACCTTGACCTTGTGGCTCGGCTTGGGCATTGGATTGAGGATGACGGGCTTGACGCTGCTCGGGCGAAGTTGGAAATGGACTCCTTCTATCTGGAGATGTTGCGAACCGATCCGGCCTGCGCCGCGTCCTTGGCCGGAGTTCTCGAGCGGCCCCAGGCACTGGATGCTGCCGAGGTCTTGTATCGGATTGTGGACGACCGACCATTCGAGGCGATGGATGAGATGGCGGAGATCCGCTGTCCGACCCTGGTCATAGCAAACGAAGGCGACCCCGTGCATCCCCTTCTTCTTGGGGTCAAATTGTCTCAGGCAATTGATGAGGCGCAGCTTGAGGTCATTCCACCTCGTTACGCACAGGCGACCGCTCATCAGGCAGCGTTGACACAGGCCCTGCAGGGTTTCTTGGATCAGCATTCCGGATGATGGCAAGCGGAGAAAGCCTGCTTGCCCTCTAGCTGTTGTAGGCTCTGACCATGATCAACTGCGGTGCGGCCCCCCCTGTGAAGGTAATGAACCCGAAGCAATTCACAAATGACATCAGACGGTGGTTCGTGCAGTTCATGGCCCTGAGTGTTCTCGCGAGCGTACCTCTGCTTGCCCTGCAAACCGAGAATTCTGGCGGACCGTTGCGCGCAGACCAGGCCTGCTTTGATGTGCAGCATTATGAGCTGATCCTGGTCGTGGTGCCCGAATCGAAGAAGATTGGGGCTTCCTTGACCATGACCGCGCGCATGGAGGAGGCCAGCGACAAGATCAGTCTGGATCTCGACAGTCGCTTCACCGTGCGTCGTGTGACCGTGGGCGGCGTTGAAGTGGAAGCCAGTCACAAGGATGGGCGTATTGAGATTCCCCTACCCGAGGGACAGGGTCGGGCGAGTCAAGAGCTGCAGGTCAATGTCCTTTACATGGGCACGCCACGAGAAGCGCCGAATGCCCCCTGGGTCGGCGGTTTCACTTGGGCCAAGACTCCCTCCGGAGCGGATTGGATCAGTACCACCTGTCAAATGGAGGGCGCGGATCTTTGGTGGCCTTGCAAGGACCACCCCTCCGACAAGCCGGAGAGCTTCGATTTGAAGGTCACCATTCCTGCGGGTCTTGTGTGTGCTTCGAATGGACGACTGATGGGCGTTCAAGAGGGTGGCAACGGAGCGCGCACTTTTCATTGGCACACAAGCATGCCGATTGCGAACTACTCCATCTCCCTCAACATCGCTCCCTACGAGACAATTTCCCGCACCGTGGAAGGCATCGATGGGGACATGATCCCGGTTACTTTCTGGCATCTTCCGGAGAACGCGGAGAAAGCCAAGGTGCTGTTTGAAGAGATTGTTGATCATCTCAAGCACTTGGAATCAGTTTGCGGGCCTTATCCATTTCATCAGGACAAGTACGGTGTGGTGGAGACGCCGCACCTTGGGATGGAGCATCAGACGATCATCGGCTACGGCAACAACTATTCCGGCGACCCGGAATTCGACTACGACTGGTTGCACCACCATGAGATGTCTCATGAGTGGTGGTCCAACCTCTTGACCTGCGTCGATTGGGCAGACTTTTGGATCCACGAGGGACTGGGCACTTACATGCAGGCCCTCTACTTAGAGAGCCGCTTCGGACCCGAGGCTTATCGCAAGAAGATGGCCATTGACTGGCGCCGGATCGGTTTTCACGGGGCAATTGCCCCCGCTGCTCCCCGCGGCACCCAGTCCATGTACTTTGCCGGTGGCGTTTCTGATGCGCCAGGCGGAGACATCTACTTCAAGGGATCCTGGGTTGTGCATAACCTGCGCTGGCTGATAGGAGATGAAGATTTCTTCAAGCTCTTGCGTGAATGGGCCAGGCCAGGGAAGGGGGGAAAGCCACGGTTTGTCTCTACGAATGAACTGATCCAGGTCGCCTCGCGCCAAGCTGGGCAGGACCTCGGCTGGTATTTTGATGTAGTTCTGAAGGAGAAGCAGTTGCCTCGCCTGGTGGCTGATGTGAAGGACGGGGTGCTGCACCTTGAATGGACCAGCGCGGGCAAGCAGACCTACAACATGCCTGTAGAGGTCCTGGTCGGCGACAAGCGTGTGCGAGTGGAGTGTCCGGGTGGCGAGGGTATGCTTCCCGTGGCCCAGCAGGAGTGGCAGCTTGATCCCGATCGTTGGCTTATTCGCTAACTTTGAGAGATATCACTCTGGCGGGTTCTCTTCCAGGTGGCGCATGACATGATCTACTTCGTCGGGAGAGCCCATTACTACGCTCGTGCGTTGGTGCAGCGAGTCAGGCTGGATTTCCAGCGTCCGCGTCATGCCAGAGAAGGACTTGCCGCCAGCCTGTTCCACCAGCATGGCCATTGGGTTGGCTTCGTACATCAAGCGTAGCTTTCCCACGGGCGCCTTCGCTGTGGGTGGATAGAGGAAGACCCCACCCTTGATCATCACTCTGTGCACATCTGCCACCATCGCCCCAGCGTAGCGGGTCGAATAGCCGTTCTCGTGAGCCCACTTGAGGTAGTTCTTGTAGCCCAGCGCGAATTCGTTGCTGTAGGCTTCGTTCATGGAGTAGGTCTTGGCTGCGGCCGGAATTCGCAGGTTCTTCTCCACCAACAGGAACGAACCAATCGTCGGATCGAGGACAAACATCTGCACGCCTTTGCCATGGGTCAAGACCATCACTGTGGAGGGTCCATAGAGCACATAGCCCGCAGCTACTTGCTTGGTGCCTGATTGGCGGAGTGCTTCTTCGGGTGAATTGCTGCGGCGGTCGTGCTCAAGAATCGAAAAAATTGTCCCTACCGTTCCGCAGGTGTCGAGGTTTGACGAACCATCGAGGGGGTCAAAGAGCGCGATGTATGGGCGCTCACTGCTGTTGTCCGCATGCAGCATGATCGGCTCGTCGTTTTCTTCAGAGGCCACAATAGCCAGACCCGCACGAGATCCGAGGCATGAGATCAGGGTCTCGTTGGCGATCACATCGAGTTTTTGCTGCACTTCACCCTGGACATTTTCGGTGTCCATGGAACCCAGCACACCCTCGATACGAGCCCGCCGGCAACGCGCAGCGATGAACTTCGTGGCCAGGGAGATCGCGGATAGAATCCATGTGAATCGTCCCGATGCGTGGGGGTGCTGGGCCTCCTCCGCAAGCAGGTAGGACTGGATCGAGAGCAACTGTTCGCTGCGGATTTCCGTGGGGGTGGGGAGTTCACTCATGGGACTTGCAGGGTCTGAGGGGCGGTCTGGGGTAGTCTTGTCGACCGAAGTGTGTCCACAGCACTCAGGTGGAGAGTATCGACCGCTGGTTCGCCTTACCATATGGCAGTTGATCCAGACTAGCTCGAAAACCGATCCAAGCATGAAAGCACTCCAGCAACTGGTCCCCTTGATGGCCCTGCTGTCCCTTTGGCAGCCGGTCTTGAACGCTCAGGTAGGTTCTGCTCCCGCCCCTGATCGCGTGGAAGAGGCCGAACCCTCTGTCAGCCAGACCGCGCGTGTCGCTTGGTACACCTCCTGGGATCAGGCCCAGAAGGATGCGGCCAGGCTCAACCTGCCCATCTTGGTTCAATCCGCTGCGCCTCAATGTCGCGCTGTGCCGGGCATGTGGTGACCCGGCTATCGCAGTACAGAGGAGAGTTTCTTCTCTGCCCCCGCAGTCATTGCTGCATCACGCGCCTGGATTTGTGTGCGCCCCGCTACTTATGAGCACAAGCAGGAAGCGGAGGTTCTGAAGAGGGTTTTTTCGCATCGGGACGGTTCTCTGCAGAACACTTCATTCGGCCTGTTAGGTCCCGATGGCAAGCAGCGCCTCTCCCGGGGCGGCCGCTCGCCTTCCATGGTTTGGCGCGACAAACAGAGCATGATCGCGGCGCTTGAGCGTAGCTCCAAGAAATACAAGCCGCACAAGGGCCAGCGTTCCTTGCCCACGGTGATCAACCTGCGTCTGGGATTGAATGTTGCAGCCAGTGACAATTTGCCCTTGGTGGTCTTGATCGTGCCCAAGAAGAAGTCGCAGCGGGCACCCCTTGAAGAGAAGCTGTCCAAGCTTGCTTGGTCTGATGACTTGATCGGAGACGCTCACTATGTGGTCCTGGAGGATCACAAGGAATTGGAAGACATGCAGGGCCACAAGTCATCCAAGCAGGTCCAGGTCTTGAAGCCGGATGCCTACGGGCAGAGCGCCGAAGTGGTGGGGGCCTTGAATCTCAAAGACAAGGGACTTGAGAAGCACATGGCGGAGCTTCTCCTTGCGGCGAAGGGTGATCCCAAGGATCAGCGTCGGCACATTCGAAACGGACGCAGGAAGGGCATCAGTTGGGAGAGCCTCTTGCCTATCACCGATCGCCTTTCAACCGGCCGCTGAAGGCGGGTCCCTCTTCGTCAATGACAACGGCCCCCCGCGCACTAGACGCAGGGGGCCGTTCGTCGTTGAATGCAGGCCGTCAGGCCCGCATCAACTCAGCGTTCACTGACAGAATGTGACCGAGACACCGTTGGTGGTGTTGGAAGTCGGTCCGGGGAAGTTGTCCCGGAACCATAGTTGTAAGTTCCAGGTGTCGCCAGGCAGGAAGACCTGACCCTGGGGCAGGTTGTTGAAGTCCGGCGAGAAGGTCAGGTTGCCCGGGCCGGTTGTCAGTACATTGTTTGAGAACCGGATTTGCGGGGAACCAACACAGAGGTTTCCTTGGCTGCCACCAAAGAGCGGCACAAACGTCTGGTTGCGGCTCATCAGGAAGTAGGACCACTTATTGAGAGGCAGGTCATGGGCGATCATGGTCAGGTTCTGATCCGCTGCATTGGTACTGCCGGAAGCTGTCAAGACCGCGCCAACGATGCTGGCGGAGTTCATGGTCGAGCTGCAATAGGAGCTGATGCTGCCACCCGAGCAGCAGTTGCTGCTGGGTACAAATACCGTGGCGTTCATGCTGCCACCGCTCTTGAAGAGACCCACAGTCGCTTGGGCCACTCCCGGCTGGGCATCAGCTTCGAAGCTGAAGGTAAACATGGTGCCCCAGCGGATTGCGTTGGCGTTCGGGTTCTGGGCGAATGTCTGGGTGCTCCAGTCCAAGGTGCCACCGGTCTGGTTCAGGGTCCAGTCCGTGTTGTCCCAGATGGAACCGGAGTGGTGATCCACGTCACGGAAGAACACATTGCTCGGGCTGCAGTCAGCGGGAACGTTGAAGGATCCCACCGCATCGTCGGAGTTGAAGTTCTGCACGCAGTAGTCATAGCGATAGCCGCCACCGGCCAGGGCAGTTGCCTTGCTGGCCACAAACACGTAGCCATGCACATTGGTGCCGCCTTCGTCGGTCAACTGCAGCTCTTCGATCATCACGTCCGAGTGGAAGTGTTTCCAAGCGTAGATGGCCGGGTTGTAAAGGTGGATCGAACCGGTGGTGGCCAAGCTGGACAAGTTGGAGTTGTTCCATTGTGCGCGGATCCAGGAAGCGTTGTTGCGCCCATTGCCGGCCATTTGGTCTTGCTCGTGCGGGTACTGGGATTCGCTGATATAGGTGACACTTGAATCAGCCAATTCGTTGGCGGGCACCTGCAGGCGTCCACGGATGGTGATGGGGCCCGTGGGACCTGCCCCCCAGCTGGTCGGCCATGCGCCGGTCACAGGGTTGACCCTAAATTTAGCCACGCCAAAGCGGCCGTCGTTGAGGCCGGAACCGTAGGTGTCAGCGCAACCAATGCCTAGAGTGCTGCAGGGCGTACCCTGGCAGCTTCCGCAGCTGTTTTCGTTGACTGCACAGAACCCTTCCTTCATCCAGGAATAGCCGAGCTGCTCCATGCGCCCGTCCTTGATCTTGAACATGTTCTGGGCGATTACCGGGGGGTCTCCTCCGCTGCCCCAGGCGACGACCACACTGCCTACATTGCAGGATGTGGTGCCCATACTGTAGGCAGCAATGCCTCCATCGGTTCCATAGTAGGCGTAGTCTGAGGAGTTGGAGGCGATGCGTGACACGGCGATATCCTGAGCGGATGCAGCGCTGGCCAAGAAGGCGCAGGACAGGAGGAGGTGGCTGAGTTTGATCATGGGAAAAGACGGGTGTGTGTTGAGTCGTCGAACAAGTTGGAGCGTAAGGGGGGAAAGGGGCTCAAGGCCAGGTTCCGAGCCCTGGTGATCGCAGAATCGGAACTCCAGTGTCTCTGCGAGACCATGTTTTCGCCAGTAGGCGGTTACGGTGAACTCGATCTTGGACGCTGGACGGCCCCAAAATGTTCGTTTTAGGACTCTGGGGCCTTTATTGCCTGCCTGCAGCGTCCAATTCTGCCAGCGCGTTCTTCAGGGCGGGTTCGCCTGGGGTCAGTTTGAGGCCCTCTCGCAGCAAGCGCCGGGCCTCTCGGTGCTGGCCCTGCATGACTCTTATCTGGGCCAGCTTGATCCGCGGAGGGGGGAGGAGTGGGTCCAGGGTCAAGGCGCGGGAGAGGGCTGCCTGGGCCGCCGCTTGGTTGCCCTGGGCCGCGTAGAGTGATCCCAGCAGGTCGTGCAGTCTGGCATCCGCGGGCCGCTGATCCAGTCCTCGTCGCACCTGTTTGAGCACCCCGTCGAGGTGTTTTCGGCCTCGGTTGGCTTCCAACTCCGCCAGTTCGCTCCAGGCCTGATGCAGATCGGGATCGATCTCCACAGCGTGGGCGAGCAACTCTGCCGCCCTGTCCAGATCTCCCGAGGCCCAGGCTTGATGGCCCAGGTCCACTGATGGAGTTCCCGCTCGTGGAGCGGCCGCTTGGGCGCGAGTCATCAGGTCCTCAAAGCGCTCTGAGTCTTCCAAGATCAGCGCTGCCCAAGCGGATTCCATCAAGCGTCGGGGATCGCCCAGGAGCCCCGCCTCAATCGCGCGTCCGCCGGAGGCCAGTACTTTCTCTGCTGCATCTGTCACCACGTCATCTACGGGCATGCGATTCTCGGTAAACCAGGTCTGTTTGACTGGCGCCAGGACTTTGAAGGCCCTCGCGCTCTGCATGCCTTGGAACTGAATCCAGCTCGATTGGGCGATCCATCCCAGTACCAGAATACTGGCCACCAGAAACAAGTGCCCCTTGGGTTGCAGTTTTCCCGACGCCTTGAGTGGTGTGTTCAAGAGGTTTACCTTTGGTTTCGTCAGCAACTGCATGCAGCGTAAGGCGACGAAGGCCACGCAACCTGCGATGCCCAGGGCAAACAGAAACGGAACCAGGTCATACAGCCCACGTACTGCGAAGAAGGCCCAGGCAAAGACCAGCCCCAAGAGAGCCTCTTCGCCCCAGCTCTTGCCCCAAGGCCGTTTGGCTTGTTTACCCACAGCTATTCCACCAAAGCCGAAATAGAGCGCATTTGTGGGGCAGACGCTGACGCAGTCAAGGCACTTCATGCAGTCCGTACTTACCACCATTCCGAACTCATGTACTTCCTTTGCCACGTTGACATTTGAGCTGCAGGTCTGGGTGCAGTGACCGCATCGTTCGCAGGCGTCCGTGACTCGGATGCGCCCAGGAGCAAATTTGTCGGCCACTGCGAAGAGCGCTCCATAGGGACAGGCGTAGGTGCAGAATCCCTTGGACCCCAAGAACCAAACGCAAGCAAATCCGCAGACCAGAAAGGTGGCCAGTCCTACCCACAGCCCCGGCATTGTGCGCCAGATATCTTGTACATAGAGTTCTTGCCCGCGAACGGATAGGTCGTCCCCAATCCACAGCCGGTACGCCAGAGGCCAGAAGAACATGTACCCCGCCGCCAAGAACGGAACCACGGCCAGGCTGCGTGAACGCAGGGGGCGCGGAGTGATGCCCAGTTTGAGCATCAACCAACGGCACAGGTCCTGAAGCGCCACCAAATGGCAGGCCCAACCGCAAAAGAAGCGTCCTAGCAGCAGAGTCGAGAGAATGACCGCGCCGAAGAAAACCAGTCCGGCGTTGATCACCGAGTGTTTGCTGAACTCCATCGCCTCACTCGGTTCGATCAGGCTCAGCGTGCGGCCGGTTGCGAACCAGTGTGCTAAGTGCACGGCCACGACGAGGTGGACCCCGATCAAGACCATGGCGCGAATCCGCGAGGTCTTGGAAGGCCGCGGTCCTGCGCTGGGCGCAGTACCCGAAGGGGGTGCACACTTTTGCTGCTTCTTGCTCATGGGGCTGGGCTGGATCCCAGGATACCTGACTCAAGTCCCAATCACCCCCTCAGGGGCCTCTTCTGCTGGGAGGTTTGGGTGCGCTCACCGCGCTGTTTGCAGGGGGCTCGACTCTTTCGCAGGACCATCTGGCTGGGCATCTGCAAGGACTTGAAGCCAGGTAGGCGGCGGCTCCTCAGTCGATTCGCCTGCCTGGTGTTCAGGTGGTACTTGCTGCCCCTGCAGAGGGGTCATGGGGGTCCTGGCTCATGCAGCAGGTCCTCGGGAAAGCCCGAAGCCGCCTAGGACAATACCCTTGCATTGCCAATCGGGGTGGCCCAAATAGGGGCGCTTTCTTCCCAGGTCAGAGAGACTTGTGGCACCGATCCTCACCCCGAGACCTTCTTGCATCTGCAAGCCAACACCCGCCTGTGCTCGCCGATAGAATGAGGGGACAACTCTCTCCTGACCCTGCTGCAAGACACAACAGTCTCTGTGGCCGGAATCCAATCCGTGAACCACATCCTCTTGTGAGCCGGCGCGAAGAAATCAACTGGCTGCGGCAGGCAGCACTCGGTGGGAACATCGATGCCCAGTACGACCTTGGTTGTGCTTATGCGGAAGGAACAGGGGTATCGCAGAGTCATTCCACTGCTTATCGCTGGTTTGCCAGGGCCGCCCAGAAGGGCGATCCGGAGTCAATGACTGCGGCAGGTTACTGTTTGCTCAACGGTGAAGGAGTCAAGTCGGATCACGAGGCCGCCGTGGCTTGGTTCAAGAAAGCTGCTTTGGAAGGGGATCAGGATGCGCCACGCTACCTTGCCTCTTGTACGCTTTATGGGGAAGGCCTTGAGGCTGATGTGGAAGAGGGTCTGCGCATCGCCCAAGAGGGCTGGGAACAAACAGGTGACCCCGAGTATGCCCACCTGATTGCTTGTGCCCAGCACGACCTGATTCTGGATGAAGAACAGGCTGTGGTCTGGCATTGCATCGCTGCCGAGAGGGAGCATGACGAGTCCATGGTTTGGATGGGTTACTTCACGCGTTATGGACTCGGAGTCAAGCGCAGTCTGAAGGCCGCATTCAATTGGTACCTGAAGGCTGCAGAGTTCGGTAATGACGCGGGTCTGGCTAATGTGGCCATTTGCTATCACAACGGGGAGGGCGTATCTCAGAGTTTTGAGCAGGCCTATGAGTATCGCAAGCAAGCTGCGGCCTTGGGGCATCAAGAGAGCCGCCTTTGGCTTGCAGTCCAGCAACTCCAGGGTCTTGGGTGTGACGCCGACCCCGAGGTCGCTCTCAAGACCATGACCGAGTTGGCTCAAGACGACCCTAGCGCCGCCATGATGATAGGGGAAAAGTACTACTACGCTGAAGGGGTCGAAAAGGACCTTACCGAGGCGGTCAAGTGGTTCAATGTTGCTGCCAAATCAGATCTGCCCGAAGCCTGGACCTTTCTTGGTGTTTGCGCTTGGAATGGGGAGGGTCGTAGCGCTTCCACCTCGGATGCCATGGAGTGCTATCGCCGAGCCGCTGACCTGGGTGATTCCCACGCGCTCTTCAACCTAGGCCTCGCCTATCGCGGAGGTGAAGAGGTCAAGCGCGACTTCACTCGCTCTTGGCAATTGTTTGAGCAGGCCGCCTTGCAGGGCAATGGCCCCGCAGCGGCTCTCCTGGCACACGCCTGCATTGAAGGAGACGGCGTGCCCCGGGATCCCTCACTGGGCGTGGCTTATTTGCGCCCCGCTATCGCCGCCGAAGATCCGGATGCGATGGTCATGATGGCCGAATGCCTGGCTACGGGTATCGGTGTGCGCAAAGATCAGTCCCGCGCGTTCGAGTTGCTCAAGCTGGCTCAAATACAAGGCCGCGACACCCGTGTGGAACGAGGCCAGTTGCGGCGGCGCATACGTGGCCTGGACTGAGGGCCGGGCTCAGGAGTCCTTGCCCTTGAGCAACGCCCGTGTCTCTCTTGCCAGGGTCTCTGCCGCGTCCATGATGTGATGGGACGAGGTTGAATGCAGGTTGACAGGCAGGATCACCCAGCGTTCTTCGCGTACGGCTCGCACTTGACGGGCAGCGCTTTGGCCCAGAAGCCATTCAAGGGTGGGCGAATGACCCCCGTCCTCGGCTTCTGACAAGAGCAGAAGATCCGGATCCATGCGCAGCATTTGTTCCAGATCCAGTGGACCGTTGCCCACAAGCCCGAATTCCGCCGCAGCGTTCTGCATCCCCGAGAGCTCGATCAAGAGGTCATAGGCCGTGTCTTCCCCCGCGCAGGATCCGCCCGCCCCGTAGTTGCCGTAGGACAGCACTCTCTCTTCAGCCAGTACTGAATTGTTCGCCAGGGTCGCGCGTCGCCGGTTCAGGTCAGCGATCAGTTCTGTTCCACGATCCACGGCATCCAAAGCCTCGGCACTGAAGCGAATCAGTTCCGTCAGTCCGGCGTAACTCGTTGGCGTCGGCAGGCGTAAGATGCAAATGCCTTGACGTTGAAGCAAATTGGGCACCGTGGGCGGCCGCCAATCGGAAAGCAGCACCAGGTCCGGATTCAGGGCCAAAATGTCCGCCGCATGAAAACCGGCTGGATTCGGTAGAGCCTCCCAATGCTCCAAGGACCCCGTTGTCAGGGAATACCGCAGGGCGGTGGACACCACCCCCGCGATCTGGTCCGGTTCCAAGAGCGCCACCATCAAATCGAAACCCGTGGCTGAATCTGCAAAGACCCTTGTTGGATGCAGAGGCACTTGGACTTCGCGCCCTTGTTCATCGGTAATGGTGCGCGTGGGAGTGGTGGAATCACGGGCCCCCTCACTGCAGGCCATGAGCCCAAGGGAAATCATGAAGGGGAGAAGGCGCGCCATGCATCCATTGTGACCTGTCACGAGGGGTCTTGGATCAGTCCCCTTGGGGATCCATAGCCAAGCCAATCCAGAGCACTTGGTCGCTTCTGCCGAGGACCGGAACTCTGACAGAAGGCAGCATCTCGGTGGTGGAGTAGAGCCCCGCTTGGGGCTGTAGTTGTTCCGGGCTTTCCAGCAACAAGAGTGCTGTGGAGGGCAGAGGGCGCGTCCAACGAAGATCTACTGGATCCCCGAGTGACTCTCCCAAGAAGCTGAACATCGCGGCCTGCAGCGAATCCTCCCCGCCGATGCGTGTGCCTGGAGGAACGCGCTGTTCCAGATCAGGCAGCATGGCTCGAGTCATGGGTCTTGCGGCGGGTGTGCGTTCGATCCAGTTCCCGGCCAGCTCGGCGAGGGGTAATCCAAGACCCGAAAGCAAGGAGGCGGCCAGCACGAGTCCCATCAGGCCCAGAGTGATGCCTGCTGAAATCCGTGCCAGCTTGTGCCGCAGCGACCGCGGCAGGTCTGGACTGAGCAGTCCCGGCAGAAACGCCACGATCAAGGAGGTGAGGGCAAGGCGCCCATCCAGGGGCCCTTGGCAGCCTAGATAGAACAGAACGATCAGCGGCGCAATTGCTGCCACTCGCAGAGTGAGCGCCCCTTGGATCTGCTTGCGTTGCAACTCGCTCCAATTGCGGATTGCCAGGAACATGAACGCGACGCCTGTCCAAAGCAGCGTATCGACGCTGAAGCTGAGAAGAGCCGATAGGTCGAATCCTATGCCGAGGGAAGATTTCAAGTGAAGCACGCGCTCCCAACTTGCCTCCTTGTTGATCAAATCCACCAAGAGAATCGCTGGCAGCAGTCCCTGCAGCACCCTCCAGCGCGGGGCAGCTGGATTTGCTCCGCCCCTTTCCCTTGGCCAAGCCAAAGCACAGGTTGCGGTCAAGGGTGCCAAGGGATGCACCAGCAGCGACAAGCCCGCGATCCAGCCGAGCATGGTCGCGCCGCGCTTGGATCCGCGCGCTCCCGCCAGGCCTGCCGCAGCGGAACTCAATCCAACCAGCAGCATCAGTCCTTCACGATTCCAACCTAGAGACGCCAGAAATATTCCAGGTACGCAGTGCAGCGCCAGCCATGCGTTCCCTGCCACACGACTATCACGCCCGAGCATCTTGGCCAGAATGTTCAAAGGCACAAGGCAGAGGGTCGTAGCGACTAATCCAGGCAAGCGCAGCAAGAGCAATTGCAACGGTCCGGTCCCACTGATCAGGGTTGCCGCCAGGGCGCTGAACACGTCGGCCCCGCCCAGTGGTGTGCCGCTGCGTGCATTAGCCCACAAGAGAGCCTCCTCCCCGTTCACCGGCCAATAGGCCGCACCAATCAATTTCGCCAGGCTTACGATCAGGATCAATCGGAGAAGACGGCTATGCATGGCAGAAACACAGACGCCCCGCAGAACGGGGCGTCTGTGTGGTCAGCCTAGCAAGGCTGGCGAAGCGATTGCAGCGCTATCCCAGCAGTGTGTTTGTCTTCCCATCGAGCAGGCCCTTGAGGCGACTCATCACGTTGCTGTGGATCTGGCAGACGCGGCTCTCGGTCAGAGATAGCATCTCGCCGATCTCGCGCATGGTGTGCCCCACGCGGTAATACTGTTCTACGATGAAGCGTTCCTTGTGGGTCAAGGAGCGAGTCATGTAGAGCATCAAGTCGTTCTTCTTGAGTTCGTCCATGGGGTCGATAGAGGTCTTGTCCTCAAGCACATCGACCTTTTCGAGGGAACTGTCGTCGTCCCGGTCCTCCCAGCGATCCGAGAGGGAGTACATGGACTTGGCGGTGGCCTTGCCGATCTCTACGGCCAGCTCCACATGGTTCATGTCCAGGGCGTCTGCCAACTCGGCGTGGGTTGGCTCACGGCCGTATTCGCCGGTCAGGCGTTGCAGAGTCTTGTCGATCTTGCTGGCCTTGAGGCGTACGAGACGGGGTACCCAGTCCTGGGAGCGTAGCTGGTCCAGGATCGAGCCGCGAATACGAGTCGTGCAGTAGGTCTTGAACTTGATGCCGCGATCGGGATCAAAGCCACGGATCGCGTCCATCAGGCCGAAGAGGCCGGCGGAGATCAGATCGTCCGCTTCGATGGACTTGGGCAGGGTCTGCAGAAGACGCTCGGCGATGTACTTGACCAGCGGGTAGTGGCGTTCCATCAGGATATTGCGAACGCGTTCGAGGTCCTGCTTGTTTTCCGTTTCCCGGGCGCAGCTATAGAGTGCCCAGAGATCCTCGGTGACAACTTCCTCAATTGATCCTTTTAGGATCTCCTGGGCTTCCCTGATTGCTTTGGCCTTGGCCTTGGGCGACAGGGGTGGTTTTGGCTCGTAGGTGGTTCGGCTGCCCTGGGGGCTGATTGTGGTTTTGGATGTGCTCATTATATTCTCTCTACTCTCGGTCTCTTCTTGGGATATGTCCCCTCAGTATTTCTTCAATGTGTGGCAAGGCACGTCCAACTTCTTGTTTCCTTCCAGGAAGCCGAGCTCGATGGCGAAGCAGCAGGCGATGGGGTCGCCTCCTACGCGGCGCACGAGCTTGAGGCTGGCCGCCATGGTGCCGCCGGTGGCGAGCAGGTCATCCACCATCAAGATACGCTTCCCATCGGCGGCATCTAGGTGGATCTCGATTGTGTCGGTGCCATACTCCAGTTCATAGCTCTCTGAGGCAGTTTTCCATGGGAGCTTTCCCGGTTTACGAATTGGGATGAAGCCCTTGCCCACGTGCACTGCTAACGCCGTCCCAAAAATGAAACCTCGTGATTCGATGCCGCAGATCAAGTCGTAGGACTCTGGGTCCACCATTTGGGCCATGCCTTCGATCGATTGGCGCAGGCCCGCAGCATCTTTCAGAAGCGGTGTGATGTCCTTGAAGATGATTCCCGGTTTGGGGAAATCAGGCACATCGCGGATCAGGGAGTCGATCAAGGTTCTGCTTTTGGCGTCGGATGAGAGGGGTGCTGCCCGGGCATGGGTACACTAGGTCACCTTGTCTCATCGGAGGCAAGCGGGTGGGCCTTGAACATAGCCTCTACATTTCTGTAGGGGCTGGAACCCCCAAGATCCCTAACCCGTTGCTGACAACTACTTTACAGCTGTTTGCGAGGGCTAGACGGGCGCTTGTGACTCCTTCTTCCTGTCCCAGAACGCGACGCTGTGCAATCCAGGAATTGATCATGCGCGAGAGGCCCAGAAGATACTGGGTCAGGAGGCTCGGCTCGGCCTCAGCGGCGGCCCGCACGAGCACGTTGGGGTAGCGCCCCAATTCCAGGATCAAGGTCGAGTCCTCAGCCACAGCCTCAAAGTCGCATTTTCCGGAGCCTTCCCCCGCGGCTGCAGCTTTGCGCCCAATCGACGACAGCCGCGCGTGGGTGTACTGCACATAGGGACCTGTGTCCCCCTCAAACGCCAGGACCTCTTCCCACGTGAAGGCGATGTCCTTGACTCGCTCGCGTTTGAGATCGTTGAATACCACTGCGCCCATGCCGATCATCTCGCCCACGGCTTCGGGGTTGGTCAGATTGACGTTTTTCTCTTTGATGATCTCCGTCGCCCGGCGCGAGGCCTCGTCAAGCACATCCTGCAAGAAGACCACCTTGCCATGCCGCGTGCTCATGCGTCCCTCGGGCAGACGCACCATGCCGAAGTCGATGTGTTCCATGCGCGGCTCCCATTCAAGCCCCATGCGGTCGAGCACGTGCTTGAGCTGGCGGAAGTGCAGTCGTTGGTCGCCGCCTACCACATATAGGCAGCGCTCGAAGGAGTAGAGCTCCCAGCGGTGGAAGACCGCGGCCAGATCCCGGGTGGCGTAGAGGGTTGTGCCATCAGTCTTGCGCAGGATGCATGGGGGCAGGTTTTCTCCGAACTGTTTGAGGCTGACCACCAGCGCTCCTTCGGATTCTTCGGTGATGCCAGTGTCTACGACACGCTGGACGGTTTGGTCCAGGTAGGACTCGTAGAAGGCCTCTCCGCGCACTTCGTCAAAGGTCACGCCCAATCGCGCGTAGACCCTGTCGAACTCACTTAGGGACAAGGCCGTCATCTTGCGCCAGACAGCTCGTACGGGTCCGTCCACGCCACTTTCTAGTTCCCGGAATGCTGCTGCCGCGGCCTCTTTGAGGGTCGGATCGGCCTCCTCTTCCTCGTGATAGCGTACATACAGTTTGAGCAGGGCGGGAATTGGGTCGTTATCCAGATCCACTTCCTCGCCCCAGCGATCCAAGGCCGCGATCAACTTGCCGAATTGGCTGCCCCAGTCCCCTATGTGGTTGATGCCGACCGTGGTGTAGCCCAGGGCATCGTGCAGGCGCTGAATCGCCGCGCCGATCACCGTCGAGCGAAGGTGTCCCACGCTCATAGGCTTGGCGATGTTCGGAGAGGAGAGGTCAATCACAATCGTCTTGCCGGCGCCCTCTTGGCTGTGCCCAAAGGTGTCCCCCGCTTTCAGGATCGATTCGATGACCGATCTGGCCAGAATGGGTCGGTCGATGCGAAAATTCAGGTAGGGACCCGTGGCCTGCACCTCGATGCCCTCAAGTCTCTTGGCCAGACCCTCTGCGAGTTCCTGTGCGATTTTCGGTGGCGCCTTGCGCAGGGTCTTGGCCAAAGGAAAGCAGGGGAAGGCAAAGTCCCCGAGTTCCGGATTGCGCGGAGTCTCGAGCTTCAGGTCTTCCCGGGCCAGGCTGGTTTCCTGAGCCAGGGCGGTGAGAATCGCATCGGTGAAGGCTTGCATGCTGGGCGGTTCCGTGAAGAGGTCCCAGATGGTCGGGACTGAGTGGTCAGGATAGCGACCGGGCGGGTCGGGGGCCCAAGGCTCAGGCGGCAAAAGTCGAGTAGTGCTTCCGCTCCTAGGCGAAGCTCTCCCATTCTTCGTTGGCTTTTTGCAGTTCCTGTTCCACCTCTGCTATTCGGTACTGGGTATCTCGAAGCTTCTCGCCGCTGGAGTAGACATCTTTCTCGGTCAGGGCCTTGTTGAGTTCTGCGAGTTTGCTTTCGAGCTTCATGATGCGCGCCTCGATCTTTGCGAGCTTCCAGGGGTTGGACTTCTTGCGGAGTTTCCTGGGCGCGGCCTGCCTGTCGGCCTTGCGGCTGGTCGCCTTGGCCTTGGTTTCTTCTCGCTTGCGCACAACATTCGCAATTCGCGTTTTCTGGGCGTTGTTCGCCTCAAGCTCGTCTTGCTTGGCCGCGCGCCAGGCGCTGTAGTTGCCTTCGTATTCAAGCACGCAGTTGTCGTGCACCTCCCAGGTGTGGCTAGTCAATCCATCGAGAAACTCGCGATCATGGGAGATGCAGATGATGGCCCCTTGAAACCTCCCGAGCATCTCTTCAAGGGCCGTGCGCCCCGCCAGATCCAGGTGGTTGGTGGGTTCGTCCATGGCCAGCCAACTGGGCTTGGTCAGCACCATCAGGGCCAAAGCCATGCGCGCTCGTTCGCCGCCGGAGAGCGTGCTGATCTCCTTGTCCACCCCTTCACCACGGAATAGGAACATGGCCAGGTGACTGCGGATCTCCAGGTCCGTCATCTTTGGATAATGACGCAAGATCTCGCTAAAGGGCGTGCTGTCCGAGCGCAGATGGCTTGTGTCCTGGTCGAAGTAAGCGCACTCTTCCCCGTGCCCACGCACTACCTCGCCGGCCAAAGGCGCCATGACTCCGGCCATGATCTTCAAGAGCGTCGTCTTGCCGGATCCGTTGCTTCCAATCAAGCCGATGCGCTGGCCCCGGCCAAGGCGCAGGTTGACCTGGGACAACAGCACATTGTCACCATATCCCGCTTTGATGTGCTCAAGGCCCAGGACCTTTTCTCCACCCCTGGCAGCCTCCGGGGGATTGATGATCGGTCGGCGTACATCGTGGTGCGGTCGTTCCAAGCGCGTGATATGTCCAAGTTTCTTGAGCCGTCCTTTCGCCTCTGCCGTGCGCTGGGAGCCCATGTGCTTCTTGATGAAGCTCTCTTCCCTGCGCAGCATTTCGCGCTGCTGCTCATAGGCCTTCAGGTTGGTCTCGTAGCGTTCAGCTTTGAGGTCAACATACCTGGCGTAGTTGCCAGGGAAGGAATTCAACTGTCCAAACTCCAATTCCAGGATGCGCTCCACCGAGTTGGTCAAGAGCCGCCGGTCGTGGGATACAACCAGAATCGCGCTGTGAATTTCGCGCAGGTACTTCTCAAGCCACTCAATGCCTTCCAAGTCCAAATGGTTGGTTGGTTCGTCGAGCAACAACAAATCGCCTCCCCCCACCAGAGCGCGGGCCAGGCTGACCCGGTTCTGCTCGCCCCCTGACAAGGTCTTGGCCTTGCGATCCCAAAGACCCTTGGCCAGTCCGATGCCGGAAAGAACTTTTTCAACCTTGTGCTCCAGGTCCCAGCCGTCGAGGGTTTCCATCTCGCCGGTCAAGCGGTCGTGTTCGCGCATCAAGCGTTCGAGTTCAATGCCGGTGGCGGAGCCCATTTTCTCTCCCACATACTCCAAATCCATCCCTACTTGTCGTGCCGCGTCGAGACCGCTCTCCACATGTGCACGCACCACCTCATCGGGCTCAAAAACTGGCCGTTGGGGCACAAAGGACATGCGCGCTCCCTTGCGGATCACTACGCGCCCCCAATCCGGCGTTTCCTCCCCGGTGATCATGTGGAAGAGGGTTGTCTTCCCTCCGCCGTTGCGACCGACGATGCCCACCTTCTGACCCGGGTTGATTGACAGGGATGTGCCGCGCAGCACCTCCTGGGGTCCAAAGTGCTTCTTGAGGTCTTCGAGAATCAACAGTGACATGGCCAGGGCTCCAAGAGGAAGCCGAGCAGTCTACTGATCTTCGCTCCCAGCAGTGTCGTCGGGTTGGTCCCCATATCCCATTCGATAGAGATCTGCCTCGGCGGCGATGGTGCCAAAGGCGGCCCAGGCTCCCCGTTCGGCCACCAGGGCCAGGGCTGCGCGGGCGCCACGGGTGTCTCCGCCCATTTGGGTGCGCCAGGCCGCGACCCCGTAGGCTACGGTGGCGTCAGCGATACCATCATGGCTGGCTTCGAGGACTTTGGCCACGGAGCCTCGGCCGCTCATCAAGAGACACAGATCTCGATAGGACCGGTTCTCCAACACGATCCAACTGGATTCCACAGGCCTCAAGGTTTCCGCCGCTGCGCCAAAGTTGCCAGTCAGGCGCTGGGCATGGGCCAGCCAGTAGCGTGTGGCCACTTCCATGTCCTGGTTGGGGCAGCGTTCGAGGCACATGGTCCAGATCTTGGTTGCTTCATCCACCCTTCCTTGAAGGTGCAAGCTCAAGGCCCAGTGATAGAGAATGTTGGTGTGGTCGGTGCTGCGCGGCAGGTTGTATTCGTTGGGGGCTCCGTCCGGTTCGAGCTCGTCGGAATGACTCGATGCCCGTTGCCAGGCCATAGAGAGGTCTTTTTCAGCTCGTACAAACTCCCGCAGGGTGATCCAGCGGTGACCCCGGTGGCGCAGGAGGCGATAGGAATTGGCGTGCTCTTCCAGGGCGCTTGTGTACCAATCGAGCGCATCTCGGTAGCGGCCCAGGTAGGCCAGTCGCCTGCCGACCCAGATCGCGTTGGCTTCGGTTGGGTCGCTTGCGTGTTGACGCCGGGCCTCGGCCAATCTGGATTCCATGCGCTGGGCCCTGTCGGGTGAGAGCTCAGGGCGCAGGAGTTCACGGCCCAACAGAGACGTGCCTTCCTGAAGGGTGTTGTTGGGAGCAATGCAAGCGCTCATTCCCAGGAGAGTCAGCAGAATCCAGTGAGTGGCGACAGAACGCATGCCCAATAGATTAGTCGGGATCTCGCCGATGTGTTCCTCTGAGTCCGGTTCGTTCTGTTTACAATTCTCATCCATGGCCGGCCCTTCCCCCGACACCCGCAGTCAGCGCGCCAAAGTGGTCTCGATCCGTCCCTCGGGCAGTGATGGGGTCGTCCTGACTGTGCGGCCCTTCATGACTTTTGGCCGTTTGGATGCCGGACGGTTCTTCATGTTGCGTGGGGATGAGGAGTCTTCGCCTGCGATTCCGCGGCCCTTTTCCCTCTATCGCCAGGGCGACAGCGGCAACCTTGAGTTCCTGATCAAGGTGATTGGTCCGGGCACCGAGGCTCTGGCCCAGAGTCGGGTGGGCGAGGAGATTGTGATGATCGGCCCCCTCGGCCGTGGCTGGCCTGAACTAACGCAGGACGGCAAGCCTCTGATCATGTTGGCCGGTGGAATTGGCTCAGCGCCTTTCTATATCGCCCTGCAGCAAGCTCTTGCGGGCACGGATCAAAGGCCAGCTGTTGATCCCGGCCAATTGCATCTGATCTATGGGGGCCGCAATAAGGGCCTGCTTTATGACATCGAGAAGTTCGAAGAACTGGGCATTGCGGTTACCCCCTGCACCGATGACGGCAGCTTCGGATTCCATGGGAATGTGGTCCAGGCTTTGGAAGATCACTGGAGGCAGTCGCGCTTTCCCAGTGAGGTGCGCTTGTGGACCTGTGGCCCGGAACCCATGATGCGCGCAGTGGTCAAGGTCGCCGAAGACCGTGACCTGCAGTGCTGGTTTTCCTTGGAGACCTACATGGGTTGCGGAGTGGGAATCTGCAACGGGTGTGCGGTGCTCACCTGCAAGGAAGGATCCCTTGGGTCTTGGCCAGTGGCCAAATGTTGCGTGGATGGCCCGGTGTTTGCGGCCCGCGACGTGCAATTGACCTGAATCCTCAGTCCTTCTTGGGCGGGAGTTTCGGCAGGGCGGTCATCGGTCCTTCGAAGCTCTCAAGATGCGCCGCTATCTCCTGCAGAGCAATTTCAAGAGTGCGCTGTACTGCGGGCCGGATGCTGTTGATATCGGTCCCAGGGCCGAGAGCATCGATGTTCTTGAGGGCATTGGCGAGATGGGGCTGTGCCAGATCGGGTCGACCCTCCTTACCAAGGAGCAGTCCCAAGTTGTGCAGGGTCCAGAAGCTGGCCGGGTTGCTCTCCAAGCTCGATTCGTATTCCTGGATTGCTTCTGCTGGACGCTTCAGTTTCTCGAAGAGGCTGCCGCGTACCTGGCGTACCAGGCTGATGCTCTCCGATCGGTCGGGATGGTTGGCCCACAGGTCAGGCAGGCTCAGGACTCGCTCGGTCCAGCGTAGACTCCCGCCCCAGTCCCCGCGCGCCTGTTCAAGTTGCGAGAGTGCCATCATGGCATCCGCATCACTGCCTACGAACTGGGTCAGGGCGCCGCTCAGAGTAGCGCGCACTTCGCCGGGGGGGGAGCGCCGGTAGGCCACCTCCAGCATGCCCCTCGCCTGCTGAACAGTCGCCTTGTCCTCCAGCAGCAGACGCGCCCCATTGTAGTGAGCCTCGAAACTCTCCGGCATCAGTTCGCAAGCCCGACCAAAGGCGTCGATGGCCGCAACTCGCTGACCTTGACGCATGAGTACTTCCCCACGCATGCGATGGGCCGGTCCCAGGTTGGGTTCCACGTGCAGAGCGCGATCAAACCAGTCCAGGGCCCGGGTCAGGTTGCCCTTTGAGTAATCCAGATGTCCTTGTACCAAGAGGACTTGTGGGTCTTGGGGATAGTCAGAGTTCAAAGCGGCAAGCACTTTCTCGGCTTCCGCATTGCGGCCTGCGTCGATCAGGCTCATGGCCAGGTGCCGCCGTGTGCGCTTGTCCGGGCGAAGCACTGCGGCTTCCTTGAAGGCGCTGGTTGCCTCATTTAGCTTGTTGACCTTCTGCAGGCACTGGCCCAGGTTGAACCAGGATTGGGGGCTGCGCGGATTGAGCCTGGTGCCCTCGCGAAGTTCGGGTTCTGCGTCGGTGAGGTTTCCTGCTGCCATCAAGGCAACGCCCAGGCCCGTGTGTGCTTCGGAGCTTTGGGGTACTGCTTGGATCACTGCGCGGAAGGTCGAAATCGCCGTGTTGAATTCCGGCGCGGGGGAGATCATGGCGGTTAGCAAGTAGCACCAGGCCTGGCCCAAGTTGCCATCCACCCGTTCCATGGCGCTGACCATGATGCGCGGGTCTGGGCGGGGGTTGGCTCGGCGGTCGTTGATGACCCCCAAGAGTTCTTGCAGGCGGTCGCTGACCGGTGCCTCCGGGCCAAGTCTGGGGTGCTTGTCCCCATAGTCGTGACCCAGAACCAGGGACTGCAGAAAGGCCACCATGGCTTCGTCGCGCAGGGAGTCTTCGGCGCTGATGCGGTACTTGGTAAGCAGCACCCTACCGAGGCCCAACCAGGCCGCAGGTACGTCCGGGGTTTCCAGGGTTGCCTGACGATGGAATGTCTCGTCGTCGGTGTAGAGGCTTGCGCGTTCATTCCCCATCAAGCCCATGACCAGGGCCAAGAGGGGAGCGGCCAGCAGCAGGTGTTTCGGTCTGACAATCTGAGCTAGCGTGGACAGGACAATTCCCATCATTGGCAGCACCGCCAGATAGGCGTAGCGGTCGGCGATGGGGAAGGCACCGGCGTTCTCGGGCAGGATCAAGACCGGGACCACTGCCAGGGGCAGGGCCAGGATTGACGCAATCCACCAGATCGAGCGGCGCCGGATGCCCCACGAGAGCAGGCCTGCGAACAGGGCGAGCCCAATCATGGCCTTGATCCACTCGGGTTCGTTGAAGGCCAGAACCGGCCTGACCATGTGGAAGAATGGCAGATTCTGGGGCCATAGGATCGAGAAGGTCCAAGTTCCAAGGGCTTCTGCCCGGAGTTGCAGGCCGCGGGTAAAGTCGAGACCCAATCCCACCAGGGCTCCACCCAAGCCTCCCGAAGGTGAGTCGAAGACGGACCAACGAAGTAGCCACCAAATCACCAGGCACATCAGTACGGGCGTCCAGCTTCGCAAGATCGAGGGGCGCGGTCTCCCGTTGCTCGCGTCGCAACGAAGTAGCAGCCAATCGAGCAGGAGCAGCAGAGGCAGACCAACAAGTGCTTGTTCTTTGGCGATCAATCCGAGGAAAAGGAACACAGCAGTCAGCAACGGGGTCCCCTGGGAACCTCGCCCGCGCCAGCGCACATGGGAATTCAAGGCCAGCAAGACCATGAGCCCCGCCAGGGGATCGTTGACAGCGGCAATCCAACTGGCAGCTTGCACCTGAAGAGGATGAAACACGAATAGCAGGGCGATCAGAAAACTGGCTGTGTGGTGGCGCAGGAGTGCCGCTAGCAGACTCCAGGCCGCGCAAAAAGCCGCCAGGTGCAGGAGGCCTGAGATCAGGTGATGGCCCCAGGCTTCGCCTCCGCCGATGCTTCTTCCCAAGGCCAGGGTGATTACTGTCAGAGGCCGCCAGAAGCCGACCTGCCCGGACAAGTGTGGGTCTGTAAACCCCCAAAGGGGTTCCTGCCAGACAGTCATCGCTGTGTTCAGATCTCGCACCCAGGGGTTGTTCACCACAAGGGAGATGTCGTCATATACGAAGGACCCGTTCAGGGCGGGCATGAGTACCAGGGCGAGGCCCAAGCTCACCATTCCGATCAAGGCTGCGATCCAAGATCGTTCCAACTCTGCTCCTGGCATCCGCTGCACCCAGAGGGGTAGCGGGCTGGTTTGTTCTGAGTTGGTGGAAGTCGTCATCGGAGTAACTAGGGCAGTCGCCGGTCCACGATACGCACTGATTGGGCCGATTGAGGTGTTGATCCTGACGGTGAGCCCATTTCTGATGTATAGGCATGCTCGGCATATACCTGGACCCACCCGAATCCAGGGAGTTAGGATAGTGCGCCCATGATCTTCTTTCGACGGACCGCACTTGTTCTGCTCCTACTCAGTACTGCTGCATGCTGCTGCCTGGGGAGCACTTCCGCCGAGCTGCCGCCGGTGGAGGACAAGCTGCCCGGGGATCCCCGTTGGCGGGAAGAGGGCCTGTTCGAACGCGTGTTGGTCTTGGGTGCATCGGCTTCGGCGGGGTTCGGATTGAATCAGGACCTTGGCACAGTGACCTCAGCAGCCCTGAGTTTGGATAGTTCCAAGGTCTTGACAATCGCCTCCTCCATGTTCTTCATGCGGCCCTTGACCAATGGTCGTACCGCTATGGAACAGGTGCTGGAATTTGACCCGACCTTGGTGATCGCCATCGACTTTCCTTTTTGGTTCGCCTATGGGAGCCGACGGGAAGAGCAACGAATGGGATTCCTGATCCGTGGCTTGGATCTTATGGATCGTATCGATTGCCCGATCATCGTCGGGGGCATCCCCGACATGACTGCGGCTATTGGTTTGATGTTGAGTGCGAGACAGGTTCCAGCGATCGACACCCAAGAGCAGTTGGACCTCAAGGTCCTGGAGTGGGCCGAGGCTCGGCCTCGGGTGGCCTTCTATGACCTGCGCGGCTCCCAGACCAAATTAGACCAAGGGGTCAGAGAACTCCTTGGGCAACCCTGGCCCCCGGGAAAGGAGGAGATTCTGCAACCGGACCGTCTGCATCCAACCCTTGTGGGCCTCGTGGGCCTATGTCTGGACGCCCTGGTTGAAGTGGGCTTGGGCAATCGCATTGAACGTACTCCTACTGAGATCCTGGCGGCGGCTAAGGAACTACGCCGAAATCGCTAACTCATGGACTGGATCACACAACCGGAAGCCTGGATCGCCCTGGCGAGCCTGACCGCTCTCGAAATCGTACTTGGGATTGACAATATCGTCTTCATCTCTGTACTCGCGGCGCGGCTTCCCGCTGAACAACAGCACCGTGCGCGCATCCTCGGACTTGCCATGGCCATGGGCGGACGCATCCTGCTGCTGCTGGCGATTTCGTGGGTCATGGGTCTCAATCGGGATCTATTTGAGTTCATGGGCCATGTCTTATCCGGCCGCGATCTGATCATGTTGGGTGGCGGACTGTTCTTGCTGACCAAAGGCACCAAGGAGATTCATCACACAATGGAAGGGTTGGTTGAGGATGATGCGGCTACGGCGCCCAAGACCATGCGCGGTGTCTTGATCCAGATCTTCTTGCTTGACCTTGTGTTCTCCTTGGATTCGGTCATCACTGCCGTTGGCATGGTGGATCAAATCGCCGTGATGATTACCGCGGTGGTGATTGCGGTGGGGGTGATGATGCTGGCTGCGAGCAGGGTCGGCGGCTTTATCGAGAAGCACCCCACGGTCAAGATGCTGGCCTTGTCGTTCCTCATGCTGGTTGGCATGACCTTGGTAGCGGATGGTCTTCGCTTCCATGTGCCCCGGGGGTATATCTACTTCGCCATGGGCTTCTCCCTCTTTGTGGAGTTCCTGAATCTGCGCATGGCTCAGCGGCGCAAGGCCAACGCCAAGAACTGAGTCGATTGGACCCCTAGGGGCAGAAGGGAATCGACAGGGCGTCGGAGAAGTCGCTTCCCGCTCCTGCCGGATCCCGGTACCACAGCTGGAAGTTCCAGGTCTGGCCCGCCTGAATCTGACCTGCCGGATCTGGTGGGGCGCTCAGGTCGAGGGCATAGAGCACGTCCCCTGCGGCACTTGCCTGGCTCACACCAAGTCGGTAGAAGGGTCCCCCTACGCAGAGCGTTCCACCAGCAATCTGTGCGCTGGTCTGGTTCTGACCGTAGAAGAAGATACTGAATTGGCTTGCGGCAACGCCTCTGGCGGTAAGCACCAGATCGTTGGCTTGTACGCTTTGGGAGCCGTTGACTCCAAGCACCGCACCATCGCCGGAACTGTTGGCGGTGGTGGGGCAGTAGTTGCTGATCGCTGAGCAGGCCAGGGTAATGGGCCAGGCGTTCGATAGGGCCTCAAAGCTGGACAGGGTGTTGCGCACCAGTACATCGCCGCTGCCCGCGTCTGGAGGTGGCACGACAGTGATGCTGGTACCGTCTGAGCTGACTCCGGTGACTTTGGGGAAGGTGCCCCAAGAACTGGGCCCCTTGCTGGTGAACCAGACTTCGTTACCTATGCCGCTGAAGCCCGAACCGCTTAAATGCACACGCAAGCCGTCGAAGGACGCGCTGGTGATGATGGGCTTGCTTGCACCTGCAGGTCCGTAGATCGCTTGCACGCCCTGGCGGTCATCGAGGGTCAAAGACCGCCAACTGGTGGTGGCTGCAGTCATGGACGAAAACATGGTGCTGAAGATCTGGGTCGAGTGGCCCAGACCAAGTGCGTGCCCCATCTCATGGGTTGCGGCAGACTGCAGGTCGTAAGTATTCGGGCCAATCGATCCGGGACCGTCATCCCAATTCCAATTCTCGTAGTAGCGAATGCGCCAGCCTCCGTTGGCGAACTCGGTAAAGGCTAGAAGCCCGGTGTCGCTGGCGTGCAGCACGGAGTGGGTATTGCCCCAGATTGGCCCGGGGCTAGTGGCCAGACCCTGGTAGCTGAAATCAAAGTTCGCGCCACCGCTGCCGATTCCATCGAACTGGGCTGGGTCGCCGGTCCCATCACCGTGCAGGGTGCTGCCCCATTCGACTCCGGCCTTCCAAATCGCCATGGTTGCTCCCAGGGCGCCCGGGAAGTTCGCATGGGGGGTGGTGTTGTCGTTGGCGGAGACGTCTTCGAAGTCATTGAATACGCGGAAGTCGCGAGTTCCGAAATCGAGGTTGTGACCCAGCAGTGTGTAGCTGCCGCCGCCCGGCACCAGGGCCAGGGTCAGGACAGAGCCAATCAGAACCAAGGGGGGGATTGAGCGTACTCGCATCTCGGTGGAGAATCAGAAGTTGCGGTTGTTGTTCTTACTCTCTTGGGCTTTGCGCTCTTGTTTGGCTCGATCGAGCCCCTTGATGTTCTTGCGCAGAGCCGGGAGGCGCTGGTTGAGTTCCACTGCGTAGCCTTTGCCGCGTCCAAGCACGATGGTGCGGCCGCGCTTGTCTTCAAAGGTGCGAAACAGACCCCCATGGGAGGTATAGAGCGCGTTGCCGCTGAAGCCGCCCCCGAGATCGTCGCAAACCTTCCAAAAGGCTACTACCCGACTGCCGATGCGCTGATCGTCGGCGCTGGGTGCTTCCGAGTTCCAGACGCCTGTGTGTTCATCAACAAAGCCTCCGGGGAAGCTGACCGCGATCGTGTGTGATTGGCCCGAGATCAGGTTCTCACCTTCAATGGTCAATGTGGTGAAGAACATGTCCGTGCCGTCTTTGGTCTCTGGCAGGTGGGTCACATGAGTGGCCGTGATCGTGCCATGTACAGCACCGTCGGTGCGCTCGACCATCTGTTCCAGGGTGAGACGCAGAATCTGGGCCGTGAGGAGCGGTGTAAGCGCCAGCAGGAGCAAGGCTGCGCAGGGAAGAATCTTGTGTGCAGGCTTCATCGGTTCACCATTGTGATCTTGATTGCGGTTGCGGCGGGAGCAGCCGCAGGGGCTCACCTTCTAGCATACCTCTCTGACATGCATGCGGGGGGGGCAAGTGGTCACTTGTCTCAGTCCCCATCAGGGCCTTCCTGTGCCCCCAGGAGCGCCTTAGCAGCCTCCTGCAGTGACTCCAGGCGCGGGTCAGATGTCACAAACCCCTGTAGATGTTTTAGTGCTGATTGAGCATCTAGGGATTCAATATCCGCGGCAGCCAGGGCGAGTTCCAATTCCAAGGGCCTGCCCCAAGTTGTGCTGATGGGTGCCAGGTACTCTTGAATCGCCTCGACTCTGCGTTTTTTTACCAGTACCCGGGCAATGCCGAAGACTGTTTCTTCCACAAAGCGGCCGCTTGCTCCCGCCTGCACCGTTGCCGCCAAGTCGGTCATTTGCTTGTTGTTGATTTCGAAGGCTTCGGCTCGGGATTCGAAAGGGCTGGAGGGTTTCTGGGCTCGCAGGATGGCAGCCAGGGCGCGCAGGAAATCAGCACGGGGCTGGATGGCATCGCTTGTCTCTTCTCCAGTAGCGCAGCGTTCCAGCAGAAGTGCCCGATAGAGATTGGGCCAGGCTGCAGGACGCTTGCTCAAACGCTTCAAAGCGATCGGTTCCTGCGCTGCGGGTCCTGGGGTGAACCAATCCTCGTCCCGGTCTGCACCCGCAAGTTGTACGCCAACACAGAGGTCAAATACCCCATCCGCCACCAGCAAGATGCGCTTGGGCAAGCGCATGCGCGCCACTGCTGCGCCCCCGTCGAGCCATGCCATCACGCGGGTTCTTGGGGGCAGGTCGGTCAGAAGTGGCAGGTTGGGGGTGCGTTCGGGAATCGCGGGCACGAGGACCAGGTCATAGGCGCCGTCCTGCAGGCGTTTCCAGGCGTCGCCGGGTGCCAAGATCTCTCCGGGAACCCGACCAGCTGGGGCCTGATCAAAAAGTTCCTTTTCCAGACGTGGCATGGCTGCGTGAAAGAAGGCTGTCCTGTCGGCGCGCTCAAATCCTAAGTCAATCAAGCCCAGAGACCGGGGTAGATCAAGTTGTCCCACCAGCAAGGCGCTTGGAGTTTCGGCAGCGAAGGTAAGGTCCTTTGCGCTGCGGGCCAGGATCTTGGCATCGATGCCTGCGCGAACATTGGCGCCGGTCAGGGCACGCTGGTCCAGGGTCACTCGTGGGTTGCCCCCATGGCCCGGGGTCAAGGCAATCTCACCCACGCTGTGTTCCACCACCCACTCGGGCTGTGTGGCGAAACGCACCCACGCTTTGAGCACTGGCGCGGGTCCTGGGGCAAACCACCAGAGGGCAAGGCATCCGAAGATTGCAGCCAGGATGGTCGAGTTCTGGGGTCTCCAGATCGCTCCCACCAGAGCCATGCAAATGCCGCCGGCCACTGCGATGGTTGGCCAACTGGAAGCAAAGGCCGCATCCGGGTGGGTGCAGGCCTCGGAAATCAATGGTTCGACAGCGATGCCTATTCCGGTGCCTGCCAGCAGCGCCAGGAACATGCGACCTTGATGTGCGAGATGCAGCAAGGAACCCGAGAGCAGGGCCAGAGGTCCCAGGGCCACGACGGTGATCAAGAGGTCAAAAGCCCAGGTTCCTGCGTCAGCCACATCCAGCCCCACCAAGCCCACAACTTCGCGTAGACCCGAGGGCCGTGTGAGGCTGGCGGTGGAACGCAGGCTCAAGGCGCAGACCATACCACCGAGGCACAGACAGATCAGCAGGCGCGATGCTTCCCGTTCTTCCTCTTGCTTGCCGAGCCAAGACCCCAGCAACCACAGGGATAATGTCGTGAGTCCAAGAAACGTGACCACCATTATCGCCTGGTCTGCCCCATCGGGCGGCAACATGCGCGTGATCGGCGTGGCGATCGCGGTTAGGGCGAGGCCAAGGCCAACCCCGCCCAGGGCGACAGGCAGGGACTCTCCAAGGGTCGGCAGAGGATCGGGCTGTTCTTTCGCGCCAGAGTCCTGGCTTCGTCCCTCGAAAATCAAGAGGGGCAGGATCGCAAGCAAGATCCAAGCTCCCGGTCCAGAGGCACTGTCCGCGCTGATAGGTTGCAACAAGCCGCAGGCCGCGAGGCCCAGGGTCAAACCACCCATCCAAGGCAGCACTCCGCGCGGTCCCGCGAACATTCTGGGGACTACTGCCATGGCGAGTCCGATCACTATCAGGGCTGCCGCTACCAGGGTGTGGGTGCGCAGGGGGTTGTCCGCCGGCAATTCAAATAGGTGGCTTCCTTCGGACCAACCAAGGCCCCAAAGCAACCAAGCGGACAGGAATCCAAGCAGGAACAGCACATCGCCGAGGGTAGGGGGCTGGCAGGCCAATAGCGACCTCGAGGTGCAGATTGATGGTACGGGCAGAGGTCCTTGGCGCGCTCCAAGGCTAGGATGGTCAGAGTGAGCGGCCCTTCGATTCAAACCGACCCGCGCCTTGGGTCGATCTTGCTCCACTGGTATGACCAGCATGCCCGGGACTTGCCTTGGCGCCGCACCCGAGATCCCTACAGCATTTGGATCAGTGAGATCATGTTGCAGCAGACCCGGGTGGAGGTGGTGCAGGAGCGTTGGCTACGCTTCTTGGCGCGCTTTCCCAATGTGTCTGCACTGGCACGGGCAGCGGAAGAAGAGGTCGTGGCCGAGTGGGCCGGTCTGGGTTACTACCGTCGCGCCCGGTCGATTCACAGGGCTGCTTGCATGATTGAGGAGCAGCATGCAGGAGTCTTCCCAACAGGCCGCGGGGATGTGCTGGATCTGCCAGGGATCGGTGCTTATACCGCTGGTGCCATCACCTCGATTGCTTTCGGTCAGCAAGAAGCATTGGTTGACGGAAATGTTGAGCGGGTCTTCGCGCGGTTGTTCCAGTTGGATGAAGTCAGCTCCAGTGCATCTTTGAAGCGCCGGTCCTGGGAACTGGCCCGCGCGCTGGTGCCTAAGCGCCGACCCGGTGATTGGAATCAAGCACTGATGGAGTTGGGCGCAACCGTTTGTACACCCAGCGCGCCTGATTGTGGAACCTGTCCTGTGCGGGAGATCTGTGCTTGCGATGGGATTCAGACTGCACTCACCTTCCCACGGCCAAAGGCTCGGCCGGAGATCATCAGGCTACAGGTTGAGTGCCTCTTGATTTGCCGTGGGGAAGAGGTGCTCTTGGTCCGGCGCGCGCTAGGGGGACGCATGGGGGGTCTCTATGAGTTGCCCACCCGCGAGATCGAGTGGGACAGTGCCGCGCCGCCGGGGATTTTTGCTTCAGAATGGTCCGCGGGACTGGGGCGGGCGCGAGGGAAGGCCCTGGCCCGGGTTTCACACACGATTACACGGCACCGCATACAGGCCACGATTCGCCGTGGAATCGGCCCCAGGCAGTCAAACCCGGGGGTTTGGGCCGGACCAGAGGAGTGGTCCCGGCTGGGTTTGACTGGTATGGCTGCCAAGGCCCTTTCGAAGTCTGGCTGCGAGATCGTTACCCTTCCGGCGGGCAACTGACCATGAGCGCGGACCAGATGAGTAAAGAACAGGCAGGGCTGACGGCCAAGGGTGTGACCCTGGTCGTGCCCGTTTATGACGAAGAGGGTGGGATCGAAGGAGTAGTGCGGCGGCTCGCGGCACTCGAACTGGGTGCCCCCCTGGAGTTGTTGGTGGTCAATGATGGTTCTACTGACGGGACTCGCGCGAAGCTGTCGCAATTGGAACGGGAGGTTGCTTGTCTGCGTGTGATAGAACACGGCTACAACCGGGGTTATGGAGCTGCCCTCAAGACCGGTTTTCGTGAGGCAGCCTATGGGGTCGTGGTGATCACTGATGCGGATGCGACCTATCCTGAGGACCGCATTCGTGATCTGCTTGACTGCATAGACCGGGGAGCCGAGATGGCCGTGGGGGCACGCACCGGTGAGTCGGTGCACATTCCTTTGGTGCGTCGGCCAGCGAAATGGGTTCTGCGCAGGTTGGCCAGCTACCTGGCTGGAGTGCGAATCCCTGATTTGAATTCTGGCTTGCGTGCTTTCCGAAGAGAGCTGGTGGAAACGTACGTGGGCATTCTTCCCGATGGGTTCAGCTTCACAACCACCATTACCCTCGCGTCCCTGACCAATCACCACCAGGTCGAGTATGTCACCATCGATTATGCCCACCGTAGCGGCAGCTCGAAGATCAGGCCAATTCAGGACACACTGCGCTTCATCTCCTTGATCATTCGTACGGTGTTGTACTTCAATCCGCTCAGAGTCTTCTATCCGCTCTTTGCATGCCTGTCACTGCTCTTGGCGGCGAGTTTCTACTACGACGTTTTCCTAGTTGAAAACGCGCCAAACCTGAGTGACAAGACGGTGGTCTTGTTCCTGGCGAGTGTGCAGGTGCTGACCCTGGGGTTGGTGGCGGACTTGATCGACAAGAAAGCGCGGCTGCGCTAGGGCTCTATTGACTTGGCTTTATTGGCCTTTGGCCCCGTTTGCAGGCTAGAGTTGTGCCATGGAACCTATCAGCCGGCTTGTCGTACTGTTCAGTTTCTTGGCCCTCATGGGGGCTGCTTTTTCTCAAGACCAAGATCCTGGGGCGGCGCTTGATGAACTCAAGCGCTTGCGGGATGACGCAGAAGCGGAGTTGGTTTGGAAGGTGGTGGAAGGCGGCGACCGTGCTGCAGCGGAAGGTCTGGTCGAAGCCTACGGGTTGATGGCCAGCACTTGGATGAGGCGTGAGATCATCCGAGCACTGCCACGGTTTGACGGCAAGACCGGTGCGGAGAAGCCCGCCTTGGATCATCTCTTTAGCGTGGCACAGACAACCGAGGATCGCATCCTGCGTGAGGAATCCTTGCAGGCTCTGGCGGCTGCAAGCAATCTGGGGAAGGGTTACCTTGCGCGCATCGTCCAGTCCCCCTCTGTGGACATGGTGCGTATACGGGCCTTGGAAATGCACACCCGGGTCTCGGACAAGTCTGACCATGCCTGGTACCTGGCTTTCTATGAAGATCGGGGCGGGGCGGCTGATCAAAGGGCCAAGAAGCCAAAGCGCAAGCGGCGTTCAAAGAAGAAAGAAGACGAGGACCCTCCTCAATTGGTGGTTCACCGTCTGCCTCAGATTCGTGCCTTGAGCTTTGAGATGATCGCCTCCTCCTTGAAGGAGCGGGACATCTTGAGTTCTTTTGAGAATGAACCCGCCATGGAAGTGCGTTCCGCCATGCTGCGCGATCTTGAGCGGCGTGGAAACAAGGATCTGGGCAGACTCGCCCGGGAACTGGTGGAAGCCGTTTCTCTGCGGGGAGACATGCGCGCGGAGGCTGCTGGGATTCTATCTCGTTTCGAAGGCGCTCGCGTGGCGGACCTGTTCATCGACCTCGGTCGCAAGCAGGCGGTGACTCCCGCAGTACTGCGCATGGCGATGGCCAAATTGCTGGCGGATATGGATGACCCCAAGGTGGACAAGAAGACCGCCAAGATGCTGGGTCGCGGAAAGCCCCACGAAAAGCGTTTTGCTCTGATTGCAACCCGCGGCACCAAGGACGAAAAGGTGCTCAAGAAGATCGCTCGGGGCTTGGCCGATAGGGATCCCAGTGTGGTTGTCTTGACTCTGGAGATCCTCGGTGAAGCCAAATACGAGGATGGGATCAAGGCTATGGAAAAGGTCCTCGACAAGGGCAAAACCGAGCTTGTGTTGACTGCCGCCATGAAGGCCCTTAGTCAGGTTCGAGGCCGAGACGATGATTGGCGTGCGCGCCTTGAGGAGTTTGCCCGAGGCGAGCATCGCTTGCTGCGTAATGCTTCGATTCGCGCTCTAGGAGAAGGGCGTAAGTTGCTCGACCTGTTCACGGACACTTTGGAACACCCGGACTGGTCAACTCGTTTGGCTACTCTGAATGCTCTTGAATTGGTGCGTACTGCTCCCGTTGTGGGCATCATCGTCGAGCGCATGAGTCAGGAAGATGGTCGCATGCAGCGCGAGTGTGCCGCCTCCCTCTGGCGTTTGACCGGTGAGCCTTATCGCCTGCGCACCATAGCCTGGAAGGGGTGGTATGACGCCAACAAGGATTCAATCGAGATAATCAGCTCTGCGAAGCTGGCGCGTCTCGAAGAGGATGAAGAAACCCGTCGTCTCAAGGAAACTTCGCGGGTCGAGTTCTTTGGTATTCGTATCGAATCCAAGAGCGTGATTTTCATTCTTGACATTTCCGGCTCCATGCTTGAGCAGCTGCGTAGCCGCTACATGGGCAAGAAAGGTGAGCCACGTATTGATCGGGCCAAGAGCGAGTTGATCAAGGCTATCGAGAGCCTCGAAGAGGGCGCGCTATTCAATGTGGTGGCTTTCAATGGCGGTGTGCTGCCCTGGAAAAAGAGCCTCTCTGCAGCCACGGGGTCTACCCGCTCGGAGTGCGGCGAATGGGTCAACAAGCTCGGTGCCCTCGGGGGCACCAACCTCTTTGATTCTCTTGAGCTCGCCTTCCAGGACGCGGATGTGGACACGATCATGATCCTCTCTGATGGCGAACCAACCGCCGGTCGGATGACCGAGCCCAGTGGAATCCGGCGCGAGGTGCTGGACTGGAACAAGGACCGCAACATTCGTATTCATACGGTGGCCATGGGTGGCTCTCTCAAGATCCTGGAGTGGTTGGCTGAGGATTCCGATGGAGAACATGCGCGCCACGACTGATTCTCCCCAGTAGGAAGGACCAGGATTCCGCTCAGCCCTTCCATGGGGCCGCGCGCCTCGGCAGACTCTCCTTCTCTTGGCACCTACTCTTCGTTTTCTGATCTCAATTACTCTGGCGTGCGGTCTTCTGATCCTGCTGCTGGTTTGGTCGGACTTGTCTTTCGCCGAGGTCTGGGCGGGCCTGGGAAGGCTGGGTTGGGGAGTCTGGCTGGGCACCCTGGCTCTGCAGGGGACTCTGTATCTGTTGCGAGCCTTGCGCCTGCGCGCTCTACTCAGTCCAGACTTGCCGAGGCCCATGGGAGGACTGCTGGCGGTTTCCGTGACTCATACCCTGATGGCCTACCTACTTCCTGCGCGATTGGGAGAGGCTAGCTTGCCCCTCTACCTTGCGCGCAGCCTTGGCCGTTCGAAGTCCGAGGGCGCGGCGGTTCTGCTCCTTGTCCGCTTGCTCGACTTTGCCTGTTTGGTTGGCACCATGGCGGTGGTTTGTTTCTTGCTCGGGACCAGCGCGAAGTACCCCGAGTTGATTTGGTTGACGCCCTTGGGCCTGGCGCTCGTAGTTCCAACGGTGTTGTTTGCCCTCTTGATAGTGCGCAGTAGCCTGTTGGTCGAATTATTGACCCGCCTACTCTCGATCCTTCGTTTGCAGCGGTGGCCAATGGGGCAGCGTGTGCTGGACTTCTCTCAACAGGTGCGCGAGGATGTGCGTCGAGGGGGCGGTAGAAGGCTTTTGATGGGGGCTCTCTGGACCATGCCCTTGTGGTTGGGAATCTTCAGCTTCTGGGGCTTGCTGGCTGTGCATACCGGTCTTGTGGACTTGGGTCTCTTGGAGGCTACCTTCGGGTCTTCCTTGACGGTGCTCTCGACCTTGATTCCCCTCAACGCCTTCGCGGGGGTCGGTTTTCAGGATGCGGGCTTTGCTTTTGGGTTTGGCGTGCTCGGAGTAGATCCAACCCTGGCCGCAGCCAGTGCTGTTGCCACCCATTTGGTTTACAGCGTCAACCTGTTGCTCTTCGGAGTCCTGGGGCAGGTGTTCATGCCCAAAGCCACGGTGCTCAAGTCGATTTGAGCGCCATGGGGATGGCCTCGGCCACCCGCTGCCCAACATGTTTCGCGCCCTTGGGCGTGAAATGGAAAGAGTCATAGAAGTGATCGAAGTCCATGGGCAGTTCGTTCATCAATCCAATCTCGGTCAGACCTAGTTCATGGGCCACGCGGGACTGCACCGAGTCGAGGGTTCGCAGCAGCTGGTGTGCGACCGGGAGGGTGTAGTAGTGGTCCAAGTCGCCCTCGTAGGGCCTCCCCCGGCCGAAATTCCACAGTTGCAGTTTTTCCTCTTCGGTGAATTCTCGTTCCAACCAGGGCTGGCGTACGATCATGACCCGTGCGCCGTGGTCGTGGGCAGCGTCGATCATGCGCCGTAGGTTGCGTTCAAAGCACTCGACCATGGGCGCGGGATCAGGGACCTGATCAATCCAATGGGTGGCCTTGGCGCGCATGGCGCGATTGCGCGCGATGGTGCGGCCCACATTCTCGCGGTGTTCTACCGGATGGAAGAAGCGGCGCGTCAGACGGATCGCCAGTCGACGCAGGGCGCAGCCCCTGACCGACCAGCGGTACTGGGTTTCGGGATTCTGCTGGAAGAGGAAATCAAGGGGAAGATCCTCGTCCTCAACCTGTGCTGGTGTGTTTTTTTCGAGCCAAGAGACCACATCTGCCGCGCCTACGAAAGTGACCACAAGATCGAGCTTGGAGTACCTTGGAAGGCATTTTTCCAATACCGTTGCAAGTGACGCGCAGGTCAAGAGTGAGCGCGAAATATTGCCCACATGAACCGTGCCTCGATTGTCTTCGGTCAGGCTGCGCTCGGCGATCGCGGGCCAGGCGTGTGCTTGATCCAGCAGGTAACACTCCGCCCCGCTACCCCCGGCCACCAGAATCCTCAATGCTTCGGTCTCTTGGGTGGGCGGTTCGGACCCACGTTCGCCCCGGGAGTTGATTTCCAATCGCGTCGGGGAGGGCAGGCCCGGTAAGACTTCCCGATCCAACTGAAAGCCCTGGCGCATGTAGGGTACAAAAGGAAAGTAGCCGCCACGCGCCAGCCAAAGCCGGGCGATCATCTCGGCAACAGGTGCCGCGAATACCAACACTCCTATCAGCATCAATACATCACCCATCACGTCCCGTCCCTCCGTCGGCGATCACGCAGCATCCGCAACGGATCCACATGGGGATCTCCACGCCAGACATAGAAGAGGGCCGCTAGCGTCTGGGCCGCCACAAAGGCCAAACCCACAGTGAACAGAGGCCAGAAACCACTTGCCCCCGGCCCCATCTTGACCAGCAGCAGCAATCCCAATCCAGGCAAGAGTCCCAGCCCTACCCGCCCGAGGGAATAGGCAGTCCACTCCAAGGGTCGTACCTGGAGGGTCTTGCGCGCCCCCGCGATGAAGATCAGTGAGAAGATCACATTTGGAATCGCCGTTCCCAGGGCTACTCCCCAGATTCCGTGCGTACGGACGAGAATCAGGGACAGGGCAAGGTTCCCAATGCCCATTGCGAGCAGCCCCAATGCCGGACCACGGGGATTGCCCGAGCCAAGCAGGATTGGCAAGGCCACTCCACGAACGGGCAGGAACAACAGGAACGATGCCATCAGCACCTGTAGCAGGGGGCCTGCTGCTGGATCGTATTCATCTCCCAACCACCAGTCGAGAAACTCCGGCCCAAAAACCAACAGATACGAGCCCAAGGTAAGGACTATGAACACCGCCACCTTGGACCACTTGAACAACAAGTCTCGCAACTCGTTCTCTTCATCGCGCGCGCGCATGGCTGCCGCTGCTGGCATGACCACCATGCCAATCGCAAGCAGTAGATTGATCAGCGGATCGAACACCTTGTTCGCCATGCCATAGACCGCTACGTCTTTGGGCAACATGTGGGCTGCGACCACCAGCGCGTCTACCTTGAATGCCAGCAGAGCGCCCATGTTCAGCAAGAAGGCAAAAATCCCAAAGGACAGCAGCTTGCGTGCCTGATTCATGGAAAGGGCCGAGGGCCGGAAGTGCATACCCTTGTGGCGCTTGCGAGAGACCATCAGGGCTGCGGTGAACTCAAAGACTGCTACCGCTACTTGTACCAGCGCCAGCGTGCGCAGGGATGTGTCCCAGGTCAAAGCTGCAATGGTCAATCCGAGGCGCAACAACATGCCCGCTCCCATGATCAAGTTGCGAGGCACAAAGTCATGAAAGGCCTCAAAGACCGCATAGGGCAGGCGCAGGCAGAACCCCGCCGCAAGGTTGATCAGAACGATGGCAAGGGCTGTGCGCGTGTCCAGGATCGCAGCCCCATCCAGGGACCAGCGCTGGCTCTCAAGCAGTCGGTCCTCAAAGCCCCACCACATGAAACCGCCAGCCGTCAGGGCTGCGCCTGCCAGCATCAGGGTCAGGGTCAGGCTCTGACCCAGGGCCTCCTTTGCTCCGCGCTCATCATCGCGCCCGATGGCCCTGCTGATCGCGCGCACAGTGGCCATGGGAACTCCCAGGATCATCAACTGCAGGGGTCCAGCTGCCGCGATGACCGCCTCCCAAATGCCAAAGGTCTCCTGGCCAAGCACGTTCAAGGTGAAACGTGCCAGGATCATGAAGATCAGGATCTGGAGGACATTGAGGGCCCAGTTGGAGGAGATGTTCTTGAGCACAGGTCCTGTCAATATCGGTTGTGGAGTGGGCCAGATCCCCTGTCACATGGGGGGAAATCAGCGTCCGAGTGCTTCTCCGAGGGGGCCACTATTCATCTGGATCGCCCGCCAGAGGTGGTCGTACCCCGCATCGTTCAGGTGTAAGGGGTCGCTGCTGAGGTTCGGGTCAAGGGAGCCATCGGCCAGAGTCAATGGGCTGGCATTGACCGTGATGAAAGGGATGCTGCGGATATGGCAGAGCTCACCCAGGTTGGAGTTTGCTTCTTCCAGGGCCTCAACCCGTGATTTTTCCATGCTCACCTCGGGCAGCAGGGCCAGAACGGCGATGGGCGCGGAGGGCCAGAGGAGGGTCGCTTGATCGATGATACTGGCCCCCAGGTCTCGGATCTGTTCTGGGCTGGCACCTCCGAAGCGATGATCGATGGAGGTCATGTAGAGCACAATTCCGCCGGGTTGCGGGGGAATGCCGATGCTCAGGCGTTCGAGCAACTCATCTCCGGATTCAAAGGCGACTCCCCGGTTGACGGTTGATTCCGCCGGTGCGAGTCGCCCAAGTGGCATGCGCTCGATGATTGAGGACCCAAAAAACACAACTGGGTGGTCTCCAACGATGATTTCCCTGCGAAAAAGGGCCAAACGTTGCTGGCGGTGTTCCGCTCGGCGGCGGGTCTCTCGAACCTGATGGGGCTCGTAGAGATTGCGCAGCCGCCAGCCTCCGGGTACCCAGCCAGCCCAGGCGAGGCCCATGTAACAGGCTCCCATGAGGGTCAGGATCAAGGCTGCTCGGCGGAAAGGCATGGCCGCTCCAAGCGTGACGCCTGGCGGAGGCAAGGGCAAGGGCGCGAGAGGGGGAATATCAGGGTGGTGACCCCTCCCAGAGCTCCCAGGGCGCCTATCAGGCAATTTGCAACATCCAACCCCTTGACGGATCAGGAGGTGGGGTTTTGACTATATTACGATCCTGTTATCGCACACTTGAATGCCTGCCCCTGGCTGCCTGTCCTAATCAACGGTCGGCCTTTTCGATCCGACTATGTTGACTCACGCCTCCCGCCTGGAGCACGAGGAGAAGTATCTCTTGCCTGCCGCCCGCAGTCAGACCGCTCTCGGTTTGCTGCGGCGGGGACTTCGTGAAGATTCCGACTACCCTCGCGGAAGGGTCCACAGCGTTTACTTCGACACACCGGACTGGAAGCACCTCGCTGAGAAGACCGCTGGCAATCGGCACAAGACCAAGCTGCGTGTGCGCTGGTATGGTCAGATCGGAAGCAACAGATCCTCGGGCGGTTGCTTTGTGGAGGTCAAGGTGCGGCTTGGATCGGCCCGCAGCAAGCTCCGTTTGCCCGCGGCTCCCGAAGCGGCGGTCCTAGCCGGGGCACCCCTTTGGGATCCGGTTTTTGGTGATCTAAAGGCGTTGCTTGGGGAGTTGGGCATTCCCGCCTCGGGCACCCTGCGTCCTGTCTTCGAAGTGGTCTACGATCGGTATAGGTTTGTGGATCCCATCAACCGTGATCGCATCAGTCTCGACACGAAGATCCTGATTTCGCGCACGAATCCGCTGGTGTGTCACGGTCGAACGGGCGTTCCGCTATATAACGCGGTAGTGGAGGTCAAGGGTCCCGGTGGCCGGCTGCCCCGCATCTTGGAGCGCGACCGGCGTCTGAACTTACGGCGTTCCTCTTTTTCGAAATACGAGGCCTGTCACACGGCCGCGATCAAGCACGCCCAGTGCACCTGACTATGGAAGACTTCATTAAGCAACTGGCAGACTTTGGAGAGCGGGGGTTGGCTCAGACGGGCCTCCCCGTTCTTGCCCTCGCCATGGCCGTCTCCCTGGTTTCATCGTTGTTCATCGCTCACCTTTACCGGGCCTTTTATCAGTCCCGAGCGATTGGCAGTGGAGTGCAAAAGTCATTCCCCCTGTTGGGTCCCTCGATCACTGCGGTCTTTATCACCATCCAATTTTCACTGCCCCTGTCTTTGGGGCTGCTTGGCGCACTCTCCATTGTCCGTTTTCGTACGCCAATCAAGGAGCCCGAAGAAATTGCTTTCATCATGCTGGTGGTAGCCGCGTCCTTGTGTTGTGCGACTTTGAATATGCTCTTTCTGGTGATTATCTTGGCCACGGCGACAGTGGCTTTGATCATGACTCAGCGTTTTGACAAGAGCGCACAACGCCTCTCTGCAGGCTTGGTTGTGGTACATGTGTCTCAGGGTGAGGGCGCTACAGCTGTGTTGGCCTATCTAGATGGGCAAATCACGAGAGGCTCTCTCGACAGCATTGTAGAGGAAGGGGATCAGGTAGTGATTTCCTATAGTTTTGTTTCTATTCCTGAAAGCACTGTGCCTGAATTGCGTCAGGGTCTTCATGAGGCGGCCGCAGACGCCGAAGTGAACTTGTATTTTGATCAGGGAGCCACCCTTTAGAGCCAATGAAGTCGCCGCGAACAGCGTTTCTGCTCGGGCTCCTGGCCATTGTCCTGAATGCTCTTGACGGGACCAGCGTGGTCCATGCTGGCAAACGTGTCTTGAGCCGTAGTAGTGTGCGTGCGGACCTGCTTGACGGCGGCACACTCGGAAAGAGCCTACGCAAAATGAATCTCGTGGGTACGGCGGCACCCGACTTCGCGTGGACCTGGGGTCTCAAGAACCGCGATCCACGGCTGGAGGTTCTCTCCGGCGAACAACCCTACATTCCTGACGCCCTCCTGGTTGGCGAACAACTGCTGGCTGGGTCGCCGTCATTGCTGGCTGTTTCCCTGGCGATTGCGCCAGAGCATCTACAAGATCCCGATGGAGGCATCCTGGCCAATGCTGATGTGAGGTTAGAGAGGCCAGGCTCCGTTGCTTTGTTTCGGGGCCAGGAACTCTTGTTGCATACTCGCTGTGGAATTTCTCTGCACGGTCACGCCTTCAAGTACGAGCGTGGTTGGGCCAGCTTCAAGGTCTTCATGCGTGATGAACTCGGTCTTGCGCAACTTCCGCAGGGCGTAATCCAGAGCCCCCTATCCCTACCTGTCGACCGTTTCCTGGTGAGAGGTGCCTCCTTCGTATCTTCAAACCTTTCATTCGAGGTAGCTAACAGGATTGGAAGCCCAGCTCCTGGAATGGAGCTCTGCCGTTTGATTCTAAATGGTGAAGACCAGGGGCTCATGTCCTTGACCGAACACTTGACCAGACGCTCTATGGGCCGATGTTTGGGGCACGACGACTTTGATTTCTATCGTGCCCGAGGGACCCATACAATTCGAGATACAAAGGCTGGAGAGGCCTTGGAAGACTGGGTCCGGGAGCTCAAACCTTCAGAGTTTACCACCCCAATTGTGGGTGACCGTATCGACCTGGACAACCTTGCGCGCCACCTCTTTGCGATCATGTGGTGTGGTGTCGATGATTGGGCTCAGGGTGCACGCGTGCGGGATCGTCGTGTGGATCATCCTCGTTGGTCTTGGGTGCATTGGGACATGGACCGAGCCTTCAATCGGTCCTATCCCGGTCAGATTATCCGGCCCTGGCAAAAGGCCGGCATGGACCTTGTTCTGGGTGTTCGTGAGGTGGAGCAACAGGGTGATAGACCAAGGACCTTCATTGATCAGCAACATAGTCTGAGAGCCCTCTTGTTCAAGGGAATGCTTGCCAACGACCAGGCCTTTCGGGACCTCTTCTTGCGGGTTGCAGCCACAAGCATGAATCACCTGATTCTCGAGGAGTGGATGGAGCCATTGATTCTGGAGCTTGGAGAGGGGCTTGAGGGCATCGAACGTGGCAGTGCTATCGGGCCCGCCCGGTCGTTCATGAAACATCGCAGTCAGTGGATGCTGAATGACATTTGTGTCCTGATGGGGTTTGGTGCTCCGGTTCGTATTCGCTTGCGAGCCCCAATGGGGGCGCAGTTTGAAGTGGATGGTTATCCGGTGGGGCCTCGGTACGTGGGTTGGTATTTCCCCGGCCAGATGGTCCGCGTGACCTCTTCGGAGTCAATTGGTTGGATAGTTGATGGAGTGAGATCTCGTGGCACTGAGATCGAAGTCGAGGCGCAAGGGGATATGCTCATCTTCGCGCGGCCTTAGGTCTAGGTTCGGCGCTTCTTCCCGCTAGACTGGGACACCTTCATGGCCCAGAGCAACGCACAGGCCCAGATCGAACTGCACAAGGAGCTAGCCCCGCGCTACGCCTTTCGCTACTCGTTCCCCTTCTCCCGGCGCTTCCAGCAGGATTGGCACGCGGAGATGATCTCCCATGTGCCCTCCGGCGCTCAGCGCATCTTGGACCTGGGATGTGGCACGGGTTTCTTCCTGGCCGAGCTGGAGGCTCAGCATCCTGGAGCGGTTGGCCTTGATATCTCCCACGCCATGTTGAAGGTCTCGGACCGGTATGTGCCCGGCGTGCGACTAGTGACTGGTGATGCGGAGAAGTTGCCCTTTCAGCCGGCGGCCTTCGATGTGGTCTTTTGCAAGGGCAGTCTGCATCACGTGCGCGATCATGTTGGGTTCTTGACCCACTGCAAGAATGGGTTGGGAGGTCAAGGGGTCTTGATCATGAGCGAACCCTGCAATGACAACCCTTTCATCCGTTGGGCCAGGGCTCTGATGTATCGCAAGTCCCCTCATTTTGATGTGGGGGATCAGGGGTTCACTCGCCGCGGGATCATCACTCTCTGCGAGCAGGCAGGTTTTGAGGTGGTGCTGGCCAAGAAGTATGGGATTTTTGCCTATGTCTTCGCAGGTTTCCCAGACCATGTGGGAATCTTGCGCTACCTGCCGGGGAATGATCTCTTGACACGATTCTTCCTGGCACTTGACCGGGTGCTCTGCGCCTTGCCGGGGTTCTCCTTGCTGGGGTTTCATATTGTGCTCGTGGCTCGACCGCGCTGAGGCCTTTTGCGGAGCAGAGTGGTCAGGACCCGACTGTTCGCCTCCTGAGTCGGACAGCCAGGGCCACTTGCATGGTCCTTGCGGCGAACAGTGGTTTTGGTCAGGAACTCTCGCGGTGGCCCATCACGCCGGTGCACTCGATTCCGTTGCGTTCGAGCAAGGCCGCCGTGACTCCAGGTCCGGGGACCGCAATCCCATCCACATGGGTGGTGCAGACCCCGCACGATGGCGATCGTTCCTTGAGGAAGGCGCGGGTCAGCTGGCGCTCTTGGCAGAGTTCAAGAGCGCCCCGGGCTCCTGCTATGAACTCATCCGTCACATTTCTGCCTTCTGCGGTTCGAAGGCCCGTCTCGCCATCCAAGACCGCCGACGCCCCTTCCCTCTCTATCCAGGCCGCAGGCCGTGGAGTCGACAGGCCTCCATGCTCTTCGGGACAGAAGGGGACCGCCCTCATGCCCTCTTGAGTCAATTGCTGCTCCAGGACCCGATCCCGATTGTGCCCCCCGTCATAGCGGCAAGCCTGGCCGAGCAAGCAGGCGCTGACCAGGACCTCCTGGAAGGGAACTTTCGTGGGATCCGCAGACATGACCCCATCCTAGTCCCTCCTGTGGCCGTCACAGCAAGTTCAGGCGCACAGCGCCACTTGACGGCAAACCGGGCCCGCTCCTATCCTCTTGCCCCTTCTGTTGCGAGGCTGGTTACGGCTGTCGGCAGAAGGGGTAGCCCCAGGGTTCCCAAGAGCCCGTTTCATCCCCCCCCAGAGTTTCGCCCCATGCGCCCGGTCCAAGTCCTCTTCCTTCCTCTTGTTCTCGTTCTCCTGCCCTCTCTCCAGGCGGACACGATTCATTTGACCGATGGCACTTCGATTGAGGAGGTGAAGGTCAAAGATGAGACTCTGCAGAGCGTGACCTACAAGGAAGGGCGTGAGGAGACCTTGGTGCAGAGCAATCGCATCCTTTCGATCACCTTTAGTCCCATGCCGACTTTGATTGACCGTGCGGAGGCGGGTCTTGATGAGGACCAGTACATGGGTGCGGTGATGGGCTACGAGGAGTATATCGCCCAGAACAGCGAGCCCGAGCGCAAGTATCCCTGGGCTCTACCCTATGCCTACTATCGTGTGGTTGAACTGCAGCAGACCATGCGTGAATGGGATGCGGTGGTTGTCGCGGTTGATCGCTTGCTGCTCAAAGCAGGGACCTCGCGTTATGCACCTCTGGCGCTGATCAAGAAAGCAGAAGCACTTTATGACGGGGGCAAGCCCAAGCAGGCCATGGCAGCCCTTGATGAACTGACTCAATTGAGCAAGAGTGCTCAACTCGGCGGACGCTGGGACATAGAGGCTGACTTGCGCCGGCTGCTGTTTGACACCCGCCTGAAAGGGCAGGAGAGAGTCAAGAAGCTCGAAGCGCTTTCCTCCCGCGCGGGCGGTACGTACCGGTCTGCCTGGGGTCGAGCTGAAGTGGCTATTGGCGAGAGCCTGCTCAAGGACAACGATCAGGCGGGTGCCGAGAAAGTCTTCCGTGCGGTCATCAAGGACAGCGGTTCTGACCGATACGCCCGAGCTGCCGCCTGGTCAGGTGTGGGTGCCTGTCTGTTCAACCGAGCCGCAGCCGCCACCGAGGCTGGTGAGGACGGGGCGGCGGCCATCTGCCGTGAGTCGGCCTTGGCCCACATGCGTGTGTTGGTGCTCTATCGTGACCAGACCCGGTTCCTTTCCGGGGCGCTCTATTGGGCTGGTCGCAGCTTTGATCTGATTGGCGATGAGGAGAGTGCCGATAGGGCTCAACGGCTCTATCGCAAGGTGATTCGTAATCACAAGGGGACGCGCTGGGCTGAAGAGGCCCGAGCGTTCTACAAGAAGCGCTGACTTCCCAGCCCTTGGTCTGGAAAGGGTCAGTTCAGCAGCTGCCTCAATCAGAATCACCCGCGTACCTGGTCGGTTCCAGCCTATTTTCTTGGTGCCCAGGAAAAGACGAGGCGAGAGCTCTGATGAGCGTTTCGGGAAACTTCACTGGCGGATTGGGCCCCCCGTATCCACTCTTTCGGGGTAGCTGGGGTGGAACCTGCTGCTGACCTGGGTCGCAGGTCAGATGAAAACCCGATGCGATTGTGGTCTCTTGCCCTGCATGAAGACCAATTCGAAACTGACCGAGACGGAGTCCATGGAGCCTCCCCGCGCGCCAAAGGTCTCCGAGTGGGAGAGCTACACTCAACAGCATGCGTGGCTTGCGCGCCGCCTTGTGGCGGGTGGCTGCCACAGGCAGGATGCGGAGGACGTGGCCCAGGAGGCTCTCTTCAAGGCCTGCCTGCGCAGCCGCGAGGGCCGCGACTTGCACAGGGAGCAGGGTTGGCTGCTGGTCGTGGCCCGGAACATTGCTCGCGACCGTGTGCGGCGCTCGCGTCCTTTCGAAAGGAACGCGGTGCAATTCGAGAACATCGATCAGGTCGATCATTCGGCCTCCCTGGTTGAAGAGAAGCGCCCTGAAACCTGCGCCGAGCGAGTCTCCAGCCTGCTACGCAAGATGTTTGAGGCCTACTGCAGCCTGCGTGATCGAGATCGAGTCGTGCTCTGTGCATGGTGCCTTACAGAGGGTGATACGGGGCGTGCCGCTAAGGCTCTTGGCCTGCGCCCCAGGGCGATCAAGGTGTGTATCTTCCGGGCTCGTCAGCGCCTGCACAGGCGTCTGGTGCGGTCAGGAGGTGAGGACCAGGTCTCGGGACTGGACCAGATGTTGCGGCTCACCCGGCGGGTACAGGCGCCTTCCAAGGAGCATGCACACAGCGACGGGGGGCTACAGTGCGCCGATGGCTGATTCTCCCGTTGTTGGCCCTCGCTGTCCTTCCGGTACGGTGGCGCGCAGGCGAATCAAGAGCGTCCTTGTTGCCTAAACCGTATCTGCGGGTGCGTACTCGTGTGGCAGCTCGTGCAGGAAACAAGGCCGCGCCCTTGGAATTGGTGGAGCAAATGCTCGACCTGGAGATCAGTAACGGTCTCGACGGTGCCCTAGCGGCTGAGTGGCTTACAATTGGGCGCTTGTTCGGGTACCTGGGGCACCAGGAGGCGGCACAGATCGTCTTTCGCTGGGTAGAGTGTCGTGCGAGGGAAGGTGCATGGCGTGCGCGTGCGGCTCATGAGGCGCTAAAACTGCTTGCGCGGACTACGAACACCGTCACCAGCGAGGACTGGGTTGCCCTGGGACTGGCACATGCCCTACCAGAAGAGTTGATCGAGCAAGTTGCAGTGCGGTGTGCCACAAAAGGGGGCGTACTTTCGCGCGCAAGCCTCTTGCAGGCAGTCGAGCAGCGGCGCACGGGGGATAATGGATGGAATCCACCTCGCTTGCGTAGAGATTTGCGTGCTCTGCTGGGTGATTAGTGCCCATTCATATGATTGTGAGGGTGTTGTGTCCTGTGGGCAGCGTGCAATTTGTCTGCAAGCGACACGTGTGGCACGAAAACTGCATTACGGAAGGAGATATTGTGCTGGTGCGCCAGTTATTGGCCCCCAGGTTCTCGCTTTTGCAGCCATGGCTCGTCCATAGACCCAAGAATTTTTTTCATTCCAAGCGCAATCGATCCTTTCGTTGGGGCTTTTGTTGGGGTATGAAACATGCTCTCTGGTGATCTGAGTCTTCACCTTCAGGTGTTACGCCATGCGTAACGCGGGGAGCGAAGACGAAGTGACCTGGGGAAAGCAACAACATCGGATGGGGCGGCCTTGCCATTTGGAGGGGTCGTCCCGTCTTATGTTTGCTTGGCAAGTTGCGCGTTGAGGCCTGACTTGCCTTGGCGCTGAAACTACGCTTAGAGGCCTCTTGAAGGCCAAATGGGGAGGATTTGTAGTTTAGCCGACTGTCGGTTCAAGCTCTGCTCAAGCCAGGAGCGTGGTTCACGGGGCCGCTGGATGAGTAGGCGAGGAAAGAGACGAACTCACCCGCGAGAGGTGAAGAGCTCCTTCTTGGGCCGAGTCTTCTAGCGTCCGACGCCGTGATATTTGAAACCCATCTCCTCCAGAGTTTCCTTGGGCCAGATGTTCCGTCCGTCGAAAATAATTGGCTGATTGAGCCCTTTTTGGATCGCTTCGAAGTCTGGTCTGCGGAATTCGTTCCATTCCGTCACCAAGACAAGGGCATCGGCGCCATCTATTGCGCTCATGGGGTTCAGAGCGTACGTGATGCGGTCTCCAAGATGATGTTGGCGGCAATAGTCCATGGCCTCGGGGTCGTGAGCGGTGATCGTGGCTCCAGCGGCCAGCAATTCTTCGATTACAACCAAAGAAGGAGCCTCGCGCATGTCATCTGTATTGGGTTTGAAGGCCAGGCCCCAGATGCCGAAGTGCTTGCTGGACAGATCTGCGCCGAATTCGGCCTTGATCTGGCGTACCAGAAGGTGTTTCTGGTCCTCGTTGACCGCTTCTACTGAGCGTAGAACCTTGAAGTCCAGATCGTGCTTGCCCGCCGTGCTGACCAGAGCCTTGACGTCCTTGGGAAAGCAGGAACCCCCATAGCCAACTCCTGCGAAAAGGAAGCGTGAGCCGATGCGCTCATCAGAACCGATTCCAGCGCGTACTTGGTCGATGTTGGCCCCCACTTTTGCACACAGGCTGGCGATCTCATTCATGAAAGAAATACGCGTGGCCAGCATGGCGTTTGCTGCGTACTTGGTTAGCTCGGCTGAAGGCACGTCCATCTGCAGGATCGGATTGCCTGTGCGCACAAAGGGCTCATAGAGTTCAGCCATTATGCGCGCCGCGCGTTCGGAGTTCGCACCGATGACCACCCTGTTGGGCTTGAGGAAGTCTCCGATGGCCGCGCCCTCTTTCAGGAACTCCGGGTTGGAGACCACATCGAAGGGGTGCAGGGCCACTTCGCCAATGGCTTGGGCCACTTTTTCGGCGGTGCCCACGGGGACCGTTGACTTGTTCACGATGACTGCATAACCGCTCATGTTCTCGGCAATCAAGCGGGCGGCGGCCAGTACGTACTTCACATCGGCGCCGCCGTCTTCATCTGGTGGCGTGCCCACTGCGATGAAGATTACCTGGGCATTCGGGATGCCTTGGGCATAGTCGGTGGTGAAACTCAGGCGCGAGTCGCGCATGTTTCGATGCAGCAGTTCTTCGAGGCCAGGTTCATAGATCGGGACCTTGCCCTCATTCAGGTCATCAACCTTGGCCTGGTCGATGTCGATGCAGGTGACGGTGTTTCCGCTTTCCGCGAAGCAGGTGCCCGCGACCAATCCGACGTATCCGGTTCCAACAACAGCAATGCGCATGGGGGTTACTCTCCCGGTAGGGGGGATTCCTTCCCGGGGGTCCATAGGTTATCGTCTTGGGGCGGGTTTCCCACCCGTCAGCTTCCTGGGGCGATTAGCTCAGCTGGTTAGAGCGGCTCGTTTACACCGAGTAGGTCGGGGGTTCGAGTCCCTTATCGCCCACCAGGAAGCGGGTCTCTAGTGGGCTGTTCCTGACTCTGGGTCCAGCAACCAGGCCTGGTGACCCTCCTCCAAACGCCCGATGGCCAGGATCGCTCGGCGGCTCCCTCGCCCCCGAAAACGTCGGGCCAGCACTTCTGCGGGGTCCGGATGACCTCGCTTCCAGATCTCCAAAGGGCCCACATCGTGGTCAGCCAGCATGCGGCGCACTCGCCGGGGGTCTGCTCGGGTGCTGGCCAGGACCCGCTTGCACTTGAAGAAAGGGGATGAGGGCTGTTCCTCGCCCCCGACCCAGGCCAGCTGAGGGGCGAGGGGGCGCAGGCCGTGGCGACTGGCCTCTAGTTCGAGCAGGCCACTGCGAAGGAGGGCGGGATCAGGATTGGCGAGCCAGTCAATGCTCTGCACATGCCTGGGGTCCATGGGGGCCATCCTGATCGGTTCGCCTTCAAGGACCTCCTCACCTTCAGCACCTGTGAGGGCAACCACTCGACGGGGGGGGCCATCCCATGCTGCCAGTCCACTGAACAGTGTGACTTCCTTCAGTTCGCGCTCGAAGCTGACCCAGCAGAGGGTCCCAAAGCTGAGCAGGTCTTGCGTCGGGCTCAGTGAGGGAGGGAGCTTCAGGCATCCCATTCCAGCCTGTTTGAGGACCTCGAGGCACTTCTCCAGGGAAGGGGACCACGTCTTGGGATCCAGACTGCGCCGATTTTCTTTGCGCCGATCGGGATCGATCAGAACCCCGGCGGGACGCGCAGCGCGCTCAGTGGCGTCGCAGCGCAGTACGAGGGAGCGCGACCCGAGACTTGCAACTTCATCTAGATTATGGGCCGCACAGGCAACTGTTGTCGGATCCAGATCGCTTGAGATCAGGCTCTGACCTTGATCCAGAAGGGCCAGGCTGTCTGCCCCAAGACCGCAGGTAGCGTCCCAGAGGGGTCCCCGAGCAGGGGTCCTGCTCAGTTCGCGAGCGCGCCAGGCGGCGACCATCGGATGGGTTGCCTGCTCAAGTCCCTTGCGTGTCAAAAGTAGGAAACGGTCGTCTCCGCGTTGGCTGAAAGCCTTGCGGCGCAGGAAGTACTGTTCACTTGCTGCCAAAGCCTGTTCGACACTTAGGGTTTTCCGCAATAAAGATGCGACCTCAAGATCTGTCGCATTTTTTGGAAGATCGTCCAAGAAACGTAGCGCACTGTGGCCGAGGATGGTCATTGAGAGAGAAGAGGACCATCTGCGAGAGTCGACCTCAAGAGAGAGCACAAGCATTTGTGCTGAGGTGCGTTGGCCGCAGAATAACTAAAGGAGAATATCAACGTGATTCGAGTTCTGCTCGTGGAGTCTGACTCCGCAGAACGGCTTGTTCTATCGAGCCGACTATCCGATTTTGGATATCAGGTCAGTTTTGCTGATTCCGGATTCAGCGCCCTTTCCATCGCTTCTGAGGAGCGTACTGACGTGGTGCTGCTGTCTGCGGCCCTTGACGGGGAGCTCGGCGCTACTGAGGCAATCAAGAGTCTGAAGGACATCTTAGTGCATTCAGGAGCCCCCATTCTGGTCTATCGCCAGGGCGGGATCTCAGCCGAGCGTGTGCAGGAGTTCTATCAAGCTGGCTGTGATGCAATTCTTGATCGCTCCGAGATGGCGGTTATCCATAGTGTGCTAGGGGCCTACCAAAGGACTTACCGACGCCTCAATGAGCTTGGCGTCCAGAACCGCATAGTAGCCGGGCAGGTCCGGCGCATGGAGGAGGAGCGGGCACAACAGGCCCCTGCGGTGGAGTCCATGTCCCAAGAGCCTTCTCAAAGGCCTGCAGGCTTGGTGGTCGTTGACAGCCAGGGAATTGTGCGCCATGCAGATCGTGGAGCGCTCAGCATAGTCAGCTCAAAGTGCATCGGGCAGCGTCTGGGGGCGATATCACCAGGTACGGGCCTTGAGGCCTTTGTCCGTGATGCGCACCTGGGCAGCCAGCGGAGCTTTCGTATGGAGTTGCGTAGTCGCGGAGATGTGCTCAATCGCTTTCTCAGTGTGCACGTCGTTCCCACAGCGCTTGGCTCGCAGAATGATGAGCCCAGCCTGCGGGTCGTCCTGTTTCATGAGCGCGGCGCACGACAAGAAGAAATGTCCAGGGACAGCTCCAACACTGGAATCGCCCAGAAGGACTTCGACGAACTCTTGCTGATGGCGCATCGTTACTACACTCCTGCAGCAATAATTGGCTCCGGTCCGACTACTCGTGCCCTGAAGAATTGTGTGGCGCGCACGGCCAAGCGATCTGGGTGCGTGCTGGTTCGTGGTAGCCAGGGGTCCGAGCGTGACTTGATCGCTCGAATTCTGCATTACTCGGGCAGTTCCAATGGCACGCTGGTCAACTTCTCCTGTGGCAGTGTTCCTGTCACGAGCGAGCAGGCGGTCCTTTTGGGGGGAGTTGTCAATGGCAAAGCCCAGTCTGGCTACCTGACCGCAGGAACCGCAGGAACTCTGATCTTGGAGAACGTGGAGAAGCTCGATCTCAGCGTGCAGGCCCAGCTTGCCAAGTTGTTGGACCGTGGGGTCCATGACAAGGGACAGGGGATTGAACGGGTCGCCATGCGCCTTGTGGCCACATCTACAGTGGACCTTGAGGAACTCGCTGATCGGGATGAATTTGATCCGGTGTTGCTGGGGCACCTCTACCACCACCGAATCGATATTCCTGCCATGTGTGATCGTCAGGAGGACTTGCACGAGATCGTGCAGGGGATCCTGGACGAGAACGGTGGCTCCAAAGGTGTGATGCGCGCTAGTCCCCAGGCTCTGGCCTTGTTGGCTGAGCAACAGTGGCCGGGCAACCTTGAGGAACTCAGATCAGTGGTGTACACCGCTCTGAACCGCTGCGAGGGGGATCTACTGGATGTTGCGCAGTTGGCTCCCGTCCTGGGTCTTGATCCCTTGCATGCGAGAGATCGAGAGGCGCAGCGTGTGCCCATGACGCACACGGCACAATCTGCGGCTATTCGTCACCAGCCGGGTGCTTCTGCCACGGGTGGCCCTTGGGCCATCACGGAGGAGGACCCTATCAGTCTCGACCATTACGAGATGAAAGCACTGTTGCGCGCGTTGAATGCAACCCGCGGAGACAAACTTGAGGCAGCGCGTCTGCTCAAGCTTGGCAAGAGTACCCTTTACCGAAAACTCAAACGATTTGGGATTCGCTGATCATGAGCATGGAAAGGGCATTGGGCAGCAGTTTGAATAGCCTCGTCAAGAGGACCCCTCGTATCTTGCTAGTGGATGATGATCCCGGCGTGGGCACCTTTATCGAAGAGCTCATGCTAAATGCTGGCTATCAGTTCGACCGAGCTGGGTCAGCCTTTGAGGCACGTCGTGTCCTTGTGGAAGAGGGACAGGCGGTGAACTTGATCTTGTTGGACATCGGCTTGCCGGACAAGAATGGCTGGGAGGTCTTGCGCAACCAGCGCATGGGGGGAGATCAGACTCCGGTGATATTTCTCTCGGCTCAATACGCGCTGGCCGACCGCATCCGTGGTCTGGAACTAGGTGCGGATGACTTCATCCAAAAACCGTTTCGCCCCGAGGAATTGCTTGCTCGGATCCGTGCGGTTCTTCGCCGACACGAAATGTTGCCGAGCTATCGAGTTGGGGCACTGAGTTTGGATCTTAGCCATCAAACCGCCAATGTCGCTGGGCGACGGATCGACGTGTCTCCACGAGAATTCCAGGTTCTGCTGGCTCTGGTGCGTGCGCACGGGGGGATCTGCTCTCGTGCCCAGTTGCTAAAAGAGGTCTGGGAGTTGGATTCCGATCCGGGAACCAAGCTCTTGGAGGTACAGATCACGCGTCTGCGCAGCAAGCTGGCTCCGGAAGGCCAGGGCATGATCCAGACCGTGATCGGTCAGGGTTATCGTATTGGATGGATCCCTAGGGCATCATGAGATCCGTGGGTGGCCCGGCTCCAGCAGCGGGGCTGCTTGAGCGCGTACCTGTGTTGTAGAGCGTTGCGCGCATGCTGTCGAAGTCACAGGCCGCTTGGGCTTCCGCCAGATCGAATTCGATCAGGCGTATCACCAGATCCTTTCTGCCTTGCCAATAGAGGTCCGTGCGCGCCAGTACATGTCGTGGCGGGACCGTCACAACTTGCCCATAGGGGTTGATGAAGAAGGGCGTGTTGCGACCGCGTTTGCGCAACCTGATTTCCAGGTCAAGGATCTGGGGCATGGCGGGCTCTGGACTGTTCTTGCCGGCTGTCAATTCCACTCGCACCTTGCCACCTACAATTTTGAGTTGCAAGCGCGGTTGAGCCTCAAGAGTCCGCTTTCGTAGCATGTGGAAGGGACGGTAATTTGCGCCTGGAGCGGAGAGGGGAACGGTGACCAACTCATAGTTCGCGAGGGGACCTCTGTTTTGGGGATCTCCAGCGTCTGGGCCCTTCAAGAAGTCAATCCAGGCGTGCTCCATTCCTGGCAGGGGTGCGAGGTCTTCGTGCAAGCCCGGATCGATTTCACCCAGAATGACCAGATCCGCACCCTGCAGGTGATTCAGGTGCAGTTCCTCCCGCGCGCCGAAGGGGGATTGGGGGACGGATGTGCTGGTGGGGATGCGCCCGGTCAAGTCCCGTATAGGGTTGCCGCGGGTAGGCAGGAGTTCGCCTTCAGCGGCGGGCTTGATGCCTGCCAGATAACCCGTGGCTCCTGGCCAGGCGGTTGCGATGGTCAACTCTGCCGGTGTGTTGTCCCGCAGAAAAACACCGAGGGCGCGCATGGTTATTGTGTGATCAATCTCTGCCTGCAGGGCGAGGCGCCCTTGTTGTCTGGCGCTCGCGTTGAGGCCCACCTGATCCTGGGGGAAGTAGGCTGCCAGGGGCATGGGACCCTTGGGGGTCATCCAATGGGTCATGGAGGTTTTCAGCTGCAGGGGGCCCACATCCGCCGGAAAGCGGCTGGCCATGGCGCCAGCGCCCGCTACTCCGACCAGTGCCAGCCAGGCAAGCGTCTCCATCAGCCGTGATTCGGTGTCCAGCGCCACCAAGATGCCTTGCTGCAGGCACACGCAGAGCAGGGGCAGGGCGGGGGCCAAGGAGATGTGCATGGCTGGGTCGGAGCCGCCTCCCATGATCACCAGGGCGATCCAACCTGCCGCCATCAGGAGCGCTCTTGCACCATGACCTGAAAGACGCCCGAACAGGCACGCTATCAGGGGGAAGGGAATCAGGATCGGTGTCACCCAGGCCACCAGGGCGTCTCGGGTGGAACTGACCCCATCGGCCAGGGTGCTGGCATCCGGTGTGAGCAGTTGTTGGAGCCAGGTGCCATAGAGAGAGGTTCCGTCAAAGCGCTCCATGCGCATCATCAGCAGGAGGGCGATCAAGCCAGGGACAAAAGACCAAAGCGGCGCGGGTTTTCCACCGTCCCTACGGGGACGTAGCCGTTCATAGAGGCTGAGGACCAGCAGCAAGCCGAACATGGGTACGCCCTCAGGGCGCAGGGCGATCAGCACCGGCAGGCAGAATGCCATGGCCATCCAACGCCGGCGCTCAAACCCCACCCAAGCCGCGCTCAGGAAGAGAGTTACCGCGGCCCATTCCGTGCCACTGATTGCGGTTGCAGCCAAGGTGGCGTTGGCCACCAGCAGCAGGGGCGGAATCACTCCCGCCACCCGGTCCACAGAGAAGCGCGCGGTGGCTCCCAAGGTCAACAGGGCACAGAGCACTCCCACTACCTGGGCGAAGAGGGTCACCGGCAGGTAGAGCCTCTCGGCAACTGCTGCCAGCGCAATCCAGAGAGGCGACGGATAGGCCTCCCAGCCAATGGGTTCGCCCACATTCCAGACAACTTCGCCGAAGTGCACCCAGTTGCGCGCCAGCCTGAAAGCTACATGGGCCACCTCGCGCGCGGGCCCGATTTCGCCGAATCCATCCACGTGGATAGCGAGGGCGTGTGCCAGGAGCACCGCCATCGCCAAGAGGAGCGCCATTACCCGCTTCATGCGTGTGCCAAGGTAGTGTCTTGGTGGTCCAGGGTCCAACTGCTCTTGGTTCTCAGGAGTCGGGGTGGATCCGCTCCGTGCGGGATTCGCGCACCACTGTTTCTTCAATGGCGCTCAGATTGAGCCCCGCTTCGACGGTCTCGCATTCGTCCGCCCGGGCCCTGAGGGCTGGTTTGCGGGGTTGGAACACCGTGCAGCAGTCGGGCTCCGGGCGAATCGATACGTCGTAGGTGCCGATGTGCTTGGCCAGGTTGATCACATCTTCCTTGTCGTAGGTGATCAGGGGGCGCAGGACCTGCACATTGGCCGCGGCTCCGATGCACGCCAGGTTCTCGAGGGTCTGACTGGCCACCTGCCCCAGATTCTCGCCGGTGATCAGGGCGCCTGTCTTCGAGCGACGCGCCAGATGGGAGGCAATGCGTTGCATGGAGCGGCGGTAGAGAATCGTACGCAGGCTTTCTGGGGCTCCATTGCGAATCGCCACCTGGATCTCGGCGAACTGCACTTCGTTCAACTTGCTGGAGCCTTGCCAGTTGGCCAGTACGCGGATCAGGTCGCGGATTTTCATGCGTGATCCCTCACCGATGTAGGGTGGGCTGTGAAAGCTGACGAAATTGACTTTGAGGCCTCGCTTCATGGCAGACCAGGCGGCCACGGGGGAATCAATCCCGCCTGAGAGCAAGCACAGGCCGCGGCCGAGGGTCCTGACCGGCAGGCCCCCGGGTCCAGTCAGGCGGTCCAGGAAGGCGAAAGTACCTTCAGGACGCAGGTCGATGTTGAACTCGATTTCCGGGTTCTTCATCTGTACTCGCACGGGGGAGTCGTCGTCCAACATGCCCTCAGCTATAGCGACGGCCAAGTCGCCAGAGGTCATGGGAAAGTTCTTGTCCGCACGTTTGACCGTGACCCGGAAGGTGGGCCGGGCTTCGGGGGGATATTCCTGCAGCTTGTTTGCCAAGAGCGTGCGACCCATGGCCACCATGGAGTCCAGGTTGCGGCCTGTAGTCCAGGCGGGAGACACCGATTTGATGCCAAAGGTCCGGGCGCAGGCCTTCATTGCTTCTCGCCAGCGGCCTTCCGGTTGGATTTGGATGCGTCCCCAGCGGCGCGTAATGGTGCCGCCCCCCAGCGGCTTCAGGGCGTCGTGCAGATTGCGCACCAGCGTGTTTTCGAAATTCGCCCGGTTGCCCCCTTTGAGGGCCAGCTCCCCATAGCGCACCAGCAATACATCTGGATTTCGTAGCTCGGTAATCATGGGGAGAGCTTATCCAGGCTCCTTGCGACCTTGTGCAAGGCATTGGCCGCGATGCTGATGTCATTGGGAGTGGTCTCCCGTGAAAAGGAAAAACGTGCGATTTGGCGTGCCGAGGATGCGTCCAAGCCCAAGGCCAAGAGAGCAGGGCTGACCTCTTTCGAGGTGGACTGGCAAGCTGATCCAACTCCGATGAAGACCCCGTGTTTTTCCAGGTGGTGCTGCCAGACTTCCGCTGGTGGTCCGGGCAAGTGCACTGCGCAGATCGATTTCACGCATCCTATCGTCTGCAAGATGCGCGCCCCGTCCATGCTGTCCTGATACACCAGGGATATACCGGTCAAGGCCTCTTCCAGTTCGCGGCGGCAGACTTCGGCGCTCTCCTGGAAGGCATGGCGACCCTCGTGCGCCAGATCTGCAGCCAGGCTGAAGGCTGCGATGCTGGGTACATTTTCTGTCCCAGGGCGTAAGCCTCCTTCCTGGGAGCCACCAAATATCAGCGGGCCGGTCCGTGAATTCGGGCCCAAGGCCAGTGCGCCCAGTCCTTTCGGTCCGTGAATCTTGTGGGCCGAAATCGCCAGACTGTCCACACCCAGGTCTTCCAGGTCCAAGTCGATCTTGCCGAGGGCTTGCACACCGTCGCAATGAAAGTGCACTTTCCCGCAGCGCGCCCTGGCCAGGCGGGCCAGCTGCTTCACCGGATAGTGCGTACCAAGCTCGTTGCTCACCAGCATCTGTGTAACCAGGAGCACGTCTTCGTTCATGCGCTCGGTGGCGTGGTCTAGATCCAGCTGTCCGTCGCGGGTCAAGCGAAGCGTCTCCACATCGAAGCCTTCCCTGGCCAGTTGAGCTGTCGCGAGGCGTACACTGGCGTGTTCGGTAGGTCCCACCAAGATGCGCCCAGGCCCTTGCCTGGGGACGCTACCCAGGACGCCCAAGTTGTTGGCTTCGGTGCCTCCTGAGGTAAACACGATGCTCTTGGGAGCAGCTCCCACACAGCGCGCCAACTGTCGACGCGCTTCCTCCATCACCTGCCGGGCCCGGGTTCCAAGCGCGTGGCGTGAGGAGGGATTGCCATGGACCTCATCCAGATGTTGAATCAGGCAATCGCGCACCTTGGGGTCCAAGGGACTGCTGGCGGCAAGATCTAAGAGGACGGGTTGCATCGGATCAGCCTCGCAGGATACCGTTGAAGAGGTGCCCTTGGGCGGGCCCGCGGTGTTGTCAATCCCCTAGGGAAAGGGATTTGCCGTTCCGCCCCTTTGCACCGTGAGCGGTGTCTCCGCGCCAGCGCCGCGGGCTCGCCAGCGAACGAGCCAGTTTCCTGCGGGCACATGGTCCCAGCGCACCCGGCCTTCTGCATCTGTCTCAGCGGGGGGCAAGTTGGGACCCTGGCCGTTGGCTGGGAGGGCCAGCACCAGAGCGCCCGCAATCGCCTCTCCATCTGCATTGCGCAGTATCCCCGCAATTGTTCCGGTATGCGTGATCAGCGGCAAGGGCTCAGGGCCCGGATGGGTCAGGCGCAGTGGGGATTCTCCCAGGGGTTGCAGGAAATCCCAGTCGAGGCCCACGGTTCCCCCCGGGGGCAGCAAGCGCAGCGTCCAGGTTCCATGCTGTAGGTCCTTCACGGTGATGCGGGTCATCTCACCGAGGGTTATTCGTCGGGGAGTAAGGTGGGTGGTCTGGGGCGCGCCCACCGGATCAAAGACCAGAACCATGTTCTCGGGTGAGTCCTCGGGTTGTGGCAGGAGCAGTTCGAGTTCCAGGTCCGACGAGGTCAGAGCAGGTTGTTCTGGGGGAGTCACCAATTCGTTGCTGACTGTGATCTCTTGCACCCCTGCACCAACTTTCACCGTGACCTTGGTGGGTAGGCGGTGCAGCACCAGCACGGTGAGTTCCGCCTCGCCCGGCATGAGTTGGGGCAGCAGGAACCGCCCCTCTTGATCGGTGGTGTCGCGGCGCACTCGATCGCTCTGGGTTGTGATCACCGTGGCGGCGGGGATCGGTTGGCCGCTGGCATCAGCAACGATGCCGGAGAGGTCCGTATCTCCAAGCCCCAGATCTGGTGTCTCGAGAGCCTCGAAGGGCGCTACCTCTCCAAAGGGAGCCGCATTGGGCGCTTCGCGGGTCAAGATCCAGATCGCCGAGCCAAGAGCAACGATGAAGACCAGTGCTGGAAAGCCAATGGTCAGATACCAGAGGGCGCGGTTCACTGGGATCTTCCTCGGTGCTCGGCCAAGCGGTTGTCGCTCAGTTCTTCCAGGAGGGCCGAGCGCAATTCTGCGCAGGGGGCGAAATCCGCGCATTCAAGGGACTCCAAGACCCCGTGGAATTGTCCCAGATCTCCTCCGCCGGCCCTTTCCAGCCGCAGCAGATGAACTCCCAACTGCAGCTTGTCACAGATGTGCACGAAGACCGCTTCGCGCGTCTGCTGGGATCCATATTCCTTGAAAAAAGCCTCTGGGAGGCCTCCCAAGGGAGTTACGAGTTCCTCCGCGAGGGCATCTTCCATGGCCTTCTTGGCTCCCCGAGGCAGGTGGCGAGCCGCCGGGGCGGGCAGATCCCCCGAGGCTGCTTCTGGGGCATCGTGGAGCACCGCCATGGCCAGACAACGGCCGAGATCCAGGGGCGGTTCCACTTCTGGGGCCAGCGTCAGGGCCAGCCAGGCTACTCCGAGCACATGTCCCGCCACAGATTCGCCTCCTGGAGCCCCCGCCAGCAGCCAGCCCGTGCGGGGCAGGACCTCAAGGGAACCCAGGGAAAGCAGGGCTTCGAGTCGTTTTGGGGGGAAGGTCATGGGTTGCGTGGACGCCGCACCTGTGGCCCCCTTATACTGCGCCGCTCGACGGGTTGATCCAACAGTCTGAGCAAGACCTCTTGCTGCACCCCTAGGGAGTACCCCTGATCCCTCACGACCCCATGCGGAAGCCTCTTGTAGCCGGTAACTGGAAGATGAACCTCGATCGCCGGGCTGGTGTGGAACTGGCCGGTGCGGTGCGTTCACATCTGGACGGATTGCAGGGGGTGGATTCTGTGATCTATCCGCCCTTCGTCTATATCGAAGAGGTAGCTCGGGCCTGCGCCGGAACCGCTCTTGTGGTGGGCGGCCAGAATATCTGCGATCAGGAAGTGGGCGCTTTTACCGGCGAGGTTTCTGGCGCCATGCTGCGTGATGTGGGAGCCAGCGTAGTGTTGGTGGGACACTCCGAGCGTCGGCATGTGTACGGAGAAACCGATGAGCTGTGTGCTCTCAAGGTGCGGCGCGGCCTGGCCAGCGGTCTTGATGTGTGTCTTTGCATTGGCGAGACCCTTGAGCAACGGGAAGCGGGCCAGACCGAACTGATTTGCAGCACTCAATTGCACGGCAGTTTGAACGGTCTCAGCACAGAAGACATGGCCAAAGTGACCATCGCCTATGAACCGGTCTGGGCCATTGGTACTGGCGAGACCGCCTCTCCCGAACAAGCCGGAGCAGCCCACGCATATGTGCGCGGTGTGCTTTCCGGCATTTTCAATCAAGCCGTTGCGGATGCCACGCGCATCCTCTACGGCGGTTCCGTCAAACCTTCTAACGCTGCTGATCTCTTGAGCGTCCCTGACATCGACGGGGCACTTGTGGGCGGTGCAGCACTCACCGCTGAGAATTTTCTGCCTATCCTCGACGCCGCTGCTGAGGTCTGTGTCCGATGACCCTACTGACTCCCCTTCTCTACATTCTGTTCGTTCTGTCCGCGATCATCCTGGTGGTGGTTATCTTGCTCCAAGAGGGCAAGGGCGGCGGTTTCTCTGATGCGCTCGGTGCCGCTGGTCAGCAGACTTTTGGCGTCAAAGCGGCTGGGATCCACAAATTCACCATGGCTATGGCCATTCTGTTCTTTGGCAGTGCTCTAGGCATCCACGTTCTGAACAGGGGTGCCAGCCAGGGCGACGGTGGGATCTCCATCAATACCCCGGGCGACGAGTAACGGGAGCGGTCTTTGATACGCTCGATGACGGGTTTTGGGGCAGGTACCGCAGAGGGTGCTGGTCTTGCCGTGCGGGTAGAGCTGCGTAGCGTCAATCATCGTCATCTGACGATTCAGCTTCGCATGCCATCGGGGCTGGCGTCGTTGGAATCGGAGGTCGAGGGCCGCATTCGAGGGCGGTTGTCCCGTGGCGCCATCGGGGTTGCGCTGACCATTACGCCTTTGACTGGTTCCGAGAAGAGCTTGATCGATCAGGATCTTGCGGCGCGCCTGTTGCAGGAACTGGCCAGTCTGGCCAAGAAAGCCCAACTCCACATGCCTGATGTGGGCTCTGTGCTTTCCCTGCCAGGAGTCTTGATCAGCAGCGAAGCCCCTGCTGCTGAGGATGTGGGCGAGATCTTGCTTGGGGCCCTGGACATGGCTCTCGGCGATCTTCTCAATGCGCGAGAGCGTGAAGGTGCGGCGCTCTTGACAGACCTGGAGGCGAACCTGGTGCGCACGGAGGAATTCGCGGCCCAGGCGGAGAAGCTCATGCCCCAGGTGCAAGTTCGTCACCAGGAGGCCTTGCGTGAGCGTGTCGGGCTCCTGCTCGGAGACAGCCAAGGGGTGTCAGAGCAGGATCTGGCCCGGGAAATCGCCGTGTTGGCGGATCGTCTGGATGTGGCCGAGGAACTCACCCGTCTCGATGCCCATGTGGAGCATTTTCGCGGCAAATTGACCTTGGGCGAGCCCGTGGGCCGTACCCTCGATTTTCTGTCCCAGGAGCTATTGCGTGAGGCAAATACCCTGGGCTCCAAGTGCAATGATGCTCACGTCGCGCACTTGGTGGTGGAACTCAAGGCCGCCATCGAGCGACTGCGCGAGCAGGTTCAGAATGTGGAGTGATCCTGTGACTGAAGCAGTGCAAGGTGGCGGAAAGATGTTGCTTGTGTCCGGGCCCTCGGGGACGGGCAAAAGCACGATTTGCAAGCGATTGGGTGAGGACCCGCGAGTTGTATTCTCGGTATCTGCCACTACCCGTGAACCACGGGCGGGTGAGGTCGATGGTCGTGATTATCATTTTGTCAGCAAGGCTGGCTTCAGTGAGATGATCCAGGCAGGCGAGTTCATCGAGCACGCGGATGTGTTCGGCAACATGTATGGCACCCTGCGCGCTCCCATGAACGAGGCGATAGCAAGTGGCCTGGTCTTCCTGGTTGAGATCGACATCCAGGGGGCTTTGCAACTCAAGACCCTCGATACCCCTGGGATTTATGTGTTCATCAAGCCGCCCAGCCTTGAGGTCCTGAAGGCGCGCCTCTTGGGTCGCGGAACCGAGTCTTCCCAGGTGCTCGAACGGCGCTTGCAGAAGGCCGAGGACGAGATGCGTGAGGCTGGCAAGTACGATCATGTGATCGTCAACGGTGTGTTGGAGGACGCGGTGGAAGAACTGCGCGTAATCAGCGGTTTGGCAAAGGAGACAACCTCATGAGTCGCATTCTGCTCTGCTGCGGTGCTTCTGCGGCCCTCTACAAGGCCTGCGATCTGGCCAGTCTGCTGACTCAGAATGGCAATCAGGTGCGCACTGCCATGACGCCCAATGCTGGAAAGCTGGTCTCGCCCCAGCTCTTTGAAGCGCTCACCTCTCAGCCTGCAGCAACTTCTGAGTGGGGACCAGATCGGCGTACAGGGATGGATCACATCGATCTGGCCCGTTGGACGGAAAAGGTCGTGGTGGCTCCCGCCAGCGCGGACTTGATCGCGCGGCTGGCCCTGGGCGTGGCCAATGACCTGGTGACCACTACGCTGCTGGCGGTGGATCGTTCCGTGCCGCGGCTCCTGTGTCCGGCTATGAATCCCAGCATGCTCTCCGCGCCTGCTGTGGTGCGTAACTTGAGTCAGTTGCGAGAGGATGGCTGGCAGGTGCTGGACTCGGAAGAGGGACACCTGGCTTGCGGTGAGGATGGACAGGGACGCCTGGCGGATCCGGGACAGATTGCCGAGGCGCTCTCTGCTCTCTCGTGAACCTTGGACTTAGCATGCGCATCCTAATTACCGCTGGACCCACTCGCGAGTACATCGATCCGGTGCGTTACCTTTCGAATGAATCCAGTGGCAAAATGGGTTTTGCCTTGGCCGCCGCAGCCAGACGCCGGGGTCACGAGGTGATCCTGATCGCGGGACCGGTCTGCTTGCCCACTCCCAAGGGGGTTGAGCGCATCGATGTAATCAGCGCTCGGGACATGCTGAAGGTACTGCGCGATCAGTTCAAGATCGCTGATGCTCTGGTCATGGCTGCCGCGGTGGCGGACTTCAGGCCACGCAGACGGCTGCGGGGCAAGTGGAAGGCGAAAGAGGGCTCGGGCAAGCTCAACATCGAGTTGCTGGAAAATCCGGACCTGCTCAAGTCCGTTGCCCGGCGCAAGGGCGAGCGGAAGGTGGTGGCTTTCGCCCTTGAGACTTCAGAGGGCAAGCGTCGCGCTCGGGCGAAAATGGTGGCCAAGAACGCGGACTTTATCGTGCTCAACGGGGTGGCTGCCCTGGGCGGGGACCGTATCAGCGTGACATTGCTGGATCGGGAGGGGAACGAGTTTGAATTGCTCCAGAGGACCAAAGCAGAGGTGGCTCGAGTGCTGATTCAGCTACTTGAGTGAAGGGGATTGTGGTCGAGCGTTGAATTGGCCTCTCCGGGAGAGGATATTGGGGGCCTGAGGGGGGGCATTTGCCCTCTCGGTCGACGCGCGCCCTTTGCCCGCGGCGACCACGGATCCAACGAGGGGAGCAAGAGGATTGGCCCGGAAGAAGAGTCGTAGAAAGAAGGCGTCCAAAGGGCGCATGCGTGAGATCTTTAGGAGCCTCATGCTGGGTGCCCCCTTGGAGGAAACCACAGCTGCGCGAATCCGCGAGCTGACAGGTTTGGGCATGATCGGTCTGTCGATCTGGCTGCTAGTTGCCATGGTCAGCTTTCAGGTTCAATCCGAGGGCGCAGTTTCTGGGGCCGAGAACCACGGCGGCCAGGTCGGTTGGCAATTGGCCAATGCGGCCTTCTTGTCCATGGGGCTGGCGGGTTATCTGGTCAGCTTGCTGAGCTTTGCCTGGGGAGCAATCTTGATCACCCACCGGGAGATCAGTTTGCCTGTGGTGCGGGTGTTGGGAACCATGTGCTTCCTGATCTCTTTCTCATTCCTGCTGCACCTGGGCTTCGGTCCCGACGACTCCCAGACCGCTGCCATGGGAGACCTCAGCAATTGGCTGCCCTATGGCCCTGGCGGTTGGCTGGCTCACATCGCTGTGCCCACCTTGGAGCAGCGCTTCGGTGGTGCCGGAATATGGATCTTGTTGATGACTACCACGGCCATTTCGTTTGTCTTGGCAACAGACAGGGCCTTCTTTCCAGCGATCTCCGCCTTGAGTACATGGCTGACTGAGCGCCGCGAGCAGCTGGGTCAATCATTGGTGCCTGCGATTGGTTCTTGGTGTCGGGACCTGGCGCTGGGGCTTTGGGATTTTCTGCGCGGAGCCGATCTGAAAGGGGCGATCGCCGTTAAGAAGCCTGCTGCCAAGAAGCCCATAAAGAAGAAGAAGGGCAAGCGGACCGAGCCTGAATTGGAAGACGAATACGAAGACGAGGACGAGGACGAATACGAGGACGAGGACGAGGACGAGGACGAGGACGAATACGAGGAGGAGGAAGAGGAGGACGAGTACGAGGAGGACGAAGAGGAAGAAGAGGATTGGGAGGAAGAGGAACTCGAAGAAGACGAACCTATCGTGCCCTCCAAGCCCATGGCCCTGCCGACTCCGGCCAAGCAGCCGGTCTATGAGCCGCCTACGCCTCCTCCGGGCCCCTGGACCTTGCCTCCTACGGATCTACTGGTGCCTCCTTCAGACGCTGGCAGCACCGACAATGAGTTTCTTGAGCGCAATGCGCTTGCTCTTGAGCGCGCCCTCAAGAGCTTCAAGGTCATCGCTGAAGTGGTTGGAGTTCAGGTGGGGCCTGCCGTGACCCTCTTTGAACTCTCGGTTTCCGAAGGTACTCGCATGAACCGTGTGACCAACCTGAGTCAGGAAATCGCCGCCACCTTGCGTGCCAAGAGCGTGCGCATCATTGCGCCGATTCCGGGCAAATCCACCATCGGCATTGAGATCCCCAACACCAAACGCCGCAAGGTACGTATCTCAGAGTTGATCAACCAACGGGCCTACGACAAGGACTTCATGGCCTTGCCCCTTTTCCTGGGGATGGATGCAGAGGGTCAGCCGATTGTGGAAGATCTGGCGCGCATGCCGCACCTGTTGATTGCCGGCACCACCGGTTCGGGCAAGTCAGTTTGCATCAATACGATTGTGGCCAGTTTGCTGTTGACACGTTCGCCCCATGACGCGCGTCTGATTCTGGTAGACCCCAAGATGGTCGAACTGATGATGTTTGCCGGGGTGCCGCACTTGGAACTGCCCGTGGTCAACGACATGCGTCAGGCCACCAATGTCCTCAACTGGGCTGTGGAGAAAATGGAGGCGCGCTACGAGCTCTTCAAGAACGCTCAGGTCAAGAACATCAAGGGCTACAACGCTCTGGGAGAGGAAAAGCTGCGTGAACGCCTGGGAGACGGCTTCAACGAAGAGCGGACTCCGCGCCATGTGCCCTATATCGTGCTGATTATCGATGAGATGGCCGACCTGATGCTGCAGTCCAAGAAGGATGCCGAGGCCGGTATCATGCGTCTCGCGCAGAAGTCGCGAGCCGTGGGCATCCACGTGATCGTGGCCACCCAGCGTCCGTCAACCGACGTGATAACGGGTGTGATCAAGGGCAATCTGCCCACTCGGATCGCCTTCCAGGTAGCGTCGAAGATCGATAGCCGTGTGATTCTGGATGCCTCTGGTGCGGACAAGTTGTTGGGTGAGGGAGACATGCTGTTCAGTCCGCCCCAGTCCAGCCAGCTAAGGCGGGTTCAGGGCGCCATGATCGAAGACGAGGAACTACAAAGGATTGTGGACTTCGTCACCAAGGAGGCGCCCCAGACCTTCAACCAGGAACTGGTCCAGTCCGCAACCGGAACTGGGGCCGCAGGAGAAAGAAGTGAAGGAGGCGACAAGCTTGATGACCTCTTCATTGATGCTGTACGCGTGGTGCTCAAGTCCCGGCGCGGCTCGGCGAGCTTGCTGCAAAGGGCGCTGGGCATTGGCTACACCCGTGCTTCACGATTGATCGACCAAATGACTGATGCGGGCATCGTTGGTTCCCACCAGGGCTCCAAGTCCCGCGAAATCCTGATGACCCTTGAAGACTTCGAGGAGAACATCGCTAACGCAGAGGCTTGAATCAAATGACCATCACCTCCAAGTCAACCAACAGCAAGAACGAGTCCCTGGGCATTGCCCTTTTCTTGATTGGCATCTTGCCGACGGTCCTAGTGGCCATGCTGCTGGGCCGACCCCCTCTTGAGGGTCAGGACATGACTGTCCTGCAGACCGTTGCCAGTGCACTGGTGGAGGCCTTTGGCAGTGCCGCTGTGCTCATGGTCAGCCTGACAGTGTCGATTCTAGGGGGCTGGATGTTTACCGGGGGAGCGGTCGGTGACCCCGTGCGTCACCTCTCCGGGATCATTGCACTAGGGGCTGGTGTGGCGGTCTCGCTGGGCGCTCTTGATCCTCTTCTGGGGGGCAACCTTGGTCAACAGACAGGTGGGCGCCTGGGCGCGGTGCATCCTGCTCTGGGCTTGCTGGCGGGAATGGGCTTGGGGCTGGGCATGGCCTGGAACGCGTGGGGCAGGGCGGGACTCTTCAAGCGTCCACTCATGAAGAAGGGCAAGAATGAAACGCGCATCGATGACGTCTTCTCGGAAGCGGAGACAGACGGCGTAACCGAGGCAGAAACCAACGCTTTGGTGCCGGATGAATCTGCCTTGGAACATCAAGAGGGGTTATGGATGAAGTCCGTCGACGAGAACTCTGCGGCGCGCTCGCCCTATCCCGAGGATGTGCGCCTGCAAGGGAAGATACCCGTGGGGGTCAAGGCTCTCTTCAGTCCTGAAGATGAGCAACTCGCACGTATCGCCAGGGTCACCGCCCAACCAGAGCCCCATGCCCCCGCCAAAGAGCCTCAGTCAGTCGCCTTTGATGCGGATCTGGCTCCTGGTGCGAGTACCTCCGGCGGCACCGACACCCCTCAAGGGACGACCCCGGACTCGTTGACCGTTGCCCGCTTGCTGTCGGAGGAGCAGGCCGTTCAGGAAACAGATGTGTGCCAGCCAGAGGCGGCTCAAGTCGTGGGGCAGGGAGAGGGGCCTCCAATTCCATCCTGGGAGCAGCCCGATTTGTTTGGCCTGGAAGAACCCGAGGTGATCGTTTCAACCGGAGAGGGGGCTGAGGATGTTGTCGAAGAAGTTGAGGAGATCGAGTACGAGGACGAAGAGGAGGTAGAGGAAGACGAGGAAGACGAGGAAGCTGAGTACGAAGAGGAAGAGGAAGAGGAAGAGGAAGAGGAAGAGGAAGAGGAAGAGGAAGAGGAAGAGGAAGAGGAAGAGGAAG
>DUBE01000036.1:0-14093 GCA_012960475.1 Planctomycetota bacterium
GGCTGCGGATGGGGGCACCCTGGTGCTTGTTCAGGGTGACGGACAGTTGGTGCTACGCGACTTCAGTCAGCCGCAGGCTGGGAGAGGAGGCGGGTGGGTCATGAACAACGCCACCAGGCTCAAGGACCTGCCCTTGCTGGCTTCATCCACGGATCGATTCGAGCACGGCCTGACCGGCGAGATCCAGCTGCGTGTGAAAGGTGAACTGGACGCCAAGGGCGCAGTGATCCTGACCGTGGAAGCACGTGGGAATCAGGGCCAGAGGCTGGTCCTGAGCTGCACTCTGCCCATGGAGGCGGTGGACGGTTCTGTGGCACTCTTGAGTCACGGGGGCCCAAAGGGGTCATCCCGCGGCCACGGGTTTCGTGCTTGGACTTTTTCTGAGTCTGCCCTGGTCGAACGACCCGAGCGGGCGCTCGGGCCGGTCTATTGTGTGCAGTACACCTACGATCGCGACCTGCTCAAGGTAACTGCTCAGTTGCCGCCCCTGGGTCCCGGGGACAGGCAGATCTGGAGTCTACTAGACAAGGATCGCTACCGTGTCCTGGACAACGCGAACTGGGAGCAGGATTCTTTCACCGTCCACTTCCGCGTACCCAACTGGGATGCCACGAGTCCCCGACATCTGGCGGTTGTGGGGACCATCGACGGGGTGACCACTTCCTATGCCCTGTATGTAACTGCCAATCCTGACCCCAAGCAACCCTTGGTGCTGGGAGCTCTGTCCTGCGTGAAATCGTATACCGGTGATCTGGCCTGGAACGATTCGGGGCTTTGGTTTCCTCACAATGACCTGGTGGCGGCCGTCAGCGCTGCCCAACCCGACCTGCTCTTTTTTGCTGGAGACCAGATCTACGAAGGGGATCTGAGCCCCGCGATTTCCGGGCCGTTGCATGAGGCCTTGCTCGACTATCAGGGCAAGTGGCTGCGCTGGTGCGTGTCCTTCGCCAGCCTGACCCGACGGCTGCCAACGGTCACGATTCCAGATGACCATGATGTCTATCACGGCAATGTGTGGGGTAACGGTGGCGTGGTCGAGGACGAGCCGGATGGGCGCAAGTTGCGGGCTCAGGATCGGGGTGGTTACCGCATGGGCCCGCGTTTCGTCAACGCGGTGCATCGTACCCAGGTGGCGCACTTGCCCGATCCTGCTGATGCGACGCCTCTGCCCAATGGTATTTCGGTTTACACCACATCATTGATTCATGGTGGCGTCTCTTTCGCGATCCTGGCGGACCGTCAATGGAAGTCCAGTCCTTCAATCGCCTGCCCCGAGGGCGAGATCATCAATGGCTGGGCCAGGGCAGAGGACTTTGATCCCCTCACCATGGGCGATCCAAAGGGCGCCACGCTCCTGGGCCAGCGCCAGCTGGATTTTCTGGAAGGCTGGAGCGCGCATTGGCCTCGAGAGGTGGGCCTGAAGGGAGTTCTCTCTCAGACCATTTTCTGCAACCTGGCCACCCTGCCCGCCAGCGCCAGGCATGACGGAGTGGTTTCATCACTGCGCTTCGCTGACCCTGGTGAGTTCATCAGGGGCGATCTGCGAGCCGCAGACGGGGACTCAAACGGTTGGCCCCGCACCCCTCGGGACCGGGCTCTGCGGGAGATCCGCAGGGGCTACGCCTTCCATGTGGCAGGGGACCAGCATCTCTCCTCGGTTGTCCAGTATGGGGTGGAGCAGGATCGTGACGCCGCTTTCGCCTTTTGCATTCCAGCTGTGGCCAACACCTTTCCCCGGCGGTGGTTCCCGGAAGTCGCTGGCCGTGACCGCAGTCCGGGCGCTCCTCCCTACCTGGGTTCCTTCCGGGATGGCTGGGGCAATCTGGTGCGCGTGCATGCGGTGGCGAATCCCCGTCGGCAGGGGCATGTTCCCGCTGGCTTGCACGATCGCATGCCGGGTTGGGGCCTGCTGCGATTGGATCCGGTTGCGGGGACCGTCAGGTTTGAGGGCTGGCCTCGCTGGGCTGAGCCTGGTGCAGATGCCGGGGACATGCTTCCCGGCTGGCCAGTGGAGTTCCACGCTCTGGAGCAGGGCCCCAAGCCCTTTGCCTTGCTGGATCCGGTGGAACTGGGGAGTTGTGAGCGCCCGGTGTTGCAGGTGGTTGACGAGGACAGCGGCGAAACACTCTATACCGTGCGTGTGGGGCCAGGCACAGTTCGGCCCTGGGTCTTTGCCCCGGGCAATTACACGGTTCGATTGGGCCATAGCAGCGCGGACTTGCGCACGGTGGCTCAACACTGCTTCGTGGGGCCTCGGTAGATCAGCCCTCGTCGGTGAATTTCTCGTGAGCCGGATCTTCTTGTTCGCGGAAAGCCTTGAAGTGCTCTTGGGCTCCGTCCTGATCGCCGGCTATGAGGGCAGACTCGACGGCGATCGCAATGCTCAGGAATTTGAGCATGTCTGCTCGATAGGACAGCACATAGGCGGCACGTTCAGCCTCGGGCAGGTCCTGGGTGTTGCGTGGAGCGCGGCCCTTGGCGGCGAGCACATGGGTTTCGAGGATTTGCAGGGACTTGAGTGACGCCTCGTTCTTGTCGGGGCTTCGCAGTGAGCGTCGCAGCAGGCGCACCTGGGCTTTGACTTCGAGCATGTCCCGATCGAGATCGGTTTCCTCTTGCTCGGGGGCCGGTTGGACGTCTCCGTCCTGAAATGCGCTGATTCCGCTCGCGGCGACACGGGCGAGCCCGTTGCTTGTCAGGTTGAGAGGCAGAGCCAGGCAAAGGGCCGCGAGGCCCAGACTTGATAGATAGAGACGATTCATGATTCCTGATAACTGAACTGTGTCGGTTTCACAGAAGGAGAGGTCAGTAGGGGAGCGTCATCCCCGGAACTGCCCAGGGGTAGGAGCCGTCAGCATTGGGCATGAGCTTGGGGTTTGCATCCCAGGCAAAGACCTCGGGCAGGAGGTCCGTGTCGGATGAAATCGCTCCGTCCCAGGTCACCTGCTTGCCGGAGTAGGTGGCCATGCGCCCCATTATGGCGGTCATCGTGGAGGTTGCTCCATACTCTGCCTCGTTGTGGTCTGCTCCAGAGCGGATGGCGCCGAATAGTTCGTCGTGTTCCACCTGGTAGGGATTCTTGGGCTTCTCCCGATAACGCCACTTCTCCTCGCCCGTTGTCGAGATTGTGTAACGGTTGAACTGGGCCGTACCCTTGGATCCATGGGCATGCTCGGAAACAGAACCGAAAGTCTGAGGCTGGTGCCTGCACTCGGACAGCATCTTGGTGCCGTCGGGGTAGGTGTATTCCACCATGTGGTGATCAAAGATCTCGCCCGTGTCGGGGCCCACACGCACTTGACGGCCGCCAACTCCCTGTGCTTTGACCGGGGGCCCTCCCTTGAGCCAGTTGCATACATCCAGGTTGTGGATGTGTTGCTCAACGATGTGGTCTCCACAGATCCAGGTGAAGTAGTACCAGTTGCGCATTTGGTATTCCATTTCGGTCCACCCTGTCTTGCGCGGGCGGGTCCACACTCCTGAGGAGTTCCAGTAGCAACGCATCAAGATCACATCGCCAATGGCGCCCTCTTTGACGCGGCGCATGGTCTCCAGGTAACCCGCGTCGTGGTGCCGTTGGAGGCCAACGCCCACCTTGAGTCCCTTGCGTCGGGATTCTTCGGCGGCGGCGAGGACCTGGCGAATGCCTGGAGCATCTGTGGCCACAGGCTTCTCCATGAACACATGCAGGTCCTTGGAAACTGCGTACTCAAAGTGCATGGGGCGGAACCCCGGAGGGGTGGCCAGAATGACCATATCCACCCCTGAGTCCATGGCTTTCTGAGCCGCGTCGAAACCAGTGAACTGGCGCTCCTTGGGCACATCCACCAGTTCTGCGTGGTGTTCAAGGGTGCTCTGGAGGGCGCTCTGGAGGCGGTCTTCGAAAGCATCAGCCATGGCCACCAACTTGACCGGGCCTGCGGTGGAGAGGGCTTGGGAAATCGCTCCGGTGCCGCGGCCTCCGCAGCCCACCAGTGCGATGCGCAAGGGCTCATTGCCGCGTGCACGCCCGGGGGGCAGCGCCAGGGCGGGTGACTTCAAGCTAAGGCCCACTGCAGCGAGGCTGCTGGACTTGACCAGGGCGCGACGGGTGGAACTTGAAAAGGGCTGAGGATTGCTCATGGTGTCTAGAAGGGGCTGGAACGAAATGCTGGAAAAATCGGATGGGGCTAGCGGTCGCCATTACGTTGTCTTGTTTCGATGATACGCACTGCTTTGAGTTTGGTTTCCCACCAAAGGACGGTTTCTTCAGGAGTGGGCTCGCTCAGGGGGCGCACCACCCGGAAGCCCAAGAAGGGCGCGTCCGTATGGAACCAAATGCTCTTGGGGATTTGTGGGTCCTGCACCTTCCAACCTGGCGTTGAGGGAATGCGTCGCGCGCAGCGCAGGTCTTCTGCATCGTGGTCCCAGGATCCGCCGCGTGCCACCCTCGGATAGAGTTCGCTGGGCCAGTTGATTGGATCCAGCGCCCCTTTCTTGAGGGTGCTGTAGAACTTGGGGTCGAAGGCGTCCAAACACCATTCGGCGACATTGCCGTGCATGTCGTGGAGGCCAAAGGCATTGGGGGGCAGTTCGCCACACTTGTGATAGGTGTCGTCTCCGTTGTCGAAAAACCAGGCGTGGTCTTCCAGGTCGTCCACCTCAGCACCGAATGAAAAAGAAGTGCTGCTGCCCGCGCGGCAGGCGTATTCCCATTCGGCCTCGGATGGCAGGCGATAAAAGCGTCCGGTCTTCATGGAAAGCCACTTCGTGTACTGCCGCGCGGCAAATTGGGTCATGCAGACCGCGGGAAAACCGTCCACTCCCATGTTGAAGTCCATGGGCACATAGGGCGGCGTGGGGCGACTGACCGCGTCTGCCCAGGGGTCCTGGGGCGCCGATTCACCACGCCCAGCCCGCCGTCGGGCGATGTCCAGGGCGCTCATGAACTCGTGATACTCGTCCCAACTGACCTCTTTGATGCCGATCCAAAATGGAGACAGTTGCACCTCAACCTGTGGTCCTTCGTCGACCTTGCGGTCGTCCTCGTCCGCTGGGCTGCCCAGGAGGAAAGAACCGCCCTGCAGCGGGACCAGATCGAAACCCTCCGAGGTTCCAGGGATGGTTTCCCGGTAGGACTGCATATCCTGGGGCCTCTTGGCGGCGGACCTTTCGATCTCATGCAGAGGCGGCCGCCCGGGGGGCATTTCTCTGACCGTGCGCGGCCCCTGGGCCTCCTGAGGGGCGTTTGTGGCAAGAGATGTCGTGCAACTCAGGGACCACAGGGCGCAGATCAGGGGGAGGATTGAGGCCATGACGGGAATGAGAGTACCCTCTTTGCCCTCATGTGTGCCCCCGTGCTTTGGATTCCCCGGGGTTCCGCCCTGTTTGCCTTGCTGGTCGGGTTGTTGGGCGCTTGCGTGTGCGCGAGGACTTCGCCGGGGCTCGTCCTGTCAGCAGGCGTGCAGGAGCCGCTGACGGTGGAACGGCCCGCCATGGGTACCATTTTTCGCATCGTGGTTTGGGGCAAGAAAGGCTCCGGCAGGGCGGCCGCTATTGAAGCTGCCTTTGAAGAGATCGCGGAGCTGGAAAGGGTGTTGACTGATTATGACTCCCAAAGCGAAGCGCGGCAGGCAACCGGACACGGGACCGAGTGGGTTGCGATCTCACCGCTCTTGGCGCAAGCCCTGCAACACGGTCGCTTGTTGGCCCTGCAAACAAACGGACTGGTGGATCCCACCGTGGGTCCCTTGACCCGACTCTGGCGGCGCAGCGCCCGACAAGGGACTCTCCCAGACCCGGGCTTGCTGAGTGCGGCCCTGGAACGCGTTGGGTTTGAGTTCCTGGAGTTGAAAACCGCCCCGGATCACCTGCGCTGCCTGAAGAAAGGCATGCGCTTGGATTTTGGCGCCTATGGCAAGGGCCTGGCCGTTGATCAGGCCTTTGAACTCCTGCGAGCGCGGGGCTTCAATTCAATCTTGGTGGATGGTGGAGGCGATTTGAGGGTGGGCGCTGCCCCCCCGGGCAAGACCGGATGGCTTGTACGCCTGGAAGCAAGGCGCGGGGATGGGGCGCAGATTGCGATTCAGGAACGTGCCCTTGCAACTTCGGGCAATCGCTTTCAAACGGTCAGGATAGAAGGCAGTTCCCATGGGCACATCATCGATCCTCGCACAGGTTTGGGCATCTCCACCAGCCGTGGGGTGACCGTGGCCGCCGACACAGCCTGCGCTGCCGATGGCTGGGCTACGGCGCTTTGCATTGTGGGCGGGGAGGGACTCGCCCGACTGCCCGCTGGCATGGGTGCGCGGCTGGTGGAAGGCAAGGGCCGAGATGGCCTGAGGGAGGTCCGCTTCCCGGGCAAGAACTCTTCTTCGCAGGGGCCAGAGGAGTTCCAATAGGGCCAAGAGCTGGTCGGGGGGCAATCTTTGCAGGCCTCTTGGGACTTGCTATAACAAGGGCATGGCATCCTCCCCAGTCAATGGCTCACGCCGTCAGTTTCTGCGCGCCGGAGGGGCCCTCGCGGCTGCTGGCTCGACCCTTCCCGTGGCTCTTGGTGGGCGTCTTGCCCCTGACGGCAAGGAGACGATCAAAGTCGGTCTGGTGGGCTGCGGAGGTCGCGGTAGCGGCGCGGCTGTCAATGCTCTGCAGGCGGATCCCAATGTCAAGTTGGTGGCTTTGGGGGATGCGTTCTCTGACCAGCTGACCCGCACACTCGAGTCCCTCAAGGCCCACAAAGACATCGCCGAGCGCATCGATGTGCCGTTAGATCGTCAGTATGTGGGCTTTGATGCCTACAAGTCGGTGATCGATCAGGTGGATGTGGTTCTGCTTGCCACTTCGCCCTACTTCCGTCCTTTGCATGTGGAGTACGCGGTGGAGATGAACACCCACGCCTTTGTGGAGAAACCAATCGCCACGGATGCGCCTGGTGTGCGGCGTATGCGCGCGGCCTGTGACAAGGCTGCGAAGAAGGGCCTCTCGATCTCCTCCGGGCTCTGCTATCGCTACGAATTCAAGAAGCAGGCCACTCTTAAGCGGGTGCACGACGGCATGGTGGGGGATATCACCGCCATGCAGTGCACCTACAACACGGGCGGTTTGTGGCATCGCGGCCGCAAACCCGAGTGGAGCGAGATGGAGTACCAGATGCGCAACTGGCTCTACTTCACTTGGCTCTCGGGCGACCACATCGCCGAGCAGCACATCCACTCACTGGACAAGCTTGCCTGGGCCATGCAGGACGAGCCTCCGGTCAGAGCCACTGCATCCGGCGGCCGAATCGTGCGTACCGACGAGCAATGGGGCAACATTTTCGACCACTTCAACACGGTCTTCGAATGGAAGGATGGCATCAAAGGGTTCTCCTCCTGTCGTCAATGGCAGGGGGCCGACGGAAATGTCTCGGACTTCGTGTTTGGTACCAAGGGCACCGCTGCTCTGCAGAGCGCCCGCATTCATACCGCTGACGAGAACTGGCGCTACCGGAGCGATGAACCCGACAACATGTACCAGAACGAGCACAACGCCCTCTTCGCCGCCCTGCGTGCGGGGGATCGCATCGACAACTCGGACTACATGTGCAAGAGCACCATGATGGCGATCATGGCCCGCATGAGCGCCTACACCGGCAAGAGCATCACTTGGGACATGGCTTGGAATTCTGAAGAGGACCTCTCTCCCAAGGCCTTTGATTGGGGCCCGGTCCCCATGCGCCCAGTGGCCCAGCCCGGGGTGACACCTTTCTCCTGAAGGGGCCATGCGCATTCTCGGATTTGGTCTGCAGTGGCTGGCTCTTGTTCTGGCCAGTGCAATGGCCCAGGGGCAGCAGGCTGTCGAGGGGGCGCCCCAGCCTCCCAATGTGATCCTGTTGGTTGTGGATGACATGGGCTGGCGTGATCCCGGTTTCATGGGCAGTCGGTTCTACTCAACACCGCACATGGATGCCCTGGCCCAGGAAGGCGTGGTGTTCAATGCCGCCTATAGCGCTGGGCCGAATTGCGCTCCCAGTCGCGCGAGCTTGCAGACCGGGCGCTACACTCCGCGTCATGGGATCTTGACCGTTGGCAATCAGCGCCGGGGAAAGCGTGAACGGCGCAGCCTGCGTGTGCCGGATTCGCTCACTGTGCTTGCGCAAGAAGAAATCACTTTGGGTGAGGTTTTTAGCGAGGCCGGCTTTGCGACGGGGCACGTTGGCAAGTGGCACCTGGGGAAGGACCCTCGCACTCAGGGTTATGCCTTCAACTATGGGGGCGGCAAGTGGGGCCACCCCCCGGCCGGCTATCACATGCCTCTCAAGTTGCCGGGCACCGAGGACGCTCGGGAAGATGCCTATTTGACCGAGTTGGAAGGGGACGCGGCGTTGGGGTTCATTCGGGAAAACCAGCACAGGCCATTCTTCTTGCATCTGGCCCACTACGCTGTGCACACCCCCATCCAAGCTCCCAAGGGGGGGGCCGCCGCGTTCAAGGACCGACCCGAGGATCAAGGTCAAAAGAATCCCTCCTACGCCGCCATGCTTGCATCGGTGGACCAGCAGCTCGGTCGCATCCGCAGCTTGCTGAGTGAACTCGACCTGCGCCAGCGCACGTTGTTGATTCTCACCAGCGACAATGGAGGTCATGGGGGTGTGACCTCGATGCTCCCCCTGGCAGGCTGGAAAGGAACCCTGCGAGAGGGTGGCATTCGTGTACCCCTGGTGTTCTGTCAGCCTGGTCGTGTGGAGGCTGATCAGCGTCGCAGCGAACCTGTGCATCACGTGGACCTGCTGCCCACCTTGGTGAAGTGGTGCGGAATTCGAGGTCCTGGGGAGTCCGTCGAACTCGACGGGCAGGACCTTTCGGACCTCTTGCGGGGGCAGGGTCATCTGGCAGAACGCTCCCTGTTCTGGCATTTTCCGCGCTACCTGCAAGGCAAGGGGCCTGACGATCCAAACTGGCGCACGACCCCCTGCTCGGTCCTGCGACGGGGTCGTTGGAAGCTGGTGGAGTTCTATGACGATGGCCGTCGTACCCTGCACGACCTGGATGCCGATATGGGTGAAAGCCATGACCTGTCGGAGACGCACCCCGACGAGGTTCAGTCCATGGCGCGGGAATTGGACACATGGCGCCAGGCGATCCACGCGGCTGTGCCCCAAAAAATGGATTCCTGATTCGTTTCGGGCAGCGGGTTCTCGTCAGGGGACTGGTGAGGGGACCCGCGTGATCGCTATTCTCCAGCGTTGCCCCCCGCATCCGTCATGAGCGAAACACCCGAAAAGGAAACAGAAGCCCCGCGCGTTTCGCGCAATTTCATTGAGGTGGAAATCGATCGGGACCTTGCGCAAGGCCGTACCAAGGTTGTGCACACCCGCTTCCCCCCCGAGCCCAACGGTTATCTACACCTGGGTCACGCCAAGGCGCTCTGCGTCAGTTTTGGTCTTGCTCGGCAGTACGAGGGGCTCTGCAACCTGCGCTTCGATGACACCAATCCATCCAAGGAAGAGGACCGTTATGTGAACGCGATCCAGAAGGACGTGCGTTGGCTTGGGTTTGACTGGCAGGACCGATTGTATTTTGCCTCGGATTTTTTTGAGGAGCTCTACGGCTTCGCCCAGCACCTGATCGAGGGCGGCCACGCCTATGTTGATGATCTGGGCGTGGAAGAGATGCGGGCCCAGCGGGGCGGTCCCAATCTGGTTGGTACAAACAGTCCGAACCGGGACCGTCCCAATCAGGAGAGCATGGATCTCTTCGGCCGCATGCGCGCTGGAGAATTCGAACCCGGCAGCGTGGTCCTGCGGGCCAAGATCGACATGGCCCATGCGAATCTCTTGATGCGTGATCCAGTGCTCTACCGCATTCAGGATTCGGCACACCACCGCACGGGCCGAGACTGGTGCATCTACCCAACCTATGACATGGCCCATGGCCAGTGCGATGCCTTGGAGGAGATTTCTCACTCCCTGTGCAGCCTGGAATTCGAAAACCACAGACCGCTCTACGACTGGCTGGTGGAGCGCCTGCCTATTCAAAACCCTCCGCGCCAGATCGAATTCTCGCGCTTGAGTCTGACCTACACTCTGCTTTCCAAGCGCAGGCTGGTGGAGTTGGTGGAAGGGGGCCATGTGGACGGCTGGGACGACCCGCGCCTGCCGACACTGCAGGGCCTGCGCCGCCGCGGCTACACCCCCGAATCCGTTCGCAATTTCTGTGCGCGTATCGGCGTGACCAAAGTCTCAAGTACCGCCGAGTTGTTCTGGCTGGAGGACGCCCTGCGGGAGGACCAGAATCGCCGCGCCCCCAGACGCCTGGGAGTCCTCGATCCCCTCAAGGTCACCATTCGAACCATTGACGAGGGACAAAGCGTGGTGTGTCAGGCTGTCAACAACCCAGAAGATGCGGACGGGGGGACCAGGGACCTGGAACTTACGCGCCGGATCCTGATCGAGCGCAACGATTTCTTGGAGGACGCTCCTCGCAAGTTCTTCCGCCTGCGTCCGGAAGGCCGGGTACGCCTGCGCTACGGGCCGATTCTGACCTGCGAGGAGGTCATCAAGGATGAATCCGGTCAAGTCGTCGAACTGGTTTGCAGCCACGATGAACGCACTTTCGGGGGCGCGTCGGTGGAGGGGCAAAAGCGAGTCAAGGGCATCATTCACTGGGTCAGCGCCGACAAGTCCGTGGCCGCCGAGGTACACCTGCTGGAACCTCTCTTCATGTCAGAGAATCCGGGTGCACTGGAAGACTGGCTTGGGGATTTGAACCCCGACTCACGTCGGGTCATTTCAACCGCGCGGCTCGAGGCGTCTCTGCTGGCAAGCTCTCCAGGAGAGACCTTTCAGTTCGAGCGCCTGGGTTACTTCACCCGGGACGCATCGAGCCCGAGCGACCCACCGGTCTTTCTGCGCACAGTGACCCTCAGAGATCGCTGGTCGAAGAAGGGCTGATTCCCCTTCCGACCGGTCTCACTGGAACGTCACCGCCAATCCATCACTGAAGTTGCTGGTTGGTGCGGGGTTGCTGTCCCGGTACCAGAGCTGGAAGTTCCAACTCTCCCCAGCCAGGATCGAGTGGGCGAATGTGGGGGGCAGGGGGATTTGCGTCAGATCCGGACTCAAGCTGACCTGACCGCCGCTGACAACCAGCACACTGGCATTGAAGCGGGCAATCGGCGCAGCAAGGCACAACACTCCTTGGCTGCCACCCGGACCCGGGGTGCTGCCCTGGCTCTGGCTTGCTATGAAGTAACTGAATTGGCCGTTGGGCAGATCGCTAACGGTCAGGGTCAGGTTGTTGTCCAGGGCGAAGACGGTGCCGACACCAGCGATGCTGGCCGATTGCCCGGTAGAGTTTGCTGCAGCAGGAGTGCAGTAATTGGCCCCCACGCTGGTCGTGCATTCAAGGGTCTCGATCCGGAGGTCATCGATGGCGGCCTCCACTGTTGAGTCGTTGACCAGGTCGCTGACGATGAAGGTCAGCTGCATTTGACTCGTAAGGGCCTGGTAGTCGCTCAGGTAGAAGGCGGATTGCACCCAGCCTCCGCTGGAATCTTGCGTGGGGCCAATGGTCTCCAGAAAAACCCAGCTGGCACCTCCGTTATTGGAGAACTTCACCTTGAGAGTGTCCTGGTTGGGATGGGGTCCTGTGTCGTTCGAGAACCAGTGCCAAAAGGAGACGCGCGCTGCGCTTGCTGTGCTCAGATCATAGATCGGCGAGAAGAGAGTGGTGGTTCCCCCGTCCACGTCGGCGCTGCCTGGTGAGCCCCCCGGAACCCCCTGGCCGGTTACCCAGCAGTGTGTACCCAGGGCCGTGTGGTCATCGCCGGGCTGAGCAATCGTGCTCTCGGGATCCACCAACTCCCAGATGCCCTCAGTCGCGTCGTCCAGTACATGGCCGACCGTCCAGCCGCTTGCGACCTCTAGGTCATCTGTGAAGACTGTGGTCAAGGTGCCCACATTGGCGGTGTAGAAGTTCCCGGGAGCTCCCAGGGGCATATACACCGGGCCGCAATGGGGCTCGTCCAAGCTGTAGTAATAAGCGGGGGTCGTGCCACAGGCGCTAGGGGGCAAATCAGCGCTCCAAGTGTCCACGCCCGAGGAAACCATGGGGATCGCCTGAAACACGCCGCTGGAGCCGCGGAAATGCAAGCTGGGAGGAGCGCTAGGCACGACCGACGTGGTGAGGGTCACAGGGGTGCTGACGCCGGGCGCCAAGAGCTGGGGAGAATCCCCAGTGATGCTCGCATAGGGTTGAAGGCACGTGGCGGTGCGCAGTCGCATTGTCTGGGCCGTGTCCGTGTGGAAGTAGGTGGTGATGTTGTTCGTGCCGCCGCCGCAAAGGTGGCAGTAGGACATGATCGTGCCCTGATTGGTGCAGACCTGTTGGGTTTGGCAACCGCCAAAATAGGCGGAAGGGGCGCACTCGTCCAGGGGCGGGCAGTAGTCGTGGGTGTGGGGGCTGCCAAAGTTGTGTCCTAGTTCATGGGCGCAGACCATGAAGTCCCAGTTCGAAGGGGCCTGAACCACGGGGAAATTGACGTTCCCGTTGATGTTGCCCGAGACCGCAAAGTTGTAGGTGCCTCCACAAAGCACATCGAGGTATGCAACCCCTCCGCCGAGTCCAGCACCCGATACCATGTGCGCGGTGATGCACCCGAGGGGGATGTTTCCGGCCCAAGCTGTTCGGAATTCATTCAATACATCTCCAGCGCTGCCCCCGTTGTCCTGGGAGGTCCAAGGGTCGTTGCCTTGAGTTGGGATGTTGAAGTAGGGGTGGGTCAGAACCGTATCTACCTGGGTTGCATACCGATCGCCGATGAAAGTCCAAAGGCTGACACCGTAGGTGGTGGCCGCGTTCAGATTATTGAATCTGGAAAAGTACTGGTCGTCACACTCAATCGCCACGCTGCAAGTGAGCAGGTAGCAGGTACCGGCGGATTCCACCGTGGGCGGGGCATTGACTCCAGAGGGGATTGGGCTGAGGGGGCTGGACCCCGGGGGAGTGATCGCAGAACAGCCACCTTGGGGAGAGAGCCCGCGGGAATGAAGCGAGGTTTCTGTGGCGAGGATGCAATACCCCGCTGCCCAGTCTCCGGTGTTGTCCGGTTGCGGCATCAAGTGGGTCAATTCTCCTGAGGCTTTGATCCAACCACGGCATCCATAGGGCGCGAAAGCCAGCATCACATCGCTATCCGGCTGTCCCACGACCATGCCCTTCCACACGCTGATCCCCAGGCCTTCGATCACCCCGGGGGCGGGCACTCCATCCACATGCAGTCCAAACTTGTGGCGCTCGATTGAGAGACGCTCTAGCTCCAAGCTGACGTAAGTCCCATCGCTCAGGGGCACACGGTCCATGCGTACTGATTGGTGCCCTAAGAGGTCCGCAACCCCCGCCAAATCCGGAGTCAGCAGTAAACCGTCGAAAACCGCTGCTCGTCCCGCAGGGTGCAGGGGGAAGGGCACTGTCTGGGCGGCCGAAGTCAGGCTCTGGAGCAGGAGGGTAGAGAGCAGCAGAATGAGGTGCTTCATGGGAGGGAGGCGGGATGGGCTGGATAATTAGAGCTTGTGTACACCTAACGTGCCAAAGCCCCTCCGATTTTGCAGCATCTTCCCTATCAGAGAGTCGCATTGGGCGGCTGCCTACGGCCTGGGACCTAGGATGGAGCGCCTCCAGCAAGTTTTCCAAGCAAGACCTGCTGGAGGCGTAGCAGAGGTTTTTTTCCAGGGCTACTGGAAAGTCACCGCGAGGCCATCACTGAAGTTGCTGGTTGCGCTCGGGTTGTTGTCCCGGAACCACAGCTGGAAGTTCCAGGATTCTCCGGGCACCACCGAATGGGAGAAGGTAGGGGGCAAGGGCACTGCGGTCAGGTCCACAGCCAAGTTCACCTGTCCGCCACTGACGACCAGAACGTTGGCATTGAAGCGGGCAATCGGCGCAGCAAGGCACAACACTCCTTGGCTGCCACCCGGACCCGGGATGCTGCCCTGGCTCTGGCTTGCTATGAAGTAACTGAATTGGCCGTTGGGCAGATCGCTTACGGTCAGGGTCAGGCTGTTGTCCAGGGCGAAGACGGTGCCGACACCAGCGATGCTGGCCGATTGCCCGGTAGAGTTTGCTGCAGCAGGAGTG
>DUBE01000036.1:14167-20847 GCA_012960475.1 Planctomycetota bacterium
GGCCTCCACTGTTGAGTCGTTGACCAGGTCGCTGACGATGAAGGTCAGCTGCATTTGACCCGTAAGGGCCAGGTAGTCGCTCAGGTAGAAGGTGGATTGCACCCAGCCTCCGCTGGAGTTCTGCGTGGGGCCAATGGTCTCCAGAAAAACCCAGCTGGCACCTCCGTTATTGGAGAACTTCACCTTGAGGGTGTCCTGGATGGGATTGGGACCTGTGTCGTTCGAGAACCAGTGCCAGTAGGAGACGCGCGCCGCGCTTGCTGTGCTCAGATCATAGATCGGCGAGAAGAGAGTGGTGGTTCCCCCGTCCACATCGGCGCTGTCTGGTGAGGCCCCCGGAACCCCCTGGCCGGTTACCCAGCAGTGCGTACCCAGGGCCGTGTGGTCATCGCCGGGCTGAGCAATCGTGCCCTCGGGATCCACGAGTTCCCAGATCCCCTCGGTTGCGTCGTCGCTGGCACTGCCCACTGTCCAACCGCTTGGGCTTTCGAGGTCATCCACCACAAAGGGGGCGGGATAGCCAACATTGGCGGTGTAGACGATCCACGGGGCACCCCCCGGCAGCGTGACGCCGCCGCAGGTTGGGTCGTCCAGACTGTAGTAGTAGGCAGGAGTGTCTCCGCAGGTGCCTGGAGGCAGATCAGCGGTCCAAGTATCGGGGCCCGAAGATGACATGGGAATCGGCTGATAACCGCTGCCTGTGGCGTCGTAGTGCAGGGTCGGAGGAGAAGAGGGTGCCAGATTGGTCGTCAAGGTCACCGTGGTGGCCACTCCCGGAGTCAGCAACTGGGGCGAATCCGCAGTGACAGACGCGTAGAGGTCCAGGCAACTTGTTGCTTCCTGCCGCATGATCGAGGCCGTAACCGAATGGAAGTAGGTGGTGATGTTGCTGGTGCGCCCCGGGCAATAAAAGCAATAGGACATGAGCGTGCCTTGATTGCTGCAGACCTGCTGGTTGTGGCAGCCACCGAAGAAGGGCGGGGGGGCGCACTCGTCCAGGGGCGGGCAGAACTCATGGGTGTGGATGCTGCCGAAGTTGTGCCCCAATTCGTGCGAGCAGACAAAGAAGTCCCAGTTCAATGGTTGCTGCAGCACGGGAAATTGGACCCCCCCAAACAGGTTCCCGGAAACCGCGAAGTTGTAGTCTCCGCCGCAAATAACGCCGACCCAGGCCACTCCGCCAGTGAGGATGGCGCCTGACATGAAGTGCGCTGTGGTGCAGTCGTTGGGGATGTTCCCTACCCAGGCGGCTTGAAATTCTGTAATCAGGTCCGAGCTCGTGCCTCCGTTGTCCTGGGAGGTCCAGGGATCATTGCCCTGGGTGGGTATGTTCAGGTATGGGTGCGTCAGGATCGTATTGACCTGTGTTGCAAAGCGGTCTCCTATGAAGGTCCACAGGCTGACCACATAGGTGGTCGCCGCGTTCAGGTCGTTGAACAGCGCAAAAAACTGATCATCGCATTCGATCGCCACGCTGCCGGTCCTGACGTAGCAGGTGCCTCCTGACTCAAGCGGGGGATCTATGTTGGCGCCTTGGGATTGAATCGTGGAAATGTTCGTTCCAGGAGGGGCCACGGCTGCGCATTCGATCTGCGGTGTGAGCCCACGATCAATCAACATGGTCTCCGTGACCAGGATGCAGTGACCCGCTGCCCAGTCTCCACTGGCGTCGGGCTGGGGCATCAGGTGGGTTGTCTCAGCACCGATCTTGATCCAGCCGCGACAGCCGTAGGGGGCGAACGCAAGCATCACATCACTATTGGGCTGCCCTACGACAACGCCCTTCCAGACCGAAATGCCTAGATTCTCTATGAGTCCAGGCGTCGCCAAGCCATCCACATGCAGACCAAAGCGATGGCGAGCAATCGAAAGGCGTTCCAAATCCAAACTCACCATGCGCCCATCAGTCAGGGGCACCTGCTCCATGCGCAGGATTTGGTTGGGCAGCAATGCCGCGATTTCGGGCAGGTCCGGCGTAAGAATCAGGCCACCAAGGGCAGCATCACGGCCGGCGGGCTCGAGGGGAAAATCGACGGTTTGTGACGCCTGGGTGGAAGGGGTTATCAGGCCCGTCAGAAACAGGAACAGGGCTGGCTTCATGTGCTGACAATGGGGGACATAAGGGATTGCATAGAGCATACCTGATCCCCGCAATCCTGTTCGGTTCCCAAAGTGAGACGCCCTAGGACCAGCGCCGCGAGGCGCAGGAACGCAGCCCTGGACAGGTGCGCCCCCAGATCACCCGACAGGGGTGATCCAGGGGCGCTTGATGAGGTGCCGTAGGCCTAATCAGATCACTGGAATGTGATCGTCAGTCCGTCGCTGAAGTTGCTTGTCGGGCCGGGGTTGCTGTCCCGGTACCAGAGCTGCAGGTTCCAGGTTTCTCCCGCCATAACCGTGTGGGCGAATGTGGGGGGCAGGGGTACCTGGCCCAGATCCGGACTTAAGCTCACCTGACCGCCGCTGACAACCAGCACACTGGCATTGAAGCGGGCAATCGGTGCACCAACGCACAACACCCCTTGGCTGCCACCCGGGTTGGGGGTGTTGCCCTGGCTTTGGCTGGCGATGAAATAGCTGAATTGTCCGTTGGGCAGATCGCTCACGGTCAGGGTCAGGTTGTTGGCCAAGGCCACATCGCTCCCGCTGCCGCCGATGCTTGCCGGCAAGCCGCTGGAGTTGGACACTGCCGGGGTGCAGTAGTTCGAGCCCACCGAAGAACTGCAGGAGATATCCTTGATCCAAAGATCATCGATAGCCGCCTCCACAATCGAACCGTCACCAAAGTCGCTGGCTACGAACCTGAGCTGTACCTGAGATGTGATATTGACAAAATCGGTCAGGGTGAAAACCGCTTCGATCCATCCTCCGCTGGCGTCTTGTGTGGGCCCGACAATTTCCAGAGGAACCCAGGATGCGCCCCCGTCATCGGAGATGTCCACATTCATGGTGTCCGCTCCGGGGCTGCCTCCTGTGTCGTTGGAGTACCAGCGCCAGTAGGAGATGAGCGGGTTGCTGCCCGCGGTCAGGTCATAAATCGGTGTCAGCAAAGTTGTGCTCCCACCATCTACATCATCCGCACCCAGGGACCCGCCCGGTGCGCCCTGGCCGGTCACCCAGCATTGAGTTCCGCTGGGCGAGTGGTCCGTTCCGGGGGCGGCTTGAGTGCCTTCGGGACTGACCCGTTCCCAGATTCCTGTGGTTGCATCATCTCCAGGCACACCACCTGTCCAGCCACTTGGGGCCTCGCAATCATCAAAGACCGAAGTGATAGGGTTTCCTACCAGGGCCGTGTAGACCGCAGCGGGGGCGCCCGCAGGAAGAAAGATGGGCCCACAGGAGGGATCGTCCAGGCTGTAATAGAAGGCCGGGGTGTCACCGCAGGCCGCGGCGGGAATGTCTGCGCTCCAAGTTCCTGGGGCACCAGGCGTCATGCTGATCGCCTGGAAGCCCGTGCCAGTTGCACTGTAGTGCAGGCTCGGGGGACTGGTCGGGGTTGCAGTTGTGGTCAGCGTCACCGGGGTGGGTACACCCGGAACCAGAATGCTGGGGGCATCCGCGCTGGCATCCACATAGGTGTCCAGGCAGGCGATCGCGTGCTGGGTCATGACCCCCGCCGCCGTGGGGTGGAAGTAGGTGGTTATGTTGGCTGTGCCCCCGGAGCACAGATGGCAATAGGACATGATCGTGCCCGCGCTGGTGCATACCTGCTGGGTCTGGCAGGATCCAAAGTATCCTGACGGTGCGCACTCGTCCAAGGGAGGGCAGAAGTCGTGCGTGTGGGGACTGTTGAAGTTGTGCCCCAATTCGTGGGCACAGACCATGAAATCCCAGTTGGACGGCTGCTGGACCACCGGGAAATTGACCCCGGCGCCGATGTTGCCGGACACGGCGAAGTTGAAGGTGTTGTTGCATAGCACACCCAGCCAGGCAACGCCTCCTCCGAGAGAGGCGCCCGACATGAAGTGGGCCGTTACACAACCATTGGGGATGTTGCCGACCCAAGCGGCCTGAAACTCATAGAGCAGATCTACGCTGCTGCCGCCCGTTTCCTGGGTGGTCCAGGGATCGGTGCCCAGGGTCGGGATGTTCAAATAGGGATGCGTCAGGACCGTGTTGGCCTGAGTCTCATAGCGGTCACCAATAAAGGTCCAAAGGGTAGTCACGTAGGTCATGGCCGCGTTCAAGTCGCCGAAAATGTCATAGAGCTGGTCGTCGCATTCGATTGCTACCGGGCAGACGCGCATGCTGCAGGCGCCCGGGGCCCCCTGGGGCGGAACGAACCCTCCAGGGTTGCTGAGGAAAGAACTCCCCGCATTGGGTTGAATGGCGGTGGAGCAGTCTCCGTCCAGTGCAAAGCCTCGTGTGTTGAGGGCTTCTTCGGTCAGCAGCAGGACATAACCCGCACCCCAGTCTCCATTGGCGTCTGGCTGGGGCATCAGGTGAGTCAACTCCCCTCCGATCTTGATCCAACCGCGGCAACCATGGGGAGCAAAGGCCAGCATTACATCGCTGTCGGTTGCACCCACGACCGTTCCCTTCCAGACGGACAGGCCCAGGTCTTCGATCAGCCCCGGAGTCGGTACGCCGTTCACGTGCAGACCAAATTCGTGGCGTGCGACCGAGAGGCGCTCAAGATCCACGCTGACCTTAACGCCACTGGTCAGTGGCACCTGCGTCATTCGCAGTGACTGGTAGGTCAAGAGGTCCGCAACTCCAGCCAGATCAGGCTCGAGGATCAAACCGTCCAGGGCGGCCTCGCGGCCGACGGTCTCCAGGGGAAAGACCACGTCCTGGGCATTGGCACGGAGGCTTGGGATCAAGAGCGTGAAGGTCAAAAGTGAGAAGAGTTTCATGGTCAGGTAGAGGGGTTTGGGGGCTGGGTTGTCAGGCGGGAGGCCCACTGAGCCCTAGCATGCCAAGTTTCCTGTGATGTCCATGGCCGATTCATGTCCGCCGCAGTCCAGGGACGGCTCCAGCCCCCTCTGGCCTCGAATCTGGCCTCCAGAGAGTCCAGATCCCTCCCAAACCGAGCCTGTGCCAAAAAGTTCCCTGCACCCCGCTTGACTCGCTCCGCCTGGGCAATACTCTTTGCGCACCTTCCCCGATAGCTCAGTTGGTAGAGCAATCGGCTGTTAACCGATTTGTCGCAAGTTCGAGTCTTGCTCGGGGAGCCATTCAAGAAGGAGCACAAGATCCCAGGATCCTGTGCTCCTTTTCTTGGTCCCTGGTCCGGGTTGGCCAGGATCCTAACGCCGTCGCCGCGGAAAACGCGGACCGCCCCGTTCATTGGGCAGCACATCTAGCAGAGCCGGATCGAGGGCTTCCAGGCGTTCCAGGGCATCGTTCATGGCCTGCACCAAGGTCTGCTTGTCCTGAGTCCGGGCCCGACGCAGGATTTGGCGGATCGTGTTGACTGGACTGATCCCCAGGCCGTCTGGGCTGGCGGCAGATAGGGGGCGCAGGGCAATCGCTTCCAGGATCAGAGCGCTGCCCTGGCTCAGTTCCCCCTGGTTGGTCAGCACCCTTGCGCGCCCAGCAATGGAGAGCATGATGAAGTGCTGGGCCGAGTCCGCCTGACTGGGGTGCTGCTCGATCCAAGCAGCATAGGATGCTTCTGCGCGCGCATAAGCCGCCCGGGCCGCGTCCTGGGCGGCGGCCTGGGCTTCGGGTGCCGGGGCCGTGCGCCAGACCTCGGCGGCAATAACGGAAGCCTGGGCGGCGAACCAGTCGCGGTGCTCCCCAGCGCTGGACTGCTCTGCGCGCCTGCGATACTGCTCCTCCAGGCGAAGGGGCCCGCCAGCTCGGAGCAGGGACGCACGCAGACGTTGGTGCAAGGGAGGCGAAGAGTGAAAGCGTGTCAGTCCCGCCTCAAGAGTCTCCTGCGCTGGCGTCTTGGCACCGAGTTCCAGCAGAAAATCATAGTGGGCAATCACATGCTGGGCGCTGGCTTCGGGGTGGCTGGCAAGCACTCCGTAGGCCGCGTGGATGTCCGCCAGCCATTCCGGCGGCCAGTCGCTGCCAGCGAGGGTGGCCTCTTGGATGGCCTGCTTGCGGCCGTGGGCAAACAGAGACAGCGCGGCCATTGCGTTCCAGGATTGCTGGCCCGGTGGCATATCAGCGACTGCCTTGGCTGCCGATTTGTGAGCTTCAGCTGGGCGGCCGAGATACCAGTTGCAAAGGGCCAGGGCCGTGTCCGTGCGCCAGTTGACGAGCCCGCCTTCAATTGCGCTTCGAGTTGCTGCTTCTGCGTCTTTGAAACGCAAAGAGTTCAAGCGCCTGGCCTGCCCACGACTGTTCCAGGGCGTCCATACGGCCGCGGGATCCAACGCCATGGCCAACAAGGCCTCGGCCAGATCCAGTTGCGCTGTGGCATCATCCGGTTGGGCGCTGGAAACAACAGATGCGTAGGAGACCCGGGCCTCCACTGCCCTACGGCGTTCTTCCGGGGCAGGCCGGGGAGCTTCGGGCGCCACCTGCCTCAAGGATTCGTTCCAACGGGCGCTGTCGAGATTGGTCGAGGTACTGCCCAAGCCCCGATGGACCACAGCCAGGGTCTTGCCGCGCGGGTCCTTTGCTCCCAGTCGCTCGAGGGCCAGCAACAAGCTCTCGCGCTCTACCGCGGGCATGGGCACTCCCAGGGCCAGGGTGATCAGGTCGATGGCTGCGGGGTTTTCGCT
>DUBE01000037.1 GCA_012960475.1 Planctomycetota bacterium
GGCCTGGGCGCCGACCCTGCTCTTGGCCGAAGCGCAGCGCATGGAAGCCCTGGGAAAGGGGGGCGCGGGCCATCCCGAGCGCTGGACAAAGCATCTTCTGAATGGCATCGGTCAAACTCTCGGGCTGCTGGATGAGGACAACAGGGTGGAGCTTGAAGCTCTGCCTCCGGCGCTCGCGAGCAAGCTTCGCCGTCAAATCTCTGGGGATCAAGCCCTTAGGTTGCGCGACGCCCTGTGGGCTGAGTTGATGCCCACCGAGCACCGCGTCGTGGTCCATGGGGTGAATCCGGTTCGCGCTGCCACCATCAGAGAGTGGATGGCGGAGGAGCGTGTCTACTCTTGGCAACTCAGCCTGACGCCCCTCTTGGAGCGTCGGCACACCACCAGCGCGGAGGGAGACGCCTCGGTTCCCATGGGCGAGCCCCCGCCGGATAATGTCTTGCCGGATTCCTTTGCTATTCTCGGTCACTGGGGAACCCTCGGCCCCACAGACGCGCGTTCATGGGCCAAGCGCAACCGAGACCAACAACCTTGGCTCCTCGCTTGGGACGCTCCCGCTGATCCGTTTGGAGCGCGGCGCTACGACCTGGAGAACAACGCCCGGCCCTGGTCCGGACTGGAGTATCTGGCGGGCAAGTTGTTGGCTCAGCCTCTTTGGCAGGATCGCATTCAGCAGGTTGGCCGCACCTATGAGCGCGGTCGCCGCAGCGTGGCCCGGGATCGAAAAGGTGCCTGGCCCGACGAGGGTGGCCTGCCTGATTTCTACTTGGACGCCAATCCGGCGGTGGCTCCTCCTTCCGTGGTCAGCACTCTGCGGGCGGACTTGCAGCAGGCCTTGCACCTAGAATTGAGCGAGACTCTTCAGCGCACCGGAGCAGCCCGGGTCGATGGCATTGTCTTGGATGTGGAGAGTGGCGATGTGCTGGCGGTGGGCTCTGAATCCTCCTACGCGCTCAGCGGTTTCCCTCCCACCCAGTTTCGTTTTACACCCGGATCAATCATGAAGGCCTTGGTGATGGCGATCGCCCTGAATGCGGGCGTGGTGCGTCCCGATGAGATGTTCCGCACCTTTGCCCCTGATGGTATCGAGTTGCACGATGGTCGTGCCCGACGGAGGATTCGCGAGGCCGAGGGGGCTCCCCAGGATTATTCCATCAGTGCAGCTCAGGCGCTCTCTCAATCGGTCAACGCGGTGATGGTGCAAATCGGACGTCGCATCGAGCCGCGGGTTTTCCGCGGCGGCCTTGTGGGCCTCGGCCTGGGCCGCGTCCCGGGCGCGGGGCTGGGACCTGAGTCGGCGGGTTACTTGCCGCCCTTGAAAAAGGGCAGTTGGAATCCGACCTACACCCACGCATCAGTTTCTTTTGGTCACGAGATCTCGGTCACCCTCTGGCAGATGGCGGGTGCCCTGGCTACGATCGCCCGGGGTGGTGGCTACCGGCCTCTGCGCATGGTGCGTGAGGTGCGCCAAGGACGCGAACGTTGGCCTATTGAGCCCGAAGCCGAAGTGCGTGTGCTTTCATTCGAGGCCTGCAAGCAGACTCTGGACATGATGCGGATGGGTGCCATGAGCGGTACCGGCGCGCGCGTGGTGGGCGGCGGTGCCCTGGAGGAGCTCGCCTGGTTCGGGAGCAAGACCGGCACCACCGAAAAGGAAGAGGGCGTGCCCTGCTCTCACCTGGAAGCGGAACATCAACTGCATCATCGCCAAGAAGGCAGCTCCTGTTCGAGTTCCTGCTTCCGCACCCTGCGGGGCAAACGCTCCCACAGTGACTCCTGCTACACCTCATCCATGTGCCTCTTGGGTCGCTTGACTCAGGACGGTCCAATGGTGTTGGTGCTGGTGGTGGTGGACGAGCGCGGCAAGGGGTCCCGCTACGGGGCCGATGCGGCGGGGCCAGCGGCGATGCGCCTCTTGCGTCGGGCTTTCTTTCTGGACCGCGAACGAGGTCAGACCCGGCCCGCGCCCGAGCGCTTGACCGCCGAGGCGTTTGCCTTGTACGAACAGCCCTGGAGGCAGATTCGATGAAGCTCTCCCAACTGGTCGAGGCCATCGGCGGTGTGTTGCGCTCAGGTGGTGCGGATCCCGAGGTTACCGCGGCCCAGCTGGACTCGCGTCAGGTGTGTTCAGGCCATATCTTCGCAGCCCTTTCGGATAGCCAGGTCGAGCGCCAGCGTTTTGTCCAAGATGCCCGGCGCAACGGGGCTGTGGCGGTCCTGACCGACTGCTCTCTCGACGCCAAACACGCTCCCGTCCAGTGGATTCATCCCCAGCCCACCGTGGCCCTTGGAAAGGCCTGTCACCTGCTGGCCGACAACCCTGCACGGGGCATGACCGTGATCGGCATCACCGGTACCAACGGCAAGACCACCACCGCCCACATAGTGGCCCACATCCTGCGCCAGAATGGAATGCGTCCGGGAGTCCTGGGCACCGCTGGCCATCGCCTGGCCAACGACACCTGGCTGCCCGCCAGTCACACCACTCCCACTGCCCCCGTTCTGGTCGACCTCGCGGCCAGGCACAGGGACTTGGGCGGTGATTGCTTGATCCTGGAACTCAGCTCACACGCCCTGGTACAGGAGCGTCACGCGGGCCTGACTTTTGACGCTGCGGTATTTACCAACTTGACCCGCGAACATCTGGACTACCACGGCGACATGGGGGCTTATCAGGCGGCCAAGGGTCGTCTGTTCGCCGCCCTCAAGCCGGGTGCACGAGCTATTGGAAATCTGGACGATCATGCTTGGCCGGGTTTTGCTGCTTTGGCCCGTGAGCGCGGTGCCGTAGTTTTGACAACCAGCACGCGACAGCGTGCCGATCTTTGCGCGTACGCGTTGCAAGCGACCTCTCAGGGAATTACTTTCTTCTTTCAAGGGATGGGGATCTCTGAACAGAAAACTTGTTTTCCTCTGTTTGGTCGCTTCAATGTGGAGAACGCACTGGCGGCACTTGGTTGCGCGCTTGTCGCGGGAGTGAAACTGGACCACGCGTTGGCCAGTCTTGCTTCCTGCACGCCAGCCCCGGGACGAATGGAAGTCCTTGGGGTTGGCGGCGACCCTTTTCATGGGGGTGCCTCCTCACATGCCCGCGTGGTGGTGGACTACGCGCACACCCCTGATGCTCTGAGCCAGGCCCTTGAGGCTCTGCGCGCTTCCCAGCCGGCAGGCGGACGCCTGATCTGTGTCTTTGGTTGTGGTGGTGAGCGCGACCAGGGCAAGCGTCCTCTGATGGGGAGGGTGGCGAGTCAGCAGGCGGATCATCTGATCGTTACCAATGACAATCCGCGCTCGGAGGATCCTGACGCGATCGCCAAGGGCATCTGTGCAGGTATAGACCACAGCGCCTGCAGCGTAGAGATTGACTTGGATCGGGAGCGCGCGATCCGCGCGGCCCTGGCACCGGAAATCCTCTCCGATGCGCGCAACACCGTGCTGGTGGCGGGCAAGGGACACGAAACCAAACAAGTGGATGCGGAGGGCGTGCACGACTTCGACGACCGGGCCTTGATTCGAGAGCTCTTGCAGGAGGCTATGTCTTGCCGCACCTGACCCTGGATCTGGTACTCCAAGCCAGCGGTGCGCGTCTTGTGCGTGGGCCCAAGCGCATGGACCTAGGGGGAATTTCCACCGACACCCGTTCGATCCGCGCCGGAGACCTGTTCCTGGCTCTGCGCGGACCGAGTTTTGATGGTCAGGCCTTTGTTGCTCAAGCTGTGCAGGCGGGGGCTTCGGCTGTCTTGCTGCGCGAAGGGGGTGAAGTGCCGGAGTTGCCCGAGTCCGTGTCTGTTCTGATCTGCGCCAATCCCCGCCGGGCCCTGGGAGAAATCGGAGCCGCCTACCGCCTGCGCCAGGATGTACATGTGCTGGGCATCACCGGATCCTGCGGCAAGACCAGTACCAAGCAGATTCTCCTGCAATTGCTCGAGAGTTCCTCCCTCACCCCGAGCGCTTCCCCCGCTTCCTTCAACAACGACATCGGTGTGCCCCACACTCTGCTCAGCTGTGCTCCCGAAACCGACGTGCTCATTCTTGAGATGGGCACCAATGGCAAGGGCGAGATTGCGAACCTCTGTCGTCTGGCCCAACCCACCAGTGCCATCGTGACCAATGTGGGGCCCAGTCATCTAGCAGGGCTGGATGACGAGGACGGAGTGGCTCTGGAAAAGAGCGCCCTGCCCGCATCGCTGGGCCCGGACGGTTTCTGTGTGCTCAATGCCCAGTGTCCCCGCACAAGCCGAATGCGCCGCCTTACCCGCGCCCGCGTATTGACCTTTGGTCTTGGAGATGAGGGCGATCTGATTGCCCGAGACCTTGTGTTCCACGAAGGCTGCTCGGTATTCACCTTGGCTGGGGACTTGATTCCCAAGCCGCGCCAGGTGCGCGTGCCTCTCTTGGGTCATCATCAGGTGCAGAATGTCCTGGCAGCCCTCTGCGCCGGTCTTGGCCTGGGCCTGGAGCTGGATGAGCTGCTTGTGGGCCTGCCCGCAGTGGCCGCAAGTCCCGGTCGGGGTGTGCAGATCGAGGTCGGGGGCATGCGCCTGATCGACGAAACCTACAACTCTAATCCAAGTTCCATGCGTGCTGCTCTGCGCGTCCTGGCGGGGATGGAAGGCGGTGCTCCTCGGGTGCTGGTGATGGGGGATATGAACGAGTTGGGCGAGGCTTCCCGGGAGTTGCACCGGGACCTGGGACGGGATCTGGCCCAGGCTGGCCTGCAGCGACTGATTCTCGTTGGATCAAAGGTGCAAGACACCCATGAGGGCGCCCTGGCTGCAGGCATGGATCCCGCCATTGTGTGCTACTTCGCCGATCTGGAGCAGGCGCGCATGGCTCTGCCCGCACAACTCCACCCGGGTGACACGGTGCTGTTCAAGGGCAGCCGTGGTGCTCACCTGGATCAACTCGTCTCGGACTTACACGCCGCCAGGGGGGCAGCGCAGCTCGCGCAGGCCTGATGCTTTACATCCTGATGCACGAGTACGCGGGGCTGGGCCTCTTCCGTTACATCAGCTTTCGCGGTGCAATGGCCGTGCTGACCGGTTTTGGCCTGGCACTTCTGATGGGAGGCCCGGCGATCGCCTGGCTCGAAAGTCACCGCATTCGCGAAGACGTGAGCAAGAGCGACTCCGATGCTCTGGCTGCCCACTCGCGGGCCGCGGGCAAGATGGGGACCCCGACCATGGGTGGGTCCTTTCTGGTGGCGGCCTTGTTGTGCACCACCTTGCTGTGGTGTCGCCTGGATAATGTGCATGTGATTCTGGGGCTCGTCTTGGTGGCGGGCCTGGGAGCCGTGGGCTTTGTGGATGACTTTCTCAAGCTGACTGTGCGCGGCAGCGATGGCTTGAGCGAGAAGAGCAAGCTGCTGGGACAATTGGTGGTTGCAGGGTTGGTAGTGGCCGCCATGGCTTGGACCGCCCACGTGTCCGGTCGCTACAACCTGCTGGCCATGCATCCACCCTTCTTCAAGGGCTGGTCAATAGATCTGGGCCATGATGTGTTTGGCATGGGGATCTTCGTGATCGTTGGCTGGCTGGTGGTGGCGGGTACTGCGAACGCGGTCAATATCACTGATGGCCTGGATGGTCTGGCCGCCGGCTGCACCATGCTTGCGGGGGGTGCTCTGGCGGTTTTTTGCTATGTGATGGGGCGTTGGGACTGGACAGACTATCTCGGTCTGACCTATGTACCCGAGGCTGCCGAGATGAGCGTCATGGGCGGAGCTCTGGTGGGATCCTGCGCGGGGTTCTTGTGGTTCAATGCTTTTCCAGCACGAGTCTTCATGGGAGATTCCGGTTCATTGCCCCTGGGCGGCTTGCTCGGTTGGATGGCTCTGGTCAGCAAGCAAGAACTGGTGTTGCCTCTGATTGCTCTGGTGCCCTTTGCGGAATTGGGTTCCACCGCGCTGCAGCGGGTCTACTTCAGGCTCAGCGGAGGCAAGCGGATTTTCACGATCGCGCCCTTGCACCATGCCTTCAATCTTAAAGGGGGTCTCTTCCGGCCCTCTCCCACGGGCGCAATCCACGAGGTAACCGTGGTCGTCCGTCTTTGGCTGGTGGCCGCCCTCGCGGCTTTGACCAGTTTGGCCTTGCTCAAGGTGAGGTGAATCCATGGCGCGCTTTCAGAGACGAGCTGGTCAATCAGCGGCAGCCCTGGGTGCTGCCTCCGAGGTCCAACTCGGTCTGTTCACACGCATAGGCGCCATCACTGCTCCCAAGCCCGCAGCCAATCCGGCGGAGCCCGCCAGGATCATCTTCTGCTTGACCCTGGCCATGATGGGCCTTGGGTTGATCATGCAGGTCAGCCACGCGGCCACCACCTTGCCCATGGCGGCCTTCCGGGAAGAGCTGGTCAATCTAGTTGTCATGCGCGGCATGGCGGTGTTGGCCCTGCTTGGCGCCTGGTGGATAGGCCTCGCTCGTCTACGTCCGATGATCCCTGCCCTGGCCGTGATAGCGGTGGTGCTGTTGTTGTTGGTTTTTGTGCCGGGTTTTTCTGTGGCTATCAATGGCAGTCGTCGCTGGATCCAGATCCCGGGCCTGTCCTTCACCATTCAGCCATCGGAAGTGGCAAGGGTGTTGGCGATCCTCTGGCTGGCCCGCCGCTGTGTGGACCTGGGGGATCGGGTCAGCGACGGCCTGCGAGGCTACTTGCCAACCTTGGTAGCGGGCTTGGTGGTGACGATCTTGATTCTCCTTGAGCCCGATGTGGGCAGCACCCTTCTGTTTGGCGTTGCTTGGATGGCCACCATGTGGGTCGGCGGGTTTCAAGGGCGGCATCTAGCTGTGTCAGCGGTCAGTTGTGCTTGCGCGATTCTCTTGGGTGCTGCCAGCGTCTTGGGCTACGTGCGGGACCGGCTCGCGGTGTTCTTTGGAGAAGCATCCAATGATCAGGTGGCCAGGGCGGCAGAGGCCATGGCCAGCGGGAATTTCTTCGGTCAGGGCCTGGGGCAGGGCGGTTTCCGCAACGCGAGCCTGCAGTACATGCAAACCGACTATGTTTGTTCCCTGGTCGGTGAAGAACTCGGGCTCTTCGGCGTGCTTGTGTTGGTGGGTCTCTGGGCAGGCTTCATCTGGAATGGGCTGCGGTTGGTGCGCACGGTCAAGGATCGCTTCGCTGCATTGGCTGCCTTTGGTCTGACTGTGGGCGTGACCACCCAAGCGATGATTCACTTGGCGGTGGTGACCCAGCTTTCGCCGCCAAAGGGCATGGCCCTGCCCCTGATCAGTGATGGGGGCTCGGCGCTGCTTGCGACTTGCCTGGCCATCGGCCTGGTCCTAGGCGCCGCTCGGGGGGAAGACCACCCGGCCTGACTCTTCACGCGGACCATCCGGTCTGTGCTGCCAAGTAATCACACTCTTGATCTGACTCACAAATATTCACTCACCGTCTCTAGTCCCATGCAGAAAATCGAACGCTATGGAGTCCTGGCTCTAATTCTTCTCGTGATTACCCTGATTGCCGTCGGGACCTGGGGAGAGCGGCCGGAGAGCATTGAAAATCAGGTGGCACAAGGCCCTGAGGTAGCAGTCAATCGTCGCGTGCGCCCTGGGGTTCAGCCCAGAGCTGTTGCGGAGGCACAGGTACCTCCACAGACCCAGGGTTCTTCTTTGCCTGCGGATCCCGCTCTAGGCATGCGCAGTACCCGAGATACCACGGCTGGGGCTGGGGAGCTTCGCGCCCAAGACTTCCGCTCCGCTCGGCTCAGGCGGGCAGCAAAGATCCTGCAACAGGCCCCGGCCAGGCGTCCGGCCACGCACAGCCTGCAGGACAAGGCCCCCGAGCAGGGGCTTGTGGGAGATCAGCGCTCCAAGCCCGGGGCGATCCAGAGCCTTCCTGGGCGGGTGCATGTGGTGCGATCCGGCGAAGTGTTCAGCACAATAGTTGAAAGGGAGTGTGGCGGCAGGCGCTTTACCGGCCAGGTGATGGCTTGCAATCCCGGCCTCGATCCCGACCGTATTTTTGAGGGCCAACGAATCATGCTGCCCGCTCGGGACAGCGCTCTGGTGAGCCGGGGCTCGGCGGTCACTGACACTGCCGCGGTTCGCAAGCAGCCCACAGTGGTCGAGGCTTCCGACAAGCCTGAGACTTCTGGCCGCGTGCGCAGCCTGAACGTCTATCGCGTGCAGTCCGGTGATGTGCTCAGCCGCATTATCAGTGCCAACTGTCCCGCAGGAGTTCGGCTCTCCGATGTGGTGGCATTGAACAAGGGCATGGATCCGAATCGCATCCTTGTGGGTCAGGAATTGCGTCTGCCCCGCACTGCGCCGCGATCAGCGTCAAAGTCCAGCCAGCGCAGCAGGCCCAAGACTACCCCTTCGGCGCGCACGCCCAGTGGCCCGACCCATCGGGTTCGCCCGGGGGACACTCTCGGCCGCATCGCGACCCAACAGGGCTGTACGGTGGCCAGTATTGTGGCCGCCAATCAGGGGCTCGATCCCGATCGCATCCGCGTCGGACAGGTTCTGCAACTGCCCGGCAGCAGTAGCAACACCAGGGCCCAGGATCCTCCTGGCGGGGCGTTCACCCCGGCGCAGGCCTCAGGCCTCGGTGGTCGCAGATGGCCCGGAGTAGAATGAGTGCTCCCTTGCGCTATGGAATCCTGCTGGGTTGCTTGCTGTTGCTAGGGCTCTTTATGCCCGCGACCTGGAAATTGCTCAGGCCCCGATCCAAGGCTGTGCACGCTGGGAGCGAAACCGCCCTGCACCTGGGTGTGCAGCCAGGCGTTCCTTCACCCATGGGGCTCCGGGTATCCCCCTTGGCCCCTGCCAGAGGCCAGATGCAAGGGGAGGCATCCGATCCCAGCGCAACCCTTGCCCTGCATTCCATTCCAATGGCCGAATCAGCGACTACTCCCCTGGACCCCGCCGAAGCCGTCATCTCCCCCGCCCTCCTTTCTGGCCGGTGAGCACCCAAGGGCTGCGTCTGGCCCTCGCGGGCGGGGGAACCGGAGGCCACCTGGTCCCGGGTCTCGCTCTGCTCGATCATTGGGCCCAGCAGAAGGGTTCAACGCCCTTGGATCTGCTTTGGTTTCAGAGCGGTCGTGCGGTGGAGCAGCGCGTGCTTGAAGGGCTCGAGGCACGCCTCGCGCCGACACCGGTGGAGCGCGTGCAACTCAGCCTTGAACCTCCGGGTGGGGGAGCCCCTTCGACCGCGCGCGTCCTGTTGCATCTTCTGCCCCAAGCCCTTCTCGCTCGCCGGGCCCTCATCGCACACAAGAGCGATGTATTGCTAGGCCTCGGTGGTCTTACTTCTGTCCCTGCCGCCCTCGCCGCGCGCAGCCTGGGCATTCCGATTGCCTTGCTCGAGATCAACGCCACTCCTGGCCGCGCCACGCGTCTGCTCGCACCCCTTACAAAACGAGTGTTTCACGCCACCGAAGGCACTTGTCCCCCCAAGAGTTCAGAACGACACAAGATCACTGGCGCCCCCGTTGCTCCAGCCTTTCGTCGTCAAAGGACCGAAGACCTGGCCGCCCGCAAGGCCTTGGGCTTTGACCCCACCCGGCCACTGCTTGTGGTTCTTGGGGGCAGTCAAGGGGCTCAGAGCCTGAATCGTTTCATCACCCAGCATGATCATGAGTTTGCCGCCCAGGGCATCAGCGTCTTCCAAGTGGTGGGCCCCAAGCGTTCTTCCGAAGGCGCACCCCCGCGCCCCGGTCTGCAAGTCGTGGAATACTCCCGTGATGTGCCTGCCCTGCTCGCCGCCGCCACGCTGGTGCTTTGCCGTGGTGGTGCTTCTACCCTGGCGGAGGTCGGAGCCGTGGGCACTCCGGCCGTGGTCGTGCCCTATCCCCATCACGCAGACCGTCATCAGGAGCGCAACGCGGCATTGTTGGGGGAGGGCTGTTTGATTGTTCAAGAGCAGGACTTGAACCAGGACCGCTGCGCTCAACTCGGTGAGCTGCTCAGCGGCAAGGGTGAAGAGCAGCGCTCGGCCATGAGGCGAGCCCTGGGGCAAGCGTCTCCCCCCAATGCCGGCGAGTCGATCCTGAGGGAGATCCAGGGGCTGTGCGCGGGATCTCTGGCCTAGGTCACGGATCCTGCTCTTCGCCCACATCAAAGTCCTCGGGCAGAGGCCCCCGCTCTTCGTGCTCGCTCAGAATTTTCCTGGCCTCTTCCAGCTGGTCCTCGGGCACCAGGACCTGTCCCAAGCCGCCTCTCAGGCGGCTGGCCAGGGCGAACTCGTCCATCAATCCCTCCCCCGCCACCTGGGCAGGAATCCCAGCACCCGTGAGCAGGCTCTTCAGGATCAGGGCAGAGGTGTGGGAGCTGCCAGTCCAGGCGACGATCAGAGGGGCGGTCATGCTCGTAATTCTAAGGCAGCGGCGAATTTGTCGTTCCCGGATACCAAATGCTGGAGTGCAGAGGTTCCATTTGGTGGGATAGACCCGTGCAAGAGACCCATTCCAAAGACATTACTTCTACAGTCAGTACCTCCTCTCCTCGTCTGGTCCCGGGCATCGCTCAGCGGGTGCATCTGCTGGGGGCGGGAGGGGCAGGAATGAGCGCCATCGGGCAGTTGCTCCAGATCCGGGGCCATGTGGTCAGCGGTCATGATCCCATGCCCTCCGCGTTTGTCAGTGCCCTCGAATCCAGTGGGGTCGTGGTGGCATCCGGTCCTTCTGCTTCGAATCATTGGCCAAGTGATGTCCAGACTTTGATCCGCAGTGCGGCGGTGCCGGACTCAGACCCCCAGGTTCTCGCCGCCGAGGCTGCGGGTGTGCCCGTGTTGCGTTACAAACATGCGCTTGGGGCCGTGACTGGCAAGGACTCTCTGGCGGTCGCAGGGACCCATGGCAAGACCACCACCACGTGGATGTTGTTCGAGGCCTTGGGTGGGTTGGATCAGGCGCGTTCCCTGGCGGGCATGCCCCTAGAGGGCGCGGGCATCTTGGTGGGTGGTCTGCACCAGCGATTGGGCTGCAATGTAGTTGCGCCCATGCCGGGCGCGCCCACGGCAGTGGAAGCCTGCGAGTACGACCGGACTTTCTTGGAACTCAGTCCCCGCGGCGGGATCGTCACCAACCTGGAGGCGGATCACTTGGACTACTACGGATCCATGGAAGCTCTCGAAGGGGCCTTTGCGCGCTTTGCCGCTGGTATTGATCCCGGGGGATTGCTGGTGCTCTCGTCAGACGCGCCCGAGTTCCTGCGCGAGGCTGCGTGCTGTGAAGTCTGGACTCTTGGACGGGAGTACGACGTGGAATTGCACGGGGAGGACCGGGGCTATTTCTCGATTCGCATAGTGGGGCCCGGTTGGGCGTCGGGCGTCGTGCGCTTGCAAGTCCCCGGGCGTTTCAATGTGGACAACGCTGCGGCTGCGGTGGCATTAGCCGTGGGGCTCAGTGCAAGAGGCGACAGTGGCCTTGATCAAGCCCTGCTCGCAGAGCACGCCGCTCGGGGAGTCGCGCGCTATGAGGGCACGAAACGCCGCTTCGAATCCTGGGGCGAAGTGCAAGGGGTGCAAGTGGTGCACGACTACGCTCACCATCCAACGGAGGTGCGCGTCACGCTTGAGGCAGCTCGCCGAGTTTTTCCAGGATTGCCTCTGCACGTGTTCTTCCAACCCCATCAGGCCAGTCGAACCCACCGGTTCCTGAAAGAATTCATTGAGTCCTTGCGCGGGGCCGACCGCGTGGTGGTGGCGGATGTGTATGGTGCGAGGCAGACCATCGATGGTCGTCAAGCGGGCGCTGAGGACCTGGCGGTGGGTTTGCGTCGGGCGGGGCTCGATGCCTCAGCCGGTGGAGGGCTCAAGACGGCCCTTGCCGAACTGGTCCAGGGGATTGTTGACCCCGCCGCCGTCTTGGTTCTTGGAGCGGGCGACATTGATAGTACCCATGATGACCTTCTCAGCCAGCTGGCCCTGCGCCTCGACTCCTGAGGCAGACCTCTCGCCCCATACATTCATGCGAGTGGGTGGGCGTGTGGAATGGTTCTTGGAGCCCACTACCCCAGAGGAACTGCGCTCGGCGGTCAACGCTTGTCGTGAGCGAGGGCTCGCTCCGCGCATCCTGGGTGGCGGGGCGAACCTGATTATTGCCGATGGGATTCTGCCCGGGGTGGTGATCGGCACCGGGCGCATGAACCGGCTATTTCGCATTTGGCCCGCTGTGGACGGGGAGGGCAGTTCCGATCAAGAGCAGGACCCCTCCGCTTGGAGCGCCGAGCCGAGCGGTCGAGTGGCCCCCGCGGACCCGGCCCTTGATCCGCGCCTTGTGGGTTGGGCGGGCACGACCTTGCCGTCCTTGGTGCGTGCAGCGCGTGATCTGGGCTACGGGGGCATCGAAGGAGTGGTGGGGATTCCCGGTCATCTTGGTGGAGGAGTGGCCATGAATGCGGGCGGTCACTGGGGAGAGCTTTGGGATCACATCGAGTTGGTGCGGGTGATCGATGAAGAGGGCGAGTTCTTGGACCTGACCCCGGAGCAAGTCCAGCCCGGTTACCGTAATGGCAACCTGGGAACAAGAGTTGTGGCCGCGGCAATCCTGCACTTTGAGCCCGCGCCCAAAGCTCTTATCGAACAGCGCATGCGCGAGATCCTGCGTGAGAAAAACGCTGTGCAGCCCGTGTCTGAACGCAGTGCCGGGTGCGTCTTCAAGAACCCTGACCTGGAAGTGTCCGGCGGGCGCGGGGCCGGGCGCCTGGTGGACGACTGCGGCCTCAAGGGGCGCTCAATCGGAGATGCCATGGTCAGTCCCCTGCACGGGAACTTTGTGGTCAACAGGGGCGCTGCCCGTGCCACGGACGTGCTGGCGTTGATTGAGGAGGTGCGCGCAGAAGTTGCCCAGCAGACCGGCATCGAGTTGGAGCTCGAGGTCAAGCGTTGGTTGGATTGAGGGCTCTGGCCATTGGGTGCGCCTCCGCATCCAGCTGGATCTCAAGAGCAAGGCATGGGCGGGAATCTCTTGGCTTGACGTTGACTAGGCTCTGGCCAGCTCTTGGATTCAAGCGCCTTGGCAGCTCCCAAGGGACTCGGAGTTCAATACCTGAATCCAAGCCAGTTGAGCCCCAAGCAGCCTGACCAGCGTCAGGGCCTGCTTTTCTCATGCTCTTCGTCGTTGCTGGGGTTAGACTCTGCGCCCCAGTCGACACAGGAGTGCGGCGGGGCCCGAGGGCTGGCTCAGGTGGAGTTGGTCTCGTTGGACTTCACTCCTTACCTACGCCCTCATGGAAGAGACCGCGTCGGCTCCGCAAGTTGCGGAGCCCTATCCCCTGTCCACCCTGCGCCACTCAGTCGCGCACCTGATGGCCTCCGCCGTGCAAAAACTGCACCCAGGCGTCCAATTCGGTTTCGGCCCCTGTATCGACCACGGGTTCTACTACGACTTCGATCTGGAAGAGCCCTTGACCGACAAGGACCTGAAGAAGATCGAGAAGGAAATGCGGCGCATCGCAAATCGCTCGCCTGCCATTACCCGCAGTACGGTTTCGCGGGATGAAGCCCGGCGCATCCTCGAAGGTTGGGAGCAAACCTACAAGCTCGAAGCCCTCGATCTGATTCCAGAGGACGAAGAGATCTCGTTCTACACCCACGGCCCCGATGGGGAACAGTGGGGGGATCTATGCCAGGGACCCCACATGGATTCCTTCGTTCAGTCCTTCAAATTCAAATTGCTCAACCTTGCGGGTGCCTATTGGCGAGGGGATGAGAAACGCCCCATGATGCAGCGCATCTATGGAACGGCCTTTTGGTCCCAGGAAGCTCTTGACGCGCACTTGGAGTGGCTGGAGGAAGTGCGTAAAAGAGATCACCGTCGCCTTGGCACCGAGATGGATCTTTTCAGTACTCACCCCGAAGCCGGCACTGGATTCGTTTTTTGGCACCCTGCCCTGGGCACAGTGCGCCAGTGTATTGAGCAGCTCTGGTGGGACTGGCACCTGGCCGACGGCTACCGCCCCGTCTACACACCCCATGTTTCACGTGAAGAGCTCTTCGCGGTTTCGGGGCACCTGGAGAACTACGGCGACATGATGTACGCGCCCATGGCGCTAGATGATATGCCTTACCGGGTCAAACCCATGAACTGCCCTGGTCATGTGTTGATCTACAAGAACCGGGGCCGCTCCTATCGCGAGCTGCCTCTGCGCTGGGCAGAGCTTGGCACGGTCTACCGCTATGAACGATCGGGCGTGGTCCACGGCATGCTGCGCGTGCGCGGCTTCACCCAGGACGACGCCCACATTTTCTGCACGCCGGAGCAGCTGGCGGGTGAAATCGCCGGAGTCTGCCAACTGGTCGATCGCTTCATGAAGACCTTTGGCTTCGAATGCACCGCCTATCTGGCCACCCGCCCTGCAGAAAAGACCATTGGCGATGACGCCATCTGGGAAAAGGCCACTCAGGCATTGCAGGAAGCTGCGGATTCCATCGGCCTCAAGCTGGAACCCGACGAAGGCGGTGGCGCTTTCTATGGTCCCAAGATTGATTACAAGATCAAGGATGCCCTCGGCCGCGAGTGGCAGAACAGCACCATCCAGTGCGACTTCAACCTGCCCGAGCGCTTTGATCTGCAATACACCGCCAAGGATGGTTCCCAACAGCGGCCTATCATGGTTCACCGGGCAATCCTGGGCAGTTTGGAACGCTTCGTGGGTGTCCTTATCGAACATTTCGGCGGCCGCTTCCCGATCTGGTGCGCGCCGACCCAGGTGGCGGTTATTCCCATCCGTGAGGAACACGCGGACTACGGCCAGCAGCTTGTGGAGAAACTCGAGAGCCACCAATTGCGCGTGGCCGCCATGCTGGAGAAAGGCCACATGAACAAGAAAATCAAGATCGCCCAAAAAGAGCAGATCCCCTTCATGCTGATTGTGGGCGAGCGGGAGATGGAAGAGGGCACGGTGGCCTTGCGGCGTCGTGGTACGCGCGAGCAGGTGACTATGGGCTTTGATGAGTTCCTGGCACTGGCCGAGAGATTGGTGCAGAGTCGGAGCATGGAATTGGAGTAGGGGGGTGCAGTGGCGCCAAGATTTCGATGAGGATGGCTTCGTTTGCTTACCTTCTTTCGTCGTCGGGGATGCGCTGACGGAACTCCAAGCCAACGTAAGACGGTTTATCAGCGAGTTGGTTCCACAGCTACCTTCCGAGCATGTGTTCTGCGAGGAGCGCGAAGATCTCAGCACCCTGAAGCAGATCCAGCAGCTTGGCGAACACGATGCCTGGTTCGCGCAATACGCGGGGTCCGGCCGCCTGAGGGAAGTCGCTGAACACTTGCTCGATGGGCCGGTAGTGTCACGCAACGTGCAGTACTTCAACAAGCCGCCGGGCACCAGCAAGGCAACGCCAGCCCATCAGGACGGCCACTATTTCATGCTTACGCCATGCGACGCAGTAACCATGTGGCTGGCTCTGGACGATGTAGACGAACAAAGCGGCTGTGTTCGCTATACGCGTGGCTCACACCTAGGTGGCATGCGGGAGCACGGACGCACCGATATCCTGGGCTTCAGCCGCGGTATCACTGACTACCCCACGTCACACGACACAACCCATGAAGTCGCGTGCCCGGCATCTGCCGGCGACCTGCTTGCTCATCACGGGATGACCATCCACCGAGCCGATGCCAACCAGGCGATTGGTTGTCAGCGGCGAGCGCTGGGATTCATCTATTACAGTGAACGCGCTCAAGAAGACTCCCAGGCACACGCCGCCTACCAGCGCGAGTTGGCCGCGCGGTTACGCGCAGAGGGGAAGATTGACTCATAGGTACTACGCGCCAGGTTCGGCGTCGATCTCCTTCGGAAAACACATCCTCATGGTTTCATTGCTCCCTCAACTTGGCACCGGCTTGCTGGTTTGGCTCGCCTTGATTAGCAGTTCTTGCAGCAGTTCTCTCCCGCAGATTCCACCTGGAGAGGACCCCCTCCGATGGCTGCAGGCGATCCAGGCTTTTGAGGCCTCGGATAGGCTGGATCCTGCCCCCCAGGACGCAGCTCTATTTGTGGGCAGCTCGAGCATCCGGCGCTGGGACACGCTTACAAGAGATATGGCTCCCATGCCAGTTATCCAAAGGGGCTTCGGCGGATCACGGCTCTTTGATTCTGTTTATTTTGCTGACCGGTTGGTTGTCGCTTACGACCCAGCAGTCATAGTCATCTTTTCGGGCACCAATGACATATCTGGAGATCATCCAAAATCTGCCAAAGAAGTGTGTGCGCTCTTTCAGCGCTTCGTGGGTCGCGTCCGTGCCGAAAATTGCGGGGCTCCAATTGTCTACATAGCGATCAGTCCTACCAGGGCACGCCTTGAACACATCAAAATCGTCTTGGAGGCGAATCGTTTGATTGCTGCTTCTTGTGAACCGGATACAGACCTCTATTTTGTCGACACGGCGAGGATACTGCTCGATCCTGCTGGCCTGCCAGACCGCCGTTGGTTTGTTGAGGACGGACTTCACCTCAATTCAGATGGTTATGCGCTTTGGACAATGCGCGTCAGACCCCTGCTGGCGAAATTGTTGCAAGCGCCTGCGTCGCGCTGAGGGCGCCGGCAACCCCTGACTTCGAGTGTCCTTTCACAGATGACGCCTGAGGACTTATTTCACCCCATCGCCCACTTCCTCCCATGTGAAGTCGGCAAGGTCTCCATTGGGGTCGTCTTCAATTTCATCGGTCGACGTACCAATCTCCACAAGTTCAGGGATTACGCTCCAAATATTGGGGAACCTGTTCTTGATGCCTGGAGGGGCGGATTCTGGCCTGGCATGGGTCGGGCAGGGTCGAGCTGGCTGTAGTAGGGTCCAGGGCCCGGGCCCCTTGGTTTGCTATCCGCCTAGGGGATCCGGGCTTATTTGATGGCGAACAGCGGCAAAAAGGCAGAGTGTGCAGCTAGTGTTATGGATCGCTTCCAATCAACCCGCTCACGAACAGACAAGGAATTCTGATATGACCTCTCTGAAGACCGCAGTAGCTGTAACCGCACTCTTCTCATTAGGTGGACTGGCACAAGCCTTTCAGGCTGAGTCCCAGGTGGCGCCGACCGGACGGCAGCGTTGCGGCTATGACGACAAGCGATTCATCGTCCACCAGGGCATTCAAGGAGGGCAGGCCACGGACTGCAACTGGCAATCCACGAATCCCGACATCACGTACGCGCCAACCTACATCTACAGCGTCCCGATCGTCTTCCATGTCATTGAACACACAAACGGGGATGGAGCACTGTCGCCAGCGACCATCCAGGACCAGATCGACGTTCTAAATGAAGACTTCCGGGCCATTCAGGGCAGCCCGGGCGCCCCAGGACTCGATGTGATGGTTCAGTTCCACCTGGCAACCGTCGATCCGGATGGGCAGCCCACAACCGGAATCACCCGTTCAGTAAATGACGCTTGGCACATGGATGAATACACGACTCCGGGGTACTGGGAAGTACTGCAGTGGGATCCCCTGCAGTACCTGAACGTCTACACGCTGAACACCGTGGGCTACTACGGGTACTACTGGGGATCGCCTGGCTCGATCGAGGATGGCGTCTATCTTTGGTGGCCCTACGTCGGCGACAACTCCTCGTCGACTGCCGCCAACGACAACTACGGCCGTACGGCCACGCACGAAATCGGGCACTACTTTGGATTGCACCACACGTTCGAGGGTGGGTGTGCGGGCGGCAGCTGCTACAGCTCCGGAGACCTGATCTGCGACACGAATCCACATGCTTCGGCGACGTGGGGTTGTCCGTCCAGTCAATCAAGCTGTGGTAGCCAGGTTCCCATTCGGAACTACATGAACTACACGGATGACAACTGCATGTGGGAGTTCACCGAAGAACAGGCCCGCCGGATGCGGTGCAGGATCGAGTGGTACCGGCCCGCCCTCGCGGATATCGTGTCTGGCTGCGGCATCCACACGATTTACTGCGACACGGCGCCAAACTCAGTGGGTGCAGGCGCACTCATTGGGTACGCCGGCTCGTTTGGCATCACTGCGAATGATCTCGAGATCAAAGTGTCGGGCGCCCCTCCGGGGCAATTTGGCCTCTTCTACTATGGCCTGGTACAAGCTCAGCAGCCTTTTGGCGATGGGTATCGGTGCATCGCGGGTCAATTCTACCGCCTCCCGGTTGTCTTGATAGATGGTGCTGGAGTCGGTGCCTATGCGATGGACTACACCAATCCGCCCGCACTCTCTGGTGAGATCACGGTAGGTTCCACCTGGAACTTCCAGTTCTGGTACCGCGATCCCGCTGCCGGCGGGGCAAGCTTCAACCTCTCGGACGCCCTCACGACGACCTTCTGTCCCTGACCTCGTGTCCACACAGCCGGGGTAGATCAAGTTCTCTCCCGCAGGTTCCGCCTGGAGAGGACCCGGATCGCAGCAAAGGCCGCATGAACAAGAAAATCAAGATCGTTCAAGAAGAGCAGATCCTCTTCATGCTGATCGTGGGCTAGCGGGAAATGGAAGAGGGCACGGTAGCTTTGCGCCGTCGTGGAACCCGGGAACAGGTGACTATGGGCCTTGATGAGTTCTTGACCAGGGCCACCGTTCTGGTCCAGAGCCGAAGCATGGCGCTGGAATAGAGGTTCACTGTCGAGTGCGGGGGCCCGAGCAAATAGGGTGCCCAGATTGCCCGGCATGCTCTTCTTGGTCACGGAATCTGTATCCTGTATTCATGCTGATTCCCCCTGCACCTCGAGCCGTGATTTTCTCCCTCGGGCTGCAGTTGTTGTCTTGGTTGTGTCTTGCTCCACAGGTTGAGGCCCAGGTAATTGTGCCTGGCCTCGCTGGCGACCATGCCTTGAGCGAAGCGCAGGTGGGGGAGCTGCTTATTACCGAGTTGCGTTGCGCTGCCTGTCATGAAGGGATCAGTGCGATCGGAGCGACGGTGCCACGGGCGCCCCGCCTTGATGAGGCCTCCTGGCGTACTTCGCCGGAGTATCTGAAGGCTTTTATTCTTGACCCGGCGGGTTCTCATCCAGGGGCGAAGATGCCGGACGTTCTGGCCCGCTTCGATCCAGAGGTCAGAGAGGACGCCGCTGCCGCTATTCCTGCCTATCTCTCGGTGCTTGCAAGAGAACAGCGAGCTGGTCCCGGGTCAGTTTTTGAGCGCGAGCCAGTGGACGCGGCCCGTGTCGCACGCGGGAGGACGCTTTTTCACGCCGTCGGCTGCATTGCCTGTCATGCGCCAATGGAACCCGCGTTTGATGATGGAGAGCTGCCGGATACCGCAGCAGGTGCTGTCGGGCTGGGGCATGTGGCCTCCAAGTACAGCCTCGCGTCCCTTTCAGATTTCTTGTTTCAACCCTTGCGCGTACGCCCCGCAGGGAGGATGCCTGACATGGGGTTGTCCCGTGTCGAGGCCGAGGATATCGGTAGCTATCTGTTGGCGGGTGTGTCTATGACGGAGGCCTCGGACCCGGTTGAGGTGGAGCTCGCGGAGCTTGGCGAGGCATTGCTCCAGAAGTTGAGTTGCGTCTCCTGCCACGACCTGCAGGGTTTGAGCGCGCCCGCTCCGGTCACGAAGGGGAGAAACCTCGACCCAAACGGGGGGTGCCTCTCCGCGGATTCCAAAGAGACCCCGCGCTATCAGCTGAGCGATGCGCAGCGTGCAGCCCTACGCGCCGCGCTTGGTACCAAAGCAAAGGAGGTTTCAGACGCAGCGCGAATCGATCAGACCTTGACCGCCTACAACTGTATCGCCTGTCATGTTCGTGGAGAGCAGGGAGGCGTGTCATTGGAGCTGGCTCCCTATTTTGGGACGAGTGAACCAGAGCTGGGAGATGCGGCGCGCATTCCTCCACCCCTGACCCTCGCCGGAGCGAAACTGAATCTGGAGTGGATGCAGCGGGTGCTCTTTGATGGTGAGAAGGTTCGTCCGTTCATGGATACGCGCATGCCGCAGTTTGGTGAAGTAAACCTCGCTCATCTGCCGGCGCTCTTCGAGAGCGTGGATCATCTCGATCCGCTGGTGCCGCTTGGTTTTGATGGGGATGAAGAGCGCCGCGCGGCGCGTGATGGTGCGCGTAAACTCTTGGGTACGACTGGCCTGGCCTGCGTTGCCTGCCACAATTTCAACGGAAAGGAGACCGTCGGCTTCAAGGGCATTGACCTGGTCACTTCCCATGAGCGTCTCAAGTTCTCCTGGTTCAAGCGTTTCGTTGTCGATCCTCAAGAATATAGGCCTGGGATCGTCATGCCGGAGAGCTGGTCCGGTGGCATCGCCGCTCACACAGAGATCCTGGGTGGGGACACTGACAAGCAGATCAGCGCGATCTGGGACTACCTTTCCCTGGGGCGCTCGGCAAGGGATCCCCAGGGTCTCTCATCGGTGAGTCAGGAGCTCGTCGTTGGAAACAGGACCCGCACCTACCGCGGTCGCAGCCAGATCGCGGGGTTCCGCGGCATCGCCGTCGGATACCCGGGTGGTCTGAATTATGCCTTTGACGCAAACAACGGCACGCTCTCTGGTATCTGGCGAGGACGGTTTGTCTCTGTGCGCTGGGATGGCCAGGGTGCTGGAGGCTTCAACCCCTCAAGCAGGTCCATACGACTTGCCCAGGATCTGTCTTTCTACAAGCTCAAGGATCTGGCTGATCCGTGGCCGCTGAAACCGTTCATGGATAAGGAGAACCCCATCAATCCTGACCCACAATATCCCCGCAACCGCGGATACCGTTTCAGGGGCTACCATCTCGATCAGGCCAGGACTCCCACTTTCATGTACTCGTTCGGGGAGCTTCATGTCACAGACAAGTGCGAGGCGTTCTTGGAGGGTGAGCGACCGGTCTTGAGACGCTTGCTTTCGATCACGGCTTCTGATCCTGAGACGATCTGGTTTCGTGCTTTGACCGGTGAAGTGCAGGCACTTGGCCCGCGGGCCTTCAAGACAGACGAGTTGGAAATGCGTCTTGAGCGCACAGACCAGCATCGCTTGCCCGTTGGGGAGACACTCTTGCGGTTTTTTGGTGAGGAAGATCCCAAGCAGGAGCTTCTGATTCAGCTGAACATCCCACGCGGTACATCCACATGGAGGATTGACTATGAATTGCTTCTTTGAAGGGTGTGGCCTAGCTCTCGCGCTGTCTTTCTGCCTGGTTCCGGCCAACGCAGAGGACCTGGGGGACACCTGGGGTACCGCAAAGCGCGAGCGCGAGTACTACCGCATCGTGCAACTGGCGATCCCTGAAGGCCTTGTGATTGAGGCCGGTGCGTTTCACCGGCTCCCGGACAACCGCATGGCGATAGGGACGAGACGGGGTGATATCTACATCGTGGACGGCGTTGATGGGGTGAAACCAGAACCCGTCTTTGAGCTCTTCGCGACCGGGCTCGATGAAATCTTTGGCCTGGAGTACAAGGACGGCTCGTTCTATGTGACCCAGAGCTGTGAACTCACGCGGATCACCGATACGGACGGGGATGGGGAAGCGGACCGCTTCGACACCCTCTCGGCCGAATGGGGCTACGAGAACTACCACGAGTACGCTTTTGGCTCCAAGTTCGATGAGCGGGGCAACATTCACATCGCCCTGGGGCTTTCCCAGTCCTACAACTCCCGGGCCCTGTTCCGTGGCTGGGCGCTGACTGTCACACCGGAGGGCAAGACAGTGCCCATGGCCAGCGGAATGCGCAGCCCCGCTGGGATCGGGCCCAATGAGCACGGCGCGCTTTTCTATATGGAAAGTCAGGGTCCATGGAATTCCGCCTGCAGTCTCAAGGCGGTCTCGCCCGGGAGTTTTCACGGGCATCCCGTCAGTCTCAATTGGTATGAGTTCGCGCCCGAGCTCGGGCCGACCCCGGCACAGCCCAAGTCGGGCTCGCGCATCCTGATCGAGAAGGAACGCGTGCCAGAGCTTGTGCCCTACGCGGTGATCTTCCCCTACATTCGTATGGGGCGTTCGATCTCGGGGTTTACGGTCGATCGCAGCGGGGGTCGCTTTGGTCCCTTTGAGGATCAGATGTTTCTCGGGGACTTCAGCCTCTCGGTTGTGCTGCGGGCGACTACGGAAAAGGTGAACGGTGTCTGGCAGGGAGCCTGCTACCCATTCCGTGAAGGGCTTTCCACAGGGATCCTCAATATTCAGTTCACTCCCGAGGGGCGCCTGCTCACAGGTGGTACGAATCGCGGCTGGCCCGTGCGTGGGATCAAACCCTTCGCGCTGGAGCGTCTGGAGTGGACCGGCAAGATGCCCTTTGAGATCGAGCGCCTGTCGATCACACCCACAGGCTTCCATGTGGACTTCACAAAACCGGTCGATGTGACCACGGCCAGTGACCCGGGGTCCTATGTGCTGGGCACCTTCACCCACATCTATCACGCCGGCTATGGGGGCCCCGAGGTCGATCAGACCAAGCCTGTGGTGGAGTCCGTGACGCTCTCTGAAGACGGGTTGCGCGCGACTCTCGTGCTCGACAAACTCACTCTAGGACATGTTCACGAATTTGATCTGGGTGCGGTGCGCGCCCGCGATGGAGAAGCGCTACTGCATCGGCACGCCTACTACACCCTGAACGCAATCCCAGAATCCCGATGATGTTGTCCCTGATTTTCTTGCTAGCGGTTTCTGCTTGCGTCCAGCCGCCTTTGGTCCAGTCCCCTGTGAGCGCCCATCCCGTGCCCGAAGATCCCCGCTGGTTGATCTATGAGGGCGGTGCGGGACCCGGGGCCGGCAAGCACATTGTCTTTGTCGCTGCTGATCAGGAATACCGCAGTGAGCAGTCGCTCCCCATGCTGGCGCGCACCCTCTCCAAGCTCCACGGTTTCCATTGCACGGTGCTGTTCAGTCTGAACGACGAGGGCCTTGTGGATCCGACGAAAAAAATCCGTTGGGAGGACGAAAAGATCTCCCATCTGATTCCGGGGCTGGAACACCTGGGCAGTGCGGACCTGCTTGTGTTCTTCAGTCGCCTGATCACTCTCAAGGAGGATCAGTTGCAGCACATCTATGACTACCTGGACTCTGGGAAGCCGCTGATCGGCCTTCGAACAGCAAATCATGGCTTCATCGGTTTTGAGTACCAGGTCGCTGGTGAGCGTGTGCGTTTTGGTGATGATGTACTCGGTGGTTCTTTCCGCAGTCACCACGGCAGATGGCATCAGGACTCCACCCGTGGGATCCTCGTTCAGGAGAGCCGCGGCCATCCGGTTCTGGTTGGCGTTGATGACATCTGGGGCCCTTCCGATGTCTACCGTACCTATGAAGAAGGCGGCAGCCTGCCCGATGGGTGTACAGCCCTTGTGTTCGGACAGCCGCTTATGAGTCGTTCCCACGATGATGAGCCCAATCCCGACCTGATTCCCCTTCCTGTGGCCTGGGTCAAGAACTGGACCGGAGCGGGCGGCAAGCCGGCCCGGGTCTTTCATTCCACCATGGGAAGCGCCAAGGACTTTGAGAGCGCGGGGCTGCGGCGTCTGCTCTTCAATGCCTGCTATTGGTGTCTGGGCATGGAGGACGCGATCCGTGCGGACTCGAGTGTTCAGGTCCTGGGTGAGTATGTCCCGCTTGCGAGCGGCTTCAACTACCCGGCCCTGGGAGTGCTTCCCCATCTGCCCAGTTTCTATCGTTAGGAGCCAGGGCGTCCCTGCTTTTGGATCCTTCAGCCCTGCTTCACACGCTGCCGCAACTGTCCACAGGCCGCATCTCCGTCCAGCCCCCTCGACCAGCGCACCGTCGCAACCAACCCGCGCGCGATCAGATCATCCCGAAACGCTTCGGGGGTTCCGAGTTCTGGGCGGCGAAAGTTCATTCCCGGGCTTGGGTTCCAGGGGATCAGGTTGACCATGCAGCGGCGGCCGGCGAGGCGTTCAGCGAGGCGCTCGGCGTGCCAAGGCGTGTCGTTTTCGCCTCCAAGCAGCGCGATCTCGTAGGTGATCTCGCGGCCGGTCTGCTCGAACCAGTCGTCACCGGCGGCCAGGATGTCTTCGATTGCAACGCCTTCCATGGCGGGCACCAAATGGTCCCGCTGGGCGTCGTCGGCCGTATGCAAACTGATAGCGAGTTCAAAGCGCGGTTTCTGGCGGGCGGCTTTGTGCAGGCGGTCCGGGAAACCCACGGTGGAGACGGTGATCTTGCGGGCACCGAGGCCCATTTCGTCGTGGACTGCGGCGAGCGCTGTGTTCATGGCTTCCATGTTGAGCAGGGGCTCGCCCATGCCCATCACCACAGCCCGACGCAGGGGCCCCACCTGGCGGCCGATCAGAAACTGTTCGAGGATCTCATGGGCTTCGAGGTTGCGCTCAAGGCCACCGATGCCCGAAGCGCAGAAGGGGCAGCCCACGGGGCAACCAACCTGGGTCGAGACGCAGAGGGTTGCGCCTCGCGTGTCGGCCTTGTCGGGGGGCGGGATGTGGACCATCTCCACTGAACCACCGCGGTCGGGAAATTGGAGCAGGACCTTGATGGTCTTGTCGCGAGAGACGGTGCGGGTTGTTTCGGCGGATGAAAGGATTGGCAACTCGGCGATCAGGGCGGCCCGCAGATCAGCGGGCAGGGAGGTCATCTGGCCGTAGTCGAGGACGCCTCGCTCCAGGACATTGCTCCGAATGATCTTGGCGTGGAAGGCCTGGCCCCCGTGGGTGGTGACCCATTCGGCAAGGGCATCGGCATCGAGGGCCAAGAGGGTGGAGGCCATGGGGGTTCAGTCTTGAAGGTGCTTGACCAGGATGTTGGCGACCTCTTCGGCCACTCTGCGGGTTTCGTCGAGGTTCGGTGGATTGGCGCCACCCACGGCGATGTGGCCACCGCCTCCGTAGCGCTCCATCAACTCGCCGACATTGGCGCGGTTGGTGGGTTGGTTCCACGGGTTCTCACCGCATGTAACATGAAATCCTGCCCGGGTGGGTATCACGCCCACGGCGTAGCTGATGTCTGGATGGTGATAGTAGGCGGCGAATCGTTCGCGCCGGATGCGGTTGGAGGACGCGTCGTAGAGCAAGACGCCGTCCTTGTTCCAGATCACGGTGGGGGGAAAGTGCAGAAGAGCCTTGTCACGGTTGGAAGAGGCGCGTTGGTGGGCTTGCTCCACATCCGCGCGTTCGGCGACCTCTTCCAGGGTTTCATCCATCATGGCGCTGGCGATTTCATCTGGCCATTTTTGGCTCGGGCTGGCGGTGAGGGCTCGGGCAATTCGCAGGGCGGGCGTGTCCCCGTAGATTGCCTGGTCCACCGACTCGTACCTGGCGGCGTCGATGATGTCGCTCCATTGGGCCATCTCGATGAAACGTTCCGAAGGTTCGTAGCCCCAGTATTTCTTGGCGTGGGCCAGGATCATCGGCGGGCACGAGGGGGATTCGGGATCCCACATCCAGCGCTCATCGGGCTTGTACTGTTCGCGCAGTTCTGGGGTCAAGAAGGTTGTGGGATGGTGGTCGAACCAATAGGACGCCTGCGGGTGGAAGTGGAAATCCACAATGGCGAAGCGCTCGTCCTTGCTGAATGACTCCCAGTTCTTGCGCTGGTCGTAGTTGACGCTTTTCAGGACGATGTCCTCTTCGTCACGCTCGCTCAGAATCGACGCCAGCACGGCTCCGGCAACCATGCCGTCGAAGTCCCGGTGATAATGAATGGTCAGCTGCCCCTTGAACATGGGCACAGCATAGCTAGTGGGGTGGTACCCCGAGGGAGAGAACCGGGGGGGGACAGGTCAGAGCAGGGCTGCCGCCTGAATCACGCGATCTCGCGCTCGTCCCCATCAGGTAGGTCGGATTCTTCAGGCAGGGCGGGCATCTGGGGAGTCTGTTCGTCCTCCGCCTGTAAGTCCGCATTGGAGAGGCCGCGTGCCAGGGAGGCTTTCCCAAGCACATGGTCCGCCTCCACCACAAAGAGTTCCTTGTCCTCTCGGTTGGGCAATTCGTACAAGAGGTCCAGCAGCACATCTTCCACGATGGCTCGCAAAGCACGCACACCCGTGTCCCGATCGATGGCTTGGTCCGCGATGGCAAGCAACGCCTCGTCGGTGAACTCCAGTTGCTTGCCGCTGAGCTCGAACAACTTGCCGAACTGGCGGGTCAGAGCATTCTTGGGCTCGCGCAGGATACGCACCAGGTCTGCGCGGTGCAGGGTGTCGAGGGCGGCGATCACAGGTAAACGGCCAATGAACTCGGGGATCAAACCAAAGCCCATCAGGTCTTTGGGGATCAGGAATTTGGAGTAAGCATCCCAGGCTTCAGGGTCGCCCATGGGGGGCAGGGAATCAATCTCCACGGACGAGCGGGCCAGCCTCTTGCTCCGTCCAAGTTCATGGTCCCGGCTAAAGCCGATAGCTTCTTGGCCGATGCGCTTGCCGATGAACTCCTCGATGCCGCTAAAGGTACCGCCGCAGATGAAGAGAATGTTGCTGGTGTCGATCTGGATGTAGGACTGCTCAGGGTGCTTGCGTCCACCCTGGGGCGGCACATTGGCCACGGAGCCCTCTAGGATTTTCAAGAGCGCCTGCTGGACCCCTTCCCCGGATACATCCCGAGTAATCGAGACATTGCCCGTGGTGCGGCCGATCTTGTCAATTTCGTCCACATAGACGATGCCCTGCTGGGCCCGTTCCACATCAAAGTCCGCGGCCTGCAGCAGCTTGAGCAGGATGTTCTCCACATCTTCACCCACATATCCCGCCTCGGTCAGGGTGGTGGCATCGGCCATGGCGAAGGGCACATCGAGCATGCGTGCCATGGTGCGGGCCAAGAGGGTCTTGCCGGATCCTGTGGGACCAACCAGCAGCACATTGGACTTTTCGATTTCCACGTCCGAGTACTGCCCCTCTTCTGAGGAGGCGCAACGCAAACGGTTGTAGTGGTTGTAGACCGCAACGGCGAGCACCTTCTTGGCGCCTCGCTGGCCGATCACATATTCGTCCAGGCGCCGCGCGATCTCAACCGGGGTGGGCAGACGCTGGGGTTTTGAGGTGGTTGAATCGGTGCCTGCGCCGGATTGAGTACCAGCGGCCTCGGGATTGCGGCGCTGTTCCTCCTGAAGGATCGAGTTGCAAATTTCGATGCACTCGTTGCAGATATATACGCCGGGGGGACCGGCAATGAGTGAAGTCACATGGTGCCTGCGCTTTTCACAAAAAGTGCAGCGCTCCACATGCCTTCCGCGACTGGTAGATGAGCTCATGACCACTTGATCCTACTCGTTGCCCACTCCCCGCTGTGGGGCTTCCTCTCGCTTCTCCCGGAATGAACTTGGATTCTCAATTGGACCCAAGGGAAGTGTCATGAAATGGGTTCCAGGGGGTCCAGGGCATTACTCCGTGCCCTGTTGTGAGAAATCCGGCGCTCTCAGTCCTTGGAGTCCTCGGCCGAGCTCTTTTCGTCACCCACGATGTGGTCCACCAGACCGAAGTCCAGGGCTTCGCTGGGAGACATCCACACGTTGCGGTACTCAATGGCTTTCGAGATCTTCTCGAAGGTCTGACCGCTATCCGAGGCCAGGTGCTGCTTGAGTACATCGAAGAGGCGCGTGGATTCGTCGAACTCGTCGCGGTTCTCCGCATACTTGCCGCTCAAGCCGAAGCCGATCTCGTGAATCATGATGCGTGCGCTGGGCAGAGCGAAGCGCTTGCCCTTGGTGCCGCCCGCCAGGAGGCTGGCGCCCATGGAAGCCGCTTGTCCCACGCAGAAGGTCTGGATCTCCGGTTCGATCAACTTCATGGTGTCGTAGATCGCCAGGCCCGCGGTGACCGAGCCACCGGGGGAGTTGATGTACATTTTCACATCCTGGTTGCGGCCGCTCTTGTCCAGGAACAGGAGCTGCGCGATCACCGCATTGGCCACGTCATCGTCGATGGTCGTGCCGATGAAGATGATGCGATCTTCGAGCAGGCGCGAGTAAATATCGTACTGACGCTCACCGCGGCCGGTTTTCTCGATCACAAACGGGACGGGATAGTAGTTCTGCATGATCGCTGTTTAGGGTGCTTGGGGGGTGGATGCAAGCCGGAATCAAAGGGAGTCCGAAAAAGTCGGGCTCGAGGATCCGGCGCGGCAGCCACTTCTGGGTCTTATCGGCCGCTCAGGCGGGATCCTTGACCTCGGCCTGCTCCCGCAGGAAGGTCCGGACCATGCGCTCAAGCAGCTCCACGGCCATTTGTTGGAACATATTCTGCTCAGAGTAGTACTTGCGTACCTCTTCGATGTCCGTGCCGTTGCGCTCGGCGATCTGGGCCAATTCCGCATTCATAGCTTCGCTCGATACTTCGAGGCTTTCCGCCTCCGCAAGGGCTTCCACCACCAAGAGGGCGCGCAGGCCCCGCTCGGCTTCCTGGCGGGCCAAGGGACGCTGTTCCTCCAGAGCAGCCCCGCGTTCTTCTTCGGGGACCTTGCGCTGCTCGAGTTCCTGAGCGAATTGTTCCAGGCGCACTTCCGCTTGCTCGTCGAGTACGCCCCCTGGAATTTCGCAACGGGCGTCGGTCAGGACTCTATCCAGCAGGGTGGTCTCCTGGCGGGTCTGCTCCTGGGTCTGGGCGTTGTCCTCCAGGTGGCCTCGCAGCTTGGCACGGAAGGCCTGCATGTCCTCCACCTCGCTGCCCTTGCAGAGTTCCTCGTCTGAGGGGGGCAGCATGTCGAAGACCTTGGAGATGGACACAGCGCAGGTGCCGGGCTTGCCCCGGGCTTCTTCCTTGTCAAGGGCGTCTGGCAGGGTCATGTCGATTGTGAACTGCTCATCTTCCTGCTTGCCGATCAGGGCCTCTTGCCAGCTCGCTTGATCGATGCCGGGGGGGGCTTGGGGGACACCCAGGCGCAGGCCCGTGCGCTCAAAAACCACTTCTTCCCCGAAGAGGAAGTTCACATCGGCCAGGGCCATGCCGTCCTCCTTGAGGCCGTCTTCCCCAGCGGGCTCCGGGCGGGCGTGCTGTTGACGTAGGTCGTCGATGGCCCGGTCCACACTGTCTTCTGTGGTGGGCTCGAGTTCGCTCTCGATCGGCAGGTTCTTGTAATCACCCAGCACCACTTCGGGCCGCAGGGAGATTTCAAAGGAGACCTTGAAGGAGCCGTCTTCTGCCAGCTGGGCATCATCCTTGGGAATGCGCGGGTTGTTGAATGGCTTGATGCTGTGTTCTTCCTGGGCCTGACGGAAGGCTTGCTCGATGTAGTGGCGTTGCAAGCCATCCTTGAGTTCGCTGCCGACCTTTTTCTCGACCATTTGCATGGGAGCTTTGCCTGGGCGAAAGCCCTTCATGTTGACTCTGCTCCGTTCATGCTGCAGGCCACGCTCGTATTCCCCTTGGAATTCTTCGGCGGGAACGGTGACGGTGATGCGGGCGAGGCTGGGGGAGGGCTTTTCGACTTGGACGTCCACGGGATGGAAGGGGGTTGGGGGCAGCAGGGGTGCCTGCCTTGGGTGTGGTCTTTGGAGGGGCCGATAGGAGTGGCCCGTCGGGAGTGCCAAGGGGTCGGGTGCTGGACTAGAATCCTCCACGGGACCCCACCCAGCCTGCAGTTGGTCCGGGGGATGGGCACTTGGGGCAGAGATTGAAACGCCCCGGGGGCCTCCCGTCCACCCCTTGCTGGTGATTCTGTTGCCAGGTTGTTCTCTCAAGCCCGGTCAAGGGCCCGATACCCAGTCACACCCTTTCATCCTTGACTTCTTCCCCTCGATTGCCCGCCCAGATTCTGATGGGCTTGCTGCTGACAATTGGTGGTCTGGCAGCGGCTAGGTGGATTGCCGCCACAACGCCCCCTCCGCCTCCGGCGCCGCCCCATGTGACTCCTGCGGTGGTGGTGCGTTGGCGTCCGGTGGCTCGCCAGACCCTGACCCGGCAGATTCTGGCCCATGGCAATCTGCAGCCCAAGCGAGCCGCGACTCTGGGCCTGTCTGTGGGGGGCGAGCTCGCCTGGGTCTGGGATGGTTGGAGGCTTGGGGCTCGCGTGGGGGCCGGTCAGGAGCTTCTGGTCTTGGATTCCAAGGGGGCTGAGGCGGAATTGGAGCGTTTGAAGGCAGTGCTCCTGGGAGCTGGCGCCCAGTTGGCTCTGGCCGAGGAGGCGCATGGGGGAGCGGTGATTCTGGAGGCCTTGGCCCGTGAAGCCCGGGATCTGGCGCTGGCGGAGGAACTACGTTGGGACGGGCTGGCGGAGCAGGGCCAGGATGTGCCCACGGCCCACGACATGGCGCGCTCGCGCACGGTGGTGGCGCGCACCGCCTGGAGTGAGGCTCACTTGGCGATTCGTAGTCGTGAGTTGGGGATAGCAGCTGCGCGGGCAGGCTTGACTCAGGCAGAGGCAGGGGTTGCCAGCGCGGAGGTGGCCTTGCAGAAGCACACGCTGCGCGCGCCCTTCGCGGGAGTGTTGGGGGCGGATGCTCCGGCTCTGGGCTCTTGGATCGCTCCAGGCCAACCCTTGATTGAAGTTGTGGACGATGGATCCCTGCGCATGTTGGCCTTTGTTTCGGAAGCAGAGGCGGCAGAGATTGCGATCGGTGCCAAGGCTCAAGTTCAAGCGGGAGTTCTCGGTTTGGGAGATTACCCTGGTCGCGTGGTGGGACGCTCCCCGCGAGCGGATGCTGGCAGCCGTAATGTGGGACTGTTGATCGAACTGGATGGGATCTCGGCGGGAGGGATGGTGTCCGGCTTCGCCAGCGTGAGCCTGGAGTTGCCGCCTTTTGAAGAGGCCTTGATCCTGCGCCGTTCCGAGCTGATCTGGCAACAGGGCACGCCCCTCGCTCTGGTTATCGAACAAGCCGAGAACGGAACCCTCGTGGCTGGTGCGCGCAGTTTGACCTTGGGCCGTTCAAGCTCAGGGGGCTTGGAAGTACTGGCTGGCTTGGAGCCGGGGGACCGGTTGATCGTCAGCCCGCTGGCGGCCCTCTCACCGGGCAGTTTGGTGTTGGCTGGTGAAGAAGTAGAGGCCCAGGTCTCGACTGGCCAGGGCGCACACTGATCATGATTCGCTCCATCGTTCGTTGGTCCGTAAGAAACCCGGTGGCCGCCAATCTGTTGATGGGCATGATCATCATCAGCGGTGTGGTCTCCTACATAGCCATGCCTCGTGAGGTCTTCCCGGACTTCTCATTGGGCAAGATCGAGGTCTTCACTGTCTGGCGTGGAGCTGCACCCGGGGATGTGGAGGCGCTGGTCACCGAACCGATCGAGGAGGTGTTGGGAGAGATCGACGGTGTCGATGACATTCTGTCCACGTCAAGCGAAGGGGTCAGCCGGGTACATCTGGTGTTGACTTCCGGCGTGGAGGTGCCTGAGGTCCTGGCACAGGTGCGGGATGCTCTCGGCCGCGGGGACTTGTTCCTGCCCACAGACTCTGAACCACCGCGTGTATTTGAGGAAAAAAACGTCTTTCCAGTGCTGGCGGTGTTCGTGCACGGGTCCGCTTCCCAGGCTGTCTTGAGCAGTGAAACCGAGCGCATCCAGCGCGAGCTGGCAGCCATTGACGGCGTTGCCCAGGTAGTGGTGACAGGCAGCCGGGACGCGCAGTTGTGGGTGGAGGTTGACCCTGCCGCCTTGGAGCGTACGGGCCTGACCATGGCCCAGTTCGGCGCCTTGGTCGCGTCTCGCACCCGTGAAGCGCCGGTGGGCGCCCTGGAAACCGATCAGGGGGATTGGCTCCTCAGAGTGCGCGCGGATGTGACGGAGCCTGAAGACTTGCTTGATCTGCCCCTGGGACCGGATTCCCGGGGCGCCCTTTTGCGGCTCGGAGATGTGGCCAGCCTCAGCGATGCCTTTGAGCGCGAACTCAGCCGGGCACGATTCAACGGCGAGCCCTGCTTGCATATGCAGGTCAACAAGAACGCAAAGGCTGACCTGATCGATCTTTCCACTGTGATTCATGAGTGGATCGAGGCGGAGCGGAGGAATCTGGCTCCGGGGGTGCAATTGGGCACGAACTCAGACCTCTCGATCTATGTGCGCGACCGTCTGGCGGTGATGACCGAGTCGGGCTTGATGGGTGGCGTGCTTGTCCTGGCCTGCCTTCTGGCGTTCTTGGACCGGCGCGTGGCTCTTTGGACTGCGGTGGGTATTCCCGTGGCTTTCCTCGGAGGTATTGCGATCGCCTATTGGGCGGGCATCAGTTTGAACATGGTGACCATGTTCGCTTTGATCGTTGTGCTGGGCATGGTGGTGGATGACGCGATTGTTGTGGGGGAGAACTCTTTCCGTTTGATGGAGGAGGGACTGCCTCCGGACGAGGCGACTATCGAAGGGGTCAGTCAGGTGGGGGCGCCGGTGGTGGCAACGATCTTGACCTCAATGGCGGCTTTCCTTCCTGTGTTGATGCTCTCCGGGCAAGCGGGGTTGTTCATGCGGCCTCTGCCACTGGTCGTTTCCGCGTGTCTGGCTATTTCGCTGGTGGAGGCACTGGTTGTTCTGCCCGCACATCTGTCCAAGGGGCGTACGCGGCGGGCCGAAGAGTTGGCGAGCCAGCAGTTGGCTGGTGCCGGGCCTGTTCGGGCAGCGAGCCATTGGTACGAGCCGTTGCGCCTGGCCTATGTGCGTCTGCTCAAGTTTTCCCTGGCCTGGCGCTGGAGCGTGGTGGGTGCAGGAATCGGGCTTCTGGCCTTGGTAGCTGCCCTGGCCCAGCACCGTCTGCCCTTTGTTTTCTTCGATGATTTTGAGTCGAAGATCTTTTATGTGTCCGTGCGCCTCGTGCCCGATGCCTCGCTGGATGACAGCGAAGCGGTGGCTCGGCAGATGGAGGACATTTGCCTGACCTTGCCGGATACAGATCTGGAGAGCATCAACACCTTGATTGGGGTCGCGGCTCAAAACGCAGTGGACTATGAGCTGGGTCAGAACCTGGCCCAGGTCTGGGTGGAATTGCGCGAGGGGGATCAACGCACAATGGACGCAAGTGCTGTAGTGCAGTGGCTGCGCACCAATTTGGGCGATGTTGCGCCCTTGGTGGAAAGCATGCAGATCGACCAGCCGCAGTCCGGGATCAACGGCCGGGCTATTGAGTTGGTCCTGCGTGGGCAACATGAAGAACAAATCACCCTTGCTGCAGAAGCAGTGCTGGCCGACCTGCACAACTTTGCCGGGGTACACGAGGTGCGTACCTCCGTGCGCACGGGCAAACGCGAGTTGCGCATCAGGCCCACCGAAGCCGGGCGCTTGATAGGGGTCAGCGAGGGGCTCTTGGTGGCAGAGCTCGGGACTGCTTTGGAGGGTCAGCGTCGCGCGCGACTTCGTCGAGAGGGGGATGATCTGGACCTGCAACTCAAACTGCCCGAAAGCGTGCGTCACGATCCCGCCGCCCTGGGGCAGTTGAAGATCACCACAGCAACCGGGGCGCGTGTACGCCTCAAGGATGTGGCCACCTGGGAAGAGGGCTCTGGTCCTGCCTCCCTGCACCGCCGGAATCGTCAGCGCTCAATCACCCTGACTGCGGATGTGGATCGGGCGGTGGGCAACGCAAGGGACATCATCAGTACTCTTTTGGAGCGCTACTCGGATTTGCCAAAGACCCATGGAGGCACCACCATCAAGGCGCTGGGGGATTTCGATGACACCCAGAACAGTCTCGCTGGCCTGGCCAAGGCGTCGTTGGTGGCGCTGGCTTTGATTTTTGCCATCCTGGGCACCCTTTTTCGGTCTTACCTGCAACCCTTGGTGATCATGTCCATCGTGCCCTTTGCCTTGGTGGGCGTGGTGGTGGGGCACCTGCTGATGGGCCGGGATATGACTCTGCTGTCATTGATCGGGCTCCTGGCCCTTTGCGGCGTGGTGGTCAATGACTCTTTGATCTTGATCGATTTCGTCAATCAGCGTCGGGCTCAGGGCATTGAGCATCTCGCATCTCTGGTCGAAGCTGGCACGTTGCGCTTCAGGCCGATTCTGCTCACCAGTGTGACCACCATGGCGGGCTTGACCCCTTTGACCTTCTTCAGCAGTGGCCAAGCGCGCTTCTTGCAGCCCATGGCCATCAGCGTGTTCTTCGGTCTGGCGGCGGCGACTATCCTGGTCCTGGTGTTGGTGCCCTGCGTGCAGGCCTGCCTCGATGATCTGGTGTTGGGGGCCAGGCGTCGTTGGGCCAGGGCCAAGCAATCAATGCCCCGCGCGACTCCTACCTGAGCCCTTTCTTTCCATGAACTTGAGCCTACAAGAGATCAACGACCCCGCCGACTGCGACCCCCTGGCCTCCCTGGCCCAGGAGTTGATTGAGCACACCATGGACGAGCTGCGCGAGGAGCCCGTGCCTTCCGACCGGGGACTGGCGTTGCTGCAAAGAGTGCTCCAATCGAAAGCGGGCGTAATTCTGCGAACGATTGGGAGCGAAGGTGAGACCATCGGTCTGATCGTGACCGGGCCCATGATCGATCCTCTGGTGGGGGACGAGACGCCGATGATCTTGTTGCTTTGGACTGCCGATCCTTACCGCCGTCGCGGCATGTCCAAGCGCCTGATCGAGAATGCCGCTGAGATTCTGGGCTCCCGTGGATTGCATTCCCTTGCGGCGAGGGCGGGGCACAACGACGATGCCTTGATCTCCATGGGCGAGCGCTCGGGGTTCACCCGCTCCTTTGAGGTGTTGGTGCGCGAGGGACCCGGGCGCTAGAGGTTCTTGCGCCGGAGCACCAGTAGCACATCAAAGCCCCTGTCCAATTCCACGGTCTGCTCCAGGTCGTACTGGAAGTCGTGCACTGCCACCAGTTCCAGCCTCTTTTCTGACCCAATGGTCCTGCGCAGCTGTTCCGCGCTGTAGGTGCGGAACCACCAGTTGGTTTCTTGGGTGCGTTCGGACCCGTTCTCTTCGATACGCATGCGACTGCGCATTTGTTCTTTGCGTCGGCGCGCCACAGGGGGCCAGGCCTGGATGTTGCAGGTCACCCGGGTGCCTCCCTCTTCCACAACCCAGCGCTCGCGCTCGCGCTTGGTGCGCTCATAATTGGTCAGGTGCATGCCCAAACAGTAGATCCCTCCGGAAACGAGCAGGTCCGCGATGCGTGTGAGGTGTTGGCGCGCCTTGGCTTCCGTGTTGAGGTACTTGAATGTGCTCACCAGGCAATGGGCCAGATCAAAGCGCCCGGGGAGGCGTAGCTCGCACATGTCACCGTGGACCAGGCGCGCCTTGAGGCCTTCCTCTTTGAGACGCTCCTTGGCGTGGGCCAGCATTGGATTCGAGAGGTCGTTGCCGCTGACCTTCCAACCCCTGCGGGCCATCTCCAGGACCAGCCGACCGGAGCCGCAGGCGGGTTCCAGGCAGCGTTTGCCCTTGGACCTGCCATAAAGGGCTTGGGCCTGCTCAAGGAAGAAACCTTCCAAGGGCGTGTCTTCGTCGAACACCAGGTCGTAGTAGCGCGGGGTGTCGTACCAGTCGGTCTCGGTGGCGCTCATGATCTCCTGTGCGGTGGCGTGACCGGGCACCACGCTCTTTGGGCGGGGACCTGTACCAGGCGCTCTTCTTCGGCGATCCATGCGCTCAACTGACCCCCGTAGACGCAGCCGGAATCCAGGCCAACGATCTTGTCTCGTATCAATAAACCCTGGCGTGCCCAGTGACCAAAGACCACGCGCCTGCTTTCGTTCTCTCGCGCTTCCCAGTGCTGCCACCAGGGAACGAAGGGCGCGGGTGGTTCCGGTTCTTCATGTGGGGCTCGCTGGCCAGTCGCATCGCAGTGGCGCACCAAGACCGCGAAGTCTGCCGCGTCTGTGGGCTCGGTGGGGGGAATGCCTTGCAGCACCTCAGCGGGATGCTGCCAGTCCGGATGCATCCCCGCATGGATGCAGATCAAGTCGTCCCATTCCAGGCACCAGGGCCGCGTGGCCAGCCAATCGAGCAGTTCCTTTCGATCGTCCGCCTCCAGCACACACTCCATGCGTTCGCCAGGCCCCGGCCTGCGCATACCCGCTGCCGTCCGCAGCAGGTGCACATCGTGGTTGCCGAGCACGCCTCCTGCATTCAGGCTCTTGAGCAGCCGTAGGACCCCAACCGAATCTGGGCCACGGTTGACCAGATCTCCCACCGGATGCAGCGCATCCTTCGCTGGATCAAAGTCGAGAGCTTCAAGCAGTTGCTCCAGCTCTATGAGACATCCCTGAATGTCCCCGATGAAAATCCGGCGACTGTCCATCAGTTCACCGCGCTCAAGAAATCCAAGACCGCCCCTCGCCAGCGTTCTTTGGTTTGTTCCAAGTGCACGCCATGTCCGCCCCCGGGGATGATCACAAAGCGCTTGTCAGGAGAAGCAAGGGCCGCAAAGAAGGCGAGTTGATCCTTCATCTTGGACGCTGCTTCATGCTCACCGAGGATCACAAGGGTGGGCCGAGATATGCGTCTGGGGTGTTGGACGGGCATGTTGCCGAGGTAGTCACGCAGGGAACCATTGGGACTGTCTGGGTCCGCCGCCAGGGCTGCAGCCACAAAGGCCTCAAGCACCTCAGGCTCGTAGCAACCGGGCACGAAGTCTGATGCTGCGGCTTCTCTGCTGTTGCTGCGAAAGCGATCAGTAGGTGGCGGCGGCGCTCCTTCCAGGGGCTGCCAGTGGGAGCCATAGAGCACCAGTCGCCCCGTGCGCTGGGGATAGGTCTCGGCGAAGAGGCCCGCCACCTGGGAACCCCAGCTCCAACCCAGAAGATCCACACGCTTGACGCCCCTCAATTCTCGGATCGCATCCACTGCTACCTTCACATCTTCGATGGCATCCCTCGCCTCGCTGACGTTCTCGCCCCGTGGATCCTGGGACCTGCCATAGCCTTGGATGTCCAAGCTGAAGGTGTCCCAGCCTTCCTGGGCGAAGGCCTGCATGGTGGAGTAGCCCGCTACCCCCAAATCAAAGCAAGGGCGCCCGGACCAGGTGGCACCATGCAGGAGGAGGACCACTCGGGTGCTTTTTTTGTGCAACTGCCCGGGGTGCTTTTCCCAAAGCACCAGCCGCTGGCCATCCCGATCCAGTATGTGCTCACGGCTCTGGACTTCTTGGGGCCCCTGGGGAGAGAGCCCCACCACCAGGGCCGCCGCGATGCCGCTGACAAGGGTGTTGAAGAGAGTCATGACAGCGCACACCCTACAGAACCAGAATGCCCCACAGAACTTGTGCGCGGGACACGATTCGGGGACAATGGGGCCCTATGGAATCCCAATCCCAGACCTCCGGCCCCCGGGCGATCTTGGTCCTGATAGGCATTGTCGCCATGGGCATGGCTGTGCCCGCTTTCTTTCGCTGGCAGGTCTCATTGGCTGAGGACAATCGGGATCAGATCCGCAGGGAGTCCCCTACGACCGCCGAAGGCCGCTTGCAGCTCTATCTGGAACTTGCGTCCCCAGGCATTCATCAGGCAATCTCCATGTCGCGCTTTTCTGCGGAGCGGCCTTGGATCGTGACCCATGTGGTCCGATCCGCCGATCCCAAGCAGCCCCCGGCCATCTATGGGGTCGACATCGAGGACCTGCCACGCAACTTCGTCCGTCAGGAGGGCCTCGATGTTGTCATCTCCATGCCAGCTCCCAGTCTGATGGCCCGCGATGTGCTGGTGGGGGACAACGCCATGGGGGTCCAGGTCTTTCCCGCGGGCAGCAATCCTGAGGGGGTCGACATCCTTGAGCGTCGCCTGCGATTTGCCCTCAATCGCATGATCGATTCCCTGCCCAAGGACATTTCCGCTGCACGCTATCGCTTTGAGTTCACGGGCTGGCCGGAACCAGAGGGCAGCCCACAGGTCGGCTCGGAGGGGTCCAGAGCCCCTTCTGAGCTTCCACAGGACCAATAGGGTCTTGCCCCCAGCCCTCCCAGCCGCTACCCTTCGGCGCTCGAACATGCCCTCTTGGGCGCGTCGAAGCCACCAGAACCCCATCCAGAGTCAATCACAGTCATGGCCAAGTCCCAAACCAAAGCTGGCGGTCCCACCCGCGGCCGCAAGCGCGTACGCAAGATCGGCATGGGGTCAGGTAAGTACCACACCGCCAAGAAAAAGGCCCGCAAGGGCTGATGGGGAGGCCGTTGTCGCCCCGGCGGTGCCGATCCCTTTGTTCATGAACGCCGCGCTTCTGTTTCAGGTGCACGGCGCTTTGCTTGGGGGAGCAGGCACCCGAGGGGTTTTGGCCCATGCTTGAAATGAGTTTGTGGGGTCTCTTTGCAGGCCTCTTTGCCGCAGGCAGCTGGGCAGCGGCTTCGCACCTGTTTTCGCGGATCTTCTCTGGGCCCAAGCCGCCCACCGCAAATGCTGCGGTGCTCTTCAAGAACACTCTGGCGGGGGCTCTGTTCTTCATTGTCGGGGCTGCCATTGGCGACGGGGGAGTTCCCAGCGGCGCCATTCCGCAGATGCTGATCAGCGGGCTCTTGGGTTTTGCTATCGGGGACGCCCTCTATTTTGCCTCCCTGCCCATGTGTGGCGTACAGACCACCGCGGTAGTGTCCCTCACCAATGTGCCCTTGACGGTGATCGGCGCCCACTGGTTGTTTGGAGATGTGATGGATCCGGGCAGTTTGCTGGGAGCGGGTCTGGTGTTGGCAGGAGTGCTGCTGGTTTTGCGTAGCGGAGGAGGCGGCGGATCGCTCGATCCAAGGGTGCGTCGCCGGGGCGTGCTCTTGGCCACAGGTAATGCCCTCGCGATTACGATTTCGATTTTGAGCGGCCACGAAGGCATGCAGGGGGCCGGGATTTTCAGCGGTGCTGCGGTGCGTCTGAGCGGGGGCGTGATCGGGGCCTTCTTGATAGCCACCGTATTCGGCGTCATGCGCCGGGGCCTGGGGCGCGAGTTCGCGGCGCTGACCAAACCCCTGCGGCGCCGCCAGGGCCTGCGGGCCCTCCTGATTGCCTCGGTCATCGGCTCTGTGCTGGGTCTGATTCCCTACCATCTGGCCCTGCGTGAACTCTCCGCGGGAGTTGCGGCTCTCGTCTTTTCCACTACCCCCTTGTTTACCTTGCCCTTCGCCCGTCTTGGTGTTGCCGAAGCCCGGCGCACAACTCCGTCTTTGATTGCTGGTACCTTGCTCGGCTTCGCCGGAGTGGGGATTGTCCTCTGGGCCCAAGCTTGTGGTGGGGCCGTTGCTCCCGCAGCATCTCCGGAAGCAATCGAAGTGCATGCCCCGGTTCGGGGCCCGATCGCTCGCTTTCCGCGCTTGGGCCAAGCTGGGAGAATTTTGGCCACTCGCTATGTGGGTGATGATGAACATGGATTGGTCAGCAGTCGCTTGGAGATGACCGAAGAGGGGCTCATTTTTGCTCCCGAAGAGGTCATCGTGGAGGGTGGTGGCTGGTTCGTCAATTGGGCGGACACTCCGGCGATCTCTCCCGATGGGGGACTTGTGACCTGGTTGCAGAAGGCTGACTCCGGTACCTACGATTATCATGTGCAGTACGCCTTGCGCCAAGAGGACGGCAGCTTTGCGGAGCAGGGCCCTATCCATGAGCACACGGGTCCTGGCGAACACGGCTTCGCTTCCTTGACCGCTCTGGATCAAGAGCGCGTGTTGGCAGTTTGGCTTGATGGCCGGCTGATGAAGGAGAAAGGGCCCATGACTCTGATGAGCCGCGTGATTGCCAAGGACGGAACCCGTGGCCCCGAGAGTGTGCTCGATGGACAGACCTGTGAGTGTTGTCCCACCGCCTTGATCACCCTTGGGGATGGCACCGCCCTAGCAGCTTGGCGCGATCGGTCAGACGAGGGTCTGCGGGACATTCTCTTGGCCCGTTGGACCGCCGAGGCCGGTTGGGGGGAGCCCTTCAGCGTGCACGCGGACCAATGGAAGTTCCTCGCCTGCCCGGTGAACGGCCCCAGCTTGGTGAGTCATGGGGACCAGGTTGCTTTGCTTTGGTACACCGAAGGCAGCAATGAGGTTTCGCGGGTCAATGTCTGCTTGTCCCAGGACAAGGGGGTCACTTTTAGTCCGGTGCAAGTGGTGGACCAGGGCAGCCCCCTGGGTCAGGTCAGCGCCAGCTTCGATGCCAAGGGACGCCTCCTGGTTTCCTGGCTGCAACGGAATGATGCGGGGGCCGCCTGGGTGGTCCGCCGGGTGGGAGAAAGTCAGGGCCCGATCATGAGCGTGGCTCAGGTCGAGGGCAAGCGCAGCGATGGCCGCGCTCGCTTGACGGCCCTTGGGGATGGTTGGGCTTTGGTCTGGACCGGTGGGGAAGGTGCCCGACTGATGGCCGCCGCTATTCAGTGAGGCTTGGTCTTGCGCCAGTGGCCCAGGGTCCAGGGCTTGAGCAGCAACACGAGAGCCGGCAGGGCCAACCAGGGCAGGAAGCGGGCCGGTCCGCTGATCAGAATCTCTGGCAAGCGCTCAGTGCCAAGTAGCAAGATCCAAGCGTCATAAGCGATGTGCAGGATCACAGCGGGCCACAGGCTGCGCGATCGCAGGGTGATGGTGCCGAGTAGCATGCCGATCAGGAAGGTGGGCATCAGCCGGTGCAAAGACGCATGCGCGGCGGCAAAGAAGAGCGATGAGATCAGTACCCCACGCAGGGGCCTCTTGTCCCGGGCCAGAGTTCCCAGGATTGCGCCTCGGAAGAGAAGCTCTTCCACGATTCCCGGGCTGACCGCCATGGCGAAGAGCAGGGTGATCAGGGGCGTGCTGCCAAAGAACTCTTCCAGGACGGGGTTCTTTGTCACTGCCTCTGGCAGGGGCAGCACGAATTGTTGACCGCGCATCAAGAATTCCATCAGGTAAGCAAGGCCCGGCACGATCAAGATTGCCAGGATCAGATCCAAGACGCGCGGCTGCGCGCGGATGAAGTCCGTGGCGGGTGAGGGTCCAAAGCGTTTTTTCGCGTGCCAGAGACAGATCAGCCCCAGGGGCAGCATCAACCCCCAAAGGGTGGCCAGGAGACCTCCCAGCATGTCGTAGCCCTGGAGGCGCGAGGCCACCCCCAGCATCAAGAGTACCGAACCAAAGGCGTAGGCTTGGGCATGGCGGGAGGCGAGTCTTCGATTGCTCGCTTCCTCTGCTGACGAACCGCCGATCAGAACCCGTTCCGCGTCCAACAGGCCGGCGAGTTGGCGTACCGCGAAGGCGCTCCAACCCAGATGGGACAGGATCATTACCAGGGTCACCCCCAGGGTCAGTTCTCCAAGCAGCGCATCCCTCAGGGAGAGGGCCGCCCCGGTCAGGGGCACCAGGGCCAAGAGGAAGTTGTGCTCCAGGCCAGGGGCCAGCACGACCATGTTGGGCACCGCCAGAGCGAGCATCAGGGGTAGCAGCATGTGCTGGCCCTCGCGGAAACTTCGCGCCCGCCCGCAGGCCAGACAAAGTAGCGCGCAGACCAAGATGCAGGCGGGGATGAAGACCAGGGCGCCACTCAAACGGGTGAGGCCCACGCCTCCTGAGTCGCCACCGCCCATTCCTTCCCAACCAACTTGGACGGCCAGGAAGAGCCCCAGGATGTTGGAGGCCAGACAGGCCAGGCCCGTGAGCAGTACAGCCCCGAACTTGCCCAGCACCAGGGCGCTCTTGTCCGCTGGACTCACCAGCAGGGTTTCCAGAGTGCCAGCCTCGCGCTCCCCGGCAAAAACAGAGAGGGCGGCGTAGGAGCCCCCCGACAGGAGCAGCATCACCAGCAGGATCGGCAGGAAGCGTGCCATGCTGGCCGCGCCCCGGTCCTCGGCGGAGGCCAGATCGTGCACCTCAAGTTGCAGGCCGCTGCCTGGATCGCGGCCCAGCAATTCCTTGCGCCGCTCGACAGTCATGGTCTTGGCCAACTCGCTCAGGCGATTGCGTAGGCGTGTCGACAGGGTGCGCGAGGACTCGTCCTTGCGCTCGTACCAGATCTTGGCGTTGAGTTGTTCGTTCGGACCGGCGCCTCCTGCAATGGTCAAGACCGCTTGGGCTGTGTCGCCAATAAGTTCTCGCCAGGCGTCCTCGATCTGTTGGCGGTGGTTTTCGGGCAGGGATGCAGCGGGCAGTTGATTCAGGCTGCTGGCATCCCCCTCTTGGATGATGGTAGCGGGATCCTGAATCGCGTCGATTAGACGCATGGCGAGTTCCGGCGGCGCTTCGCTTGCATCTACAAGTACGGTCAACTCGCGCTGCTCCAAACTGCTGACCGCGGATTTCTGCAGCAGGTCGCTGCCCGAGAGCATCAGGGGATAGAGCACCACCGGCAGGAGTACCGCCGCAAACAGCGCCCGGCGATCCCGGAGAAGTTGCAGCACTTCCACGCGGAAGACTGTGCCCATGGTCTCGGTCCAGTTCACAGGTTGTCTGCCTCGCTGGTGAGTGTCTGGTCCGCTCGTGCCACAAAGGCCCGGAATACATCTTCGAGCCATTCTTCTTTCGTTTCTTCTCGCAGTTCTTGGGGCGTACCCACCGCAAGTACCCGGCCCGCATGCACAATCGCGATGCGATCGCATAGACGCTCGGCCTCAGACAACACGTGGGTGGAGAACAGCACGCAGCGACCTTCCTCCCGGCGGGATTCCACGAAGCGGATCATGTCGCTGGCTGCCAAGAGATCGAGGCCGGTGGTGGGCTCGTCCAAGATCAGTACCCGCGGGTCATGGATCACCGCCCGGGCGATGGAAACCCGCTGCCTCTGGCCGGTGGAAAGGGACTCGCAGCGGCCGGACAGGAACTCGTTGAGGTCAAAGGCTTTGACCACCACCTCCAGGCGTTGGCCCAGGGTGTCCTCATCCATGCCGTGCAACCGTCCGAAATACTGCAGCACTTCCTTGGCGGTCAAACGCGGATAGAGCCCGGTTGTTCCTGACAGGAATCCTACCCGCTCGCGTACGGTGATCGGGTCGTTGGTCACATCTGCTCCAGCGACCGTGGCCGTTCCCCGTGTGGGGGCCAGGATGGTGGAGAGCATGCGCAGTGTGGTGGTCTTGCCCGCGCCATTGGGTCCCAGAAGTCCCATTACCTCGCCATAGTTGCAGGTCAGGTCCAGGTCCTGCACGGCCGCGATTTTTCCGCGCTTTGGGTCGGAGAATACCTTGGTCAGAGCCTTGGCTTCGATTGCTGGGCCCTGGGGGTCAGTTGCTTGTGCCTCAAGGGCCTGGCTATGTGTGGCTTCAGTCATCGGCTTGCGTCCCCATCGGATCGCAGGAAGGAAACGAGCTTTCTCAAGGGAATGGTGGCGGAACTAGTCGCAAATGCTTCACGGGAGAGCAAACGCACTGCCAGATTCAAGGCCAGCCACCCGCTGATCAGCAACGAGATTGCGACCAGGGTGTACTCAAGGGGCAGGATCTTGCCCAGTAGCATGGACTTGGCGGCCAGGGTCATGTTCAAGACCGGTACCAGAGCCAGGCCCGGGGTCAGGTCGATGCCCGGCATGATGCCGGCGATGGCGGGCATGATGAAGAGCAATTGCACCGGGCCGAGCATGGCCTGGGCTTCCTTGAAATTGCGCGCCAGACCTGAGATTGCGGTCAGGGTGGCTCCCGCGAAGAGGGCAAAGAGCAGGGTCAGAGGCGCGATTGCCAAGAGAGACTGCCAGGGCAGGTTGATTGTGATGCTGCTGCCCTGCAGCAGGGTCGCCAACAACCCCTCGGCGGAAATCCCAAGGGCCAGGAGATTGAAGCTGGTGGCGATCATGGACAGGCTGGCCACCGCCAGTACCTTTCCTTGCAGGACCCACAGGCGCGGGATGGGCAACAGCAGGGTGGTCTCCGCCGTGCCCCGTTCCCGTTCTCCTGCGGACAGGTCCACTGCCGGAAAGAAGGCGCCCATGACGCACATGGTCACCAGCAGCATGGGCAGCAGCATCGCCAGGATCAGCGCGCCCTTGTCGCTCTCTGGGCCCACATCCTTGCGTTCCAGGCGCAGGGGTTCCAGGGCCGTTGGGGAGTAGCCTCCTTCCTGCGCAGCTTGTTCGCGCAGCTGATCCACATGCCTGGCGAGGCGACTTGTGATGCGCCCTTCGGTCAGCTCGCCCTTGGGCTCGCTCCGGTTCACATGCAACTGTGCACCCTGCGGTGCAAAACTCAAGACCCCTGCCAAGGGGGGATCACCGGGCGAAGAGTCTTCCCCTTGGGGCTCAAGCAACTCGGCCCGGGGCACGTCCTCTTGTGCTCCCAGATCCACCAGCACCAAACGGTTGGCCTGATACTCCTCGTCCTCATCCTGCCCCTTGTCCAAGGCCCGTAGCAGGTCTTCTGGGACGGACTCCTGGTTGATCACCCCCACGCGCACTTCGGTACGCTCCTTTTGACCCTGCAACACCAGGAAACCTTGGACCATGACCCAGAACAACACCGGGTACATGCAGATCGGCAGGACCAAGGTGGTGAAAGCGGTTTGGCGATCGCGCAGGGTCTCGCGCAGTTCCTTGGCGGCGACCCGCAGGGTGGCGTGGAGGCGTTGTTGGCTGGCCAAGGGGAGAAGGGGGTGGGGGGCGGCTGGTCAGCTTGCAGAGATGGGTGAGACCCGGCTGTCCAGCGGGGGGAGTGTAGCGCTGGCATTCGGGCCTGACGAGAGGCCACTCAAAACAAACACTGTGCTGGGACCTGGTCTGTACAAGGGCCTTGAGGTGACCACGAACAGAAGCTTCTCCTGGCTCAAGTTGAGAGGGGCTGCATGTCGATAAAGCTCGCATGCAAGAGGATTTCCAGGGTCTCGGGGCCAAGAGTGCCCCCCAAGAGGACCAGGAAAGCAAGACCACGCGTGCGGCTCTGCTTGCCCCGCCGATAAATTTTATGGCGCCAGCCCAGTATCCGGCCGCACGCGTTTCCTCTTCTCACGCCGTCTTTCCCTCGGGACTGTCTCCTGAAGGCAAGCTGCCCTTGTCCGGCCTGAGCATTTCGCGCCGGCTGCTGCGCTGGTTCCCCCAGGGTCTGGCCATGGCGGCGATTCTCTGGAGCCTTTGCTTTCACGTTTCTCAGGTGCGTGGGTCGTCCATGTCTCCGGGAATCCTGAATTCCGATCGAATAGTGGTGGATGGTTTCTTTCACCACATCATCCCCATGAACCGCGGGGATGTGGTGGTGCTGGAGTATCCCCTTGATCGCAGTTTGGACTATGTCAAGCGCGTGATCGGCTTGCCGGGGGATGACATCTTGATCGCCTTTGGCAAGGTCTGGGTCAATGGAGAACTCCTGGACGAGCCCTATCTGGATGCGGGTCTGGTCGACCGTACCAGCTTCAAGCACAGCACCGTGGCTCCCAATCACTTCTTTGTACTTGGGGACAATCGTATCCACAGCTCCGACAGCCGCGAGTTCGGTCAGGTGCCAATGGACTGCCTGCGCGGGGTGGTGCGCGCGCGCCTGTGGCCCTTCAGTCGTGCCGGTTGGGTGAACTGAAGGCCCTGGGGCTTCGGCTATCTTGGGGCGGTGTCCAGCACTCCCATTGTTTTGATCAGCGGCGCGGCTCGGGGTTTGGGCCTGGCCAGCGCGGAACGCCTCGCGGCCCTTGGCTGGTGTGTACATGGGGTACATCGTGATGCTGCGGGGCGACAGGGTCTCGTCGATCGCCTCGGTGAAGACCAGGTGCATCAGGCGGATCTGAGTGAGACAGGGGCAGCTGAACAGGTGGTGAATCGGGTCCTGGCCAGGGCCGGTCGATTGGACGGGGTCGTGCACGCCATGGGGGAGTTTGCGAGTGCTGTGCCCTCTGAAACCTCACGGGAATTGGTGCAGGACCTTTGGCGTAGCAACATGCTCTCGGCGGTGGATTTCTTGGATGCGAGTCGAGGAGCCCTGCGCGCTTCCAAGGGGGCGGCGGTGTTTTTTGGAAGCGCTGGACTGGCGGGGGTTCGCGCTCGTCAAACGACTGCTGCCTACATAGCTGCAAAGACCGCGCTCCTGGTCTGGATGAAGTCTGCGGCCCTGGAGGAAGCGCCCCATGGGGTGCGCGTCAACATGGTCTCACCGGGGGTGATTCCCCACAGGGACGCGGCTTCGGAGACATCCGATCCTGAGCGCCTGGCACGTATTCCCAGCGGCCGCGGAGGCAAGCCCGAAGAAGTCGCTGCGGCGGTGAGCTGGTTGCTCTCTTCGGACGCTAGCCATGTGATCGGTCAGGACTTGGAAGTAGCTGGCGGCTGGTTGCTCTAGGGGCTCGATTTATTGCAGCTCCCGCTGGCCAGTTGCCCTGGCGTTGGGGCACCATGGGGACATGAGTCAAGCCACCATCCATAATCTGGATCCCGCCACGGGAGAGTTGATCGAGGAGATTCCCTGTGCCACCGAAGCGGAGGTTCAAGCCAAGGTAGCTCGGGCCCGGAATGCCTGGCCCGCCTGGCGTGGCATGGACTCGGGCCAGCGCTTGGACCTGTTGCGCGCAGTTCTCAAGCGCCTGGAGGAGGAGGCCCCGGAACTTGGAGCACTCCTCTCCCGGGAGATGGGCAAACCCCTCTCCCAGGCCATTGGCGAGGTGCGGGGCTATGCCAAGCACTTGGCTGGTGAGTTGGATGAGGTGGCCCTGGCGATTGCGCCCCAAATCATGCCTGGCAGCGAGGACGAGGTGCTCTTGTCCCGCGAACCCCACGGGGTCGTGGCGGTCATCACCCCTTGGAATTTTCCTGTGGGCATGCCTGCCCAGATCCTGATTCCTGCCCTGGGGGCGGGCAACACGGTGGTGTTCAAGCCCAGCGAGCATGTGCCCCTGACCGGGGCATTCCTGGCCCGCCTGTTTCAGGAGCATCTGCCAGACGGGGTGCTGGAGCTGCTGCAGGGGGGCGGCCCAGTGGGCGCTGCGCTTGTGGAGGAAGAGGTGGACATGATCGCTTTTGTGGGCAGTCGCGCCACGGGCATAGCAATCATGCGCAGCGCCGCGGGCAGTTTGAAACGACTGGTACTGGAACTCGGAGGCAAGGATCCCCTGCTTGTCTTTGCAGACGCTGATCTGGAAGCCGCTGCAATCTGCGCGACTCAGAACTCCCTGCGCAACACGGGGCAGGTCTGTTGCAGCGTGGAACGGGTCCTGGTGGAGCGCTCCGTGGCGCAACGCTTCGAGAAGCTTGTGTTGCAGGAAGCGGGGAACTGGCCTTTTGGAGATCCCCAGGTCAAGCAGACCTGCATGGGGCCTTTGGTGAGCGAATCCCAACGGGACAATGTAGTGGCCCATGTGGCGGACGCCCGGGAAAAGGGTGCGCGTATTGCGCTCGGTGGTGAACTGCCAAAGGGGTCCGGTTGGTTCTATCCCGCCACGGTGATTGTTGATGCTCCAAGCGATGCGAAGGTCATTCGTGATGAAACATTTGGCCCGGTGGTCTGCTTGACCTGCTTTGACACCGAAGACGAGGCTGTCGAGCGAGCCAACGACACGGTCTATGGCTTGGGCGCAAATGTGTGGACCGGCGATCCTGAGCGAGGCCGTCGGGTTTCCGCTGGGTTGCGCGCTGGTCAGGTGGGGGTCAATCGTTATCTGGGCGGCGCCCCGGGTACTCCCTGGGTCGGCGCCCGCCAGTCAGGCGTGGGATTCCTGGGGGGCATCGAAGGTCACCGGCAGTTCACGACTCCAAAGACCGTGGCAACCGCGCCCTCGTGAGCCGATTCCCTGTCTCGTTCTGGGCCCGGCCCTTGCGCTCCGGCCCCGGCCGGTTAGGATTCGTTGAATGGAACGCAAGATCCAAGGCCTTCAGGGGCGTATAACCGCTCCCAGCCGAACCAGTGCCCGATTGGGGCAGTGGTGGTGGTGCCCCTCGCCCGCGATGCAGCGGATGGGGTGCGAGATCTAGGACCTTCGCCTTTTCCTGATGTTCATCGCGGGCTCCCAGATCCTCTGGGGGCCCGCGCTTCTTTTTTCCTATCCTGCTGGCCTGCAAGAACAGCCCGTGCAAGACCATTCCCGAGACTCCGCGTGACTTCACCTCTTTCCCGATCCACCGATCAAGACGCCGATCAGTACCAACTGGCCTGGTGGGTATTGCCCGCTGACCTTCTCACCCCGGTGCAGGCATTCCGAGCCCTGAGGGCCAGCGGCCACAAGGGCGCGCTGCTCGAATCCGTTGAGGGGGTGATGCGTCTGGCCCGCTATTCCTTCGTGGCCGTCAATCCTTGCGCGTCCCTGCGAGCACGTGCGGGAGAGGTGTCCGTCACCGAGGGTGGCAAGAGCGTCACCACTAAAGGCAGTGCATTGGAAGCCTTGCGCGCGGCTCTCAAGTCTCACGCGGTGCCCAAGGCGCCTCCGGGTCTGCCCCCTCTGGTGGGAGGCTGGCTTGGTTTCTTTGGCCATGAGTGGGTCACGGAGTTGGAGCCTCGTATCAAGCGACAGGAGAACGATCCATTTGGTGCGCCAGACGCCTGTTTTGATTTGTTCCGGGATGTGGTTGCCTTTGATCATGCGACCCAGCGGTTGTATCTGATCACCGCCTGTCCCCGGGGCGCTGCAGACCGTAGTGCAGCGGAGAAGAAACTCGAGGGGCTGGCCCAGGACCTCTCCACCGAGGCGGGGGATTTCAAAGGCTTCACCCTGCTGGACGATCAGACCGAGCGCACCACTGAAGCGGGTGTCTACATGGAAGCGGTGGAAACCCTGCGTCAGGAAATTGGCGCGGGGGAGGTCTTTCAGGCAGTCCTCAGTCAGGGCTTTTCCCGGCGCTTTGCGGGGGATTCTTTCACCCTCTATCGCGTGCTGCGCCTGGTGAATCCCGCGCCTCACATGTTCTATTGGTCCACGGATGACATCACCCTGATCGGTTCTTCTCCCGAGCGTTTGGTTTCCCTACGAGACGGAGTTTGCCAGGCCGTGCCCATCGCGGGCACCCGTCCACGCGGCAAAGACAAGGCGCAGGATGACCTCTTGGGCGTGGAACTCTCGACTGATCCCAAGGAACGCGCAGAGCACGATATGCTGGTTGATCTGGCGCGCAATGATCTGGGCCGGGTGGCTCGGGTGGGCAGTGTGCAGGTGCGCGAACACGCCGTGCTGGAAAAATTTCCCCGCGTGCAGCACCTGGTCAGTCGCGTGGAGTCCCGCCTCGCTGCTGGGCGAGACGCCTTGGATCTGGCCGCTGCCTGCTTTCCCGCGGGAACGGTCTCAGGAGCGCCCAAGGTGCGCGCCTTGGAATTGGTCACTGCCTTGGAGGGCCGTTGCCGCGGACCCTACGCGGGGGCTTTCGGCTACTTTGATGGCTCCGGATCGGCGGAGTTGGCCATCACCATCCGGACTCTGGTAGTGCAAGCGGACCGCGTCCATTGGCAGGCGGGGGCGGGCATCGTTTGGGAGTCGAACCCTGAGCTGGAGCACGCGGAAACCTTGCACAAGGCACAAGCCCTGGCAGAGACCGTGACAATGGCCGCCGAGCCCGCTTTTCAACCCCGGGGCGGCAATCCGGTGGGGGCTCAGTCATGATTCTCTTGATCGACAACTACGATTCCTTCACCTACAACCTGGTGCAGGTCCTGGCGGCTTTGGGTGCCGAGGTTGTGGTGCGGCGTAACGATGCCTTGACATGCGAACAGGCTTTGAACCTGGGAGCTTCGGCGCTGGTGATTTCTCCGGGACCGGGTCGGCCCAAGGACGCGGGCATAACGCTGGAATTGCTCGCTGCCCTGGATTGCAGCATACCGGTGCTGGGGGTTTGTCTTGGACACCAGGCACTTGTGGAGCAGGCTGGCGGAAAGTTGCTGGTGGATCCCTCGCCGGTGCATGGCAAGGCGAGTTTGGTGCACCACGCCAAGGGGCCCTTGTTTCGCGGTATTCAGAGTCCCTTTCCCTGTGCGCGCTATCACTCCTTGGTGGCCGAACGGGCCAGCCTGCCGGAGCACCTGAATCTGATCGCTTGGACCGAGGAGGGGCATGTGATGGCAGTGCAAGACACCCGCGGCCCGCGCTTTGGAGTGCAGTTCCATCCCGAGTCGATTCTGACTCCCTTGGGCACCCGCATCCTGGCGAACTTCTTGGCCGCTGCGGGAGAACCCGTGGCCACGCGCAGTCCAGGGAGCAGCCTGTGAACACGCGCGAGGCACTGGCCGCTGTGCAGGGGGGCGCGAAGCTAAGCAGTGCGGAGTGCGAAGAGATCTTCGGGGAGGTCCTGGGTGGCAAAGCAGATGCCCTGGTCCTGGCTGCGCTGCTGTCCAGTCTGGCTCAACGGCGGGAGACCCGGGATGAATTGCTCGGGGCCGTGCGCGCATTGCGTGGCAGCATGTTGCCCTTCGAGCATTCCTACCCAGATGCCATCGACACCTGTGGCACTGGTGGCGATGGGCTCGGCACCTTCAACCTATCCACCGCAGCTGCCCTGGTGGCCGCCGCCGCGGGAGCCCAGGTGGTCAAGCACGGCAACCGAGCCGCTTCTTCCAAGTCCGGATCCGCGGACCTGTTGGAGGCACTCGGGGTTTGCATTGAGTTGACCCCGGAACAGGCTCGGGAAGTGCTGGAGCAGGTGGGTATCACCTACCTGCACGCGCCCCTCTATCATCCGGCTATGCGTCATGCGGGACCTGTGCGCAGGGCCCTGGGGATTCGCACGATCTTCAATTCCCTCGGCCCCCTCGCAAACCCCGGTGGTGTGCGTCGGCAGCTGGTGGGGGTTTCAGATGGATCCCGGGTTGAGGAGGTGGCATCGATTCTGGAGTCCCTGGGCCATGAGCGCGCGCTGGTGGTTCATGGGGGCGGCGGTGCGGATGAGTTGACCTTGGACGGGCCCAACATGGTGCGTTGTGTGGGCTCCTTGAAGTCCTTTGAGGCGCAAGGAGTGAAGCTGGGTCTGGACGCGGCGCCGGTCTCCGCCTTGGCGGGGGGTGATGCGCAGCACAATGCGGGCATCTTGCAGCGCCTGCTGGTTGGTGACGGTGGGCCCCTGCGGGATGCACTGCTTTACAATGTGTCGGCGGCTCTTGTGCTGGCAGAAAAAGCCGCGAGTGCCGAAGAGGGTTTGCAACTGGCCGCCGAGGCCCTGGATTCGGGCGCAGCCAAGGATCGCTTGGAACAGTGGGTGCAACTTTCCCAGGCGGTAAGCGCGTGAGCTTGCCCGCTGGAGTACGGCTGACCGGCACACGGCTGGATCCGATCCTGCAATCGGTTGCGGTCAGGGCTGGTGAGCGCCAGCCGGTGGAGAAGATCGACGCCGCAGGTTCTCTTGAGTTGTTTCGCACTGCCCTTGGCGCTCCCGGCCTGTCACTGATCGCTGAGTGCAAACGCCGGGCTCCCTCGGTGGGGCAGCTTTCCAAAGAGGTCGATCTTGCCTGGCGGGCCCAGGCCTATGCCCGCGGAGGCGCCGCGGCCCTTTCGATCCTGACCGAGGAAGAGCATTTTGGGGGCCATCCCCGGGATCTTGCCGCCGTGCAATCAGCAGGGTTGCCTCGCCTGCGCAAGGACTTCTTGATCTCCACTCAGATGGTGCTCGAAAGCGTGCCCATGGGAGCGGATGGGGTGCTCTTGATCTGCGCTTGCTTGGAGGACGCCCTGCTCGAAGAACTGGCCGTATGCGCCAGGGAGCAGGGGCTCTTTACCTTGGTGGAGATCCACGACGAAGCGGAATTAGAACGGGCAGCACGACTTGACTGTGCGTCCATTGGCATTGGCGCCATCGGAGTCAACGCCCGTGACCTGCGGGATTTTTCGATTGACCTGGCAACGGTTGAGCGCATCGTGCCCCTCATTCCCGAGGGTGTCTTGTCAGTGGCGGAGTCTGGCTTGTATGGTCCGGAAGACCTCTTGCGTGTGCGCGCAGCAGGTGCGGATGCGGCTTTGGTGGGCACGGCTCTCATGCGCTCGGAAGACCCCGAAGCGACTCTGCGAAATTGGAGTGAGGCGATAGAGGCATGAAGCCGGGCACGGTCAAGATCTGTGGGCTGACTCGGGTTGAGGATGTGCACGGCGCGGTTGGGGCGGGAGCGGATCTCCTTGGCTTTGTGCACCACGAGGATTCTCCCCGCCATGTTTCTCTTCAAGATCTCACGTCTCTGGTGGCGGCCGTTCCCGCGAACAAATCCAGTGTGTTGGTGGTGGTGAACGGTGACCCCGATGATCTTGGTTCCTTGATGAAGACGAGTGGTGCGGACCTGTTGCAGTTGTGCGGAGATCAGGATCCCGAGGATTTTGAGTCCTTTGGCTTTCCGATCCTGCGGCGCATAGGCGTGCAGAAGGGAGCTTTGGTGGATCTGGTCCGCTGGTTCAGCGCGGCGCAGGCATTCGTGCTCGATCATCCATCTTCCGCCGGGGGCAGCGGGCTCTTGGTTGATTCTGTCCTGGCTGCCGAACTTGCTGCCGCGGGGCCATGTCTTCTGGCCGGGGGACTGGGCCCGGAGAGTGTTGCTACCAGCATCCGCGCGGTCAAACCCCTGGGTGTGGATGCTTCCTCCCGATTGGAACGCGCTCCCGGAAAAAAGGATCCCCAGCGCATGACTGATTTTGCGGATCGGGCTCGCCAGGCCTTTGCCCTGCAGGAGACCCAGCCATGAGTTCCTTCCAACTCCCCACGCACTTTGGGCGTTTCGGCGGCTGCTATGCCCCTGAGACCTTGATGCCCGCTCTCCTGGAATTGGAAGCCGCCTTCATCGAAGCCCAAGCGGACCCGGGGTTCACAAGCGAACTTGCGCGCCTGGCCCGGGACTTTGGTGGGCGACCTACACCCTTGTTTCAGGCCCAGCGTCTGAGCAACGAGTGGGGCGTGGACCTCTGGCTCAAGCGCGAGGATCTTCTGCATACGGGAGCCCACAAGCTGAACAACGCCATGGGCCAGGCGCTCTTGGCCCAGCGCATGGGCAAGAAGCGTATTCTTGCAGAGACCGGCGCGGGACAACACGGGGTTGCCAGCGCCACCGTGTGTGCCCTGCTTGGTTTGGAATGCGTTGTCTACATGGGGGAGGTGGACATCGAAAGACAGCGGCCTAATGTGGAGCGTATGCGCTTGCTGGGCGCGCGAGTTGAGTCCGTGGCTAGCGGTCAGCGCACCCTCAAGGACGCGGTGAACGAAGCCTTGCGCGCTTGGGTTTCCGATCCCGATGCGCACTACCTGTTGGGTTCGGCACTTGGCCCTCACCCCTTTCCCACCATCGTGGCCGCGTTTCATTCGGTGATCGGCGAAGAGGCCAAGCGCCAGTTCCTGGAGCAGAGCGGGATGGAACTGCCGGATCTCGCGTTGGCTTGCGTGGGGGGCGGATCCAATGCGATTGGTCTTTTTCGCGCCTTCTTGCCCCACCAACAGGTGGCTCTCATAGGAGTCGAAGCAGGAGGCCGCGGTTCCCAGCCGGGAGAACACGCGGCGCGTTGGCTGGGGGGGCGTGAGGGAGTCTTGCATGGCTGCCGCACATTGGTGCTTTCAGATGAACACGGTCAGATTCAAGGCACACACTCCATCAGCGCCGGTTTGGATTACCCCGCGGTGGGGCCTGAGCATGCGGATCTTTCCGATCAGGGGCGTGCGCGCTACGAGGTCGCCGGAGATGCGGAAGCCCTGGCAGGATTCCAGGCGCTCGGACGATTCGAAGGGATTCTGCCCGCTCTGGAGTCCTCCCATGCCCTGGGTTGGCTCATGACCCATCAGGGTGACTGGCAGGGCAAACGGGTTGTACTCGGTCTTTCGGGCCGAGGCGATAAGGACCTGGTCACCGTCTTGCCCCTGCTGGGGGATGAGGCGTGAGCGCTTTCTTGCAAGCTGCCATTCGGGTGGGGCGCGAGGGTGCCTGTCCCGCAATTGCGCCCTATCTGACCGCCGGGGACGGGGGCTTTGAGCGCAGCCTGGCGGTGATGCACGCAATCGAAAAGGCGGGCGCCGTGTGTTTGGAGTTGGGCTTGCCTTTCTCCGATCCTCTGGCAGACGGACCGATCTTGCAGGCCGCGGCCCAGCGCAGTCTGGCTGAGGGTATGACCCCGGTCCGAACCCTTGAGTTGATTCGTACCTACCGCGAGGAGGGCGGGCTCATGGCGGTGCTGTTGTTCAGTTACATCAATCCCCTTCTGGTGGGCCTCGGTGGCCTTGGGGCCAGCGCGGAACGATTGGCCGAGGCGGGGGGCGACGGTTTCGTGGTGCCCGACCTGCCCCCGGAGTTGGCCCAAGAACTGCAGGACCCCTGCGCGGAGCTTGACCTTGGCACGGTGTTCTTTGCCACTCCGCGCTCGTCGCCGGCGCGGATTCGTGCCGCTGCCGAAGCCTCCACCGGCTTCTTGTACTGCGTGGGGCGCACGGGAGTCACGGGCCAGCGCACTTGTTTTGACGCAGAGGTCCTTGGTTGGCTCGACCAGGTCCGTGCTCTGGCAGGTTCTACTCCCTTGACCGTGGGCTTTGGCGTGGCCGAGCCCGCGGATATTTCAGCCTTGGCGGGCCATACGGACTTGGCTATCTCGGGCAGCGCCCTGGTGCAACTCTTGCACCGCACCGGGGGTTCTCCCCAGGATGGGGCTCAGGCGGCCCATGACTTTGTCGCGGCCCTTTGCCGGGCCCAACCGAAATAGGAAAACCCATGCAACCTCAAACCAGAAACCACCTGGCCTTTCTCGATCGCGCTCTGTTGAACCTGTTGGAGGAACGGGCGCGATTGCTGGCAGACGAAGCCCTGGAAGTCCCCGCAAACCTGGAGGATCTGCTGCTGCGGGCCAGCGGAGACTTTTCCCCGCATGCTCTCTCAAGCGTCTTCGAGGCGATTCAAGCGGGCTGTCGGGCAAACAGTGGGGGGGCGCGATGATCCTGCGCCTCTGGCCCGGTACATCGGAAGCTCGGGCGGCTGCGATTTCGGAGATGCTCGAAGTCGAAGGCGTGCGTACCTCGCGCAGTCCTGAACTCAACCGGCCAATCATCGCTACCCTGGACAAGGTGGATGCAAGCCTCGTCAGGCGCATCGAAGAGTTGGCCGAGCTGGAGTCCATTGTGCATCCCGAGGGCGAGTGGCGCCGCGTGGATCGTAGTTTCCGGGACGGACCCTCGGTAATCAGCTTGGGGGGCGTGCCTGTGGGTGGCGGGAGCGTGGTGGTCATAGCGGGACCTTGCTCTGTGGAAAACGCCAAGCAATTGGACGAAGCGGCGCGTTGTGCCCAACGGGCGGGGGCTCATGTTCTACGGGGCGGGGCCTTCAAGCCGCGCACATCGCCCTACGCCTTCCAAGGGCTCGGGCGCGAGGGCCTGTTCCTCCTCAGGGAAGCTGGCCTGCGCTTTGGCATGCCAATTATCAGCGAGATCATGGACGCGGGGCACCTGTCTGCATTTCTTGATCACGATGTGGACTGCCTGCAGATCGGTGCACGCAACATGCAGAACTTCACTCTGCTCAAGACCGTGGCCACTGCCCGGCGGCCGGTCTTGCTCAAGCGTGGTCTCTCCGCGACCATCAAGGAGTGGTTGCAGTCTGCGGAGTACCTCGCGGCCCACGGTTGCGATGATGTAATTTTGTGCGAGCGCGGCATCCGTACCTTCGAGCCCGCCACGCGCAATACTCTGGACCTGACCGTTTTGCCTCTGCTGCAACAATGGTCACACCTGCCGATCATGGTGGATCCCAGCCATGCGGCGGGTATTCCCGGATTGATCCCGCCCTTGGCCCGGGCTGCCCTGGCTGCTGGCGCGGATGGTCTGGCGGTGGAGGTGCACGCGAGCCCTGAAGACGCCAAGAGCGATGGAGGTCAGGCTCTCTTGCCGGGTGAACTCGCCGGCCTGGTGGCGGACGCCAGGGTCTACGCAGCGGTGGGGGGGCGGCACCTGGCCGAGCAACTGGTGCAGCCTGCGCAGCAGTCCTAGATCTCGTCCAAACGCTGCAATAGCTTGTCCCAGTCGATGTCCAGGGGCTCCCACTCGGGTGTGCTGCTGAGTTCAAACACCTGGTCGCGCACCGCTTGGGCGCGGCCCCCGGGGGCGGGGTGGGTGCTCATCCAGACGGGGACCTCTCCTTCCTGCTCTACTTCAAGGGTCTCGAAGAACTGAGCCAGACCTTCGGGATCGATGCGCGCGGCGATCAACATGCGTACACCTTCACGGTCTGCTTCGCTCTCGTCCCCGCGGCCGTAGCCATTCATGGTCACCGAGGTGAGCACTTCAATGGCCACCTCTTCCACGCCCCCTAGATCTCCCAGGGTTACGGCGACCACTGCTGCGGTGCCTGCAGCTTTGACGATTCGGTTGATCCCATGACGCTTTGTCACATGAGAGATCTCATGGGCCAGGACCCCAGCCACCTGTTCAGGGCTGGTGGCCTTTTCTATCAAGCCGGTGAAGACCGTGATGTAGCCTCCGGGCAGGGCAAAGGCGTTGACGGTGGGGTTGCGCACGATCTTGAACTGAAATTCCGCATCGGGCAGGGAGCGGTGGGGGGCGATGCGGTTGAGCATCACTTCGATCGCGCCCCGCAGCACGGGGTCTGTGATCTCCTTGCCGTTGGTGGGCATGGAGCCCGTGGCGAGTTCGCCAATGGCCTCGTCGGCGGAGTAGGGGATGCTCTCTGCAACTCCTTCGGTCACTGCGTCGAAGCAGGCAGGGACCTTTGCCACCATCCAGGTAATGAGAGCGCAAACGGCCAGACAACCAAGTCGCGTGCGCCAAGGACCTGAGACCGATGCGCCTCCCAGTCGCGCAATATCATTGCCAAGGTCGTTTCCAGCCAGACTCTCCACCGCGCGCAGTATGTTGGGGTCCAGCGAGGTGACGGTCAGGCCTGCTTGGGTGAATTCAATCGCACCGCCGTCGTTGCGGCGCAGGCGCATGCCGCTCCAGGAAAGCTGCCGCGCGGGGTGCCCCTCGGTTTGGGCGCTGATGCCTGTGGCGCTGAGCTCAAGTACAGCCGGAACCGAGTAGTTGCTTTGGTCGGGGCTTGTGAGCGAGGGGTCGCGGAGTTGACCTTCAAATGTGGTGGCTTGCATTGAATCAGGGTCTGGGGCGCAGGATACGGGTGCTGAGGGCACCGATGGCATCCACTTCGCAAGTCACCGTGTCCCCGTCTTCGAGGGGGCCAACTCCTTCGGGTGTTCCCATCAGGATGATGTCTCCGGGATAAAGGGTCAGATGCCGCGATAGGGCCACGAGGGCAGGCTCCACGCGCACCACCAGATTCTTGGTGCTGGCATCCTGGCGCAGAATGTCTCCCACCCTGCAGGTCACCCGCAGATCATGGGGGTCGAGGAATCCAGCCGGCACCAGGCAGGGGCCCAGAGGCAGGAAGCCGTCCATGTTCTTGGCGGGCATCCAAGGATGGCCCTTCTTGCGATCGGCACCCTGCATGCTGCGGGCGGTGAGGTCGTTGGCCACCATCCAGCCGCCCACATGTTCCATGGCGTTTTCTGTGGAGAGGTCGCGGCCTTGCTTGCTGATGACCAGGGCCAGCTCGGCCTCATGGTCCATCCGCTCGGTGTACCAGGGGCGCACGCTGACCTCGCTCCCGTGGCCACAGATGGTGTCGGGCAACTTTCCAAACCAGAGCGGCTCTTCAGGCACCTGCTCTCCGAACTCCGCCGCGTGGGCGGCAAAGTTCTTGCCCAGGCAAAGCACCTTGCCAACTTCGGGCCTGGTCAAGGGAGCGCGCCATTTGGTGCTGTCCGGTGTCTCTACCTCGGTCCAGTTGCTGCCCTCAGAGCCGGGCAAGCAGGCCTTGAACTGATCGGAGTGCAGGTGACCCGCAGAAATGAGTCCCAAGAGGTCCGTCGGATGCCCCGCCGCCGCAGCCCAGGCACTCAAGTCATACCAGCGCCCTCCAAACTCAAGCAGCAGCTCGCCCGCAGGTGCGGCGTAGACGCGTGGGATGTTCGGTCGGGGGGTGTCCATGGGGCCAGCATAGCTTCTGGTGCACCCACTTTGCTGCTTCGGAGCCTAGCGCACTCGACAAGCGTCCAGGGTCGAAAGGGCGTAGCTGGTGGCCAGTACCGGATTGCCTTCCCACCAGCGGGGAGCATTTTGGTTGACCCAGGAACCGTCGATGCGGCTCTGCAGTGTGACGATGCGGGCGCTCAGTTCCGTGCGCCAGGGGTGGACCACCCCTTCTGCATCGGTGATCTCCTCGCTGCCCGACAGGGCCAGCGCTCGGGCCATGCCCTGGTAGTAATAGAACAGTCCCTGGTAGGCGGCACTGGGATCTCGGGAGGCTTCGAATCCGGGGTTCTGGTCCAGGGTCCAGTGCTGGCCCAACCAGTGCCAGGCCGCTTGCACCCGCGGGTCTTCCCGATCGAGGCCAGCCAGCAGGTAGCACTTGAACAGCGCGTAGGTCATGGAGCCATAGGAGCGCGGCACCTTGACGCGCTTACCGTCCCGGGTGGTGATCTCATACTCCGCCTTGGAACTTCCCGGGGCATAGCCCGCGCCCCCGTCCTCGCCGGACTGGATGATCACGCCTTCTTCCAGGATTTGGATGTCATTTGACTCGGAACGGTTCTGGCAGCGTTCCAAGAACTTGATCGCCCGAGCGTAGGCTTCGTGGTCTTGCTTGAGCCCCGAAGCGGAGAGTGCATCAAGGGCCATCTGCAGGTTGGAAAGGTCCGGACGCTCATCGCCCCCGTAGCCAATGCCTCCATAGTAGCGGTCTCCCGCGGAGTACCCTTCGCCTTCGTCCGCTTGCAGTTGGACAATGTAGTCGCGGGCTCTCGCGATGACCTGGGTGAACTGCGGATCATTGGAGCGCGATAGGGCCATGATCGAGGCTGAAGTCACATAATTTGCCAACTGCCCTTGGTGAATCGAACCATCTTCATGTTGCAACGAAGCGAGCCACTTGAAGCCGATTGAAAGGGACTCTTGCACATCCTTGGGCCGGGGCTCGGGAACTGCCGCAAGGGCTCCCAATACCATGGCGCTGATACCCGCATCCGCACCTCGTGGACTGCCCCACTGTCCCGGCTTCACCTGCTGGGACAAGAGATAGGACGCGCCACTGGCAATAGCTTGATCTGTGCGCTTCGCGTCCTTTGGACTCCATCGTGGCAGGGCCCGGGCATCCCGACCCGGGCTGGCGGTGGGCTTCAGCAGGTTGAAGTAGGCGGAGAGTTCCGCCACATGCTGGGCAGTGACCTTGAGGGAGCCCTGCCATGAGAAGTCTGCTTCACGTGCGGCCAGCAGACGCACCGCTCGCTTGCGCGCCTGTTCTTTGTCTTGCTTGTAGGCTGGCAGAACCCCATGGGGATCATCGACTCCATGAGATGCCAGGAACATCAGCCCCTTGGCATATCCAGTTCGGGTGGTCTCGTCCAAGAAGTGATAGAGGGTCACGGTGGCCAGAGAGGTGTTCCTCAGACGCTGATCGGAGGCGAGGCTCTTTGCCCCATAGGCCCCATCCTCTGCCTGTTGTTCGATCAACCAGCGCACTCCGTCGCGCACAAAGCTTCCATCTGTGCGCCGATACTTTCGTGGACTGCTGGCCATGGCGTGCAGTACCCAGGTGGTGGTCTCCAGATCTCCATAGCTGCCGGTCTCTCGATTCTGCTGGCTGCGCATCCAACGAATCGAAGGGTCGATGGCTTCCTTGAGGTCGAGCTCCTGGGTGCTGGACGCTTGTTTGCTGGCCTGGGCCGGGAGCAAGGCGAGCAGAAAAAGTGCCGTGGGAAGAATCGGGCGCAGCAAGGAAAGGGGGGCTGAAGCGGACATGGGGTCGGGTGGGCTCAGCATAAGCATGCCGTGCTGGTGGGGGCAACGGCGGGGAAGAGACGAAGGTTCAAGGTGATCGCAGGGGCCTAGGGCGCTCTTCGGAGGCCTCAAAGGGTTCTCTGGCGCTGGTCGGGGTGCGTCAGGTTGCTTTCAACCCCCTGTTGGCGTCCGCTACGGTAGTGCCCCTATGGATTCCCATCAGACGATTCCCCTTGAGTTCCTGCGCTTGCCCGAGGAGGAGATGCGTCGACGAACGCTGCTTCACGCCCAGGCTCTCGCCGGGCGACGCAGTGTGCGCAACTTTTCTGCGGACCCGATTCCTCTCGACGCGGTGCGCTCCTGTATTCAAGTTGCCGCCAGCGCGCCCTCAGGGGCCCATAAGCAGCCTTGGCACTTTGTGTTGGTCACCGATCCGACCCTCAAACGAAAAATTCGTCTGGCCGCTGAGGTCGAGGAGCGGGAGAACTATCAGGGACGCATGAATCCGCAGTGGATTGAAGACCTTGAGCCCTTGGGGACCGATCACGACAAGCCGTTTCTTGAGGATGCTCCCTGTCTGATCGTGGTCTTTCGTGAGGCCTGGGGCGAAGATGAAGAGGGTCAGCGGCGCCAGCACTATTACACACAGGAATCCGTGGGAATCGCTGCAGGGTTCTTGTTAGGTGCGTTGCATCTGGCCGGGTTGGCGACCCTGACCCATACTCCCAGTCCCATGGGCTTCCTGGGAAGCCTGCTGGAGCAGCCCGAGCGCATGAAGGCATTTCTCTTGATTCCGGTGGGCTATCCCGCGGAGGACTGCCGCGTGCCGGATCTGCAGCGCAAGCCCCTGGACACGGTCATGAGTCAGAACCTGGAGGGTTGAGCGCTCTCTCTCCTGCCGTTCAGTCTCTGATCCCTGCACACGAAGGGCAGGAGCAGTCCTTGATGCCCTGGACCTTGAGTGTCCCCAGGCGCAATAGCAGGGACTTGTGCAGGGTGGCGAGTTCTTGGGGAGTGCGCTGGGAACCGATCCAGTGGAAGGCGTGTTTTTTGTGGGCGGCGGGATCTTCTGAGTTGTTCTTGAGGGTCAAGATCCCAAGGCCATCTTCGGCGGTCAGGGCCACTCGGGAACCGTTTCCCAGAAAGGTCAGGGGTGTACCCATTGCGCCGGAGGGAAACTCAAGTCTCCTCAGTCCGGCTGTATCCAGCAGAACCCGGCCCAGGGACGAGACTCCTTCACCGAGGCCCTCGAGCAATCGCCCGGACTGGTTTCCCAGGGAAAGCACAGGCACTCTCAGAATCTCAGGGGTCAGGCGGTCCGAGCGCCACCAGACGTCACCTTCTCCGTGACCTTGGCCGCGCAGCCCTACCAGAGCCCAAATGGAAGAGCGCATCCGACCGCGGGTGATCAGGCGCGAGAGTTCTCGCTCGATCTCAGCTACTTCCGCCCTGTAGTGAACACGTATCACCCGTGCGTCTTCAACGTCGGGGCTTCCAGGAGGGCGGAATTTTGGGGGCAGGAACTCCAAGTCTCCCACCTGATTCCGGAAGCGGCGGATGAAGCGCGGCTTGGGGTCATAGGGGGGCAGGGCGTCGCTGGCGTGCAGCCAGAGGAAGACCGGGGTGGGGGGCAGGTCTGCCATCCACGCCGCAGCCTGGGCTCCCAGTTCTTCCACCGTGGCATCTTTGGCCGGGGCATAGACCCGATCAAAGTCATCAAGCAGACCCGAGCCATGCCCCAGACTTGGGTCGTCCACCAGGGCCAGGGTCAGGTAGCCAGCGCTAGATAGTTGGCTTGCGAGAGTCCGAGTGTTCTTGGTCAGGCGATCTGTGTCCAGCAGGGTTCCGTTCTTGGTTGGGGACTGCCCAGTCATGATCGCGGTTGCTGCTACCCGAGGGGAGGTGCTGGGGGTCTGAAGCACGCGCACCATTTCTTTGCGTTGTGCCTCCTCAATCAGGGGTGCTCCCCCAGGCGTGGTGACAGCATCGGCGCGCAGACCGTCCACGGTCATCAAGAGGATCGAGGGGTGTCCTGCGGCACGGACCAGCTGGGGAGGCGTCAAAGCCAGGGCTGCCTGGGACAGACTCTTTGGTATCAGGCGAAAGGTCGCCGTGATTTGCTGTCCGTCCAGTTCGCTCGGAATGTCCATGTGCACGCTTTGCCATGGGACTCCGTTTTGATGGGCGATGACCGAGTAGGAGGACTCACTGGGAGAGCCTCGTTCGGGCCAGAGTTTGACTTCCAGGCGGGCATCCACTTTCCCCGCAGCTTCTGGGGGAATACCAAAGCTGAACTCAAGACGTGCATTACCAACTCCACGAAAGCGCACCCTCAATGGCGTACTTGACAGCAGGCCCGTGGCTCGTCGTTGGTCTTCACGAATGGACACCCAAGGAGTCGCGCCTGGCCGTGGCAGCCATGCCGCCGGGGCCACCTTGAGCAAGGTAAGACTGCTGAGTTGCACCTGCTGGTCTGCACCCGAGATGCGAATGAGCAGCCGATCGGGCGAGTTGACTGCGCGCCCCAGGAAAGGAGCATCCAAGTCCAGATCGGTGAACGACGTAAGGGAGTTGAGGACTGCTGTCCTGGTCGTGCCCAAGCTGCGGCGAGCGGCAAGAAACTCGACCTTGACGCGGCAAGGCCCTCCCCGCATTCTCAGGCGTATGCGGTCTGTCTTCAAATCTGGCAGATTGCGCACATCGAGGGCGCCGCTGGCCCCCGGATCAATGATCATGGCCTCGGGTTGGCTCGCATCGTTCACCATGCGGACCTGGGCTGTGCCTCGGGCCGACCAACCGTCCGGGATCAGGCGTCCCAGTTCCCATTTGGCCACCTGCTGTGGCTCGGGCAGGACCGGTTTGTTGCCCACCACTTCGATGGGGGGGGCGTAGCGAAAGGGACTCTGGCCCTCGGCCTGCACCGGACGGTTGCAAGCCTGGAGGGCTGGAATCAACGAGAGTAGGAGGAAGAAGCGTTGCACGCGGATGGGACTGGGGCTGGGTGCTTGAACAGCCTCGGCACTCTACTCTGTTGAGTCGGCAAAGCGAACTGCAGTTCCGTAGGCCAAGAGCTCTGCCGCGCCCTGGGCCACCATGCTGGTGCCAAATCGGACACTGACGATTCCATCTGCACCCAGGGCTTTGGCTTCGGCCTTCATGCGGTCGAAGGCTTGTTCGCGGGATTCTGCCACCAGCTTGGTGTATTCCGTGACCTCGCCTCCGACTATGCCTTTCAGCCCTGCCAGTATGTCGCGGCCCAGATGGCGGGCGCGAACTGTTGTGCCGCGCACCACGCCCAGGTTCTCGATAATGGTGTGGCCGGGAATTGTTTCAGTGGTGGCGGTGATCATCGTTTGACCTTTCGGTAGGGGTCGAGGGGAAGGGCGGCCAGGCGCTCACGCAGGACCAGGAGGGTAAGCAAGAGGAGTCCCACTCCGCCCGCAACAAAAATCGCAGGATGGGGTTCATCGAACCAGTCCAGGAGCGCGCCCAGGGCCCAGACGCAGTAGGCCAGGCAGGCTGAGCTGATCAGGAGCCAGCCCAGGGCTCCGAGGCTCCGGTGCCCCAGGCCGCGGCGAAGTTCCTGCCACTCAAGATCTGTGGGTTCGGGCGGTGCCGTGCTTCGGGCGAGGACCTCCAGGGTCTGGTAGGCCGCGAGCTCTCTTCGCAGGGCAGGTTCCTGGGCCAGGCGCTCTTCCATGAGTTGCGCTTCGTGGGTGGGTAGTTCCCCGTCGGCATAGCGCATGACGGCCAACTGATCTTGGCTGGGTTGGGACTCGTTCATGGTCAAAGGGGTGGTGGTTGCAAGGAGAGCCAACCTCTAGGTGGATTCAGGGGAAAGGTCCTTTTCAAGAACGGGAGCGAGGATTGACCGCAGGCGTCGACGGGCGTGGAAGAGTCGAGACATGACAGTGCCTTCCTTGATCCCCAGGCTCTCGGCGATCTCGGAGTAGGAGAGCCCTTGGTTGTGGCGCAGGGCGAGGATCTCCCGGTCGTTCTGGGAGAGGGACTGCACGGCCTGGGCGTAGAGTTGCGCGCGCTCCGAGCGCTGGGCGTCTTTGACCGGATCCGCATTCTCATCGATCAACTCAAAGTCCTGGTCTTCATCTGTGCGACCAATTTGTCGAATGCTGATGCGTGGCCGTCGCTTGCGGAGAAAGGAGATGCAGGTGTTGCGCAGAATGCGGTGGAACCAGGGCAGAAAAGGGCTCGTGGGGTCGTACTTTTGGCGCGCCTTGTAGACCCGCATGAGAGCATCCTGGCTCAGCTCCATTGCATCGTGATGGTTCCCGACCCATGAGTGAGCAAGCTGGTAGGCGCGCCCTCGCACCAGGGGCACGAGTTCGTCAAAGGCTGACTGATCACCAGCGCGCGTTCGCGCCATCAGTTCTGTTGCTTGGGGACCCACGGGGGAACGATACGCAGCTCGATCGTGCCTATTCACTTTCTTTGTTGGGGCCTCCCCTCGGGGCCTGGGGCTGTCGCCGCCCCTGGTTCAGGCGTTATTTGATGCAGGATGGCACGTGCTGCCCGCCCGGTTGCACCAGGGCCGCCCAAGCGTGAGAAAGCCCTCTTGATACCCCAGGACACCGCTAGTCGGCGATCAGGGTCACGGTCCAGGCTGATCAGCTGCTCAACCACTGCCTGGGGATCGCCTTCCCCCTTGAACGCAAATTCCGGATAGACCTCACCTGCTGCCACCAGGTTCGGTTTGCCGAACCAGGGAGAAGTCAGGAGCCAGGAGAGGTACCTCTTCCAGCCGTGATTGACGCGATAGATCACCACCGTGGGGATGCCATGGCGCATGACCTCCATCAGCACGGTGCCTGAGACTGCAAAGGCCGTACGGGCCAGGTCCAGACAGCTGTGCAGATCTCCGACCATCAGGTTGGCCTGCACTCCTTCCCGTGCCAGAATCGTTTCGATGCGTTGGCGATGACGCGAAGATGACTGACAGATCAGAACTTCTCTCGATTCAAGCTTCGGCATGCACTCCCGAATCCGAGCCAGCATCCAGGGCAGGTTGTCCTCGATTTCACCTGCTCTTGAACCGGGCAGGAGCGCCAGGGCCTTGCGTGACTCTTCAGGCGCTACCTCCTGCAGGTTCTTGAAGGTGTCGAGAATCGGGTGCCCCACATGCACGCAGTTGACCTTTTGGCGTCGGTACCAGCGGGGCTCGAAGGGTAGGATCGTGAGCGCCAGATCGAATACCTTCTTGTAGCGCGTAACACGCCAGGGCGCCCAGGCCCAATACTGAGGTGCCACAAAGTGGATAGTGGGCACGCCGCGCTCCTTGGCCAGGCTTGCCATGGGCACATGCAGTGCTGGTGAGTCGATGGCCACGAAGGCGTCGAGACCTTCCTCGTCACAGCACTGGGCGAGGCATTCAAGCAGGTTGCTGTAGAAACCAATGCCCCTTGCAGCATCTCCCGCATCCATGGTTGCTCGCGCCCCGGGATCTCCCAAGACCGTTACCCCCGCAGCGGTCAAAGCTGGCCCGCCAAAGCCAAATAGCCGTGGCTGTGGCGCTCCCAGTGCGCGCAGTTCATCCTGCAGGGCTCGTGCCAGGGAGCAGGCATGCGTTTCTCCGCTCGGCTCAGCCGATGCCAGGAAGAGGGTCAGGGGGCGCTCGATGGGCGGTGCGCTGTTCGGGCGGTTCTCCGGAGTCGCGGGGGGGCCGAGAACATCTTCCCTCACCTGTTGCCGGATGCCCTGGCCCTCAATCCAAAATCCGGGCAGGGCTCCGAGTCCGCGCAGCAATCCCCAGACAGCTCTCACCAGTTCCTTGCGCACGGCCCAACGGGGAGTGAGTCGCCTGCCCGTGCGAGGGGCACCCCGTAAGGCGCTGGGCTGGGGAAAGAGAATCGGCAGCTTCAAGGTAGCCAGAGGATAGGCTGGGAGACCGGTGGCACGACTGATTCTCTTTTTCTTGGCGACATTTATCGCCCTCGGCGTCCTGCGCAATGTGCTGGGGGATGTCCCGATTATTGGCCCTCTGCTGCACATCCCCCTGATTTCTTTTTGGCTCGTAGCCATACTGATCTCGGTGCTGGCTTCCAAGGCCGCGGCCTGGAGTTTGGACCGCCGCCGAGAGCGGGCCCTGTTGCGTTCCCTGGGCGTGGCAAGCACTCCTCATTCCAAGGGCAAGCTTGCAGCAATGTTGCTCAGCCAAGGGCGAACTCGTCGGGCTCTGCCTCTTTTTGAGGAGGCGGCCGAGGGGGAACCGGACCGGGTCGAGTGGCAGTTGGGGCTTGGTCGTGCCCGCCGGGCTCTGGGGAATGCGGCTGGGGCCAAAGAAGCCTTCGAGGCAGCCCTTGCCATTGACAAGGCCGCGGGATACGGGGCGGCGGCTTTGGGTGCTGCAGCCTGTGCTCAGGAGTTGGGCAATGGTGAGCGGGCTTTGGAATGCGTCGCGGTTTGCGAGCGGGAGCATGGTCCTTCTCCGGAGAGCGCCTACCGTCGCGGGCGAGCGCTGGCGGTCTTGGGGCGCCGCGAAGAGGCGCAGGCGGCTTTTGCTGAGGTGCGGAGGTTGGTTTCGAGTGCGTCGGGACGCAGGAAGACTCAGGATCTTGTTTGGGCGGTCAAGGCGCGGCTCTCGGCCTAGGGCCAGTGCCTCTAGGGGCAGCGACGTTGCAAGAAGGCATATCCTCCCCAGAAGCCCAACACATTCACACCCAGCAAGGGTCCGGCGATACTCCAGTCCAAAGCTCCACTTACCAGCACCTTGTGATACACCTCGATGTCCGCTAGCCGGTAGATGCTCCAGTGTGTAACTGTCTTCACCAGGTAAATGCCGAATTCGAAGATGGTGAAGAACAGCACGCCCATGGAAATCCGGGTGGGCTCGCTGGATGCGCAGGAGATCAAGAATGTAACCGAAAAAATCGCTCCGAGGAACAGGCACTGGTGCGTGGCGCAGAGCAATAGGCGATCGAGGCGCATGCTCTCATCGACCTGGGACAATAGCAGTGGGATTGTGAGGGTGGTCAGGAAGATGCCAAGCCAGATCACCGACTGTCCCGAGAGGAATCGCTCGCTGGCGAGGCGCAGGCGGGTGACCGGGCGGGCGAGCCATATCTCGAGGGTGCCGCGTTGAGCTTCGCCTGCCACGGCTGCGGCTCCAATCAGTGCCGCCGCGGCCGCTCCCAGTACATTGCAGCCCTTGAAGAAGTGCTGACCCACCACATAGGCGGCGACGCCTATGCTCTCGACCTTGCTGATGATGTCGCCCAGCACTGGCAGTGGTTTTGAGAGGAGCTTGACTGCGCCCAAATGGTCACGAAAGTTGGGCCAGTAGAGGATGGCGGCGACCAACATCAACTCAAGCACCAGGGTGTAGCCCAGGAGCACTGCACACCAGCTTCTTGTAGATCGATTCATGGGTTAGATTCCGTCCACGCCATAGATTTCCCGGTAGAGCAGGGCCAGTGAGATGCGACCGTGCTCTACGGCTGAGGGGGCAGGCAGGGGGGCGTCGGCCAGGCGCTTGAGGAATGGCCGTGGGTCGCTGCTGGAGAGGTGCACCAGCAAGTGATCCTCTAGATTCCTGACTCGCTCTTCACCAGCAGCGGAGAGCACCTGGCACGCGTCCGCCGGGACTCCTGCTGTCCACCAAAGACGCACAATGCGACTGGTACGTTCAGCAACCTGCTTGGCATTTTCGACGGAGACCAATCGGCCGCCGTCCAGGAAGGCGAGGTTCTCACAGACCGCGTCAACTTCGCCCAGGTGGTGGGAGGACAAGAGGATCGTGCGACCGTCTTGGGCATCATCGGCCATCATCTCCAGGACTTGAGCGCGTTTGGTCGGGTCGAGCCCCTCGGTGGGTTCATCCAGGATTCGCACACTTACGTCAGGCGCCATGGCAGCAGCAAACACCAGTTGGCGTTTCATGCCGTGGCTGTAGCCTCGTACTTTCTTGTGCAGGGGCAGACCCAGTGCCTTGGCCAGTTCGCGTGAACGATCCAGAGCCTGGTGATTACGGCCGCGCAGGAGGAAATCGAGGTGTTCACTCGCGCGCAGTTCCCCATAGAGGGCCAATTCTCCTGGGGCGTAGGTTACCCGCTGACGGATGGCGACTCCGTCCCCTTCGAGATCAACTCCTGCGACGACCGCTGTGCCCGAGTCTGGTCGTACGAGTCCCACCAGGCATCGCATGAAGGTGCTCTTGCCGCTACCGTTAGGTCCCAGAAGCCCAGTGATGCCGGCCTGCACATCGAGGTCGATGGGGTGCAGGGCCCGTGTGCTTCCAAAGCTGCGGCTGAGGCCACTTGAGGAGATGTTGGTGATCGAGGGCATGGGGGAAAACCGCTGGGGACGGCGGGGAAGAATCCCCCTGGGTCTGTACCCTAGAGGTATGGAGGACCTGAGTCGACGGGAGATTCTGAAAGAGGATTCGCTCGGGCGCGTGCTGCGTCTGCGGGCTGAGGGTTCCGATCGCATCCTGAGGGAAGCCTGTGGGTCCTGGGTGCCCTTCACCGGTTGGGTCGCCCGATTCCTATGCAGGCGTGAGCGTCGTGCCCTGTTGAAACTTGAAGGGCTTGCCGGCGTTCCCCACCTGGACCCAGAAGACTCGGGCAGTGGGAGAGAATTACTGCGTAATCACCTGCCCGGGGCGCCTCTCTCCCAGACCATTTTCTTGCCCCGGGATTACTTCGATCACCTCGATGCATTGGTGGAGAGGGTCCATGGCCGCGGGGTCTGTCACAACGACTTGCACAAGGAGCAGAACATTCTGGTGCTGCCCGATGGCCGCCCGGCTCTCTTGGATTTTCAATTAGCCAGCGTGCACACAGACCTTGGTCGCGCTTTTGAGAGTCGTTGCGAGGAGGACTTGCGGCATCTGCAGAAACACCGTCGGAGGTACACGCGCGATGGCCGCGGGCCGAGTGAACAGAGCCGAGGGAAGGGCCACGGACTCAAGCGCAGGCCGCTCTCACTGGTTTGGAGGCGTACGGGGAAACCGCTCTACAATTTTGTCACGCGCAGAGTCTTGCATACCAGGGATGGAGAGCAGCGCCGACCCTCCAGTGGCCCCTGGCCGGCCTGGCAAGAGCCCCTCGGTCCGGACTAGGCTCAGGCTTCTGTCTGGGGGGCTGTCTTGATGCGGTCATGGGCTTCGATCTCTCCAGTACTGATCAAGAAGTTGCGCAGGATGTCGCGCCCTCCCGACTCCAGGCAGAGGATTGACTCGGGGTGGACTTGCAGCCCTTCCAGGGGCAGGGTTCGGTGGCGCAAGGCCCCGATTTCTTCGCCGGTTCCCGTTGCGCTGATTTCGAGAACTTTCGGCAGATCGTCATGGGCCACCACCAGAGAGTTGTAGCAGGCCAGCTCGAGGGGGCTTGGCAGGCCCTCAAATATGCCCCGGCCGTCATGCACGAGTGGGCGAGTGCGACCGTGGACAAGTTCCCGAGCCGGGGCCAGGTGCCCACCGAATGCCGTGGCCATGGCCTGCATGCCGAGGCATATCCCAAGGACCGGACAGTGCCTTGGCATTTCCCGCACCACCGCTTCGGAGCAGCCTCCATCGGCGGGTTCACCTGGGCCGGGGCCCACCAGAACGCCCCTAGGGCCCCTGGCGAGCACCCCATCCAAGTCGATTTCGGTCGATCTTTGCACCTCGACCTCGGCCCCAAGGGCACGCAGCGCGTGTTCAAGGTTGAAGGTGAAGGAGTCTCGATTGTCCAGGAGGAAGATCATGGGAGTCGGCGTGGAACCATCGACAAGCTTGGACTAGGGTAACGCCCCATGGCGGTGTCTCAACAGATTGTTGTAGTCGGAGCGGGTGAAGTCGGACAGCATCTGGCTCGCATCCTCTCGAAGGGCTCCCACGGCGTGACCGTGGTGGATACGGATCCCCAGAAGATCCGCCTCTTGAATGAGTCCATGGATGTGCAGGCTCTGGTGGGGGATGGCACCAGGGCTGATGTGCTGACTCATGCCGGGGTGGTCAAGGCCTCCTTGTTGGTGGCGGTCACCAATAACGACCATGTGAATATGTTGGCCTGTCTGCTGGGTCGGCAGTTGGGAGCCAAACGCCGCATCTTGCGGGTTCGTGATACCCGCATCCTGGAAGGTTACCACCACTTCTACCAGGACACGCTTGGCTATGACGTTGTGCTCAGCACTTCTGAGCTCGCCGCGCGCGAAGTGATTGAGACGGTCAAGGAGCGCCATGCTCTTGAGGTTGAGACCTACTGCGACGGCAAGATCCAACTGCGCCGGTTGCGTCTTCCCGAAGGGGATCTGCTGGGTGTGCCTCTCAAGGAAATGCGCTTGTCGGGAAAAATTGTCATGGTGGGCATTCAGCGCAGCACCGATTCGAGTCGGCCTTTCATTGTGCCCGGAGGCGACGATTCCCTCCAAACCGGGGACCAGATTTTTGTCATGGGGGAGGCCAGTGACCTGGATGCTTTTGAGCGTGAAGTAGGCGAGCCCAGTGCACTCAAACGTGAGGTAATTATCATGGGTGCTGGACGCATTGGTCGTTCGGTTGCCACCAAGCTAAGCGAGATCCATGGGGTGTCCGTGAAGGTCATCGAGCACGATGCTGCCCGTGCACGAGCTCTTGAACAGATGGGGGACGGGCTCCTGGTATTGACCGGCAATGCAACTGACCTTGAGTTGTTGCGAGAAGAGCACATTGGCAAGACCGATGTATTCGTGGCTACCACCAAGGATGATGAGGATAATCTCGTGGCCTGCCAGATCGCTCGTGTCATGGGCGTGGGTCGCACCGTGGCAATCGTCAACAAGGCCAGTTACGGAGGGGTCTATGATCTGATGGGCGTGGATCTGGCGATCAGTCCGCGGCTGCTGTGCGCCAAACGCATCCTGCGCTTTGTGCGCGCATCTTCTCCCCAGGCGGTCTCCATCCTGGCGGAGGGTAAGGCGGAGGTTCTTGAACTTGAAGTGCAACTGAAAGAGCCCACGCGCATTGAAGACTTGAAGTTGCCCGTCGATTCCAAGATTGGCGCCCGCATGCGAGGGGACTCGGTATCGGTTCCCGGCGGAGGCGAGACCTTGCAGAGCGGGGATCGGGTGATTGTACTGGCCCTCTCGAATGCTCTGGACGAGGTGCAGGCCATCCTCACTAGCGAGCAGACCTAATGAATTTCCGCGCCGTTTGGGGCCTCTTGGGCAAGGTGTTGCTCTTGCTCGGGGCCATGATGATCCTGCCAGCGGCGGTGGGCCTGGGCTATGGAGAAAACCGTGCGGCCCTGGGCTGCCTGGCAGCCTGTGCCGTGGTCGTTCTTGCAGGCTGGGGCCTGATGCATCACTTCCAGGCGGCGCTGGAGGACAAGCAGGCCATCCATCGGCGCGAGGGCCTGGCGGTTGTTGGTCTCTCCTGGCTGATCGGTGGCCTGGCCGCGGCATTGCCCTTTCTCTTTACAGGTACCTTGGCGTCCCCGGTGGACGCTTGCTTTGAAGCTATCAGTGGGCTGACAACCACCGGCTCCACAGTCATGACTCCCGAGCAGATCGATGGTCTGGACCATGCGATTGCTTTTTGGCGGTCCTTCTGCCACTGGCTCGGTGGGTTCGGAATTGTGATGGTCTTTGTGGTCTTCTTTCCAACTGGCGGCCGCAGCCTGTTCCGATCTGAAATCCCCGGAGTGGCGCGGGAGGCTTCCCATCGCCGAGTTCAAGATTCGGCGCGCATCCTGCTGAAGCTCTATGTGTTCTTGACCATAATCGAGTTCTTGCTGTTGCAGTTCGCGGGGATGGAGGCCTTCGATGGGGTGATTCATGCCTTCGGTACGATCCCGACCGGCGGTTTCTCCAACCATGGTTCAAGCGTGATGGCTTTTCAGTCCGCCTCGATCGAGGTTGTGCTGACCCTTTTCATGTTCATTTGCGGTTTCAACTTTGGGCTCTACGAAACTCTGATGACCGCCGGACCGGGGGCTTTCATACGCAAACTCTGGGCGTCCTCCGAGGCCCGCGCGTACATAGGCATCATGGTTGGGGCCACACTGTTATTGACCATGATCCTGTGGTTTGACGGGGGCACCAATGGAGGCCCTCCCCTGGATGCCCGACCCGGTTGGCAGGACTATTCAGCATTGACCACTTGCGTGCGCGACAGTTCGTTCCTGGTGGTCAGCCTGGGTACCTCCACTGGCTTTGGTAGCGCGAACTTTGATCTCTGGCCCCAAATCGCCCGGATCGTGCTGATGATGCTGGCGGTGGTGGGTGCCTGCGCCGGGTCAACCGGCGGCGGAATCAAGGTGGTCCGCTGCATGATCGTGGTCAAGGCCGCGATCGTTGGCGTCAGGCGTTTCATTCGTCCCCGAGCTGTGCATACGGTGCATATGGATGGGCAGGCCCTGGAAGATGGCGTCGTCGCCTCGATCACCGCCTACTTCTGTTTGTGGACGGTGGTTTTCTTGTTCGGGACCTTGTTCCTGTCGGCCTATGGCCTGGATCTCACCAGCGCCAGCACTGCGGTGTTGGCGACCCTGAACAACATCGGGCCCGGGTTGGCGGCTGTCGGGCCGTGGCAGAATTTTTCGACTCTGCCGGATTTGCCGAAGATGGTCCTGGCACTATTCATGATTGTGGGACGGCTTGAGTTCTATGCCGTGGCGGCCTTGTGTGTGCCTAGCTTCTGGCGCCAATAGTGGGGTGCTGATCCCATTCGATCTCAGGCCCCCGAGGAAGGTGGTCCTAGAGCGTGTCCTCGCGATACACCCAAGGCTTACGTCTCCCGTGGTCCCTGCGATGCGCAACCAACTTCCAAAGATCCCGCGGGCCGACCACCGTTGCATACACTCGTTGATCTCCAGCGACCCCTAGTTCAATCACGCCACTGACCAATCCCAATAGCCGCATGTTGCTGCCCTCCGACTCCACCGGAAGAAACACTCCGGCTCCAGTCTGGTCCGGGGTAGTGAGCAACTCCGGCAGCACATCGATCAAGATGCCATCAACATCTGGATCACTGCGCAAGGGCGTTGTCACCTGCCAGGATCCTGCCGGGGTGCGGCCGCGCACCACCACCATGGTTCCTGGTTCAGGAATCTGGAATGTGAGGGGCACAGTGGCCAGCCTGATTTCGGTCTCCGCCGTATACAGGGTGTCGCCAACAGGTTCCACCACGCTTGGTTCGATGTTGGGTCCGTCACCGAACCAGCTTTCGATTTCGATGCGCCCAGCGGAATGGGAAGACCCCAGGAACAGCACGCCATACTCGGTGCTGACGCCGAGTTCAGTGCCGCCGCCGCCGTGGATCAGGACCGTCGGGTCGGAGAGGCGTTTGGTGCCTGTGCAGGAGGCGAGGATCAAGAGCGGCAGGACCGTCCATCGCAGGGTGCTGGTGTGCATGGCCACAAGGGTAGCGCCTCCGGGGGTGGGATCCCATGGGCAAGCTGGGCGGGGCGCCAGGACGGGGCCAATGGGAGCAGAAAACAGGTCATGAGCAGGGCAGAGAGACAACGGGCCTTTCTTCCTGAGAGCATTTGATTTGTGTATCGGCCCTCATGGGGCATCCACGCAGGCCGTAACCTGCTGCCTTCCCACCCCCAATGAAACACTTCCTATTGCCCCTCCTGGCCTTGCTCGCCCTTGTGTTCGCCGCTTCCCTGCTGTTCAGATCTGAGGAGGCCCCTGTTCTCAGTGATGCCGCTGGCTCGAGCAGCTCCGAAGGTCCACTGCAGGCCCCGGCACAGAACGGTCCGGTGGAACTCAGCGGAGAAGGCGATACGGCGGGGCAAGCTGCTGGCCGCAGTCCGCTCAATGAGGCGAGCTCGGAGAAGGATCAGAATCCCGTTGAGGGCGTGGCCCAGGTGCGCCTGACCGGGCGAATTGTTGACGAGCAATCCAAGCCGGTGCAGGGCGCTCTGATCACGGTAAGAGAGCCTCGGGGGAGAGGAATGATCTTCACACCTCAATTAGATTCACCGCCGGTCAGCACGACCCACACGAACCTGGCGGGTCGCTTTTCGATTCCCACATCAGGTCGGGGCATGCGCGAGATCAGGGTGAAGCGTGATGGTTTCCAGTTCCTCACGGAGCGGGCCTATCTGGGGGCAACGAGAGATTTCAATATCGGGGATCTGGTTCTTGAGGCTGGCTTCGGTCTTCGTGGCCGGGTCTTGAGCATGGATGGTGAGCCCCTTGAGGGGGTCTCCGTATCCCTGCTGCCACCGGCTGTGGCCGGGCGGATGTCTTTCTCGTTTGGCGCGCGCCCTGGAGTTGAGATTGCAAGTACAGACGCAGGAGGGAATTTTGTGGTGAGCTGTCTGCCTCTGGGCCCCTTTGAATTGGCGGCCGCTCGGGACGACCTGCTTCGCGCAACTCAAGGTGGGGTCATGCGCCGAGGTGGCAACGAGGTCTTGGAGATCCACGCGGAGTATGGCGCGGTATTGAGTGGCATCCTCAAGAAGAACAAGCTCTCTCTCGAAGAGGTCAAGGTGGTCGCCTGGTCTCAATCCTCGTCCATGCCTCAGTTGAAGATCTCCGGTGGCATGGGCGGCCCCACTCCATTTGATCAGCAGCGCGAGGGCCAGGTCCTTTCCGATGGATCATTCGTCGTGCGGGGGTTGCCCCACGATACGGAGGTCCAAGTGGCCGTATTCTCGGTCGACAAGTCGTTGGTCCCCCTTGGGCCGATTGCCGAAGCAGAGTCCGACGCGAGCGATGTGGTCTTGGATATTTTTCCTAGCTTCGACCTCAAACTGTCGGTTGTGTCCGCGGCAGACAGCGAGGTGATCAAGTCTTTTGTGGCGTGGGCGGGGTTTCGCAGACTTGAGCCCCTTCATGACGAGGAGGGTCAGATCTTGCGCCATCACCACGGCGGACGAGTGACATACCCTGGGCTCCGGTTGACCTCGCCCCAGGGACGCTTGACCGTGCAGGTCAATTCCCCTGGTTTTGCGCCCTTCTCCCGTGGGGACCTCGTGCCCCCTGCGAGCGGAGTCCTGGACCTGGGCAAGATCAGATTGGTTCGTGCGCCGGGTTTGCGAATACGAGTGCTGGATGATCGGACAGGCGAGCCGCTGGTGGGGGTGCGGGTCACTGCCGAGGAAGAGTCGCACGAGCCGGGAGCGGCTCCCATCGGACTACTGGAGTTGGCTGGGGAGGATGGTTCCTTCCTCTCTCTGGGGAACAAGCCTCTGGTGGTAGCGCACACGAACAAGGAAGGGGAGGTGCAGGTCGCTGCGACTCCGGGGGAGAGATACAGGGTCTCTATCCAGCACGAGGGCTACTCTGATCTGACCAAGACCCTTCAAGCCACCGTCGCGAACATCCTGCACGAAGCGCGCCTCTTGCGCCCTTGCACCGTGGAGGTCACTCTGCTCGACTCCCAGGGCGAACCGAAAGCCGCCGGGCGCGTGGAGCATAGGCTCAAGGAAATGCGTACAGGTATGGGCATCACCTTTGACTCCAGGGAAACAGGGCCCCGCCGAACGGATTCGAAGGGGCTTGCGATCTTTGGGGATCTCAAGCCAGGAACCCACCTTTTTCGAGCAGCTGGGAAAGATCCCGCCATGGGCATGATCATGGTCATCAAAGGCCAAGAACCCGAGCAGGTCTCCTGGACCGAAGTCAGTCTTGCCGCTGGGGAGACCCGTACCATTGCCCTTCGTGAAGAACCCAAGGCGCTTGTACGGGGCCGTGTATTCTTGGACGGGGAACCCCTGGCCCAGTGCAAGGTCACCTTCCAACCGGATGGCAATGAGATGTTCTTCATGGGCGCTGGAGGCCCAGGGGACTTGACTGCGGCGGATGGGAGTTTCGAAATCGAAGGACTCAATCCCGGTCAGGGACGCCTCACTTTCAGACATCCGGATCTGGTCATGCGTCACGAGCAGGAGCACACTTGTACCCGTGGAGCGCAGGTGGTGGATGTGGACCTGGTCCTGACCACAGTCAGCGGGCGTGTAACCGGGCCTGATGGAAGCGAACTGGCTGGCATCAGGGTCAGCGTGGGTGGGGGTGGCAAACAGGTCATGGGCCGCATGATCATGATTACGGCATCCTCTGAAGGCAGCGGCCAGGCCATTTCGACCTTTGGCGGTGCCAACTCCGTTCTCAGTGCCGATGATGGCAGCTACATCCTGCGGGGTGTGCGCTCCGGGATTTCCTTGGAAATCAAGGCCACGGGTGAGGGACTGAAACCAGCCAGTCGCACCCTGGAACCTCTTGTGCCAGGGGAGTTGAAGCAAGACTTCAACCTCATGCTGGAAGTCGGAGCGAGTCTGATCCTGACCCGCACCCCAAGCGAGGATCAGGATTTCAGCATGGTGCGACTTGAGTTTCTCGGCTCCGAGCCCGATTCGGGCCCAGTGCAGGATGAGCGCGAAATCATGTTCGAAGGGACCTGTCGTTTTGATGGCCTGACCCCGGGTCCGTGGCGAATTTTCCTGGAGGCTCCGGGACTTTCAGATTCGGAACCGCTGATCGAGCCACGGGATGTGGAGTTGCGGCCGGGGGAAGAGGGTCAGATTTCACTGGACTGACTTTCCGGGGCCTTGAGCGGGCGTCCAATCCAAGTTGCCGTGAAGCTCGCCCTCGGGCGGCCGAGCCCTTATCCTCAAGGCCAATGACCAGAACCCACGACGCCTTGCTGCTGGACCTGGATGGCACTCTCTTGGATTCCCAGGAGACTGTTCCGTCCGCGACTCGCCTTGCAATCGCTGAAGCGCGCGAAGCGGGGATCAAGGTGATGGTGGTCACCGGCCGCTCCTGGCTTTCGGCCGAACCCATTCTGAAAGAGCTTGATCTGGGGACGCCAGCCCTGTTGTTCAACGGTGCGGCGGTTTGTGATGCCAAAGGCGAGCGCTTGATAGAAGAGCGCGTGCTCTCCAATCGCATCATGGGCAAGCTGCATGCTTTTCGTAGGGAGCACGGCGGTCTGATGATCTTGATGGGAGCTCGGCGCAAGTTGTGCTTGCAGCCTCGCAGTAAGGCAGAGGAACGTTCGCTTGAGGGGTTGACCGGCGTGCAGTATGTGGATGAGGCGGCTTTGATGGCAGAAGAGTATGTGGTGCGCGTGACTTTCCTCGCTGACCGAGGGGAGGATTCGGGGGCTTATGCAGGAGCCATTGAAAACCACCTGGCCCAGCCGGTTTATATGACTCACTTTCCGCTTTCAATTCTGGCGCGCCATCGGGCCAGCCAATTTGTTGCGGTGGATGTGCATCCTCCCTGTCGCGGGAAGGCTGAGGCTCTGAGAGTCTTGAAGGAGCAGTTCGGGATTGATCCCTCTCGCGTGGTGGCGGTAGGGGACGCGAGCAATGACCTGCCCATGTTCCGAGCCGCGGGCCTGGCAGTTGCCATGGGTAACGCAGGGCCCGATGTGCAGCAGGAAGCGGATCTGGTCCTGGGTGATCTGGACTCCGGCGACCTTGCGCGCATGATCGTGGCCATGGTGCGGGGGGAGGACCTGCAGAGCCTCCAGTCCAGCGGGGTTTGATTGTGGAGTTGTTCACGGACCCCAGGAGTTCAGATTCTCAGGTTCTGACCCCGTTTCGCCCCGCATGGTGGTTACCCGGGGCGCATCTGCAGACCCTCTGGGGTGGATTGCTCCGTTCCCCTGCCAGAGTTGGTCTTGAGAGGGAGCGCTTCGAGTTGCAGGACGGAGATTTTCTCGACCTGGACTGGCTGGATGGGCCCAGGGGGGAGTCCTTGATCGTGCTCCTGCACGGCCTTGCAGGCTCGGCTCAGTCGCCTTACATGCGCGGTGCTCTTGCGGCTCTCAAGCAGCGTGGCATGAGAGCAGTGGTGATGCACTTCAGGGGCTGCGGCGGCGAACCCAATCGCCTTGCCCGCGGGTACCACTCCGGCGAGACCGAGGACTTGGGCGAGTTCTTGAGGGCTTTGGTGCAGCGCGAACCCAACACTCAATTGGGAGCCCTCGGCTTCTCTCTTGGCGGTAATGTGCTGCTCAAGTACTTGGGAGAGCAGGGAGAGGCCTCGCCTATCGGCGCAGCCCTGGCGGTCAGCGTCCCATATGAGTTGTCTGCCTGTTCCGGGCGCTTGGACCGAGGGCTCTCACGTCTCTATCGCAGGTGGTTGCTGGGCAAGATCCGGCGGGATGTGCTGGCCAAGGAGAAAATTCTCGCGCAGGCTGGCATTGATGTGAAGCGCGTGATCGGGGCCGAGAGTCTGCGTGAGCTGGACGAGTTCTTGACTGCCCCCTTGCACGGTTTCACGAGTCCGGAGGACTACTATCAACGCTGCTCCAGTCGTCAGTTCATGCCCGCGATCACCAAGGCGACCCTCCTGGTGCACGCTCTCGATGATCCCTTCCTATTGCCGAGGGTCGTGCCCAAGCCAGAAGAGTGTGGTCCCCTCGTCGAGCAAATGATCAGTACAAGAGGCGGGCACGTGGGCTTCTTGCAAGGGCGTTTCCCTGGCCGTGCGCAAAGTTGGCTGGATGGGCCGCCGCTTGATTGGCTCGCGGCGCAACTGACCCTGTAGTCAGCGCGCATGAAAATGTCGAACCAGGTTCGGCACTTGCATGTTCAGTCCTTGGGGTCTGAATTCTTGGGCTTGTCGGTCTTGCTCGATTCCTTGGGGGGCTTTGTGGCTTCGTCCGACTTCTTTTGGGCATCCGCATCGGCCTTGGCGCCTTCAGTGTAGGAGGCTGAGCGGTAGTCGGTCTGATAGTAGCCAGATCCCTTGAAGAGCAGACCTCCGCCCCCGCCAATCAGGCGTTCCAGTTGGTTCTTGCCGCAGGCGGGGCATTTGCGCTTGGGGCGGTCGCTCATCGATTGGAAAAGTTCCAACTCGTGGGCGCAGGCCTTGCAGCGGTAGTCGTAGGTGGGCATCAGGCGGGATCTTTGCTGCTTGGTTCGTCGTTGGATGCTTCGGCTGCCTCGTCGAGAGGGGTGGCTTGCTCCTGGAGATCCTTGTCTGTGTCAGGTGCTTCGGGCTGTGCTACCACTTTGACCTGGGCGTGGCGGAGGACTTCGCTGCGACGGAGGAAACCCTTGCGGATCACGGCGGCTATTGTTCCGGGGTCTTGGTCCTCGTCGTCTACGGTGGACACTGCCTGGTGCTCGTCGGGGTTGAAGGTGCCTGTGGTTGAGATTTCCTTGACCCCCAGGTTGGCCAGCAGGCCTGTAAGTTGATCGCGGGTAAGGCGCACTCCTTCTTGGAGTGTGGTCGCGTCCGGGCTGGTGACCTCAGCGGTCAGGGCCATTTCGAGCCAGTCTGCCAGGGTCAGCATCTCTCGCAGCAGGGCGGTTTCTGCTCGGGCCACGGCCGTGTCGCTGTCTGCCAGGGAGCGACGGCGCAAATTGGCGAAGTCGGCGCGGGAGCGTTGCAGCAAGCCTTCTAGTTCGGCGATGCGTTCTTCGGGCGTGAGTTCCTCGGGGGGCTCTTCGGTGGCTTCCACAGTCGTGCCTTCCTCTTGTGGCTCTTGGCCTGCAACCTCTTGCTGGGCCGACTCTTCATCAGGCTCAGCTTCTTGCTTTCGTTTCTTCTTCATGCTTTGGAAGGGGTTGGTTCTCACGAGAAATGGTCGGCTATGCGTTCAAAGAAATTCTTCTTGCCGTGGGATTCTTGCTCCAAGAGTTCGAACTCTTCGAGCAGGCGCTTTTGCTCGGTGGAGAGTTTCTTGGGGATCTCCACATATACCCGTACCAGTTGGTCGCCGCGGCCTGAGCTTTCCAAGCGGGGCAAGCCCTGTCCGCGTAAGCGAAAGACCTTGCCGGTTTGGGTTCCAGGAGGAATGCTCATCTCGACCTTTCCCCGCAGGGTTGGGATTTCCACTTTGGTGCCCAGGGTGAGCTGGCCGAAGCTGAAGGGAAGTTCGGTGACAAGGTCCGGGCCACTGCGTTGGAAGACCCTGTGCTCGTGTTCGCGCACCAACACATAGAGGTCTCCTCGCGCCCCGTCCTTGGGGCCCGCATCGCCCTCGCCACGCACCACCAGCCGCATGCCGTCTTCGATGCCTGCGGGAATCTCGACTTCGATTTCGGCAGATTCCTGGCTGCCGCCAGAGCCCTTGCAGTCCTTGCAGGGTTCCTCGATCACCTGGCCAGCACCGTTGCAGGTGGGGCAGGCAGAGGCTACCTGGAAGAAGCCAGCGTTGCGCGCCACCTGACCACGACCGCCGCAGGTCTTGCAGGTGGACTTACCCGTGCCCTTCTTGGCGCCAGAGCCCGAGCAGGTCACGCAATGTTCTCGCCGCCTGAGGTTGATCGTGCGCTTGAGACCCGAGTCAATTTCTTCAAGAGTCAGGTCGAGTTGGATCTTGAGGTCGCGGCCCTTGGCCGGCCCGCGCTGGCGGCGTCCGCCCCCGAACATGTCACCGAAGAACCCACCACCACTGTGGCCGCCAAAGATGTCGCCGAAGGCCGAGAAGATGTCTTCGAGGTTATTGAACTGGGGACCACTGTACTGGCCGCCCTGGGCGAAGGCCGCGTGTCCGAAGCGATCGTATTGGGCCCGCTTGTTCTCGTCCGAGAGCACATCGTAGGCCTCGGCGGCTTCCTTGAATTTTGCTTCGCCCTGCTTGTCATCCGGATTCTGGTCCGGGTGGTACTTCAGGGCGAGCTTGCGGTAGGCCTTCTTGATCGTTTGAGCATCCGCGCTCTTGTCCACTCCGAGGACCTGATAGTAGTCGCTTTTTTCTTCCATGGCTCAGGGCTGGGTCGCGCTGCTGGAGGTGGACTGATGGCCGGGCGCCTCCGCTCTTGGAGTCAGCCCGGCCATCGAAGTGGAGTCCGATCAGGCAGTGGTGCCCTCGATCGCCTGCTCGTCATCATTGAGGTCGGTGATCATGGAGTCGGTTGTCAAGAGCAAACCGGCGATGGAACCCGCGTTGGCGAGTGCCGTGCGCACGACCTTGGCCGGGTCGATGACCCCCGCCTTGAACATGTCTCCGTAGGTTCCTGTCAGTGCGTTGAAGCCGTAGTTCTTGCCCTTTTCGCGCACGGTCTCGGCTACAACTGAGCCATCTTCGCCGGCGTTCATGGCAATTTGGCGCAGAGGAGCTTCGAGAGCCTTGGCGACAATTTTCGCACCGTACTTTTCGTCGCCGCGGTATTTCCCCTTGGCCACGGCTTCAGCCGCACGCAGCAGAGCCACGCCGCCACCAGGGACAATGCCCTCGGCGAGGCCAGCGCGGGTCGCGTTGAGGGCGTCCTCCACGCGGTCCTTGGTCTGTTTCATCTCGGCTTCTGTCTGGCCGCCGACCCTGATCAGAGCCACGCCGCCAGAGAGCTTGGCCAGGCGCTCTTCGAGCTTCTCCCGGTCGTACTCGCTGGAGGTACGTTCGATCGCAGTGCGTATCTGGTTACAACGTTCAGTGATGGCCTTTTTGGTGCCGGCGCCCTTGATGATGGTGGTGGTGTCTTTGCTCACCAGCACGCGGCCGGCGCGGCCCAGGTGTTCGGCCGTGGCGTTCTCCAGAGAGAGCCCCGTATCGTCGGTGATGGCTGTGCCGCCGGTGAGGACTGCTATGTCCTCCAGCATGGCCTTGCGGCGCTCGCCAAAGCCCGGGGCCTTGACGGCACAGACATTCAGCACACCTCTCAGGCGATTGAGCACCAGAGCGGTCAGGGCTTCTCCTTCCACGTCCTCGGCAATCACCAGCAGGGGGCGGCCGGATTGTGCGGCGGCCTCAAGCACTGGCACGAACTCACTCATGCTGCTGATCTTCTTGTTGCAGATCAGGATGTTTGCGTCCTCAAACTGGCAGACCAGCTTGGAGAGGTCCGTAGCGAAGTAGGGAGACAGGTAGCCCTTGTCGAACTCCATGCCCTCGACCACTTCGAGTTCGGTTTCCACTGCGGAGTTTTCCTCCACCGTGATGACTCCATCGTCGCCCACGGCCTCGAAGCCATCGGCGATGAACTTGCCGATTTCCGGGTCATTGTTGGCGCTGATGGAAGCCACGGCCAGCTTGTCGGCCCTGGTCTTGACCTTGCGGGCTTGACTCAGGACGGCTTCGTTGGCCAGAGCAACAGCTTCATCGATGCCCCTGCGCAGGGCGATTGTGCTGACGCCGGTGGTGACGTATTTGAGGCCTTCGGAGAAAATCGCGGCAGCCAGCACCGTGGCGGTGGTGGTGCCGTCGCCGGCGATGTCATTGGTCTTGTTGGCCACCTCGAGCACAAGCTTGGCGCCCATGTTCTCGAAAGGGTCGTCGAGCTCGATCTCTTTGGCGACCGAGACACCGTCCTTGGTGACATGGGGGCCACCGAAGGACTTTTGGAGGATGACGTTGCGCCCGGCGGGGCCGAGGGTGACGCGTACGGTCTTTGAGAGCTTCTCGATGCCGGTGCGCATTTTCATGCGGGCCGCATCGTCAAACATAATTTGCTTAGCCATGGTGATTTACTGGGGGGTGTTCGCGTGGGGTTGATTGAAGTTGAATTGCTTGAGGTTTGGTTGGGGGAGCTTCGGTGGGCACTACATGCCCATTCCGGGCATTCCTCCCATGCCTCCCATGCCGCCCATGCCGCCCATGGGATCCATGCCGTCCATGCCGTCCATGCCGTCAGCGGGGCCGGCGGCCACGGGCTCAGGCTTGTTGGCGATCAGGCAATCGGTGGTCAGTAGTAGGGCTGCCACGCTGACTGCGTTTTGCAGGGCGCTCTTGGTGACCTTGGTGGGGTCGATGATGCCCGCTGCGAGAATATCCGTGTACTCGCCCTTGAGAGCATCGAACCCGAAGCTGTTGCTCTTCTCGCGCAGGACCCGATGGGCCACTACGGGTCCCTCGTGTCCAGCGTTGTTGGCGATGGTCTGGATTGGCATGGCCAGGGCTTCGAAGAGCACATCGAGGCCGAGGTTGTAGTCCACATCGTCCTTGAGCCGTAGACCTGCGAGCACCTTTCGGGCTCGTAGCAGGGCGCAGCCGCCGCCGGGCAGGGTGCCCTCGGCAACCGCAGCGCGGGTCGCGTGCAGGGCGTCTTCGATCAGGGCCTTGCGCTCCTTGACCTCTGTGTCGGTTGCACCGCCCACATTGATCTGGGCGATGCCGCCCGTGAGCTTGGCCAGGCGCTCCTGGAGCTTCTCGCGGTCGTAGTCGCTGGTGGTGGTTTCGATCTCGCGGCGAATCTGGGTCACGCGACCTTCAACATCCTTCCGCTTGCCTTTCCCATCGACAATCGTCGTGTTGTCGGAAGTAATGTTGACACGCTTGGCGCTGCCCAGGTGGCTGAGTTCCACAGTGTCAAGCTCGAAGCCGATGTCCTTCATGATCGCCGTGGCGCCGGTGAGCGAGGCGATGTCCAGCAGCATTTGCTTGCGGCGATCACCGTAGCCCGGGGCCTTGATCGCACAGGTGGTGACCACGCCGCGCAGCTTGTTGACCACCAGGGTGGCCAAGGGCTCGGAGTCCACGTCCTCGGCGATGATGATCAGTTCGGTCTTGGCGTTCTTTACTTTTTCAAGCAGGGGCAGGAGAGCTTGGATATTGGAGATCTTGCCTTCGTGCACCAGGATCAGGGGGTTCTCATAGGAGCACTCCATGCGATCGGTGTTGAGGGCAAAGTGCGGGGACAAGAAGCCCCGGTCGAACTGCATGCCTTCCACGATGTCCACCGCGGTCTCGGTGCTCTTGCCGTCCTCGACCGTGATGACTCCATCGCGGCCAACCTTCTTCATGGCATCGGCGATCAGCTTGCCCACTGCGGCGTCGTTGTTGGCGCTGATGGTGGCGATCTGACGGATGCCCGTGGCACCCTCAACCGGACTGGACATCTTGTCCAGTTGCTCAATCACGGCCCGGGAACCGGCGTGCAGGGCTGCACCCAACCGTCCCGGGGCGGCCCCAGCGGTCAGTGCGCGCAGGCCACCGTCGAAGATCGAGGCGGTGAGCAGGGTCGCGGTGGTTGTGCCGTCACCGGCCACATCACTGGTCTTGCTGGCCACTTCTTTGACCAGGGACGCGCCCATTTGCTCGTAGGGGTCTTGGAGTTTGATCTCCTCGGCCACGCTGACTCCATCCTTGGTGATGGTTGGAGCGCCCCAGCCCTTGTCCAGGACTGCGTTGCGGCCACGGGGACCCAAGGTGGTGGTGACCGCCTTGGCGAGCTTTTCGACGCCTTGACGCATTGCGTTCCGGGCATCGCTTTGGAAGATCATCTGCTTGGCCATGTGTATGTGTGTGCTCTGGGGAAGGGGGTGAATTGAGGCAGCCCCAACTGCGGGTCGCGGTCGACCTGCGCGCTGGGGTGAAGCGTGTGGCCCTAGATGCAAGAAGGGTGCCGAAAAGGTTGCTGGCCGCAAGCCCTTGCCCTGTAGGGAGTTGCGTCTGTTGGGCCCTTGGGCCGGGCTGCCGTATCGGCAGAGGCCAATGGGCTTGGGGGTGGGATCTGCCCTTTTGGCAGCAAGCCCTGCAGGATGGGCCGGGGCAGGCCTGAAATCGCCCCGCTCCCGGTTCCATGCTTCTCCAGTCAGGATCGGCGCTTGCCCCAGAAGCCCCATGGGGTACTCTGCCCGCCATGTGGCTCTTCGTTCTCGCCCTCTGCCTGCTCACCCCAGGTCAGGATCCCCCGGCCCCGCAGGTGGAACTGGAGTCAGCCTTTGGCAGTATCCAGCGCCTGCCCCTGGAGGATCTGGAATTGGCGGACCCGCGAGACAAGGGGGCGGTGTTCCTGAGGTTCTTGGGCCTGCCGGCTCCAACAGAAGAGGCCACGGGGCTGGCCCTGGACCTGCGCCTTGTGACGGGAGGACGCGTAGCCGCTTTTCTTGAGGGGGGCACGGAGGAGCGTCTGGAATTGGTGCTGGCCGGGGGCAGTCGATGCTCTCTGGGAGTCGAGAGCCTCACCAGTCTGCTGGTCCCACAAGCTCTGGAGGGCCGGGACGGCCTGCCAGTGGCCTCTGACGAGGGTGATCGGTTGTATCTGGTGCGCGGTGGGGGGCTAGATCGGTTGGAGGGTCTGACGCTGGGCTTCTCCGTCCAGGGCATTCTCTTCGAGGGCCCCTTGGGGGAGCGCCTGCATCCCTGGGCTGAGGTGGCCGCCCTGTTTATCGAGTCACTCCCAGCGCTTGAAGATTTGCAGCCCAAGCCCGACAGCGAAGTGCCAACTGCGGAGATCACTACCCAGGGGGGCGGCGCTTTCAGTGCCCAGCTGCTGGGCATCACCAGCGCTGGAGTGCGACTGCGTCTGGCGGGGGAGGAGTGGCTCTTGCTGCCCCAGGATGTGGCCGAGTTGGCTGTGCGCGATTCCTCCTATGCTTTTCTCTCCAACCTGGAGCCCGCCGACCTAGGCCCCCTCAACCCCTTTGACTCCGAAGAAGTCATGGGTCAGTCCTGGCCCCTGCGTTCCAACCGTGCGGTGGGTGGTGGCCCCTTGAGGGTAGGAGGCCGGTTGTTCTTCAAGGGTCTTGGGGTGCATGCTCCGAGCCGCGTGACCTGGAAGCTGGACGGGGGCTGGAGTCATCTGCGCACCCGCATCGGTGTGGATGATTCCGCTGGCCGTGGGGCCCATGGGGGCAGCGTTCGTTTTCGCGTGTTGGTGGACGGCGAACTGCGATTTGAGAGCGATGAGTTGCGCGTGGGCAACGCTGCCTTTGTTGTGCCGCCCGTGGATCTGGTAGGTGCCCAGGAATTGCTTCTCGAAGTGGATCCTCTGGAGGATTGGGTGTTGGACCGGGCGGATTGGTTGCGACCGATCCTGCTCAAGGAGTGAGCATTCGACCCGTTGGGCGAGGAGCTTGGCTCTGCCTCAGGCGCTCTCCATGTCCTCTCCCAGACTGCGAAAGTAGATCCCCCGGTCACCTTTCGCGAGTTTCGCGGCTCGCAGGGCCCGTTCCGCCCTCAGGCGCATTTCTTCCGCACTCTTGAGGTCTTTTCCATTGAAGGACTCAAAGCCCAGGCTGGCGGTGACCACGATTGGCTCCGGGCGCTCCACCTGGGTCACCATGGCACGCATGCGGTCGCGCACACGGCGTACAACCCGGGCGGCATCCAGAGCGGTGGTGTAGGGCAGCAGGAGACCGAATTCATCGCCTCCCAGTCGTCCGCCGATGTCTTCTGCCCGCAGATTGTGACGCACCAATTCGCCGACGCTCTCAATCACTCGATCGCCCACCGTGTGATCAAATTCCTTGTTGATCTGCCCGAACCGATCCAGATCCATAAGGATCAAGGCCAGGGGCAGGTCGTGACGTGCGGCGGCAGAAAAGTGCTCCTCCAAGCGGTCGGCAAAGGGGATCGGCCGCAAGAGGCCTGTGCGGTCATCGTGGGAGGCTTGATAGCGCAGGTCTGTGATCTCTGATTCGCCTTGGTACCTTGCGCGCAGAGCGCGCAAGCGTACGCGGAATTCGTCCAGAGGAGCGTCTCGGCGAATCAGGTCCATGGGGATGTTCCGCAGGCTGGCCTGTGCCGTGGCCGCGGAGTCCACCCGCGAAGGATCGGTGACCAGCAAGAGCGCCGGCACATGGTCGCCCGCAGCAGCCCAGAGGACTTCGATTTCCTTGGTGCCGCCGCTTGCCAGGGGATCGAGGATGATGACCTGGGGCCGGAGCCTCGTCAGGGCTCTCTTGCTGGCCTTCAGGTTGCTTGCTTGATGAAGGTCCAGGCTTGCTTCTGTCAGTTTCTCGAGGGACTCCGCGAGGCCTTCGCCACGGTGGTCGCTGATCAAGACTGCAAGTTGGGTGGACATGACTGGGCCCCGCACTTTGCGGGGGGTGATGGGGCGCCTGTGGGGCAGGATCTGGGAACCTGGAGGCAGTCTAAGAGTACCTCTCTTAGCCCATCGTGGAGTCCGGCAAGCTCGGGCACTACCTGGAGGTCCATTTTGCGACCATGCGACGGACGAGACACCCAGGGGACCCTCAAGAAGGTGTCCTCCCCACTTCCTGCCTCACCTCCCTGTTGGAGCACCCCGTTCCAATCCCCAAGAACATCGTGGACGGCTGCCCCTCACATCCCTACACTCTTCCGCTCTCATGCGCCGGATGGACGTTCCGCCGCATCCTTCGAGGCCCCCCTCGAGACCCTAGCGGGGTCAGGGAAGGGGCGCTCGCGCAGTGTGCGATCAGCATGCTTCGTGGAGGGATGGGGCAGGGTCCGTACAGCTGGCGCAGGGTTGTCTGCGCTGTTGCGGACCAACCTCCACAAACCCCTCAGACCCAACTTAGAAAGATCCCCATGGAGACCCCCTCTGTCCAGGCCTTGATCGACGCTGGCGTGCACTACGGTTGCCGCGCCTCTCGCTGGAACCCACGCATGGGTGAGTACATTCACGGCAAGAATGGCGCCGTGCATGTGATCAATTTGCGCGAGACCCTGCGAGGCCTCATTCGAGCCCAGAACCTGCTCTTCCGAGTCGCGTCGGAGGGCAAATCGGTCCTCTGGGTCGGCACCAAGCGTCAGATCAAGGGCGTAGTCATCGAAGCCGGCGAGCGTACGGGCATGCCGGTTGTGACCGAACGCTGGATCGGTGGCACCCTGACCAACTTCTCAGTTATTCGCTCACGACTCAAGCGTCTTGAACAACTAGAGGCAATCGACGAGAAGGCGATCCTCGAGCAGAAGCTCAACAAGAAGGAACTCTCCTTCATGGCCCGTGAGCAACGCAAGATTACCCGTAACCTCGGCGGCATCCGCGAGATGAAAAGCGTTCCCAAAGCGATGATCGTGGTGGACCCTTCGCGAGAATCCAATGCCGTGCGCGAAGCACGCAAGATGGGCGTGGTGGTAATCGGCATTCTGGATACTGACTGCGATCCCAAGGACGTGGACATTGTAATCCCCGGTAATGATGATGCCCTCAAGAGTGTGCGGCTGTTGGTGGAGCAACTATCCGGTGCAGTGGAAGAGGGTTGGCACCAGCACGATGAGCAGTTGAAGGCCGTGAGTCCTGCAGAGCGCAGCGATCAGGAGCCAGAGACCTCGGCAACCGATGGCGAGGGAGGCGGCGAGCCCCGTCCCACACGTCCTTCGCGCCCCATGCCTACCATGCAGGAACGGGACCTGTCTGCTTCTGGGGCTACAGCTCCCAGCGAGGAGGCGTCCCCAGCGGCGGTAGCCACTGAGTCACCTGTAGCTACTGAGTCACCTGTAGCTACTGAGTCACCTGTAGCTACTGAGTCACCTGTAGCTACTGAAGCTCCGGCTGTGAAGCCCGATCCGGAGGAGCCCGAGGCCCCGGATGCACCCGTTTCAGACGGTTCAGTCAATAGCTGATCTGTGACCGTCCTTTTCCTACGAGCAATCAACCTAAAGTGAGAACGAGCGATGTCTGATATCACCGCCTCCCTGGTGCGCAATCTGCGCGAAAAATCTGGCGCCGGAATGATGGAGTGCAAGAAAGCGCTCGAAGCAACCTCCGGCGATTTGGACGCAGCCTTCGATGAGTTGCGCAAGTCCGGTCTAAAAACCGCTGCCAAGAAAGCTGGCCGCAGTACCGGCGAAGGCCGTCTGTGGTCTTGTCTGTCAGACGACAAGAAGAGTGGAGCCATGATTGGTATCTCTTGCGAGACCGACTTTGTGGCCAAGACACCAAACTTCGAGGAGTTCCTACGCGGCCTTGCGGAGCATGTGCTTGAGCACAAGCCCAAGGACTTGGAAGAGTGCCTCACACAGCCCTGGAAAGGGGACGGCACCGTGGACACTGCCCTCAAGGCCCTGGTAGGCAAGCTGGGTGAGAACATCCAGATCGCCCAGGTCGCCTGCTATGAGGTTGCCGACGGAGCCGTGCAGGCCTATGTGCATCACGACAACAAGAAGGGCGCCTTGGTGCAGGTCACCAGCGACAAGCCCGACCTGGAGGTGATGCGCGACCTTTGCATGCACATCGTGGTCTTCAGTCCGGCTTCCCTTGATCGCTCTGAGATCGACGAGAGCCTGGTGGAACGCGAGAAAGCAATCATCATGGAAGAACTCAGCGGCAAGCCCGCGGAGATCCAGGAGAAGATAATGGGTGGCCGTCTGGAGAAGTTCTACGCCGGTCAGGTCATTACCGAGCAGCCCTGGGTCAAGGATGACAAGCAGACCGTCCAGAAGGTCCTGCAGGCGACCATGGGAGACGGCGCCCAATTGACCGGCTTCACTCGCTTTGAAGTAGGCGCCTGAGGTTTTTCGGTCCTGGTTTCTGGCTTTGCCCTACTCGGTGTCCTTGCTCTGATGGTGAGCGCCGGGTCTTGCGTGGAGTTCGCCCTGTGAGGCTGACCATGGGCGGTGGGCCCCTGCGCGGGGCTCGGGAGAGAGTCTTGAGTGCAATTTTCCCGTCCAGCGCAATCCTGGGGTAGGCTGGGGCCTTGACTTCCTCTCACCGCCCAGCCCACAGGCCTTTTGGTCGCGTCGAATTCTCATCTGCTGAGGATGGGCGTAGCGCTGCCATGGTGCTGGTGACCTGCACGAGTGCAAAGGCGGCCCGCTCGTCTCGTCTTGCCGAGTACGTGCAGACTCTGGCGGAGCACGTCCTGCGCCGGGCGCCCAAGGATGTAAGTGAGTTGGCGGCCCAGGACTGGATCGCCGGTGGCCCCAGTGTCGCTCATGTGCAGCGCCGCTTCGCCGACCAACTCGATGCTGGCCTGGCGGTCAGTCGCATGGTGCGGCTTGAAGTTGAGAGGGGCTGGGTGCACCCCTGGCGTGCCCCCAATGGGGATGGGGTGCTCTTGGCGGTTCGTTCAGAGGGAACCACACCTCGGGCTTCTTTGGCCCTTTCCCAGCTGGCGGAGCAGATACGCGGCGAGTGTGTCTGGGATGTAGAACTGGGAGAAGACGGCATATCGGAAGTATTTGAGCCCCTCACCGTGGTGGACAGGCCCTGGTCACGGGATGCGCGTACCACAGTGCAGGCGGAGATGGAACGATTGCTCGGGGCACCCTGGTCCCTGACGGGTTACGCCTGCTATCGGCTGCCTTAGGCCACATTCATTCTTCAATTCCAGGCAGGGGTGGCGTGGGGATCTCCCCAGGCGCTATCCTGTCCCCGCACGAGGCACCCCTCTTTGATGTACAAGCGCATCCTGCTCAAGTTGTCCGGTGAGGCCCTGGGTGATCCCGAGGTCGGCCATGGAATTGACCCTGAGTCTGTCCAGGTTCTGGCCCGGCAGATCGCCCGCGTGACTGGCCTGGGCGTGCAGGTAGCCATAGTCTGCGGTGGTGGCAATTTATTGCGCGGGGCCGAGTTCTCGCGTTTGGGTGGTCATCGGGCCAATGCGGATTACATGGGCATGCTGGGTACTGTGATCAATGCTCTGGCCCTTTCGGATGCCATTGAACAGACAGGCGTAGAGACTCGGGTGATGACCGCACTGGAAATCAGCGCCGTGGCCGAGGGCTTTGTGCGCCGCCGTGCAGAAGCACACCTCTCCAAGGGCCGAGTCGTAATCTTGGCAGCGGGTACGGGTAATCCTTACTTCACTACCGACACCGCAGCCGCCCTGCGCGCTTCGGAACTGGAGTGTGAAGTCCTGCTCAAGGCCACCAAGGTTGACGGGGTCTACAGCGCGGATCCGAAAACGGATCCCGAGGCCAAGCGTTTCAGGAGCCTCTCCTACGACCAGGTGCTGGAAAAAAACCTGCGCATCATGGACCGCACAGCAATCACCCTCTGCCAGGAAAACCACGTGCCCGTGGTGATCTTTGACGCTTTCGAGGTGGGCAACCTTGAGCGCGTTGTACGCGGCGAAGACCTGGGCACCACAATTCGGAGCGAAGCATGACCAACGATACCATCAAGAGCGCGCGTGAGCGTATGAAGAAAGCCCTGGGCCACACTACTGACTTGCTGCGTGGGATCCGGACCTCGCGTGCTTCTTCGGCGCTGGTGGACAACATCCGGGTGGACTACTACGGCACCTCCACGCCCCTCAATCAGGTGGCCCAGGTCTCAGTGCCTGAGCCCCGTACCCTGGTGATCAAGCCCTTTGACATGAGCGCCATCAAAGACATCGAGAAGGCTCTGCAGAAATCTGATTTGGGCATTGCACCGAGCAACGATGGCAAGGTGGTGATCCTCAATCTGCCGCCTCTCTCCGGTGACCAGCGTGAAAAATACGTGGCCAAGGCCAAGGAAATCTGCGAAGAGGGTCGCGTTACCCTGCGCAATCTGCGTCGGGACGCCAACAAGGACGCGGACCACCGGTTGAAGGCCAAGGACATCACCGAGGATGTGTGTCACGACCTGCATGACGATGTCCAAGAGCTGCTGAAGGAATTTGAAGGCCATGTCGCGGAGCTCTTCGACAAGAAGTCCAAGGAGATCCTAGAGGTCTAGGGGAGGATCGTGGCCTGGCTTTGGCGCGAGCCTTCAGTCCTCATCTTTCCCCAAGGGGCACTTGCCTCGGGCCGTCTTGCGACCTAGACTTTGCGCCCTCAAGTCAAAGGTTCGGTGGGCTCAGGCTTTTCGGACCCAAGACAAACCACGGGTGGGCGCGTAGCTCAGTTGGTAGAGCAACTGGCTTTTAACCAGTAGGTCCCAGGTTCAAGACCTGGCGCGCTCACCATCCTTGGTTTCTTGAATCTGCCCGTCATGCTCGACGGGCCGCTCGTGGGTGAGTCGGGCCAGACCGTCTCAGTGTTGGGTGACCAGGGCGCAGGCGGCTTCCACATCTTCAATCGTCTTGGGGATGGCCGCGCTCAAGTTCTCGTGGCCATCGGCGGTGATCAGAATGTCGTCTTCGATGCGGATGCCGATGCCGCGTAGGGCGCTGGGGGCATTTTGGGCGTCGGCGGCGATGTAGAGGCCTGGTTCCACGGTCAGGACCATGCCTGGCTCGAGGGAACGGGACTTGTCGCCTGTGTGATAGCTGCCGCAGTCGTGCACATCGAGACCCATCCAGTGACCCGTGCGGTGCATATACCACTCGCGATAGGACTCGTCTTCGATCACCTCGTCGGGGGTGCCCTTGCAGAGGCCGAGTTCGATCAAGCCGCGCACCAGCACACCTAGGGCTACTTCGTGCACCGAGTTAAAGGTGTTACCGGGTCGGCACTGGTCGATGGCGGCCAGTTGAGCGTTGAGTACCACGGTATAGACCGACTTCTGGGCTTCGGTGAATTGACCACTGATCGGGAAGGAGCGGGTCACATCCGAGGCGTAGAAATCGAACTCACAGCCCGCGTCCACAAGGCAGATGTCACCGTCCTGCAAGGTGGCGTTGTTCTCCACATAGTGCAGGATGCAGGCGTTGGCTCCGCCAGCGACTATGTTGCCATAGGCAGCACCGGTTCCACCTTTGCGGCGAAAGGTGTATTCCAGGAGAGCGTCGAGTTCGCACTCGTTGGTGCCGGGTCTGGTGGTGGCCATGACTTCCCGGTGGGCTTCGTCAGTGATGGCGGCGGCTTTGCGCATGACCTCGATCTCTCCTGGGGTCTTGAAGAGGCGCAATTCGTGCAGCAGGGGACCTGGGTCGAGGATTTCCATCGGGGCCTGCACGCCACCGCGCACTCGGTCCCGCAGGCCGGAGAGGGTCTTGAGCACAGCAGCGTCATTCTCGCTGCAATGGCCGGTGGCGAAGACCAGGCGCTTGTGGCCCTCCAGAAGATCGGGCAGGCGAGACCAAAGATCTTCCACGTCATAGGCCTCGTCCACACCGAGTTTGCTGGGAGCGTCCGTGACGCCCAGGCGCAGGCCGTTCCAGATCTCCATGGTCTTGTCCTTTTCCCTTAGAAACAACAGGCTGCGGTGGGGCTTGTCTGAGCCCTTTGGCGCGGGAAGCAAAAGCAGCCAGGAATCGGGCTCGGCGAAACCGGTCAGGTACCAGAAATCGCTGCTGGGGCGGAAGCGGAACTCCGTGTCCCCGCTGCGGGTGCGCGTTGGGTTGGTGGGAATCAGGGCGCAAGCGCCCAGGTCCTGGAGTTGAGCCAGGAATCGGTGGCGGTGGTCGGTGTACATGGGGTCGTGTGGGCGCTGGGTGGGGATCCGCGCGGCAAGAAGGTACGCGATTGGATCCGGGTTGCGCATCCCCCGAGCGGGGATTCTGGCTGCAATCAGTGCTGCAAGACCCTCTCTTCTATGGAATCGCAGAGGGCGCGCAGGAGGTTCTCGCTTTGGGTGGGGTCGGTCAGATCGATTTGCTTGCGGCCGTTGTGGGGAACTTCACTCGCTTGGGCCAGATCTACCGGAACCTGCAGCAACTCTTGGAAGGCCTGGGCCGCTGCCAGCAATCGCGGGCTCGGTTCTGAATCGATTACCAGCACCATTCCCAGGGCGCGCATGTTCTGGCTGAGGGGCGAATCGGCGGGGGGCGCCGTGGGAATCATCAGTTCGGCTTTCCTCAAGCGTGAGTAGAGGCTACGGGCCTCTTCATCCTCGGGGGTGAGCACGAGCAAGTGCACGGATCCCACGGGTTCCTGGCGCTCGAAATCCAGGTACTCGGTGTTGACCCTGAAGCCGGGCATGAACGGCGTACTGCAGGCCACGGCGGTGCTCGGGCCGGAGCGCAAGGAGAGCAGTAATTCGATCCCTCCGCCGCTGATGTCGATCTCCAGGTCGATTGCGGAGTCTTCGAAGAGGAGGTTCTCGACCTTGGCCTTGCGCGGGGCCTGGGCCCAGGCGGGGACCAGAGGATCCCGCGGAGGCGCGATGGGACTCAGGCGGGTGCCGCGGATCAAAGGCGCGGGAGTCCCTCCGTTCTTGATCTGGGTTGCCAGGGGTACGCCGGGGATCAGGCGCGGAACAAGAGCCGCGACCCACTCGGGGCTTTCGCTGAGGCTGGCCACATGATTCCAGGCGCTCTTGGGGCGTCGGTGGGCTGCGCTCAGAAGGGTCAGAAGCGCGCGTGCCTGCAGGCCTTGCGAGCCCTTGATGTTGGTCGCTTGGACTGTCTTGGCCCAAAGGGTGAAGGTCGCAGGGCGGGACCAGGGATCTGAGATCAGAAGCTCGATCCACTCCTTGGGCAGGGCTCGTGGCTTGGTGTCGGGACCCACCAGGGACCAGGCCCGGGCGGCGGCGCTGGGGGGCAGGTGCAGGATCAGACCCGGGGAGTTGCCCTTGGCCTCCGTATCCTGGGCCAGGGCAGGGCGGGTGCCGTTCCCCAGCATCAAGATGCCAAGCAGCGGGATAGCAAGCAGCGGGGAGGGCAGAATTCGCAACACGCGGGCCAGTTTCTCTCCCCAACGGGGGCTTCGTCCAGCCCGTCCCTTGGCGCGGGCCCCAAAAAACGCCATAGTGAGCCCATGTGCCCCGTCGACCCCGAGTTGCTCAAGATCCTGGCCTGCCCCAAGACCCATCAGCCCTTGAGCGAGGCCAACTCCGATGTGCTGGATCAGGTCAACGGCGCCATCGCAGGGGGTGGCGTGCAGAACATCGGTGGAGATGCGGTGCAAGAGGCTCTGGAAGCGGGCCTTGTGCGCGAAGACGGCAAGGTGGTCTATCCGATCCGCGACGGAATTCCCGTGCTGCTTATCGATGAGGGCATCTTGGTGGCGAGCGCCGGCTAGTGCGCTTGGCGCACCCGGAATTCTCCGGCCACACAGTTTGGCTGGGCTACTGTCTGAATTTGCACCCGGGGGAAGATCTGCCCGCGGTTCTTGAGGGGATCGAGTCCATCACCCTGCCTCTGCGG
>DUBE01000038.1:0-91957 GCA_012960475.1 Planctomycetota bacterium
CGTCACATCAAGCCCTGAAACCGCATCCAGACTGATGCTGAAGACATGGGAACCGGCGCCCTCAAGCACGGTCGAACTCGCAAGATCAAACTGCACCACAGGAGGCAGGTCGTTGTCCGTGATCGTGGTCGCATGTGAGGTCAAGAATCCCAGCGTCGCGTTCACCGGCGCAGCGAGCGCCACCACCACGGTCTCGTCAAGCTCATCAAGCAGATCATCCACCAGGCTGAGATTCACCAGCACCGACTGCGCGCCAGCCGGGATCACCACCGGTGAAGCATCGATGCCGAAATCGGCCGGGTCAATGGCAGTGCCACCCACCGTAAACGGCAGCGTCACGTCCAGGCCAGAGACTGTATCCAGACTGATGCTGAAGACATGCGAACCGGCGCTCTCAAGCACAGTCGAGCCCGCAAGATCAAACTGCACCACTGGCGGCAGATCATCATCCAGGATCGTCGAAGTGTGCGAGATCTGGACCCCAAGCGTCGCGTTGCCGGGTGTACCCAGCGTCACAACCACGGTCTCGTCAAGCTCATCAAGCAGGTCCTCGGCCACATTCAGGCCGATTGACACCGACAAGGCACCGGCCGGGATCACCACCGGCGAAGCATCAATGCCATAGTCAAGAGGATCCACAGCCGTGCCACCCACCGTGAACGGCACCGTCACATCCAACCCAGAAGCAGTATCCAAGCTGATGCTCAGGGGATGGAGCACCGGGTCTTCGACCACCGAGGAAATCGCAAGATCAAACTGCACCACCGGCGGCAGGTCATCATCCACCAAGGTGAGCGTATGCACACCAGGTGCCCCCAAGCTGGCGTTGGAAAGCCCATCCAGAGCGAGCACCACGGTCTCATCCAACTCGTCGAGGCTGTCGCCCTGAGGAGTCAAGGTCAAAATCGCCGTGAGAGCCCCCGCAGGGATCGTAAAGCTGGTACTGGCCAGAGTGTAGTCACTGCCATTGGTGGCCGTGCCCCCCACTGAAACCGAGCCCGTCACCAACAAACCCGAGGGAACATCAAGGATCACCTCGATCAGCTGATCCCCGGCGCTTTCGGATACGGAACCCGTGGCACTGACAAAGCTGATCACGGGAGGCGCATCATCATCGACTGCCAACAGGAGAAACTCCCGCAGTTCCCCAAGTTCCGCATCGTCACCAGGCATCAAGCTGAGAACCACCTCCTCATCGAGCTCATCTAGCGCGTCCTCCAACAGTTCCAATTGAAGAACCGCACTGATCTGACCTGCGGGGATGCGGACCGTCCCGCGGCTGCGATTGAAGAAGTCCAGCCCTTCAGAGAGCGAACCTTCCAAGCCATAGGAAACATGGATGTCGAAGGACGCAGGACCCTGAAGGACAAGGTCGAGGTCAACGATGCCCGCACCCTCCGGATAACTTCCGCCAGCAGCCGCGAAGGCCACCAATGGCTTGGGGTCATCATCATTCAAGGTCAGCACGTGCTGAGCCAAGGGGCCCAGGGTGCCGGGGCTGACACCGGTCAGACTCAACACAAGGTCCTCTGGATGCTCAAACAGGTCGTCCTGCAAGATCTTCAGGTGAATCGCGGTGCTGGTCTGCAGCGCTGGAATCGTCAGGAAACCTTGCCCGGGATCCAGATAGTCCCCCCCAGGGCCCTGCTGGGCGCTGCCAGCAAGGGCATAGGACAAGTTCAGTTCAAGGGCGCTTGGCCCCGAGAGCAGCACCTGCACATCAACAGGACCCAAGTCCTCGCGCGTCCGCGAGGAGGCGGCGAGAAACTGCACCACGGGAGGGGCATCCTGATCATGGATCAAGACCGCATGTACCTCAAATCCCGGGGTCGCCCCCACAGGAATGCTCAGATCGAGGGACTCGTCTCCTTCATAGAGGCCATCGGACAGGACCTGCACCGGAATGCCCAGCACCAGGCTGCCTGCCGGAATCACATGGCCTGTCGCAAGCGCCACATAGTCGCTGCCGGACAACGCAGATCCCCGGGCACCAAGTGTAAAGGGCACATCAAGGCCAGAAACAGCGGTCAAAGCGACCTCAACCACCGCTGTCTGACCCTCATTCATGTCCGAAGAGGACAACACGAATCCCGGGGTCGGGGTCGCGTCATCATCAAGAATGGTATGAACATGCACCAGCGGAGGCGCGAGGATCGCGTTGACAGGTGCAGCAAGACTGAGCTCGATGGTCTCGTCCAATTCATCGAGTTCATCATCCAGGATCGGCACGAATGCCTGAGCCGTCAAAGTGCCCGCTGGAAAATGCACGGTGCCAGCAGGTGCAAGGTAGTCAACCCCTATACCAGCAGTTCCCCCCAGCAGCAAATCGACACTCACAGGCAGTCCCGATAGTTCTGTGAGTTCCAACTCAATCACCCGATCCCCCGGGGCTCCTTCCAGCTCTGAGCTGGAGGCCTGCACGAACTGCACATGAGGCGGGAGATCGTCGTCCACAATCGTCAGCACATGGACCGTGGAGCCGTTCAAGATCGCGTTGGTGGCCGCACCGAGGGTCAATATGACGGTCTCATTCAGTTCGTCGAGCGGATCGTCTTCAATACTGACTTGAATCACCGCGCTGGTTGTCCCCGCTGGCAGAAGAACAGGGGACGAACTGACACCAAAGTCCGGCCCTTGAGCGGCGCTACCAGAAACAATGAAGGGCACACTGACATCAAATCCCGAGGGCGCGGAAAGTTGTATCTGGACCGAGACCGTGGCGACGTCTTCCTGGTGTGAAGATGTCCCAAGCACAAAGCCGATGGTCGGCTGCGGGTCCGAGTCCTGCAAGGACAGGGTGTGGCTGACCTGTGACCCCAAGACACCATCAATCGGCGCACCGAGGGTCAGGACAACGGTTTCTGTGGGCTCGTCAAGGCCATCCGCGATCCAGACAAGAGGCAGCAGACCGAGGACGTTGCCCGCCGGAATCGTCAACATACCTCCACCCGGATCGGTGTAATCCGTGCCCAGAATCGCCGTACCCGCTGTGCTGTAGGGCAAATTGAGAACAACCCCTGAAGGAGCGCTCATGATCACGCGGACAGAGACTCCCCCTGCGCTCTCCGTAGAGCTGGAAGCTGCACTTTGAAACTCCACGCTCGGAAGAGGATCGTCATTGGTCAGGGTAAGGGTGTGCTGAAGAAGGGAGCCCAGCTGAGCGTTGCTGACTGCCAGTAGATCGATCACCACCTGCTCGTCATATTCATAAAATGCGTCCGACAAGATCGTCAGATCAAGATCCGCCAAGCTCTGCCCGGCAAGCAAAGTCAGGCTGTCGGGACCATCGAAGTCCACGCCGCGGGTCGCGCTTCCGGAATACTGCACATCGACGGTGACCGGAAATCCCGAGGCACTGGAAAGCTGCAGGCCAATCGACGCAGTAGCACTGGATTCAAGCACCGAAGAGCTTCCGACCTGGAATTCCAAACTGGGGGAGGTCTCCTGCTGGAAGGTGATTCGCAGACCGTCACTGAAGTTATTGAATGGGGCCGGACTGGAGTCGGTATAGGTCGCCTGAAAATACAACGTGGTCCCAATACCGATCGCAGCAAAGTGATTGGCATTGAAATCGGCCGCATGGACCAATTGGTTGTTGGTGATCGGCTGAATTCCCGTACTCGCCGCGCTGGAGAAATTAACGCAAAGAGTCGTTCCATTGGGAAAGGTCGTGCCCTGACCCCCGTTGGCCCAGGCAGTGGCCACATAGAACTGACCCGAAGTGTTGGGGACCGGTCCTGCACGAAGCTCCAGCTGGTTCCCAAGAATGCCGCAGGCACCATTCGAGCTCATCAATGCGGGTTGGCCCAGAGAGGACGGAGCAGAACTGCAGAAATTCGACTCAGGACACTGGGCTGGCGCCAACTGACTGGAGATGACAGAAATGCCCGCGAGAAGTGCGGAAACGAGCTTGTCTTGAATTGAGCGGCACATCGGGTGAAACCCCTAGCGAGGGGCGTGGAGAGTGGCCCAGGGACTACGAGGCAGTCTAAGGAACACCCCCAAAGAGTAGGGTGAAGGCAGGCCCCCCTGGGGCTCAGGGAAACCCACCTGGACAGGCCCCATTGTAGATGAATTCAGGAAATTGCATATGGTAAGGGAGGTGGAATCCAGGTTTTTGACCCTCCAGCAGCCAAAAAGGTTCCCAGAGGCCCAACTAAGCCGCTCCGAAAGCCGGCTGCTTGGTTCTCCCCGGAAGGTTCTAGTCAGACAAGTTCCTGGACGGACCTTTGCGAAGCCCCAGAAAAGCCAGCAGATCCACCAGGGCTGGCGGCTGCAGCCACCAGATCAGGACGCCATAAGACAGGACTCCAATCGCAATCTCAGCCAGCAGGGAGGGAATGGGACCCAAACTCGTACCGAGCAGAGCATGGCCCCCCATCACCGCGACCACCATGCCAAGAGTAGCCAACATAGTGGAAACCAGCGGGCGCAAAGCATCCAAAAGACTCATGTCCATCAGGTTCAGGGCCGTGCGCCACACCCAGGGGGAGAGCAGCAACATGGTCACGGACGCTCCGCCGGCCAAGATCGCTCCGAGCTCCGCGCCCTCGTGACCTCTGAAAGCAAGAACCAAGACCCCCTGCACTACCAGGCAAGCCGCACTGGTTCCGATATTCACTCGCAACATCAAGTCGGTCCTCTTAAGAGATACGAAGACCGAACCAACGCTTGAGAGAACCGTGAAGAGCAAGGCGTAGGGCAGCAAGGCCGCAATGACCCACCTTGCAGCAGCCCAATTGGGATTGTCCACGACCAATACGAGCGAAGGCACGATCAAAGCAATTCCCACGAGCGCCGGGAACACTGCCAGCACGATCCCTCCTAGCCCACGGGAATAAAGGCGTCTCATCACCCCAAGGTCATCCTGGACGCGTGCCAAAGCTGGCAGAAGGACTCCACTGACAATCGGCGCCAGCATGCGTGCTGGCCTCAGAATCATCCTGTGGGCGAATCCATAGATGCCGAGGGCCGCCTCCCCACCGAAGTGTGCAATCAGGATTCGATCCAAACGCTGAAGCGCATAGGTACCAACTGAAGATCCGAGCAGATTGAGCGAGAAGCTCGACACCTCACGAATGTACTTCATTTGAAAGGTGAACGACGGAGTCCACGCCCGTTGGGCCGCCCACAAGATCAGACTGCGCGCACCATAGGAACCGACCAATGCCCAGACAAGAAGTTCGGGCCCGGGGTAACGATGCAAGAACACCAGGACCACCACTCCATAGGTCAGTGAGTTGACGAAATCCCCGAGCGCTACGCCACCAAAGCGCAAATCGCGCATCAACAGACGCGCATGGATGCTTCCCAACGCAAGGAGCGGGAAGCTCCAGGCCAGAATTCGCAGCAGCGGAGCTGCATCCTCAGCACCAAGCATGACCGACAGAGGGACCGCAAGAAGGTAGGCCGCCCCCCCCAGCAGTACGCTGATGCCAAATTGCAGCCAGAAGACAGTCGAAATGAAACCAGCGGAAAGCTCCTTGCGCTGAATTACCGCCTGACCAACTCCAGCATCCACCAGCACATCCAAGAGCCCTCCCACGATCAGAGCCGCCTCGAACACCCCCATGGCCGTCGGATCGAGGATCTTGACGATGTAGAGCAGAACCAACTGGCGTATCGCCATCGAAGCCACCCTGCTGATGGCCGTGAATCGGGCCGCAGAACGTAGTGAACCTGGACGAGCCGACATGGTTGGGCTCATCCTACGGTGCACAATTCCAGCTGATGACAACATTCTCTAATTGAGGCACGAAGGGCACACAAATTCGAACGGTCAGGACTTTGCTAAGATGGACCCCGCGACCCAGGAAGCCATGACTCCTCCTGAAAGACCGTGCCGCCACCATCTCGCCCCATGAACTCCGAACCCAACACAGCCCCCACGAGCCCCGTCATGGGCCTCGCCGGGCTGCCCTCCCTGGCCTGTCTCCTTTGGGACAGCCCAGAAAGTGCCCGCAACTGCCCCCGGGGGAGCATTCGCCTGATCGAAGAGTCTGGCACTGGATTGCTCTTCAACGCTGACTTTGATCCGCACCTGGTTGAGTACCAAGAGGGATACGAAAACTCCCTCGGCTTCAGCCACACCTTCAGTGGGTATCTGAAAAGCTACGCCAAGCAGGTGGTGAGCAGCGCACCCTGCGATGCCCCGCGTATTGCTGAAATCGGCTGCGGCGATGCAGAGTTTCTTATACGATCGATTGAAGAAGGCGCAGCGGCAGGCCTAGGAATCGAACCCTCCTGGAAACTGGATCGCGTTCCTAGCCTGGCTGAGGGGCGCATCCAAGTCCTGCCTGAGGCCCTCGACTCCAACACAGCCCCCAAGCTACGCGCCTTTGAGCCAGACCTGGTGATTTCTCGACAGGTCCTGGAACACACTACGGATCCGGTCTCCTTCCTGAACCTGATACGCGAGTCACTCCTCCCCAAGCCTGTACCCTGCGTGATCGAAGTGCCCAGCGCGACCTTTATGTACAAGGGCGGGACTCCTTGGGAGGTTATCTACGAGCACCGCTCCTACTTCACCGAAGAATCCCTTGGCTTGATCATGGAGAAGGCGGGCTACGAGGTCACTGGAATGGAGACAACCTTCAACGGTCTCTTCATCTCGGCCACGGGTCGTCCCAATCCAAACGTCAAGGTACGCCCCCAGTCAGCGGACCCGGACATTGCCTACTGGCGCGATGCCTGGAAGGAACGCTTGGAGACTTGGAAGAAAGACCTCAACCAACGCCGGCAGGACGGGCAACGGGTGGCCCTCTGGGGCGCTGGAGCCCGGGGAATCATGTTCCTCAATCTCGCCGATCCTGATAATTTCATCGGCAAGACAATCGACCTGAACCCACGCAAGTACGGCTATCACACAGCTGGGTCCGGACACGAGATCTCGCCCCCAAGCGACCTGGTGGCCTATCAACCCCAAATGGTCATCATCATGAATCCGGTCTACGAGGAAGAAATTCGCGCAGATTTGGCCAAACTCGGTTTGAATCCAGAGATCTGCATCGCCTGAGTCAATCCCATGCTGCACTGCCGCTTTTGCAATGCTCCCCTTGAGCACACCTTCGTGGACCTGGGATCCAGCCCACCCTGCGAGTCCTTCCTCACCGAGGAAGAACTCCATCAGGGGGAGACCTTCTATCCTCTCCATGTGCGCGTTTGTGCCAAGTGCCTTTTGGTTCAAATCCCAGAGTGCCTGCCCGCCACGGAGATTTTTGACGACTACGCCTACTTCAGCTCGTTCTCGGATAGCTGGCTGGCCCATGCTTCAAATTATTGCGAGGCAATGATCAAGCGCTTCGGCTTGAACCAAGACAGCTTCGCCGTGGAACTCGCCTCAAACGATGGCTACCTGTTGCGCAACTTCGTGAAGTCAGGCGTCCCCTGCCTTGGGATCGAGCCTTCTGGCAATGTGGCCGAAGCAGCCAAGAAGGTCGGAGTCGAATCCCTGGTCAGGTTCTTCGGCATCGAAACGGCGAGTCAAGTCCACACGGACCGGGGGCCTGCGGACCTGATAACCGCGAACAACGTGCTTGCCCATGTGCCCGACATCAATGACTTTGTGGCTGGTGCCGCCCACCTGCTGTCCCCCAACGGAGTGATCACCTACGAGTTTCCCCACCTCTCGCGCCTGATCGAAGAATGTCAGTACGACACGATCTACCACGAACACTTTTCCTACCTCTCCCTGCTTACGGTCCAGACCATCGCGGCGGCCCACGACCTGACTGTCTTTGACGTGGAGGAATTGCCCTCCCACGGGGGCTCCCTGCGAGTCTTCCTGAAACACAAGCGGGCTAACCACGAACGCATGCCCAGCGTGGATGAAGTGCTTGCGGCAGAAGAATCCATGGGATTGCACCACATCGATGGCTACCTCGGGTTTCAGCCCAGAGTCGAAGCGTCCAAGCGCTCAACTCTCAAATTTCTGATCGAAGCCAGGGAAAAGGGCGAGAGAATTGTGGCCTACGGAGCCCCTGGCAAGGGCAACACCCTGCTCAACTACTGCGGCATCCGTAGCGACCTGATCGAGTTTGCCGTGGACCGCAATCCTTACAAACACGGGCGCTACACCCCCGGAACCCACATTCCAATCCGCCCGGTGGAGGCCCTGGACGACTCCAAACCCGACTGGATATTGATTCTTCCCTGGAATCTGCAACGGGAGATCACCGCCCAGCTAGCCCCTATGATGGCTCAGGGCACGCGCTTCGTCGTGCCCATCCCCACTATGACCGAGGTCAAACCAACAACATGAAAGTTGTCCTCTTTTGCGGCGGACTGGGTATGCGCCTGCGCGACTACTCTGACTCCATCCCCAAACCCATGATCGAGATCGGCTACCGGCCGATCCTCTGGCACGTCATGAAGTACTACGCCTCCTTCGGGCACACCGACTTCATCCTCTGCCTTGGTTACAAGGCGGATGTGATCAAGCGCTACTTCGTCAACTACCAAGAGTTCATCTCCAATGACTTCGTACTAAAGGGCGACGACCAGCCCAAGATGCTGGCCTCGGATCTTGAAGACTGGAAGATCACTTTTGTGGACACGGGCTATGACTCCTGCATCGGAGAACGCTTGCGTCGGGTGCGCAAGCACCTGGACGGAGAGGAGATGTTCCTGGCGAACTACAGCGACAACCTGACAGACTTCGAGTTGCCCAAACTGATCTCGGCGGTAGAAGATTCCGACGCGGTTGCCGGCTTCATCACCGTGCCGCCACCCATGAGCTTCCACATCACAGAAACGACCGAAGACGGCAAGGTCGCCAGGATTCTCGAAAGCAAGAAATCGGGCCTTTGGATTAACGGGGGCTGCTTCGCCCTTCGCAACGAGATCTTCGAATCGATGCAGGAGGGGGAAGAACTGGTGATCGAACCCTTCGCCCGACTGATCGAGGAGCAACGATTGATTTCCGTACAGCACACTGGCTTCTGGCAGAACATGGACACCTTCAAGGACCGTGTGATGCTCAACGAGATGCACGAGCGGGGCAACGCCCCCTGGCAGGTCTGGGACAAGGCCTAGCGATCAGTCCAGCGTAATCCCTCGTCCAGGCGCTCTTCGGCTTTGTGCCTCAAGATCGTCTTGATGCGCAAGTAGCGCTCGGAGATCAGATCCTCTTTGGTCAATCCCTCTGCCAGATAGGTATCCCGCAACTGTTCAATGCCCGCCGCCACGGTCCACCGGGGCTTGAAACCGGGTAGCTCGCGCTTGATCTTGTCGAAGTTCACCCGGTAGTCGCGCTTGTCCGGACCAGCGCCCTGCGCAAATCCCAGTTGACTGCCCTCGACCGCCTTGGCAACCATTTCGGCCACCTCGCGGATGCGATAGTTCTCCTCGGTGATGCCCACATTGAAGGCCTGATTGTGAATTACATCAATGGGTGCGGCGAGAGCCGCCACCATGGCACGTCCAATGTCCTCCACATGCACTAGCGGTCGCCAGGGAGTGCCATCGGACTGCAGCCGAACTTCGCCGGTGGTCAAGGCATATCCGGTCAGGTTGTTGACAACCAGGTCAATGCGCAGACTTGGAGATACGCCATAGGCAGTGGCGTTGCGCATATAGGTGGGCGAAAAACCATCCCCTGCAAGTTCCATCAAGGCGCGCTCCACCCTTATCTTGGACTCCCCATACGGTGTCTGGGGATTCATGGCGGCATCCTCGGTCAGGATCGAGTCGCCACTCTTGCCGTAAAGGCTGCAGGAAGAACTGAACACAAAACGCTTCACGCCAGCTTTCTTCGCAGCCTGCGCGCAACAGACAGTTGCATCGCTGTTGATCTGATGGGTCAAGGCAGGATCCAAATCCCCCAAAGCATCATTGGAGAGAGCCGCCAGGAATACAATCGCATCTATACCCTCCAGGTGCTCAGGTTTGAGATCACGAATATCCAGAGAGTGCTGCTCAATGGAAGGCGCCTCCAGGAACTGGCAACCATCAAAGAAGCCCGTATCGAGGCCCTTGACCTGATGGCCGGCATCGAGCAGCAAGGGAACCAATACCTGACCCACATAGCCAGAGTGTCCGGTGACGAGTACGCGCATAGAACTAGCGAGGGGGCAAAGAAGAGGTATCTATTAGAAATCGAGTGTCAACTTGCGAGCCGTAAAGGCCTCCGCATATCCACTCGCCGAGTTGCATTCCACCCCGCGCAGGCGTGCGAGAGCTCGAAATGCTTCGGGGTCAAACCATGGCCGACCCGCCTGACTTGGAAAGTGTGCCTTCAGGTGCTGCAGCTTGCTCTCCATCTGAGCCACATCGAGAGGCACGAACAGGTTGGGCTGGCCAAGGTCTCCCTCGAACTTGGCGATCTCGAATTCCAGAACCGCTTGATCGCGAAATGTCTGCCAGATCACCTCAGCGCAAGTGCGATGGTCCTGGTGACGATCTTCAAGCCGATGACTAAAAACGAGGTCGGGCGAAAAAGTCTGCTGCAACTCCCAGAGTCTCGACTTAAGGTCTCCCAATTGAGACGGAAAGAGGTTCTCGGTCAGATCCCAGACATGAACCTCGCAACTGGCAGCTCCGCGAGCCAGGCCGGCAACGCTGGCGCGCGCCTCTTCCGCTCTTGATCCCGCAGCAGAGGCCACCACCCAGCAAAGGTCCACCTCTCGATCTTGCAAGAGACGCAACAGGGTGCCCCCGGCTCCGATCTCCAGGTCATCCGCGTGGGCACCGAGGCAGAGCACCTTGAGTGGCGCACTGATGGATGTGGGCAGAAAGGAAAGCACGGGAATCAAAGGCTGAAGGGCGAAGCGCTCAAGGGGTCAAGCTGAGAGATCATCATACTCCCAGCGCCTGCGCCGCGGGACTTGTTTCATTTGAGAGCATTCCCTAACCCTGCTCGGAGCCGATGGGGGTACACCCTTGTGGATCGAAACCGATGCAATTGCCAAAAGCACCCTTGTCCGGACTCGCTTCGGTGCCTCCCCCCGCTACCCTGAACGCGCCATGGAACCCAGCCCCAGCTTGCCCCCGGGCGTTGCCTTCATGAATGGTCCCCATGGCACCTGCCCCACCTGCTCGGTGCCTGGACGCGCACTCTATTCGGTGGCCCGGGTGCCAAGTACCTCGAACGTGCTCTTCCATACCCGAGCAGAAGCCCGGGCGGTTCCCATGGGGGCACTCGAACTCGCCACTTGCGACTCTTGCGGCTTGCTCTGGAACGCAGCCTTCGACGAGGGCCTGGTAGACTACCGCCAGGGTTACGAAGAGACCCAGAGCTTCTCCCCCACCTTCCGCAGTTGGCTCGATGCAACCGCCAGTGAAATCGCCCAAGAGCACCAACTTGAGGGCAAGCTCGTTGTGGAAATTGGTTGCGGCAAGGGCGAGTTCCTCGCCAGCTTGTGCGCCGCAAGCGGTGCCCGGGGATTGGGCATCGATCCATCCGCCAGTGCTGGCCGCGTGGACTTGAGTTCTGGAGCAGGACTGAAATTCCTCCTCGAACCCGTTGGAAACATCAACCCCATCGATGATGTTGAGCTCATCGTCTGCAGACACACCCTGGAACACATCTTCCAGATAGGCCCCTTTCTGCGGGAGATTGAACGAGCCTGCTCTCCGCACACACCCCTGCTGATCGAAGTCCCCGACCTTACGCGCGTGCTCACCGAAGGCGCCTTCTGGGATCTCTACCACGAACACGCCACCTACTTCACACTTGGTTCCCTGGTGCGCTGGATCCGCAGCATGGGCAGACCGGTGCAGACCCTTGAGCGGGTCTATTCCAATCAGAACCTGATGCTGTTTTCGGATCCCGGGCGCCCGGACGACTTGCAATTACAAGGCGAGTCCCCCACCGAACAACGCCGGGCCTTGGACCAGTTCAATCAACAGGCCAAAGACTCCATGGCGCGCACCAACAGCCTATTGAACAAGATCCAGGCACAAGGTGGAACCAGTGTCCTGTGGGGAGCAGGCTCCAAAGCCACGGGTCTCCTGGTGACCTTGGGAGTCGAGGACCAGGTGGCCGCAGTGGTGGACATCAACCCGGACAAGACCGGCAGTCACATCGCGGGCACGGGTCACCGAGTCATTGCCCCCGGGGAACTGCAAGAGATCAAGCCAGATCTGGTGCTGGTAATGAACTCCCTCTATTGCGACGAAATCAGCGCAAATTTGAAGGCCATGGGCTTGGCCCCGCGGATTGAAGCTCTTGCCTGAGTTCTAGCCGATCGAACGGCTGAACTCCGGCCTGAAGCGATTGAGCACCGCCCCCAGAAAGTGAACCCCAGCGCCCTCTATGCGCAAGCGCGCTTCCGCAGCATCCGCCTTCAAGCTGACTCGTGCACGAGCCACCAGGATGACCGCATCCACACTGTCCAAGAGGGCGGTGGTGGAAGCCTCGGTCAGGATGGGTGGACTATCGATCAGGATCACCCCTGCAGAGTTCGACAACTCAGCAAGCGTACTCTTGAAAGCATCGCCTGCGAATTCTCCAGCCAGGGGTGATCGCTTGCTACCTGAGGGCAGCACCCTGAGTTCTGGCAATCCAGGAGCAATGTGCAGCGCCCCGCTGAGCTTCACGCTACCACCCAATACATCCGACAGCCCTGGATCCTCAGGAACACCGCAATAGGTAGCCAGGGATGGACGCAGGAAGTCTGTCCCCAAGAGGACCGTTGGATAACGCAGGTGACGGGCCAGGTTGACGGCGATAGACGCGGCCAACACGCTGGTTCCGCAGCCGCGCTCGGTGCCCGTAACCAGGATACGACTCGTCGGCCGCTCACGCACATAGTCTGCGCAACTCTTCCAGAGACTCTGCTCCAGCCCGGCAAGGCCGGATTGGGCTTGTTCGATGGGTAGCGGCTGGACTTCGTTTTGCGCCATGGCTCAGGTCACCTTGTTTGGGCGCAGCTTGCGCAAGGACTTGTGTTCGTCGATCACCGCCAGGACAGGAATGTCGAGGGCTTTCTCCAGGTTCTCTCTGTAGCGCAGGCGACGATCGCGCAATTGACGCAGGACAGCAATGGCCATTCCCAGGGCGAATCCACCAAAGAGGCCGCCTGCCAGCAATTTCATCCGCTCGGGGCCAGTCTTGTCGTGCTGCAGGTCAGGCGTGGTGAGGGTGCGCAGATTGCTCTCGCCCTCATCGCGAGAATCCTGAATACCCTGGTCCTTGACGATCGCCGAGCGCAGACGTGAGACCTCGCCCTGTTGTGCTTCGATGTCTGACCGCCAGCGAGCGTGCTCGCCGACGCAACCATCCATTCGTCGCAGTCTCTCCACTTGCTTTTCCCGAGCCTCCTGAGTCGTGACCAGCTGGGCATCTATCCCCTCAAGATCCGCCTTGTAGACCGCGAGTTTTACCTGCAGTTCGAGACGTTCCGAGTTGGGCACTATCTGGTCCACGGCAATGCCGTCATCCACCACTGGCTCATCTTGCATCAGACGCTCCATCTCGCGAGTCAGGTCATCGATGTCCCCGTTGAGCTTCCCAAGCATCTCAGCCCGACGCACTGGATCGTTCTCGCGGTCGAAGTACTCGATATCCTCGCGCCGCTCCTTCTTGCGATCGATCTTCCCAAGCAGCCGAGGAATCTCGGGATTGGCCACCTGCCGCGGCAACTCGGTGACCGTGATGGTTGCGCCCATTCCCGCTGTGCGCGCCTCGAGCGATCGAACGCTGACCAGCAAGGCGCTCCGCCGGGTGTTCGCCTCCAAGACACTACTGTCCAAGGCACTCACAGCCTGCAACAGGCCGTCACGTTCAGCTACCAGGTCATAAAATCCACAAGTGACCTTGTGCTCACCAAAGTTCTCACCAGCCTTGCGTAGCTTCTCTTCCTGCTCATCCAAGAGAGCAGTCAGACGATTCAACTCCGGACTGTAGTGTTCGTTGTGTTGATCGATGAATGCCTTGACCAGGGCCGTGGCTGTGAGTTGGGCATCTTCCGGAGTCCAGGCATCGGCCTGCACCACGATCACCTGGGAGCGACGACCGGTGGTCACCCGCGTGCGTTTCATCAGGGTCTTAGCCGCAGCACGGATGGCCTTGGGCTCGTTGTTTCGAATCGCCCCGGCCCCGCTTTCCCCATTGCCCCGCAGAAAGGCCTGCAGCCCATGCATCAGACGTGCATGCAATAGAGTCGACGGCCCATCTTCGGCAGTGGGATCCGGGATCCGCAAGACCCAGGAGGGTGTCAGGTCCTGGGCCACGCGCCCAAACACTCGCGGATCGGTCAACAGCATGATCTCGTCCTCAATCCCTGGCACCGTACGGATGCCATCGTCGATCCCGATGGCATCGTCCGCACTGCGTGTTTCAGCGATGCCAGGCGTGTACTGCAGGCGAGCCTCTGAGGTGTAGACATTGGGCTGGGAAGCCGCCAAGAAGAGACCGGTCGACGCGCCCAAGATCGTGGTCAGAAGCAACCAACCGCGGGATCGCAGGGCCCCGTAGAGAATAAGGACCTTGAGGTCCAGACCCCCCCCCTCGCTCACGTCTTCGAACTCGTCTCTCATGGAGGCCCCTACGCGCTAGTTACCACGCGGAATAAACAAATCTGTGAAATACGGAAATGGAATCATGCGCCGGATCCAGGAATCCAAGAACAGACCGGCGTCATCGACGCGCGTGTTGGGCACATAGAGTACATCGTGGGCCTGCAACAGGACTGTATCGCCCCGGCCCCAGTGTTCCTCGCGGATGTCGAGCACCCAGGAACTTTGAACCTTTGACACTGGATCAAAGCGCACCAACAGGGTGTTCCCCAGCCAGGAGGTCCTGTTGTTGGGGCCCCCAGCTATGGCCAAGGCCTGCAGCAGGGTCAGATCGGCTGCGACGGGGAGGATGACTTCCCCCGGTTGTGCTACCTCGCCCATCACAAAGACCCTCTGGGCTGCTTGCTGAACAACAATCACCGAGAGGGTCGAGTCCCTGCCTTCCAGCATGGCTCCGTAGAGTTCCTGCAACTTGTCCTGCAGTTCCTCGGGCAACAAGCCTCCCACCAACAGCGGCCCCAAGCCAACAAAAGAGCAACGCCCATCAGACTGCACCTTTATGCTCTGGTTGAATTCACTGGCGTAACTAAACTTTATTTCAAGTGAGTCTCCGGGGGAAAGACGATCGAGACCCTCGTAAAGAGTCGCGTTGATCTCCTGGGCAATGACATGCATCGCAGGGCCCTGGGGAGTGGAACAGCCCACGAGGACATGCAGAGCAGAGAAGACAAGTAAGCGAGTGAACATGGGAATCCGTTTTGATGAGTAGGCTGTGTCAGCCAAAAAGTGATGGTAACCAATATCCCTTGCCCAAGAGGGCCGCTGTCTCATTCCAGGGCACGCTCGACCCCCTGTAGAATGCCTGACGCATCGATATGAACGGTGCTTGGCACAGGCAGACTGCCCACATCCATTAAGGCACCTAGACTCCCCTCCCGCAGCTCTGGCGAGAAAGGCGCAAAGAGCGCCTCGCCCGCGATGCCCCACTCGTCAAGCAGGCGCACCGCTTCGGAACGGCGCAGGCCCGGATCTACGCAAACCAGTTGCAGGCGCGCTCTCGCGTCAGGATCCATGGCGGCCAGGCCGCGCACGCAGGGGCTACAGGCGCTCGACCAAAAGTGCAGGTCAACAGCGACCCCCAACGCCAGATTACGGGCCTCACCCACCGCATTCTCCAAGACTATGGGCGGAACCTTGGCTCCAATTGGCAAGCGCAGACCCCGGGGCCAAGGATCGCTGAGTTGGCCAGCCTCAACCTCTACAACCCTGGGGCTGCTCTCTCCCTGCACGATCAGATATGCGCCACCAGCCTTGACAATTCCCTGAGAGCTCCAGGTTGCAGCACCGGGCCAAAGAACCTTTACCTCGGCGCTGGTTTTTGATCCCAGGCCAAAGATCAAGTTGGGCGATCCTGAAGAGGCAAAGCCACTGCCACGAGCAATCACCTGAGCAACTGGCCCCGCTGGACCCTCCAAGACTACCGTGGCGCCGATCGCTTCGGGATGGCCCTGGGTTGCCCGCAAGTGGATTGTCACCGCCCGCGATTGCGAACCAAGGTCATTGCGCCACAGTTGGTGACGCTCAGCTTGCAAATTATGACAGAAGAGATCCGGATCCCCATCGCCATCAAAATCCGCGGCCACAAGTGAACGCCCATCCAGGGGCGAGTCACTGCCCAACAGGACCGAAAGGTCACTGAAGCCTCCTTCTTCACAAGCCACGAACAAGCGGTTGCGCTGACGCCCATTGAAGGAAGTCCCGCTGGGATCCATGTGCAAGGCCCAGGGGTGAAAAGCCTCCTCTTCGGTCTCCAGGCCGTGACTGGCATCTATTGCGGAACCATGGACACCTGACTCATGAGAGCTGGAAGACGCCACCACGTGGCGCCAATAAGCACTTCATGTGTCTGCGGGCAACTCACCGGTAACAAACCCGTTGACGCAGGCGAGGTCGAGGCGTCCGTCCAGGTCAAAATCAGCTGCAACTGTGCCCCAGGCCCAGCCCGCGGCACCGGCTCCGGCGGCATCCGGCATGACTTCGAAACCCGACAGAGTTCCGCGCAGCAGGTGGTTGCCCTGAGCAAGGCCGCGCAGGGAACGGGAGAGATCCACCTCGCCGGTGGACTCCAAGGCTGCAAACATCCGGCGCCCGGTCCCGGAGCTGGCACCCGCAAGGTACAGATCCAGCCTGCCGTCCCGGTCAAAATCCCCCAGGGTGCCGCCAAAGGTCAGCCGTGCCTGAGAGCCTCCGAGGCCCTGCTCATCCCGTTCGAAACGGCCGCTGCCCTTGTTACGCCAAAAACGGTTGACGCCAAAGTGATTGAGGGTCAAGAGGTCCATGTCACCGTCCTGGTCCAAGTCTGCCGCCAAAGCGGAGGCGGTCCAATCCCGATCATGCAAACCGGCTTGCCTGGTCCCATCTCGAAAGACAAACCCCTCTTGCCCCAGCAGCAGCCTGTCCGGCGCACCGTTCGTGGCTTGAATCCAATTGTCGTTACGCATGGCTTCCATGCGGCCGTAGCCCGCAACAAAGAGATCCAAGAATCCATCCCCGTTGAAGTCCGCCGCGACCAGGCCGAGTGCAGGCATGTTTGCACCCAAGCCGGCCTGCTTGGTGACCTCGATAAAGTGGCCCTCGCCATTGTTCTCAAAAGCCCGCAGTGGATTGCCGCCACTTTCACCCGCATTACTCCAGCCGATGCCCCCCATAACCAGGTCCTGGTCCCCGTCAGCATCGAAATCAGCGAAGACCAGGCCAGTGCCCCCGCCCGTGCCCAGCAAGCCACACTCTTGCGCCGCTTCACGGAAAGTGCCATCGACCTGGTTCAAGTAGAGATAGCCTCGCATGGCATTGGGCAGGAACACATCGAGACGCCCATCGCCATCGACATCCGCAACGGCCGCGCCATTCCAGCCCTCACTGTCATTGCCCGGCTGCCCGAATGCGGGACCCCTCTGATTCACAGCCGTGCTGTTGGTGACGTCAACGAATCCGGGTCCTGTGCGTTCCAAGTCGAAGCCCGCTTCAAGCAGCGCGCGGTCCAACGCCCAGGCACCTTCCTTTCGTAGAAAGGCCCCACGCACACGCCGTGCCAGAGCCTCCTGTTTTCCACCGAGAGTAATCCCAGCAAGCTGCACCCGAAAGGTCACAACCCCATAGGGCGAGGGATTCCCACGCTCGAACTCAGCCTCAAGTACATGCAATTCCGCCTGGGTCACCTGATTCCAGTTCGAAACAAGAGCGCTCAAGTCCGCCAGCCAGGCCTGGCAATCCAAGCCCGGGCCCTGCACTGCCTGTAGCTCTCGCCGCAGGGCCCCCAAGGGCAAAGTCTGCTCCTTGCCACTGGCCATCCTACCCAGGGCGTGCCCTAGAAAGTCCGGCGTCAAGTGTTGCTCGAGACCCTCAATATCGCGCACCTGCAAGCGGTCGGCAAACTCGGTCAAGAGGTCCCCGACCTCCCCCGCCAGGGCTTCTGCGGTGTAAGGACCGCGGATCACGCTCGTTGGCTCCTCGATGTTCAAGGGTGCCTGCTCTCCCCCTGGGATCCCAGACACGGAGCCCTGTCGAGCCCCAGAGGGCTCAGCGAGCGGGCCGGATTGGTGCTCGAATGAGTTCTCCTCGGCACAAGCTGCCAGAATCACGATCGCGAGCCACCACCCAGGTCGATTGACACCCTGGTAGAGCATTGCACGATCCTACTCAATCACTCCAATCGCAGGGGTGATTCACCCAATTCTCAACTCCGATCCCCCCAGACCCTCCTTGGGGACCACAAATACCCCCTCTGGGACGAATGAGGAGGAATCTATGGCTGAAGCGTCGGACGGGCTACAATCAAGGCAGTCATGGGCACGCAGGGTCAGCACACAGTACCCGTCAGCTTCGTTCTAGGAGCAAGCGGGGCCGCCGGCCAAGCCCTCGTCGAGGAGCTTCGAATCGGCGCTGGGGGCCAAGGGGGTCGGGTGATCGCCCACCTGCGGGAGGGCAGCCCACGTACCCCGGATCTGGTACAGCAGTTTGAAGGATGCGGCGCCGAGGTGTTGATCTCGCCCTTTGAAACCCTCGCGCTCAGGGCAGCCTTGCAGGAGCTGCGCCCCAGCCACCTGTTCATCCTGCATGGCACGACCCGTCGGCGGGCCAAGGCCGAGGGCATTCAAGGAGACCCTTACAAACTGGTCGACCTTGCTCTGACCCGCGTAGCTCTGGCAGCCTGTGAAGGGCTGACCAATCTACCGCGAGTGCTGTACCTCTCGGCTCAGGGCACGAGACCGCGAGCCAGGAGCCCCTACTTCCGAGCCCGTTTCGAAGCAGAGGAATCCGTGCGTGCGAGCGGCCTGCCCTACACCATTGCCCGGGCACCGCTGATCCACCGCACCTACCGCAGCGACCCTCGACCCGCAGAGAGCCTGGGCGGCAGTGCCCTTGGACTACTGGCGAGTACCCTGCGCGCAGTGGGCTGCAAGCAACGAGCCGCGCACATCGCTCCTATTCAACCAGCCGAGCTGGCCCGTGGCCTGATCCATGCGGCCTTCAATTACACCACCCTGTCCCGAGTGCTTGAAGCGGGAGAACTCCGCGACGAACGCCCGATTCACAGGGCTGACCCGATCCCGGCGACCCGTCGGGACGATGCCCGCCACTAACCCATGTATAGAGAGGACTCCCAATGCGCCATGCACAATCGCACGAGCAAGAAAAGGATCACGGCCAGCACACTCTTGAGGTGTTGCCCGGAGTGGTGGTTGGAGTCAACGGGCACGATGTGTTTGTGGACCTGGGACCGAAACGCCAGGGAGTGATCCAAGCGGATGCCTTCGACGGACCCGCCACAATCGGCAGCCGCTACGATTTCGTTCTGCATGGCAGAGAGGAGAGCCTCTGGGTTCTGTCCCTGGCAGGCTCAAGGTCTATGAGCTCCTGGGTAGATGCGGAACCGGGCAACCTTGTCTCTGCACGAGTCCTGCGTATGCACGAGGACGGGCTGCAACTCAAAATCGGCCGCCTGCACGCCTGGATGCCCAAGGGGCAAGCCGGGGTTCCCCAGGGCCATAACCCCGCAGAGCTCATTGGCCGCACGGTACGCGTGGAAGTGCTGGAAGTGGATCCCCGCCACCAGCGCGTGATCGTCTCGCGCAAGGCAGCCTTGCGCCGGGAGCGCGCAGGATTCAGCCTGCCCTCCCCCGGCGATCGGGTACAGGGGCGCGTTGTGCGCCTGGAAGAGTACGGCGCCTTTATCCAACTTGGCTCTGGCCGCCAAGGACTGTTGCACATATCCAATGTCTCCCATGAACCGATCGAGGACATCGAAGAAGTCCTACGCCTCGGAGAGTCGGTCCAGGCAGTGGTGCTGCATGTGCGTGAAGGTGGCCGACGAATCGCTCTAGGCCTCAAACAGTTGATGGAGAATCCCTTTACATGTCTGGCCAAGACCGCATTTGAGGGCCAGATCATCGAGGGCATGGTCACCCGCATCCTGCCACACGGGGCGCTAGTGCGCGTGGAACCAGGCGTAATCGGTCTTCTGCCCAAGAGCCAAACCGCATCGCAGAGACCACTTCGCACTCTTCTACGACGAGACCAGCGCCTGTGCGTGCGCATTCTGCGGCTCGACCCGGACCAGGAACGACTGACCCTCTCCTGGCAACATGTGAACGGAGCCGCGATCGCTCCTGACGAAGCATCCCTGCGCCAGGATCTCGGTAAACTGGCCAAGGAACTCGGCGCGACACATGCGAGCACAAATCTAGGACGCCTTCTGAAGAACGCTTTGCACCGAGACGCGAGCTGAGAACTCAGTCCCCCAGCAGCAACTCCACCTCGCCCAGTCCCCCGCCCATTTCGGGGTCAGCACCGGGTACGACGCTGGTCAAGGTGATTCGCATACTGCTGACCTTGAGGGGCTCAGAAAAAGAGAGTCTGCCCTTGCGCCGTTCGTCCGAGTGCATGCGAATGACCCCGACCAGTTTTCCGTTGATCTCTACCTCGGCCTCAAATACCCGGGGCAGGGCGCCGGACTGAATCGGCCAACTGAGGGGTTGGGTCAGGAGAATCGTATCCGCGAGGATCGGGCGCTTGAGTTTGATCCTCAGGCTTGGTTTGCGGTCGGTCTGGGCCGCACGCCAGTGAGTGTGATAATCCCCATCGATAGCAAGGCCTGCCGGGTGACCAGCCCCCTTTGTGCTTGCACTTGCCGATGCGCGCTGGCCATCCAAGCGAGCCAAATCGATCAGATTCCGAGCATGCTCCAGGGCCACCTGCACCAAGGGGTCGAAGGCCTTGGGTTTGAATTCGACCAGCATGGCTTGAGAATTGACAACCCGCGGGATCGAATCCGCAATCCCCGGTCCGGCCTCACCTCCCGGAGGTGGCGCAAGCAGATGCACCTGCGCCTGGACCTGATACTTGCCCGGCTGGGTGAAGGACTGCTCGAACTCAAAGCGCTGGGTCTCGTTGGCCATAGTGGATTCACTCATGATCTCCTTGACCGCATGTCCATTCACAAACCAAACAACCTTGGTGATGCGCAGGCCACGCCTAATTTCCCCTGGCCAGGCGTGCAATTCACGCAGGGGCTTGGACCAGGCGGATATCCAGATCTGGCAGGGGTCTCTGCCAATTCCCTGCAGATGGATACCCCCCTGGCGCAGGGAGTAGACCCAGCGCTTGGCTGTTTGACTACTGCGGGCGCCCTTGCCTGTGCTCGGGCCTGTGGCCCGGTTCAAGAACAAGAGCGAATAGGCCGTCCCCGGGAGATCCCCGGCAAAAGATCCGTCTTCCCGCTGGAGCCCGAGGATTGCACCTGCCCCAACGCCATACCAATCCTCGCCCCCGATGCGCTCGCGACCAGTCAAGGCACCAACCCTCTCGATGCCGTACCAGGTGTAGAGGTGGTTCTGCGGCCCAAAGTGCCGATCGAGCCAATGCAATCCGTCATTGATCAAGCGGTCCCCGGGAGCCGGGTCTTTGGGAGCCCCCTGCTGCAAGTGCAAGCGACAAATCGCCAGACTGCCGATCCCCGCGGCGGTCATCGACTGGCTGCCCTGGTTCCCACCCATTTGGTAGGAAAAGCCTCGGTCCTTGGCGCGATACCTGCCCACGGCTCTAGCCACCGAGCGCCACAGATCCGCGGGTATTGTTCCACCGGCCTTGACTCCCGCGTGCAACCCAAGCAAAGCAAACTGGGTGTTTGAGAGGTCTTCCAAGCCACCCGGATAAGCCCAGGTTCCCCTCTTGCCGCGGATTTCAACTAGCGTGTCCAGCACGCGTTGCAAGCGCTGCTGATCCTCGGGCCGACCAGCAGCTGCCAAAGCCAGGGCAAGACAAGCCTGATCGTAGGTCCCGGAATGACGCGCCACCTCCAAGCGAGCCAATGCGCGAGCAACCGTGCTGTCCTCGGGCGTAAGACCACTCTTGATCAGCGCATAGGTCAAGAGAGCTGTCTGCCCCATACGCTCGGCCCCGGCAAATGACCCATCGAGACGCTGGATCTCCTGCAAGTACCGGACCCCAGAATCGATGGCTCGATTGACTTCAACCACAGAGGGAGTCTCGGTCTGGCTTGCGGGAGAAAGCAAGCAACCGGTCAAGAGGAGAGAAGACCACACGCAGGGCCAAGATAGGACAGGATTCGCGCGGGGTTACCCCTTGTCCAGGCTTTTTGATTATGTGCCCGGGAACGAGGTCGAGAGCTTATCCTCCGATCCCATGCAGCGCCTCCGCAAGCCCCTGATCCTGCTGCTCGCCCTGGCCTGCGCATTCAGCTGGCTGCCCCTGCATGGAATCGATGACGAACCCCTTGTGCTGACCATGCAAGGCCGGGGTTGGTCCAGCGCGGGGGTCGAAAGCAGCGGAATCACATACTCCGCGGCCGCCCTTGCCTTCGGTGATCAAACCGACGGGGGGGTGCTTCAAAGCCGTTACCAAGCAACTCCCCTGGCAGTGGAGCGAATCTGGATCGTGGGCCTTGATGACAGTCGCCTGCTGCGCGAAGTAGGGCTAGCCCTGGCCCATGAATTGACCGAGGTTCCGGGTGTGCGCGAAGTGGCATGGTTTCCAAGGTCCTCCCAACCCCTGACGGTGCGGCGCACCCCAGACCTGTGGGTGATTCTGGAATTGAACTCTGAGGAGACCCTGCACCTTCCAGGATATTGCGACGTCAAAGCAAGCGTGCGCGCGAGCATGGGCCGCGACCCCCTGACGGAACAACCGCAAGGCCCCTGGCGGGAGGCAATCTCAGGCCAAAGCTGGGTCGAAACAAGTGCACGAGCCATCGGGTTGGTAAGCGCCGGTGCACGCTATAAAGTCATTGCCAAGAACCTGACTGATCACCTCAACCTACAGGGCACTCTCAAAACAGCAATCCGCGAGCATGGTTTCATCGCCTCCCCGCCCCTGGACCCGAGCCTTGCGACCTTTGATGTGCCCGACAGCTGGGGCGCAGCGGTAGGCGAGAACGCACGTGTAGTCCAAGCGGGCCGTCCCCCGGGCATGGAGGGAGAAGTTCTGTGGGAATTCACAGGCGACCCTCAGGCCCTGCTGCAACGGCTGGAGGACCTGGGTTTTGTTGAAGCGCCCGCCGCCCAATTCCCGTTCAGCCAGCGGATCTTCCAGCGAGAGCGCGAGACCATCACCCTGACCACACGCAAAGGGTCCACAAATCCCAAGTCTCTGCTCCTTTGGCGGCGCGCGCTCAATCAAGAGGACCTGAACCGCTGGCTGGCCACTTCTCCAGCACACGAACGGGTGGGCGATGGTCTTCTGCGCAACCACTCCTGGCCCGGTTCCGCAACCAGGACCGTGCTCAACAAGGCGATCGCCGAGGGAGTGTTTCCAGGGACCGTTGCAATCATGGGTGGCCGCAACCAACCCGCCAGGGTCATCCTCCTGGGGCAGTTGGGCCTCGACAAGCGGACGAGCCCCAGGGCTACAACGCTTTGGGATCTGGCTTCCCTCACCAAAGTGGTCAGCACCACAACACTGGCGCTCTTGCTGGAAGAAGAGGGCCTGCTCTCCCTCTCAGATCCCCTGGGCACCCACCTGCCCGAATTCCTCGCAGGTGCCCCGCAGGATTCTCCCCGCCGTCAAGTGCGACTCGACCATCTCCTGACGCACACTTCGGGTCTGCCCCCCTGGAAACCCTTCTACACAGAAGCATCCAGCTACCAGGAACTGCTCGCGCTGGTACAACAAGAACCTCTCGAACACGCTCCGGGCAAGATGCGCGCCTACAGCGACCTGGGACTGATCCTCCTGGGTGCGGCATTGGAAGCTTGCACCCAAACTCCCCTGGCAGTGCTGGAACAAGACCGCATCTTCCGGCCACTGGGTCTCACCAGCGCCACTCGAAACCCGCTCAACCAGAGCCAGTTCCTGATCGCTCCAACCGAGGAACGCGAAGAAGGGGGCTATCACCATGGGGTCGTGCACGATGAAAACTCCCGTGCAGCCGGGGGCCAGACTGCCCATGCGGGGCTCTTTGCCTCGGGTCTCGACCTGGCTGCCTTCTGTCGCGAATGGTTGCGGGTGGAAGGGGACGAAGCTCGCATATTGCCGAAGTCAGCACTGGAACGGGTCTTGAGCGGAGCCCATGGACAACGCCTCGGCTGGCAGCGAGCAGGAGAGCGCTACCCAGGACTCGGGCCCCGCACCCTGTACCACACCGGGTTCACGGGCACGGCCCTTTGGATCGATCCGGACCAAGACCTCTTCCTGATCCTGTTGACCAACCGGGTCCATCCCTCGCGAGAAGGCAAAGGGATCGGAGAAGCAAGGCGTGCGTTCGTAGCTGCGGCCTTGCTGGACGCCCAACTCAGATGATCCTGGAGAGACCGAATACAACAACTCCCCATGATTGATGCCTGCCAGGAACCCCGCAGGAAGCCGGGCAACAGAATCCAAAACCAGAATGTCCCTGGGGAAATTCGGCGGCCCCGTTAGAGTCCGGCACAATGACTGATCCGACCAAGAACCCGGGGGATAATCCCGCAGAGCCCCAAGACGCACCTCCCAAGGCCAGTCCACTGATCCGCATGGCCATCGAGTTCGGGCCTCTGGTGGTCTTTTTCGCCACCCAACGCCTCACCAAAGACAGCGACCCCAAGGGCCTGGACGGGCTTTGGTACGCGACCATCGCCTTCATGCTGGCCATCACCCTGAGCGTGATCGCTGGTCGCATGATCGAGCGTCGCTGGCCCGTGGTTCCCCTGGTGACAGCGGTCTTCGTCCTGCTGCTCGGGGGCTTGACCCTCTGGCTACAGGACGCGACCTTCATGAAGATCAAACCCACCCTGGTGAACTCCCTCTTCGCCGCCATTCTGGGCTTCGGCCTCTGGCGCGGCAGGATCTACCTGAAGGCGATCTTTGGGGAAGCCCTACACCTCTCGGACGAGCGCTGGAGCCGCCTGACCAAGCGCTTCATTTTATGGTTCATCAGTTTGGCAATCTTGAACGAGATCGCCCGTCAGGTCCTGAACACCGACGACTGGACCACCTTCAAGACCGTCGGTCTACCAGTCATGACCGTACTGTTCATGTTGACCCTGGGGCCGCTGATCTCCCAGGAGAACGAACAACCCGAGGACAACTAGGCCTCAAGGGAAGCTGACCCAAAAGCTAGCACCGAAAATCAAGCTGGGATCTCCCGTGGCATGCATGCGTCGAGCCATGATCTCAGGATCGTCTTCGAGATAGACCTCCTCTTCCGCATCCCCCACCACCAGGGTGATCGCCGCGTCGGGATCCACCAAACGCTCGTCCAGATAGATCCAGACCCCATCGACTCCTTGGCCGGATATCTCTACCCGGTTGTCCCGACAGGTGGCATGCACTACGGCTCCCTCGATGGGAGTCTCCACCGAGATCCACGCAAAGTCCTTCAGCACATTGTCACTCATGCGCCAATGCAGTTCCCGGGGCACAGTCTGGCGCACACGCGAGAGCATCTGGGTCAGATAGTCCCGATCCGGCAGACCCCCGTGCCCGTGACCTGCCTGCTCCAAATAGTCCACCCCATAGAGGCCCTTGTGCGCGGCCTTGAGTTGTTTCATGGACTCGGCGAAGCTACGGCACAGCTCAATGCGTCCATAGGCCGTGTCATTCTCGCCCACCATGAAAGTGAAGCGCGTATTGGTCAGATTCTCGCCCACGGTTTCCCCGGCAGTAGGCGCTGCGGCAGAAGAATGCACCGCGGCAAAGCGCCAGGGAATTTTGGTGCCAATCACGAAGGCTCCATAGCCCCCGTGGCTGTAACCGATCAGGTGCACGCGATCAGCATCCACTCCCTCAGCCACCAAAAGTTGTGCAATCAGACGATTGATCAAGAGGGAGATGCGATCGTCATAAAAACCATTCCAGACATCGTTGGGAGCTCGCAAGGCCAGGTACAAGTAACCAGAGACCTCGGGATGGTCCTTGTAATAGGACTGCATCACCTTCCATTGACTGTCGTTGACCTTCTTTGGAACGCCTCCTCCCCCGTGCATGGCGATGACCACAGGCCAGCCGCCGACGGGCCGCTTGCCCACCGCTCTCAAGGTGTAGGGCGCCTCTTGCCCGTTGGCCTTGACCACCCGCGCGAGGGCATCGGCGCGCATCCTCTGGGTACCGGCACTCCTCAGCCAGGCCTGCTCGATGCAGCCCCGAAAGCCCTCCGAACCGCGACTGCGGAAGGCGGTCTCCGGGAAAGCTGCACTGGGGTCGCTGTCCAGATCCGCGAACCACTGGGCCACAACAGCTGTGGGGTCCCCGCTGGCGACAAAACCCTCCTCGGACCAAAGATTGTTGCGATAGTGAATGACCCCCTGGTCCCGAGGAGTCTCAATGAACCATGGGAAGCTCCAGGAACCGAGCGCATCCTCCACCTGAATGAAGTACTTCTTGCCCCGCAGGACCACGCACTCGAAGACATCGTTGGTGTCCGCCCCCTCGCCACGGGTTATCCCCTCCACCCGGGCACGGTTATCGTCCACCAGCGTCACCGCCACGGACACCTCCACCCGCTTGCCACCGGGAACATCCCTCAGGGTGATCAAGAGACGCGCGTGACGATCGTCGAGTTCGGGCTTCTTCTCGTCCTGCGCATAGCGTTGGGTCACATCAACGCCGCCGACTCGACCGTTCGGTTCCCAGGCCATGGGAAAGGCCGTGGCCGCGCCCCAACTCACCGCAAAAATCGCCTTGAGAGGGTCCCCCTTGATGGCCCGCGCAGCGTCCCCTTCAAACCAGGCGTGATTCAAACCGCGCGCGTCGGGTTCGCAGGCCCCGATAAAATGCCAGCCCTGATCCCAGACCTCGACCCAGGTGTGGTTGCCCGATTTCTCAGCCCAGCTTGCGGTACCAGCCAAGCGCGCGGGAACAGAGACCGCACGGCAGGCATCAGCCAGGAGGATCGAGAGCCCGGTACAAGAAGCCAGGCCTTGCTCCATGGACTCTGCCGGGCTCTGATCCGGCCGTTTGCGTTTGGTGGAGTAGCGCACACCAAGCTTGCCGAACAAGCGTTCGTTCAAACGTTGGGCCGCCTCGGCGGGTGTCTTGCAATCCGCCACCATGGGCAAGCAGAGATCGGTGAGTTCCTGACGCCATGGATCCCGCGCCTCGGATACATGGGCGTAGGGCAGCACATGCTCGCGAAAAAGCGCATCGGGCAGGGCCGCACCCCAGGGGACCTGGGCACGCACCTTGACCGCCAACTCCACCTCGGCCAGTACTCGCGCCGGGGAGAGGCTGATCAGATCCGCCGTGGGCATGACGGCGATCAGGTGCCCCAGGTCTGCACGCAAGTCCTCAGGCACCTGACTCAAGCTGTCGCGCCAGAGGGCCTGGGCTGAACCCGCACGCTCAAGGGCAGCATCCAGTTCCGGGGGCCAACCCTGTTGCTGTGGAGCGGGAGTCAGAGCGAGCAGAATCGAAAATGAGAATTGAGCAATCATGGATTTCAAAGGTCTTTGCTTGGGAGTGAACCATACTGTAGCGAGGTGAAACCCTGTTGGGATACCGGGGCCTTGACCCTCTCCCCCGGCGCCAGAGGAAGGTAGGCTTGAACCCCATGGAGCAGTCAATCGTCATTGCCGAGGGCCTCCTGCCCAGTCTCAACCGATCCCGCGCCCTGCTGGAGAGCGATGGACTCAGGTCCAAGCTTGTGCGGCCACCGGGCTGTGACCCAAGAAGCTGAAGCCCCAAATTCTGGCTCGCGGTCGCGGGCCCCGATGCAGAGCGCGCCCGAGCTCTCCTTGATGACCACGAGCGCCAGCACATGGACCCCGCCCAACTGGCCGCCCAAGATGCGGTGGTGGACTTGGACGCAGACCTGGCCACCTGCCCCGCTTGCCTCGGAGAAATAGAAAAAGGCAACGAACGCTGCCCTGGATGCGGACTGCGATTGTTCTAGGCTGGGCAAACCGCCGACCATGACCTCTTACTCGCCCGAATCCCTGGCCGTTGTCTGGGCCAGCCCCAACAAGAAGGCCGCCCAGGAAGCCGCTCTGGTCCTGCGCGCTATCGGCCTTGAGCACCAACTGGTGGGAGGACCTGACGGCTGGAGTCTCTTGGTGTCGAGAGAACACGCCAACCAGGCGGCTTCGGAGCTACGGGGCTATCAGGACGAAAAGGCCGTCTGGCCACCCAAGCAAGTGCCCTTTGAGAAGGTCAGCAACGGTCGCCTTGGAGCCCTGGCCTATGGACTCATGATGATCGCCCTGTTCCCCATTGGCCAGCAGGGCCTGGCGGGAAAGAACTGGTATGAAGCGGGGCTGGTGGATGGGGTTCGTTTGCGCGCCGGAGAATGGGAACGACTGGTGACCGCCCTGACATTGCACGCAGACCTGCCTCATCTCGCGGGCAACCTGCTCTTCGGCATCGGCTTTGGGGTCCTCGCCAGCCACACTCTGGGCACTGGGTTGGCCTGGTTCTTGGCCCTCAGCGCAGGCGGTCTGGGCAACTGGATCAACGTGCTGATCACCGATCCGAGCCATCGTTCCCTGGGCGCTTCCACTGCGGTCTTCGGCCTCTTGGGGGTGATGAGCAGCTACGAATGGATTCGTCGCAAGCACCTGCCCCTGGTAGCCCTTCGTCGTATCGCGCCCCTGATGGGAGCGGGTGTGCTCTTGGGTTTCCTTGGAATGGGCAACAGCGATGGCGCCGGTCAAGTGGACATCGGCGCCCATGTGTTCGGCTTCCTTGCTGGCATTGCCCTGGGAGCAACAGTCGGCTACGCACGCATACCACAGCGCTTGAGCAGCAAGGGTCAAGCCTGGACGGGTTTCGCTGCCTGCCTGCTTGTGGTGTTCGCCTGGATGGTCGCCCTCTCTCGCTGATAGCAAGAAGGCCTCACAGGGCCTTGGGGGAGACAATGCGCCCGCCGGAGATTTCAGCCAGGAGCCGTAGAGTTCCGTCCCCCTGCCCTCCCAAAAGGACGCAGTAGAAACGCACCTGCAATACGGGCAGCAGACGGTCGAGGTAGTCCCGCACCCAACCCGGCCCGCTGCCGGTAGCGCCGTCACAGAGCACAACCACCGTGTCCGGCATGCAGGCCTTGGGATCAATCTTGCCCGCTGGTCCGTGGGCCAGCGCCTCTTCGATGGCAGGCCGCAGGTTCGTGCCTCCGCCGGGCTGGCGAGCGCCAAGAGACTGGCGCAGGCGTGCGATGTTCTTGGGGGTGGGTTTGAGCATGTCGCCGGAGTAGATCGGCGGCCCGGAACTGAAAAGGATTACGTTGAAAACAGCACCCTCACCCAAGCCCTCCAGAGCGCTGAACAATTGTTCGAGGGCCAGTTCGTGGCGCGTCATACCGGAGGACAAGACGCCATCCATGGATCCCGAATTATCCAACACAAAGGTCACCCGATCCCCATCGATATCCAAGCCAAAGAAGGAGGCCCGTGTGCGCGGGGCCTCTTTTTCGCGCTCGGTCTTGTGCATTGGGATCTTTCCCTGACGCACGGACACCCACCACTGAATCCAGTTGCGCGGATTGGTTCCAATTGATCGGCCGGAGATGTCCGAGAGGGCCCGGGCAAAGTCATTGGTCACCCGTCTCGAGCCCGTCTTGGCGCGCTTGAGCTGATCCCAGACCAGCATGCCATCGATCAGGATAGGAATACGGTCCTCTGGGGCAAAACCTCGGGACATCTGAATGGCGCGCACAGTGTCCCTCCAATCCGGACCCGCCATCAAGGCGGAGAGCAACGGCTGCAGATCCTTGCGAGCTCCCTTGCCCAGGGGGCGACGATCCGCCTGGGTCCGTTGCAACAGGGGTACGCTAGGATGCACCAGCCCCTCCACTTCAGGCTCGCCCAGAAGCCCCACCAGCATTCTGTCGAGGGCCGGATCATTCCAGCCCGCGGAGTACATCAAGGCAACGGGACGCAGGGGATCCTGTAGGGAGCGACCCACTGTCAGCAGGCACTGGCGACCCGCGGACAAGTGCCGGCTCTGGAGGACATTCAGGGCAGTCTTGCGACGGGCAAGTTCCTCCTTCTTGTTCAAGACCACTCCGAAAGAGAGCCCTGTAATCAACGGTGTGACTGCTTCGCCGGCACCCAGCATGCGCCGAACCAGAGTTCTCAAAGCCCGCGCGCTGGTACCTTTGGCTCCAACCTTGAACGGACCACCAGGAGCCTTCCCACCGGAGGCGCCCAGGACATCCAGCAGAGGGGGTAGCAGCTTGGGCACAAAATGCGGGTCCTCCAGCAGTTGAGCCAGGGCCTCCAGAGTCGACTGATCCAAGGGGTCGGGCGCCTTGCCCTGCCGGAGAAGCCGGGCGTAACGGTCAAGGACTCGCACCACCTGCTGACTGTTGGGGTCCTGGACCCTGCAGTCCGCCTCTGCGCCCCCAAGTCCGACAGATCCAGCCCCGTGGGAAACACTTCCCTGCAAGAGCAGCAGGCCCAAACAACACGTCGGCCCAATCCATCGGATCCCAAAAGTAGCCATAAGCCGAAGAGAGTACCCATCCCAACCCCATCGGTTGCGGTTGGAAGGGAGCTAACTCCATGGACCCGGGTTCGTAGACTGGCCCCCCATGCGGAATCTCAGCTGGATTCTGGCTGGCTGCCTGCTGGGCTGCGCGCCGACCCTCGAACCTCCCCAACAGGTCGTGCTGGTGGTCTGCGATACCCTACGAGCAGACCATCTATCGCTCTACGGCTACTCAAGACCCACCAGCCCCAACCTGGAGAAATTGGCACAACGCTCAACGGTCTTCCACCGGGCTCAAGCCGCAGCGCCCTGGACCCTGCCCTCACACGCCTCCATGTTCACCGGGCTCTATCCCAGCGAGCATGGCGCGCACACCTTTTCAGAGGATAAGCTCGCAAGCCTGCGCAAGCAGGGCTGGTCCGAAGACAACAACGTGGGACCTCTGGCGGACCACTACATCACACTGGCTGAGTACTTTGCCGAAAGGGGCTGGGCCACGGGCGCAGTGGTAGCCAACGTAGCCTACATGGACGAGCGCTTCGGCATCGCCCAGGGATTCGACACCTATCACCGCCAGAGGGGCCCGGTGGAAGAGATCACCCGTCGTGCGCTGCAGTTCATCAAGGCTCACCAAGAAGAGTCCTTCTTCCTGTTCGTCAACCTGATGGACACTCACCGGCCCTACAACCTGCGCCCCCACCCCCCCATTCCTGATCACTCCTCGGATGGCAACCTGCTCAAGCGCCTGGTACCCCTGATCCTCGATCCCGGAGCCACCGCTCCTCCGGAACTGCTCGACGCCCTTGGAGACCAGTACGACACGGCGATTGCCAACCTGGACCAGGGCCTGGGGGATTTCTTTCAGGCTCTGGAATCCGATGGATTACTCGACCGCATGTGCCTCGTTGTGACCAGCGACCATGGCGAATTCCTCGGGGAACACGAATTGATCGAGCACAGCAAGGATGTGTACCAGGGCACCCTGCATGTGCCCCTGATCCTCAAGGCACCCCAACAGACCGAGCGCCGGGATGACCTTGGCTGGATCGGCCACGTACACCTGCCGGGGCTGATCTTGGATGCCCTTGGACATCCTACTGCTGCTCCCCTCATGCGCCTGCATTGGCCACGGTCTGAGGGTGTCCTCTCGGAGAACTACGACAGCCGCCTGCACGACCTGCGCGCCCCCTGGGGGGACCGCTTCCGGCGCAGCCGCCGAGTCCTTGTGCACGGAGATCTCAAGACGATCCTCTCCAGTGACGGGAATCACGAAACCTATGACCTGGCCAGGGATCCCGAGGAAACCCAAGCGCTGGACCAGGGCGAAATCCGGGCCGCCCACCAAGAAAGGGCCCGTGGGAGCTTTGAAGGCCTGAAAGTAGCCCCTCCAGGAGAAGCCGTTCCCCTCGATGATGCGGCCCTGAAGGCCCTGGAACAGCTGGGGTATGGAGGTTGACCTAAAATAACTAGGTATAACTATCCCTATTTTAGGTATTTTCCCCTGGACATGCGGGGCAATCCCCCTATAGTGCCTCACATGAGCCAAGCGGTTCAGCCCTCGACCTCCGGGAATGAGGGGCAGCCCCGGGAGGGAAGGAGAGACTCTCCCGGCGGTTGCAACCTGATCCTGAAACGCGGCACCGTCCGCATGTCCTACCCCTGCCAAGCCATGATTACCCCCACCTTCCCCAACCCGTCGCGCAAACCTGTCCTGGACGCAGCTCGGGTCGATACTGTACGAGACATGCACGCCCCTGCCCTGGTCGCCGCAGGCGTCGCACAAGCAGCCGCCACCCTGGCCTACGCTCACGCCGCCCGTGCTACTCAGCAGGGCCTTTCAGCCGAGTGCTACCGCGCAGGCGCCCACCAAGCCACCGCCGCTGCCAACCAAGCCTACACCGCCGCTCGCGCAGCCGCTGTCTATGGAGAGGTGGATGTGGCCTACCAGGCAGCTGTGGCCGCCTATGACGCAACAGCAGCAGCTACCGCCGCTGCCCGCACCGCCCGCCGCCGACGGAGTTCGGCTCACAAGTACGTTGCGCGCTGCAGTTCATCAAGACTCACCACGATGAGTGCTTGCTCCAACTCGTCAATCTGATCAGCACCCAGCAGGCTCGCAGCCTGCGCCCCCCATCCCTGGGCGCTCCTCGGATGGCCCCCTGAATGAGCCCCGGTGCTCCTCGTTCTCCAAGCCGCAGCTGCTCAGGATCTGCTCTGGGCCCTTGGAGAGCGGAGCGACAAAGAGCTCACAAGCCTGAACGGGAGACCCACCAGGACGGGTCCCCGAGAGCCTTGACAGGTCGCAGATGAAACCTGCGAGAGACGAGATCCCTATGGATCCTGCAGCCCCAGAGCCCGCGGCTGCTGAGCCTCGCCGGGCACCACTAAATATAGGTAGATTTATCCTGATTTTAGGGATTTCCCCATGTTGTATAAGCTATTACCCGATGTATGATGTGTGCACTGAGCCGTGAGGCGCAGCCCGCGACCTTCGGGACCGCGAGCACCGCTGGGAGAGAAGGAGAGGCTTTCCCACGGTTGTCATCACAGAGCTCACATGAAGAGGAGACCCGGGAAGGCGCCTGTAGGCGCCTTCCCCCTTCTACCTCTTAATTCAAACAGCTAAGGAGAAAGAGGAACGGGAAGGCGTCTGTAGGCGCCTTCCCGCTTTTATTGGCACATCGCGCGGTTGCAATGCCCTCACAACCTGAGGGCAGGGTCCTTGGAGGAGACTCAGGTCCCTTCATTCCAAACCAGGGCCAGGCAGGTGACCCCCGCCTCGGCTGCCAGAAATTCTGAAATCGCGGTGGTCTCGACCTGCAAGCCCGCTGCGCGCACGAGTTCCACACTACGAGGATGTTCCTCGGGCATCACCAGCACCTCACCGACCCTGAGAGCATTGGCGCCAAAAGGCTCGCGGCCGTCGATCTCAATGCGTCGAACATCTTCGGCGCGGTCCAAGTCCACCCACTCGGGTTGCAACAACACCGTGTCCGGGGCCACCATGCAGGCGCCGGTCTTGAGGTGCAACGCCCCGCGCACTGGAGCCGCCTTGACCCGCAGACCATGGGGTAGGACCCCGTGGGCCAGTTCCTTCAAGCCTGCATGATTGGTGCGCGAGCCTAGGCCGCAGAACAAGACGTCTCCCAGGCGCAGGAGATCGCCCCCATCCAGGGTGGCCTGCTCCCCCACCACTTGCACCCTGGGACGGTCCTGAGGCAGAAATGGCAAGAGGGACTCCAATTCAAGGCGCCGGTCCGCTACGCCGGGACGGGCACAAACCACCACGTCTTCAAATACACGCGCCGGGTCCTCAACAAAACAAGCGTCTGGCGCGCCCTCCAAGGCCGGCAGGACCGTGACCCCTACCCCAAGCCCGCGCAACAGCTCTGCCAGCCCCGCATGTTGTTCCCGCGCCCGTTGCAGGTCAATTCCCCGGCGCTCAAGGTAGGTCAACTGGCAAGCCCCCAGGTCTTCCCCTGGGGAACGCATCAATGCGGTCAATGTCCTAGTCATGAATCAGAGGGTCAAGCGTTGCGGTACTGACAGCATGATAGAGCGGACGCGCCTGTGCATATATGCGTCTGGCCCGGGTCCGGCCCTCGGGACTGGCGCACAAGGCCGTGTACAGGGGCACAAGATACTTGCGCCGGCCAACGGTCAGCAGAAACTCCTCCAGGCGCTGCTGAACACCTTCGTACCCACCCAAGGTGCCAAGCTCAAGCCAGGCGCAAAGCACCTCTGCATTACCGGTGGAGGTCAGACCAAAGCTCAGATCCAAGGACTCAAGCAATTCAGGACCAGCATCCTGGCCAAGGCCATGGATCATGCGCAGCCATTGAAAAGTATTCCAGTCAGCGGTCTCGATCTCGCCTGGGTCAGTCCCGGCGATCAACCTCGAAACCGCCGCATCCACCATCAGGAGCGGCTCGCTTACGGCCTGAGGGGCATCATCGGGCAGACCCGGTCCGCGTAACCAAAGTTCGAGATCCAGGTTTGCCATGGCCCCCGGCCGCAACTCTGCCAACCCATGCAATAGGTACTCCTCAAAGTCTGCTGTGCTCGCACTCCGAAAGGCGCGTCCTTCGAACCAACCGCGCAAGAAGTCATCCACATCCTCACGGCCCACCAACTCTTCAATGCGGCGCAGGAGAAGCGCTCCTTTCTCATAGGGCACCCAGGAGAATCCCATGTCAGGGTGGTGACCCTCAAGATCAATGGCCAACACGGTCTGCCATGGCTCCAGTGTCTCCATCTCGGCCAGCAACTCCGTGCGTGCCAAGGCCTTCTCCATGTTGGAACGTGGCACCCCATAAAGCGCCTCGATGATCCGCTGCTCGCAATAGACCGTAAAACCCTCGTTGAGCCAAAAATCCTCCCAGGTTTCGTTGGTGACCAAATTGCCAGACCAGGAGTGAGCCAACTCGTGCGCGATCAAGGAAATCAACGAGCGGTCCCCCGCCAGAATCGTCGGGTTCACAAAGGTCAGTAGAGGATTCTCCATTCCCCCGTAGGGAAAAGCCGGGGGCAGGACCAACACATCGTAGCGGCCCCAGCGATAGGGCCCGAAGAGTTGCTCAGCGGTGGCAAGCATGGCATCCAGGTCTGCCAGTTCATCCGCCGCCAGATCGATGGTGACCGGCTCTGCAAAGATAGCAACCCGAGGAGAAATCGCGCGGCGCTCCAAACGACCACAAGCCAGTGCAATCAAATAGGGGGGAACTGGCAAACTGAGCTCGTGTTGCCACAACAAACGCCCTGGTTGCCCGGGTATTTCCTGAGCACCTGTGCCTTCGCCACTCATGACCACGCGAAGTTCCCGAGGCGCGCTCACCTCTGCACTCCAACTGACCCGATTCCCCGGAGTGTCCTGAATCGGCAACCAGGACCGGGTCAAGATCGCTTGACCCTGGCTGTACATGAAGGGCTGCAGGGCGCTGGCGGTCTGCTCAGGGCCCAACCACTGCAGAGCCTCCCCCTCAGGTCGGGTACTCCAGCTGACCGTGACCGCTTGATCAGCTGCCTGCAACTCGATCACAAGGGCCTGCCCAATACGCTCCTGCGGAGCGCTCAAGCTGAACTCCCGCGGCTGGCCTTCCGGGCCCCACACTGAAATGCCATCCAAGGCCGCCACATCCAAGATCAAGGGGGCTCCAGGATCGGTTCGTCGCAGGGAATAGACCGCCGTCCCGTGCAAGCGACGGGCCTCGAAGTCCAACTCAAGGTCCATGTCCACATGGCTCACAGCCACCAGCCAAGGTCGGCTGGCCGAATGCTGATCCCAGTTGGGGGGCGCCTCCGGACAATTCGGGGCTTGCGCGATTTTCCCGCCCTGGCAGCCAGCAATCACCAGCAACCCGGCTCCAAGAATCACCCTCAGTGGTTTTTCCATGGGGACATGCTGCGGCGCGCGCCGCGAAGCGCAACCCCCCAGCCACAGCAACTTTTTCAGATCGGGCAACTGGAGACCCGGGGCGGCTTCAGTGGGAGCTAGGCTCAGGGGCCAATCCGCCCCCAGCCCAATTCCAAGCCCACCCATGTTCTCCCTCTTTCTAGCTGCAACCTGCGCCCTTTCCCCCCTGCCACAATCGGAACTGCAGGGGGTTCACTGCGGCCAGTTCTGGAGCGATCCGACGGTAGATGCCCAGACCAACGTGCTGCTGCTGATTCGGGAGGGGAAGATCGAGCAGGTTCTGACCGCAGGCGAAGACTGGCCCGAGGACATACTGATCCATGACCTCACAAAGGCCTTCGTCATGCCTGGCTGGATTGACTGTCATGTGCACTTGACAGGGGAACTCAGCCGGGAATCGCGTATGGAATATGTGACCCAGTCCGAAGCGGCAGTCACCCTGCGCACGGTTCTGTACGCACGCCGTACGGTAGAGGCAGGCTTCACTACGGTGCGCGACCTGGGTGCCGACACGGGCGCGATCTTCGCAGTGCGCGATTCGATCACCCGCGGGGAGATTCCCGGCCCCCTGATCCTGGCCGCGGGCAGCGCGGTGACTCCTAGCGGCGGCCATGGAGATCCAACTCACGGATTCCGCGAGACGCTGTTTGACCTTCCGGGGATTTCTGAGGGCGTTGCCGACGGAGTCGCGCAATGCCGCGCAGCCGTACGCCATCAAGTGCGTCGGGGCGCAGACGTGATCAAGCTAACCGCCACAGGAGGCGTACTCTCCGACACGGCAGCAGGCACAGACCAGCAATTCTTCGAGGACGAGCTGAGTGCAATCATCGACACGGCTCACATGCTCGGGCGCCGAGTGGCAGCCCACGCGCACGGTTCCGCGGGAATGGCCGCCGCCCTGAGAGCAGGAGTGGATTCAATCGAGCATGGGTCCTTTCTCAACGAAGAGTGCCTGACTCTCTTCCTTGAGCACGAAACCTGGCTCGTGCCCACACTTCACGCAGGCCAAACTGTGGTGACCTATGCCGAGGACCCCGACTGGTTTCCACCAGAGATCGCACGCAAGGCGCGAGAGGTGGGCCCAGTGATGATGAGTTCATTGGGAAAAGCTCACAAGGCAGGCGTGCGCATAGCCTTTGGCACGGACTGTGGAGTTGGCGCCCATGGCAGGAATGCTGAAGAATTCAGCCTGATGATGCGCGCGGGAATGAGCCCCACGGCTGTCCTGACCGCTGCCACCCGTGGCGCGGCGCAGCTCTGTGGACTGGAAGCGAGCCATGGCCGCCTGGCACCGGGCTTCGCGGCCGATCTGGTGGCTCTTGGGGGAGATCCACGGGTATCTATCGAGCTCACGGAGCGTCCCGTGGCGGTCATGCGGGGCGGTCGCAAGATTCTCTGGCAGGGCCAACGAGTGGCCTGGAAGGAAGTGAGCCCGCAGAAATAAACTCGCGGCCTGCATTCGGCAGGTGGGGGATTCAAGTCGCGGCCCCAAGTGGCTACCTTCTCTATCTCAGAAACTACTTCCGAGGCCTTGAGCCCGGAACCACCAGCGGCCCATGCCCACCACAGAAATCGAAGTCAAGAGCTGTCCCGGCTGCGGAGCCAGGCTACCCGAAGTCGCCCTTTCCATTTGTCCTTACTGCGTAACCCCCTTGGGGTTGGCGCAGAAAGACGATACGGAAGAGAGTCCCTACGCAGCCCGCATCGCGCGCGTTTTGGCCCATGATACGCTTCCTGAGGTAATGGCCTGGACTCCCGCAGAAGGTCCTGCTTTCGTGCGCGGGGGACAACTTGTGTTCCGCGGCAAGCTCACGGCAACCATTGGCGCCTTGCTGGGGTTCTGGGCGATCTTGCTGGGATCAGGGCCGCTCAGCGCCCTGCACATGATCGGGCTGGCGGGCGTCCTGGGGGGAAGCGCCCTAATAGTCCAAGGCAAACGCGTGCGCACTGAAGCGATATCGAAGGGTATGCTGCGACGGCCCGCTGTAATAGTGGACCGCCGTTCCGAAATCACCCTCAAAAGCCTGGGCGGCAGCACCACCTACTTCTTCGAAATCGAATTCGAGGGAGGTCTGCGCGGAGAATTCTGTTGGCCCGGCCGCGGAATCAATACCGAGCCGTTCACATCCAACTTGCCTGGAGTCGCTTTCACCCGCGGAGTGGAACTGGTGCACTTCAAACACATCCGGGTCTAACCTGGACTTTGCAGACCCATGACGCACTCCCTGGAGCTGCCGGAAGATCCCGCGGAAGCCCTGGCGCTTCTACGCGCTGCTAGCGCTGACGCTCCAGTGGTGGTCTTCAAGCGCAGCCCCACTTGTCCGGTCTCCCACCAGGCAGAATGGGAGTTCAAAAAGTTCCTCAAGAGCCTGCCGGAAACCGATAACTTGATTGCAATCACGATCGACGTGCTCGCCCGCCGCTCCCTGGCGCGAGGCCTGACGGCAGCCCTTGAAATAGAACACCAGTCACCACAGGCCCTCTGGTTTGAAGCGGGCGAACTCAGTTGGCACGATAGTCACGGAGCCTTGACAGCGGCCAGCTTCGGTGCCAAAAGACCCTGACTGGACGCCCCTCAACGAAATGGAATCCAAACCCGACCCCCGAATCCTCTGGCTCTGCGTGACAGCCCTGGCCGCCTGCAATGCGGGCGGGTCCAAACAAGGAAACCGCTCTGTAACCGCAGGAGAGCAGACGCAGATGCAAGACGGGAAGCAGCAAGCGGCCTTGAACACGCCCCCGGATCGAAGTAGCCCTGGACTGACCCCGATCACTTCCAACGCACCCACACCATTGACCCAGAGCGGTCAGATCAAGCTCACCCCCAAACCAACAACTCAACAGCATCGGGCCCAGGCGCGCCTGACCAAGCACCTCACCAGCCGCGTTCTGCCCCATCTGAAGGTTCCCGCAAGCGAGCTGTACGGAGTGCGCCTGCTGGCCAGCGCCCCACCGGCAGCGACACCCCTCGACGCTCTCCTGGTTCAGGTATTGACCACCGAGGGTCAACTCGACTCCTTTGTCCTCCTGCTCGATGAAAATGACGTACTGGTCGCACGGCTTCCCCGGGCGATATCCGACGGCCTCCACGCCTTGCGGATAGGAGCCTTGAGCATTCCCCTCAATGCGCCCCTCACCTGGCAGGGAATTGCCTCCGGAGAAGTTGATCCCACAGTGGCAGGAGCGGCCTTGCGCTTGGGAGCCATACTGGCCCGCGACCGTCTGCTTGAGGCCGCTCAGAATGGCTGGGACACAAGCCAGCAGAACAACAACCTCGCCGTGCTGGTACTGGGTGTACAACCTGAGACCATCTCTCTTCCTGGAGAGGTCCCTAGCGATGGACCGATGGGCGTTCCCCAGAAGTTCCGGGTGGAAGAGTCCATGCCTCCCACCCTGGAAGGCTGGTCCAGTGAAGGGAACACCTGGAGGGGCATCGCCCGGTTCCAGGTGATCATTGACCAGGGAACAGCCCTGGTCCTTCGCGTCGGCTTGCAGGGCCGCCTGCCTTGAGGCTGCCAGGCAGAGCAGCCCGGCCCGCCACCCGCAGGATGGCATTCAGAGGACCCACTTCCTGATCATTGCGCGGCTGCAAAGAGAGGGGGTACTCACCCCACCAGTCTCCCCCTGCCCAAGCGATTGCGGTCATCTGTTCCTGCTGGGTCCGCACGAGGAAGCGATCAAGCACGGGAAGCCAGGCCTCGTCATACCAGGGTACGCCGAATTCACCGATGACCCCGGGCACTGCTCCGCGCCTGCACCACTCCACGAAGACCTCCAATCGTTCAACGCCACGAAGCAGAAGATTCGGATCCGCTCGTAATTCCTGCTCAAAGGTCTTCTGATAGCGTCCGCTGCCATCCGCATCGAAGTAGAGGTGCGCCTCATAAGCCGTGCGCTTGAGGGGATCGTAAATCCAGGGGGCACTTGGATTGTGCTGGGACCACTCGTGCGCTTTTGACCACCCGTCCCCGGCAACCCAGATCCAGGTTTGATCCCCCGCTCCCCTCAGGCCGCGCACGACCTGATTGGAAGTGCTGTGCCAATCGGCACGGCCCATGTCATGGGGCTCATTCATCAGGCCGTAGGCCAAGAGGGCTGGATGCTCACGCACCTGCTCACCCAAACGCAACCAAAGGTCAGTCAGGTGGTCAGCGCGTAGGCCCTGTCCACTCAAGGCGGGCTCACCCAAGACAAACTCCAACACCTGTCCACGTCTCGCCATGCGGTAGCGGCCATAGTTGTGTAGATCGAGGACAACGCGACAACCATGAAAATTAGCCGCATCCAATTGTTCAAGAACACGCCCGGCGTAGGCCGCATCCAGACCAGCACCCAGATTCGGTTGCAGACGCTCCCAGGAAAGGGGCAGGCGCACAATGCGCAGGCCGCGCTTTGCGAAGTAGCCAAGGGTCTCCGCCCTCGGAAATACATAGTCCTGCCCATGTTCTCCACGGGACAGATTCGAGAATTCCGCAGCGCGGGCACCAAATTCAGCCCCGGCGAGATTGACACCGAATCCCACCAGAGGTGCCACTTCAGGCCCACCGCAGGCACTGAAGACCACCAACAGCAACCCAGATACTAGAGCGGAAATTCTCACGTGAAGGAACCTCTCGGCAATTCAGGGGCAGTTTGACTCTAAGGCCAGCGGATGACCACCAATGCGTTGGAGGTGGTCACATCAATTGCACTGGAGCGCAGGAGTCGCACACCTGCCCGCACTCCAAACCAGTCGGTGAAGTCATAGGCAGCTCCCACATCGAACTCGTAGTAACCCACGGAGTTCGAGTCGAGCGCGGCACGGCCAGAGGCCCGATAGTACATCTCTTTCGAACCGGTAAACCAATCCTCGCCGAACTGATGCCTCCAGTCCATCTGAAGGGAATAGACCGAGTAACCCTTGGGGGCGAAGTATGGGGTATCTCCCGAGGTCAGGCTCCCCAGATCACCCGGGGTACTCAGGGCCGTGTTCTCGTCGGAGAAGTTCTCAAAGTCTGCCTTGAAGAGCATACGGAACTCCATTGGGGCAGGTTTGAACTCGTAGGCCGCATAGAGGTTGGCTTCCACCTGAGAGTTGTTGTCCGAGTAATTTGCGAACATCATGCTGCCCCCATAGTCCACCCGGCGGGAGGAGTTCTTGGACACTCCAAGTCGCGCGCCTGAACGGTGGATGTCAAAGTCCATGGTCCTCCAGTTTTCAATCAACGGTTCACTGAAGAGTCGCATCTCTACTGACATCTCCGAGTCCGAGGTATAGCGCACCCCAGTATCGTAGTAGATGCGTTCGACCAGGCGATCCTCCCTGTCGTAAGTGGGTATCTCCACACGACCATCAATTACGGTGCGATCGCCGATCTTGGTAGAACCAAAAACCCGCAGAACATTGGCGTTCAAGGTGACGTCATCGCTACCTTCATAGGAGCGACGGCCAATCCCGATGCCCGCGTAGTCGGCGCGGTCCCCCAAGGGGAAGGATATGTCCGACAGAGTCCAGGACTCCTTGACCACCGCAAGACCATCGCGGCCACTGCGATCTTCACTACCAGTGATCACATCCACGCGGGACGCGACCTCCCGCTCGGCACCCGCCATGGCCTGCACCGCTTCACGGTGCCCGCCAGAGAGTTTGATCAGCTCTTCGTACTGATGAATCGCCCGTGCAGTGCGCCCGCGACGGTGATCCAATTGCGCCAGATCAAAGAGCGCCTCCTGGTTGGCAGGCTCCAGCACCACCAGCTGTTCAAGCGCCTTGGTAGCCAGCGCAGGGCGCCAGTCCCGATTGATCTTGGCTTCCAGTTCTAGGCGAACAGCCTCCGAAAGCTCCAACTCAGCCTCGAAGTCGTATTCGGCACGCAGGCCGAAGCCCGGTGAACCGCTGCCAAACACATCGACAGCAACAGCTTCTGTTGGCAAGCCCGCGATCAGCTCGTCATAGGCTTGAAAGGCTTCCTCATAGCGATGGTCCCAGTAGAGCGCCCGAGCGTACTCCCTTTGAGCAAAGGCATAGCCCGCATCCTGTGCCACTAGAGCGTCATACTCGGCAATGGCAAGCTCAAACTCACGCCGAATCACATAGGCCCGGGCCAACCCCAGACGTGCCCGGGTGTTGCCCGGGTTGCGCGCCAGAGCTAAAGAAAAGGTGCGCACCGGGTCTTCCTCGACGCCAGCTTTCAGAGCCATGCTCTGGGCTTCGCCCAACAGCACCATGGCGGTAATATTATTCGGCTGCCAGCGCAACACGTTGGACAGGTAGCCCATGGCGCGACGGTGGTCTTGGTCCCCTAAGGCCAACTTGCCAAGCTCTATGCGCAAACGCACATCTTCGCCGCTAGAGACCACCGTGGAGGACATCAATGCCATCTCGCCAGCAGCAGAGTTGACACCTCGAGTCCGCGCCAGGGAGAGACCATAGAAGACCTCCGGTGCATGGACCGTGGGCTCAGAAAGAGCCATTTGATAGATACGCGCAGCCTGCACGGCGTTGCCCTCCATCAAGTGAGCTTTGGCCAGCATCACACGCACCTGGCCGATGGCCATGTTGTCCGAGGGGTGCCCATCAACAAATCGCTGACAGGTAACCTTGGCCTGGGTGAAGGCCCCCATCTCAAGCTGTGCACGTACCAACCCAATAATCACATCCACATCGTTGGGACGTTGCGCTGCCAGGGCTGAACATATCCCCACAGCGTCGGTTGCACGTCCCTGGGCAATCAGGGTCAGTGCCAGTTCGAGACGGGCTCTTGGACCCTGGGGCGTAACCAGGGGGACCTTGCGCAGTTCGGCCTTGGCCTGTTGGAAATCACCCTTTTCCCGTCGAAGCATCGCCAGACGAATGCGCACCTCGTAGTCTGTTTCGTTGGCCAGCAGCATCATCTCGAAGACGCTCTGGGAAGCAACCCACTCACCGGTCAGGTGGTAGAGTTGAGCAAGGGCCAGTTGATAATTGCGCAGGGTGCCCAATTCGGGCTGCAAAGCCTCAAGTGCTTCCCTCGCACGACTCGTGTCATAGGCCTCCAACAGAATCCGGGCCGCCATCAAGCGCGCCATGGGATCTTTGGGGGAAGCTTTCATGACCTGTTGGTTGATCTGCATGGCCAGCTTGTAGTTCTGCAGGGACAGCAACTGATCCACCAGACGGATTCTCAGATCGATCACCAGGGGCTCAAGGGAAGCCATGGAGTCAACGGTTTTGGCGGCGCGCTCTCCCTGGCCCGTGAGCTGGTAGCAAAGCACCATGTGAGCGGCCCAGCGCAATTCCCGGGGGTAGCGCCGGTGAAGGCGCTCAAGATAGGGCAGTGCTTCCCGGGGCCGCTGCATGTCCAGGAGAACCGGGGCCAGCAACAACTGGTCGGCCTCACTGGAGGGATCAAGCTTGCGCAGATGGCGCTCAAAGACCGCCTGAGCCCGCTCAAAGTCCTTCAACCACGTATAGGTCCGGCAGAGCATGGCCGCCGCATCAAGGTCATCAGGCTGCAGGACCACGATTTCCTCCAACTGTTTGACCGCCTCGCCATACTCCCCAGCCATGATGAAGACGTCCGCCAGACTGCGGCGCAGGCCCGTATCGGTGGGGCGCACGGAAATTGCTTCCTGATACATCTCCCGTGCCCGAGGCAGACGCCCCTCGCGCACCAACAGACCCGCATACTCGATGCGAACCGATTGGTCGTCGGGCAGTTGCAGCAAGTAGGAATCAAAGAGATCCAGTGCTTCCCCTCGGTGTTCCAAAGCGAGAGCGTTGCGTGCCGAACGCAGCAACAATTCCTGTTCGGATGTGCGCAGCAGGGCCTTCTGGGGTAGCTCCCCGGGACCCTGAAGCGTAGGGAAACGTGTGTCACCAAAGTCCAGCAACGTGCGCGAAGACTCTGTGCGACCACTCGAGGCCTCTCCAAAGACACTGACAGGTGCATGAGAGGAAGCCGACGAGGGATTCACCTGCCCACGCGAGGCATTGGGATCCGTTTCTACAGGCCGACAAGCGCTCAGGACACCCAGGAGGATGGCCAGGCTGGCGCTGGTGGCTTTTTGAGGGAGGGGAAGATTCATAGGGGCATAGGGCAAGAGCCCAGGAACTAGAGAGTCGGGTCCCCGCATCATTGACCTGAAGGCCTTTCAGTGAATCGCTTCGAGACAACTTGCGGAAGAACATGCAAATATTGCGATTTCCTAGCGTCAGAGTGCGCATGACCGGTTCCAGCAGGGGAAACTCGGGTGTGCACTCCCCAAGTGCAGATCTTCTACACCCCTCCCAAGACTCACCCATCTCAATCGTGTCCCAAAAACCGAGACAAGCCCTGATGGCGATCTGTGCCCTTGTGACACTGGTCTACCTGTCATACAGGGGCCTCTACACGCTCAACCACGAGAGCTTGTATGCCAGTATCGCCTCCTGGATGCTCTATTCAGCAGAACTGTGGGGGGGCATGTCCCTCTTCCTGTTCTTCCTCCAGGTATGGGACACCCAGGACCCCCAGGAGCAGCCGCCCCTGGAGAACGTCACGGTGGATGTCTTTGTGCCCACCTACAACGAAGATGTGGCCATTCTGCGTGGCACCCTGCAAGCCTGCTTGGCCATGGACTACCCCCATCGCACGTTCCTGCTGGACGATGGCCGCCGGGACGAGATGCGCCAGCTATGCGAAGAATTGGGCGTGCACTACATCACCCGCGACAACAACCTGCACGCCAAGGCAGGCAACCTGAATAACGCCCTCGACCAGACCGACGGCGAGTTCCTTGCGATTCTCGACGCAGACCACGTGCCGGAACCCCATTTCCTGTCGCGCATGATCGGCTACTTCCGGGATCCGGAATTGGGCATCGTGCAATCCCCACACGCCTTCTCCAACTTCGACACCTTCCAAGGTCGCGTAAACTACGAGAAGGGACGCTTCTGGGACGAAGGAGAGCTCTTCTACAAGGTCATTCAACCCGGTCGCACAGCCACCAACTCGGTGATCTTCGCCGGCTCGGCGGCACTCTTCCGGCGTGAAGCTCTCAAGGATGTGGGCTACATCGCGACCGAGACGATCACCGAGGACATGCATACCGGAATCCGTATGGCTGCCCGAGGCTGGAAGTCCATCTTCGTGCCTGAGCGTCTAATTGCGGGTCAAGGGGCCACGGATGTGACTACATTCCACGGTCAGCGCCTGCGCTGGGCCGAGGGTAACCTGAGCATCTTGGCCTATGACAACCCCTTGACCATGAAGGGGCTGACCCTCGTCCAACGCCTGACCTATTTCGGGTCCATCATCCACTGGGCTGGTGGGTTGCCCCGCCTGGCCCTGTACTTGACGCCGATCCTGATGCTGCTCACGGGCATCTCCCCGGTCAAGGAGTTCACTCCGACCCTGGCTGTGGTCTTCGTCACCTATATCGGGGTCATGATGTTGGCCCTCAAAGCGATCTACCGCGGCTACATGAACTATGACCTGGTCGAGTTCTTCAACATGGCCAACTTCTGGACCCAGATCCGGGCCACCATGCGTGCCTTGGTTTATCGCAAGAAGTCCAAGTTTGTCGTGACCAACAAGCGCGGTGGCCGACAGGGATCGATCCTGCCCCACGTAGTTCCTCAGATCGTGCTGCTGGCACTCTGCCAGTTCTCCCTGCTCTATGGCTGGGCAAGGCACCTCTTGTTCGACCCACAGCTTGAGCTGCTGGGCCTTGGTATTGCGACATTCTTGATCCTGCACCACGCCCGGTACGCCATCGCCTACCTGCGGACGGCCATGACCCCCTCTTCAAAGCGCGAGACCTACCGTCACCGCTTGAACATGCCGGTCAAGTACAGCTTCACCGATCGGGAGGGACAGACCGTCGAAGGTATGGGTGTCTCCACGGACATGAACGAGGAAGGCTTGGGCTTCGTGGCCTACAACAGCCTACCGATCAACGAGTACGGCACGGTCAAGATGATCGTCAGCGGTGACTCTCTGGAAACCAAGGGAATCATCCGATTCGCTGCCCACCGACAGGGCGATGGCTTGGACGGAGCATCCCTCTATCGCTACGGAGTCGAATTCATTGACACTCCCCCCGAGGCTATCGATGCGGCCAGCCGCGTTGTACAACGCTTCGTGGTAGCTCCCTGGTACACGGTCTTCGACCGCCATCGCTCACACCCACGGACCAACGGCTTGTTCTCCAAGCGCGAAATCGGACGCGCCCCCTTCAAGCTTCCCGTTCGCCTTGAGGCCGAAGGCGAGGACATCTACTGCAGCACCCGTGATATCTCGACCCGTGCGATGCGCTGCCTCCTGGCCTCTGAAGTGGCCGAGGGCGACAATTTGCGCGCAGAGATCTTCACTCCTCTCGGTTCGGTTTTTGCTCTTATCTCGGTGACGGAAACACGCGAAATAACAGGTCCCCCCCATCGCATCAGGGAGTATGTGTTGACCTTTGAGAGCTTTGAACGCCAAGGGCGCAGTACCCTGCAGTCCCTGTTGGAACTGAGCGAAGAACCCAAGATACACAAAGACCTGGCGGTCGAGCACAGCGAACAACGCAAGCCAATGCTACGGCCTGTGGCTGCGGCGACCATCGCCGTCCTGGCACTGGCTCCGGTGGCTGTGGGCGTCTTCCAACGTGTTCACAACGACGATCTGCTCCTGGTGCGGTCCATGGACAACGGTGAAATGGACCTCTCCCTGCTAGAGGGCAAGAACCTGGATCGAATCCTGGTCGAGACTCTGTCCAATGAGCGCCCGGACGCGCAACGACTGATCCTGCTCAAGGAAGCTCTGGAACTTCGCGGCCGCAACGACGAGTTGGTGCGCGTCTGCCGGATACTGTCCACCTACGAGCCCGATGACCCGGACATGGGCAAGGCCCTGGTGGCTTCGCTCACAGGAGCGAGCCGCTATGAAGAGGCTGCCGACCTTGCCTCACGCTGGATTGCAGTGCTGGATGCCAAAGGGCAAACTGATCACTACAGAGATTTTGAGAGCCTTGCTGCTCGGAACATCCTGCGCTCCGGCGACGAATACGGGGCCATGGACGCCTTCAGGCGCATAGTAGCTTCACGACCCGAAGACCAAGGTGTCCGTCGCGAATACGCTGGCATCCTGTTGCAGGCTGGACTGGCCGAAGAGGCCCTCAGGCAGTTCTCGGTACTGCCCCAAAACGAAGAGACGCTGCGCCAACTGGTGGCCATCTACAGCGCTCTTGGTGAGTTCTCGCGCTCAGAGGCAACTCTGCGCAGCCTTCTACGAGACAACCCTGCGGACATTGGCCTCCAGATTGATCTGGCTAACGTGATGACCTGGCAAGGCAATTTCGATGGCGCAGTACGGATCTTCCGAGAACTGCATACGACCGACCCGGGCAACTCCAAAGTGGCTCTCGCCATGGGCGAGGCTCTAACCTGGTCTGGCAAGGGTGATGAAGCTCTGGTGCTTTTCGCCCGACTGCTCGACCGCGGGCTGGACGGAGAACGACTGACTGCTGGTTTCCTCGATGCCTATCTGGGATCAACCTCGCCCTCGGGCAGCGACTCTCACCGCCTTCACTGGATGGTGCAGCGGCACCATGGAGGAACTCCCCTTGGCAATGATCTGGCCGGTCGTCTGGCCATGTGCCTGGTACGGGCGGAAGCCCCTCAAAAGGCCATCGAGTTGCTGGAGGACATCGTGCGCAGCAACCCAGAGGACCGGGACACGCGCCTGCGTCTGGCGGATGCTCTGGTGGCGGCGGATGAAAACGAACGAGCCCACCACCATTACCGAGCCCTGCTGGCCGGTGCCCAAGGACGGCGCTGAGCCGACCAACTCCTCCAAAAAGGCCATTCTCTGGCCGTAAACGGCACCCCCGGGCCCTTTGGTTCCGGGGGTGCCGACAATTGGAGGTTTCCTTGGCATGGGAATCCTCAAGGCAAGACAGCCCTTCAGTCGATCATCCCAGTCTATGGACCCGGTCCAACACAGGCACGTAAGGGGGCTGCACGCTCGCCCCACCCTCAAGCACACGCTGGCTCGCCCGCGAGCTCTAAGCCCCGTACCCGACAGCGAGCCCCAGCCGCGCTGGATCAGCGTGGCTGGCCTGGAGTTCGGTGTCCAATCACCTGGCTTCTGCAACGACTTTCCCGGCAAGTTGGGACGCAACTTCTTCCTGAATACCCGCAACACCTTCGAACGCTTGAGCGAAGCGGGCTTCACCACCTTCCGTATCCCTTTCCGTTGGGAACGCATACAACCCATCCTCGGCGGCCCCCTGGATCCCGACGGAGTGCAACACCTGCGCCTGCAGATGAACCTCGCCCAGCGCGTGGGTGGCAGCGTGCTCTTTGACTTGCATAACTATGGCCGCTACACGCGCCACGTGGATGGAGAGCCCATTGCCTGCGGCTTGGACGAAGAGTTCGATGGTCAGGTCCTGGTGGGCCCCGATCACCTTGCGGACTTTTGGTCGCGCATGGCCCACGCCTTCAGCGGCCAGCCGGGAGTCATCGGCTATGGCCTGATGAACGAGCCCCACGATCTTCCCGACAAAGCCTGGGTGCGTGCCTCGCGCGCCGCCGCCGCAGCCATTCGCGATGAAGGCGACAGGACGCGCCTGTATGTGGCCGGAGAACGCTGGTCCAGCTCCCCCCACTGGGACCTGGTCAACCCTTCAAGCCCCTGGATTGAAGACCCGGAAAATCTGGTTACCTACGAAGCCCACTGCTACCTCGATCAGGACGGGTCAGGCGAATACCACAAGACCTTCGAAGAGGAATTGGAATACGACCCGGACCTGTGTACGCGCGCGATGGAGCGCCTTGAGCCCTTCCTCAAATGGCTCGAAGACAACAACGCGGATGGCCTGCTGGGTGAATTCGCCGTGCCCGTGGACGACCACCGCTGGACCGCCCTGCTACCCCCCATGTTGCAGGCCCTCGATCGAGCAGGAGTGCAGACCGCCTGGTGGGCCGCTGGCGAGCACTGGGGCAAGTACACCCTGTCCCTGCAACCGGGAAACGATCCGAACCGGGTACCACCGGCAGAAGTCGAGCTCTTCGGGGCCTTTGACAAGGACTAGGAACTAGCCCAGCACGCTGCGCAAGCCCGAGAGGCACAACTCTGCATGGGCTTTGGTTGCCCCCGCCCCCATCAAGCCGATGCGCCAGGTGTTGTCCTTCATCGGACCCAGGCCGCCGCCTATTTCCAGGTCATGGTCCTTGAGCAAAGCCGCTCGCACGCGCGCATCAGCTACCCCTTCGGGCACAGCCACCGCGGTCAAGGGGGCCAGTCGCTCTTCCCTGGGCACGCGCAACTCAAGCCCCTGGGCTCCGAGCCCCTCGTAGAGATGCTGGCTCACCGCCGCATGCCTGGCCCAGCGTTGTTCCAATCCCTCTTCCAGGACAACCCGCAGAGCCTCGTGCAACCCATAGATCGCATTGATCGGCGCCGTATGGTGATAAGCTCGCTCCTCACCCCAATAGGACCCGATCAGGGTCAGGTCCAAGTACCAGGAAGCCACCTTGGCCTTGCGCTGGGAGAGCACATGTTGAGCCCTCGGACTCAAGGTAATCGGTGCCAGACCAGGTGGACAGGACAGGCACTTTTGCGTGCCGGAGTAAGCCGCGTCAACGCCCCAGGAGTCAATCTCGACGCGCACCCCTGCCAGGGAAGTCACACAGTCCATGATCAGCAGAGCCCCAAGCTCATCGGCGATCCCGCGCATCTCTTCCATGGGCTGCAGGACACCTGTGCTGGTCTCCCCGTGTACCAAACAGAGGGCCTTGAACGAGCCCCCGACCTTGCGCAAAGCATCCGGATCAAGGGCCCGGCCCCACTCCCCTTCGACCTTGACCACCTCTGCTCCCGCCCGGGAAGCAACCTCGGCCATGCGCTGACCAAAGACACCACAGATTCCAACCAAGACCCGATCCCCAGGCTCGATCAGATTGACCAACACGGTCTCCATCCCCGCTGATCCGGTGCCACTCATGGGCATGGTCAGGTCGTTGTCCGTGCGAAACACCGCGCGCAACATCACGCGCACCTCGTCCATGATTTCAAGGAAAGCGGGATCAAGGTGCCCCAGGGTCGGGCGCCCCATTGCGTTCAGGACGCTAGGCTCCATGACCGATGGGCCGGGGCCCATCAAGACACGGGTGGGCGGGTGAACCGTGGGGTAGGGAATGCTGGGCATGGCAACAGCCTAGCCAGATAGCCTCTTGAAACAAGCCCCCTGACTCTTGAGTCAGTCCTTGTCAGCGGGCTTGGGCAGATGCTGCTCCATGGCCCACTCTGCCTGATTTGCCTTCCACCACTTCTGCCATCCCAAGGCGGTGCGCTTGACGCCATCGGTCAGTTGTGCGAGAGAACCGCGTACTGCGGCCGCTTCGGTCACAGTGATTGTGCTGGACGAGAGCACGCGCACATCAAGCACGACCCCCTCGGTAACCGGCACGATCTGGGGATCGGCAATTGACGCGCCGGCGGCCACTTCCACATCAAAGTCGAACAGGACTGCTCTCTGAGTCAGGACCGAGATGTTCGAGCGCGGACCCGCTCCCCCGCTCAAGGCAGCAAGCCGCGTGATCAAGGGCTCCACCGCCGCGGGGTAGCCCATGGCCCCCATGGCAGCCGCCGCATTACGCCGCACCGCAGGGTACTTGGAATTCATGGCGGAGATCGCCGGCCCCAGGACCCGAGCGTCCCCAAGAATCTTCATACCCAGGGCGGCTTCATGGCGCACCCTCTCTGATGGATCGAGCAGGGCAACCCGGGAGAACACGCGCCAGGCCTCACCCCCGGAACGCCGCCGCTCCAAGAACAAGCCAAACCTGCGCACAGCAGAACTTGAATTACGCTGCAGAGACTTGAGAAGCGCATCAAAGCCAGGGCGGTCGCGCAGGGCAATCAACGCGCGCGCAGCGAGTTCTCGCTCCAACGCGTCCCCTCGCGCGCCGTGGCTGACCGCTGCCCTTTGCCACTCGGGGCTGCCGCTGGCCAGAGAATCTTTCAACACCAACGAGAGGTTCATCTGCGAGACCAGCTTGAGCAGGCGCAGTTCATCGGGATGTTCTTCAAGTGAGCGGGCCAAGGCTCGGCAGGCCTCGGCCACAAGGCCCTGTCGATACAGCCATGCCAGATACTCAACCCGCCGTGCGTCTGCCGCCGATGCGCCCTTGAGTGAACGCGCCAGAGCGCGGGCTTCAAGCAAAGCGTCAGACTCCAGACGCTGGCGCAAGACCGGCGAGGTGACTGGCGACCATCCCTGCTTGGTGTGAACTTCCCAAACCCCCGCCTGACAGCGGGCACGACTACGCAGAGCCCTGCCATCTTCAAGGATCAGAATTCTCTCTCGGGAGGGATGTTCCTGCCCCGGGCTGACCTGTTGACTGACTTCCTGCTGGGCAAGGGGCACCTCAAGCGAGGCAGGGAGCAGGAGGCCGAGCAACAGCAGGCTGGGAGAGGGGTTGCACATGGCCCCCGGATCCCGCAAAAACCGGACCATGGGAGCACCCCCCCTCCAGCCTCCCAATGGCCCTCTCACCCAGCCCTTGAGCTCCTGCTGTCCTCTCAGAAGGGCTCCCCTCCGAAGGCCAGGGTGCTCTCGGATCAAGCCAACCCCTAGCCTCCCCCGGGCAGTCTTTTTTCGAGTTGAGCCTCGAAGGCCTGCTGGGCCTGCCTTGCCGCGTCCCCGCCAATCGGAGGCACAAGGTGCAGCTGGATCAAATCCCAAGTGGTCTGCTTGGCATGTCGAGCCCTCGCCGACCCTCTGATGCCGTGGCGTGAATTCGCATAGACCATCATGCTCCAGTTGGTGCGCCCCGCCTGCTGCAGAGCATCGGTCAGGTGAAACAAGTGCTGCACATGCACATTGTCATCCATCAAACCATGGGTCAAATGCAGGAATCCTTTGAGGTTCTTTGCCACGGGCAAGCACGAGGACTCTTGATACCCGTCCGGATTCAATTCCGGTGTACTCATATAACGTTCAGTATAGATCGTGTCATACATGCGCCAGTCATAAACGCCACTACCAGCAACCCCTAACCGAAAACGATCACTGGTCAACAAGCAACGGGCAACCATGAAGCCCCCATAGCTGTGCCCTGTGATCCCCACACGACCCCGGTCGGCCCATGGGTTCGCGCAGAGCCAATCCACCGCGTCCTCCATGTCGCGCACCTCAAGCACACCAAGTCGCTTGTAGGCCTGCCCCACAATCGCGCGCCCTGTGTAACTCGCACTGCGCACGTTGACTTGCATCACAATCACACCATGCTGGGCCAGAAACTGATACCAGGCGGAACTGTTCCAACGAGCGCGCACACTCGGGGCCCGGGGACCGGAATAGGTCGGAATCCAAACCGGATAGCGTTGATCCTTGTCGAAAGGCACTGGCTTGAGCAGAGCTCCGTCGAGCTCAAGCCCATCCCGGGTGGGAATCGTGATGCGCTCCCAGCGGCTCATGGCATAGTCTTTGGCGGCAGGGACCAGGCCGCGGCCCAAGACCCGCAGAATCGCCCCGTCAGCCGAACGGCAAAGGCGCACCTCAGTTGGCTCCGACAGACTCCCCATGTGATCGAGGAACAAACTGCGGTCCCCATTGAAGGACAAGCGATGGCTGCCTGGGTCCTGTGTGATGCGTCGAGTGCCGCCTCCGTTCAGATCAGCCAGGAGGTACTGATTCCCCGCCGCATACCCCATATTGGTCACCAGCAAGACCTCGCCCTTCTGCTCGTCGACATGCTCAATCGAGCGCACCTCCCATTCACCCTTGGACAACTGCACTGGTTCCCCTTCTGGATGCCAGCGGTAGAGGTGCCACCACCCGTCCCGCTCACTGAGAAACAAGAACCCTCCGTCAGCAAGCCAGCGGGGTTCCCGGGGCCGCGCGACCCAACTGCTGCTCTCCTCGTGCAGCCAAATCTCACCATCTACTCTAGGACGGAACTTACGCTGCTTCAAACTCTGAGGATCAAGAGCCACCAAGTGCAACTCATTTTGGATACGGTTCTGCACCGTTACCAGACACTTGGAACCATCCGGGGTCCAGTCAACACGCACAATCAAAGGCTCGTCGGACTGGTACTTCTCCAGATCCATCCAAGCGAAAGAACTGGTACTTACATCACACAGACCCAAGGATACTATCGGGTTGGGATCACCCGCCTTGGGATAATTGGTTTCCTCAGTCGCGACCCGGAAATGTCCCTCCACCAGATGATCCACAACGGTGAAACTGTGCACCGGGGACTCGTCCAGGGCCAAGAACGCGAGGTGGAGTGAATCCGGACTCCACCAGAACCCCCGAAAACGTCCGCGGCCATAGAGTTCTTCCTGATAAACCCAATCGAGCTTGCCGTTCAGACGTTCCGGCCCCCCGTTGGTTGTAATGCGTCTGGTCTCGCCGTTGGTCAGGTTCAGCACATGGAGGTCATTTCCCAGCACGTAGGCCAAATGCCGCCCATCCGGAGCAAGTTGACCCAACTCGGCACCTTCGACAACTCCCGTACCGCCAGCGCCATCAATCTGCAGCCAAGCCAGGCCTTCGCCGCGCTGAAACAAGTGCCCCTTTTCTTCTACATGATGCCGACCACTGGCCCAACTCTTGGCCGCAGCAGCATCCATGCCAGCCGCTTCCAGAGCCGCTGCGGCATCGAAAATCAAGGCGGGCATCTCCAGCCGCTCCACCGGCTGGACCTCTGACAAGTCCAAAGGCTCGATCCAGACTTTCTCGCCGTCCCGCTTCTTGGTGGCCAGATGCTTCGAGTCATGTGCCCAGGTCCAACTCGGCACCTCCTCCCGAAACGAAATCTGCCCTCGCCGAGCAAAGAGATCTTCAAATGCCAAGGTCTTTGTCCCCTGAGCTGGAACGGAAGAAACCAACAACAAGAAACTAACAAGCAACAGAGAAATCAGACGCGCCATGATTCAGCCGGGATAAGAACACCCCAGTCTAAACCGCGTCGCTGACTCAGGTGTAGTCATTGAGCGGGACAATCCCCGAACTGAGTGGATTTGCCCGGTGGAGGAGTACCCGCATCACCGATGAGCTTGGATTCCAGGGCCTGGACAGAACCCGAATCCTGCGGGAGGTCCCGAAGGGGAATCTACAGACATGATGAGAGACCATCAGCCTCTCCTGCCGTTTCACCGTCCGCGCATCTGCTTGAAACGCTCGAAGGCTCCATCTCTGCTGCCCTGCTCGGTGCCGGGGCTCGCAGGCAGAGCACTCTTGGGCTCTTCCACCATGTCGACAGCGGAAGACACATCCCCGCCCAGTTCAGAGCTCGATACCTCCTCGCTGCTGGCGAAAGCAATCCCCGCTCCTTCCAGGAGACTGCGCATACCGCCCTTGTCAACACACTTGGCTAGAGCCTCATCCGCGGCAATGGTACCCGAGGCCACCAACTCCAACAGGGAATCATTCAACAGGCGCATGCCCTGGCGCGCTCCCATCTGCATCATGGACGGAATCTGGTGAGTCTTGCCCTCGCGAATCAGGTTCGAAACCGCGCTGTTGACGACTAGTACTTCAAGAGCAGCCACGCGGCCTGCTTGGACTTTCTTGCACAGAGTCTGAGCCACCACGCCTTTGAGGCTGGTGGACAACATGGTGCGAATCTGCGCCTGACGATCAGCGGGGAACTGATCGATGATGCGATCTACAGTTGAGGGCGCAGTAGTAGTGTGCAAGGTGCCAAAAACGAGGTGCCCGGTTTCCGCGGTCTCAATCGCGATCTCGATTGTCTCCAGATCGCGCATCTCCCCCACCATCACGATGTCCGGGTCCTCACGCAGAGCGGCGCGCAGGGCACGCTTGAATGATTCGGTGTGGCCACCCACCTCGCGCTGGTTGATCAGACACTGGTTGTCCTGATGCACGAACTCGATGGGATCCTCGATTGTGATGATGTGGTCCCGCCGCGTACGATTGATGTGATCCACCATGGCCGCCAGAGTGGTGGACTTGCCCGAACCCGTGGGCCCCGTGACCAGCACCAATCCCTTGTGCAACTTGCACAGTTCCAAAATCGCTGGGGGCAGGCCCAGTTGCTCCGCGGTCAGAATCTCTTCGGGAATCACCCGAAAAACCCCGCCGGGGCCGCGGTTGTCCTCAAACAGATTGGCCCGAAAGCGCGCGACACCTTCCAGGTGATAGGCAAAGTCCGTATCCCTCTCCTGTTCGAACTGTGTAGCGTTGGCCTCTGGCGCGATCTCCAGCAGGACCTGGCTCATCTGACGAGCGTCCAGGCTAGGAGCCTCGTCAATGGTCACCATCTCTCCAGAGAGCCGCAACATGGGCTTGCGCCCGCTGGTCATGTGAAGGTCGGACGCGCCGACTTCGTGCATGCGTTTGAAGAGTGAATCGATCCAGGCCATGGGTACCAGTTCAGGGTGGGGGTTATGAGTCTTCCATCGGCGTTTCTGCCCCCCCGACTCAAGCTGGAGCCCGCTCGCCTAGCTGAGTTTGGCGACTGGCATGCTGATCAGACCGAGAGCCGCTCCAGTTGGGTCCGTCAGCACCGTGAAGCGCCCGTGCTCCGGAATCTCACAAGACCGCATGGCGAGCTTTCCTCCGTTGCCCGTAACCCTCTCCAAGCAGGCGCCGAGGTCGTCGGTGGCTACATACGCCATCCGGTGATTCGGCACACCATCGGGCAGGGCCTGGGACATGATGCCGCCCATGCCTGCGCCCTGGCCGGGCTCCGCATGCGAGAAGAAGGCTTGCCCCTGACCCCGTCAGGAGGAGGAGTCGCCCTCGTCGAAGAACGGGCCCCACACCTCCTTGGGCGGCGCGGGGGTGGCGAGGCTGCCGATCACCAGGCCGCCGATCGACATCAGGGCGGCCGGGAAGGTGGGCTCCTGCAGGAAAGGGTGGAACGAGGTCGTGTCCAGTCCTCCATAGGTCCAGAGGATCGTCACGCCCGCTCCTAGGACGATCGAGGCAACCGCGCCGGTCAAGGTTGCGCGCTTCCACAGGAATGCAGCAAGCAACGCAGGTGCGATCGAGGCGCCGTAGATGTTGTAGGCGGTGAAGGCCGCGTCGAGGACCGTCTCGAACTGGCTGACAAGCAAGATTGCGACCCCGCCCAGCACGAGCACGAATACACGACTGATGAACAACACACTGCGATCGTCGATCCCGGGTCGGATTCGTTGGTAGACATCGCGCGTCAAGTTGGTCGCCGGGATCAGGAGGAACGAGTCCGCAGTCGAGACGATGATCGCCATCATCGTGGCCACCAGCAGCATGCCCAGAAGTAGTGGCAAGCTGAGCGCGATGGCGGGGATGACGCCCTCGGTGCCGCTCTTGCGGGCCTTCTGGATCGCCAGGGCGGCTTCCTGGACTTCCGCACCCTCACCAGACGCGGAGAAATCGCTGCGGTGCGGGCCGTCCAACAGCGCGATAGCCGCGACGATCTGCTCATCGAAGGACGAGTCCAGCACCTCACCCGCTTCACGACGATCGTTCCGAAGCTCTTCTATCTTGCCGTCCTCCGCCTCCTGTACGATCGGTGCGATCACGCCCTTCTCGGCCGCCACGCTGCCCGCCAGTCCCAGGAAGCCGACCGCCGACTCGAGAACGAAGACGCCGATCACCCAGAAGAAAACCGCCTTGCGCGCTGAGCCCCCATCCCGCGCGCTGAAGATGCGCTGGTACACGTTGGCGTCACCAAGGAGCAGGAGCATCGTGGGCACGAAGAAGCTCATCGCAAGCACGGGGCCAGAGATCCCGGATGTACGCTCCGCCGCCCAGTTGCCCCACATGCTCCACTTGCCCGCCGCCTCCGCCGCAAGGTAGACCTCCTCCGCTCCCCCGACTGCGTTGACGATCCAGAACAGAGCCCCGAGCGTACCGAAGGTCATCAGGACGCCATTGACGACGTCGGTGTAGACCACCGAGAACATGCCCGCCAGGACCGTGTAAGTGATGGCAAAGACGGCCGTTACGATAATCCCCAGCTCTGGTGAGACCGCCCCCTCAGTCACGATCGAGAGGACCTTGCCGCCGCCCTTGAATTGGTAGGAGACAATCGTCAGGTAGGCGATGACCGTTGTGATGGTCGCCAGAATCGCCGCCGGGGACCCATAACGCGCCTGGAAGATGTCCGGGATGGTGACCTTGCCGAAGTTGCGAATGCGCTTGGCGATGAAGAACACCAGGATTATGCCCAGCCACGCGCCGCCACTCGACCAGAGGCCCGCGAGACCGTTGCGGTATCCGAGACCCGCTCCGCTGAACAGGGACCCGCTACCGATCCAGGTGGCGAGCAACGTGCCGACCAGGATGTACCAGGGCAGAGTCCGCCCTGCGACCATGAAGTCCTCACTGTCCTTGACCGACTTGGCCTTGTAGACGCCAACTCCGACGAGGGCCAGGAGATAGAGCAAGCTGGAGAGCAGGTAAGGATTCTCCCAGAGCACGCTCAGGGTGAAGGAATCAGGAGAAGACTCAGGCATGGAGGGAGGGTAGCGACTTGGGGCCTTCGGGGGCTAGGCTGAAGCATATGGGATCCACACGGAACAGCCCTTCAGCCTGGCGAGAGGCGCAAACGGCCGAGGATCTATGTGCCTGCGCACTTGGGTTCCTGGCAGGTGAACTCTTGAGCTTTCCCGGTTGGGGTGCTCCGAACCTGGATGAGGAGAGCGATACCCTGGTCCCGACCCTGAAACGTTGCTGTCAGGCGGGGTTCTTGACTGTGGCTTCCCAGCCCGCGGGCACTGAATTGCCTGGAGCGGATGGGCGCATGGAACGCCGACGGGCCTTCGTGACGGGATTTGCGTCAACTCACGCTCTTGAGCACATGGGACGGGAGTTGCCCGACGGGCTTGTACTCTTCGCCCATGAGTCTTCAATGCTCGACCTGGAGTGCGGCATGGTGGTGGGCGAACGAGGGGACGATGCGTTCCTGCTGGCAGGCGGGGCGGCCGGGCCGCTGGAACTCGATTTCTTTCGAGAGGAGTCGACCGTCCAGGCCGCCCAGGATCTGGCCAGTTGGAGCTTCGTCAGCCTGATCGATGAGAACTGGAACCGAGACGATCGGCTCTGGAGCCACCTGGACCGGGTCCTCGCGCCCTGACTTGCTTTGATTAGGGACTCACTCTGCCACGCCTCTGCCGTAGCATCTGCCAGCAACCCATGAGCGAACCCAACTACGACGACGAGCTTTCCCCCGACCCCGCCTGGGTTGCAATTCTCCTGGCCTGCCTTTGGATCGCCCTGGGTGCGGTCTTCAAACTGAATTCGGCCTCACCCATGGATGTGCCCGAAGTGGTGCGCGACTTTGCCAGGAACTGGTTGGGGTTGGATGCGGCGGGGACCTACCGCGCCGCGATTACGATTGAGTTGTGGATCGTGGCCACGGCGGTGCTGAGACCTCGCCTGGGTTGGATTCTGCTGGTCCTACAGTACTTGATCTTTCTGGGGATCCTGGTGCAACTGATGGTTGTGGGTGCGGAGCACTGCGGTTGCTTCGGAGGTACCGTGGACGTCAAGCCCTGGCAGATGGCGTTGATGGATGGATCCTTGCTGCTGGGGCTCCTGGCCTCGCGGCCTTGGCTCAGATTGCCAGTGCTGCCGGGACATCCGATCACCCTCTTCACCCTGGCTGGTTTCTTTGGGCTGGCGGCCTGGGCTCCCTACTACTTCTTCACCACAGCAGACGCGCCCTTGATGCCAGAGGGCGGACCCACGGTTGTGAAAATCCAGGAGGAAGGCTCGACGGGTCTTGAGACCCCTACCAACGAACAAGGGAGCGAAGCGACCACCCCTCCCACCGAAACCGGTCCCGTCCTGCCTGACTTCGCCGAGTTGCATCCTGAAACCTGGGAGGGCAGCGACATTGGTTCTCTGGACCTGGCCCGCTGGCTCACCGAAGGGGCTGACATGATGTACATGGTGCCTCCGGGCGCACGGGTGATTCTCTACCGGCGCAGTTGCGATGTATGCGCGGCGCACTTGGAAGAGCTCGCTCTGAGCCCCGATCCAGCCCTGCCGATTGCCTTGATTCGCATTCCTGATGCTGACGAGTCGGTGACTACGCTGGTCGAAATCTTGCCCGAGGCGGTTTGGAGCGGCGAGTTGCACCACCTCAAGAAAGGCTACGCGGTACAAACGCCCCAGTCATTTGAGGTGTCGGATGAGTTGACTGTGCAGAACTTGATTGACCTGAGCGAGGGACACTAGAAATGGTCGCAAGAGTCGCGCTGGCTTTGACCTTGCTGCTGGGAGCAACCGCCTGCGACCAGCAACCTGCACCCGACTGGGCCTGGTTCGAGCCCACGGAATGGGAGGGCCAGCGGCTGGCAGAGACCTCACTGGCCCCCTGGATCGTCGGCGGCATCGATGGTATCCAACTGCCCGCACGAGTCATCCTCTACCGCTCAGGCTGCGAACAATGCGGCAAGCACTTCGATGCCCTCGCGAAGAACCACATGCCTGGGGCCCTGACCTTGATCCTGATACCCGAACCTGAAGACTCTGGCCCATCCGTGCGCGAGCGCGCTCCGGATCACGATCACCTAGAACTGATGCGTTTGCCCCGGGGCTATGGAGTGCCGACGCCCACGGTGCTTCTGATCAACGAAGGTCAACGCATCACCCACGTGCGCACCGGGGATACTCGAACCCAGTAACACGGGTTCGAGAGCGGTGCAAAATCACTTCAGGGCAACCAGGTAGCCAATCCAAGCGATACAGTTCTCGCCCTTCTCGTCGAAGTCAAACTCACCGTTTCCTTCTTCTTCATCGTCTTCATCAGTGCCTTCAAAATAGGGGCGCACAGTCTCGAAGCCAGCGTCGTAGAGCACGTCCTTCAATTCCGGCAACCCCCACAGGCGCCAGTCGTAGGTGAAGGCATTTGTCATTTCTGAGCCATCGGAGAAACGGAAGTGGATGGCGCACTTGTATTCGCCGGTGCCGGGCCAGTACTCGACCTGATCCCAGACGTAGGTGAAGGCGTCGTCGTCGATCTCGCGCTCCTCTTCCTGCTCCATCAGGGCATCGGGGCCCCCGTAGATGTCCATCAGGAAGATGCCGTCTGCAGCCAGATCCCGGTGGATGGAGCGGAAATAGTTGAGCAATTCCTCGCGCTCCTTGAAACAGAAGTATGAGAAGTTCTGGGCCACCGTCATGTCTGGCCTCTTGTCGGCTGGATCGCGCACATCCGCCAGGTGGAAGGTCATGCGGGCATCCCCGTCTGAGACCGAGCCGAAGTTGTGCAGCTTGCCCCACTCCACCGGAACAGAATCCAGGTCAAAGCCCTCGGCGGTGTTCCGCGTGTCGCGACTCAAGAACTCCGCCGTCATGGCGGCTGTACCGCAAAAATCTTCACGGAAGTGACGCAAGGGGCGCTCGCGCAACTCTTTGAAGACACGGGTAGCAAAATCCACATCAGTCTCCGGCGAATTCACCGAGCGTTGGTACAAGTCCAGCCGGTCCGCAGTCTTGGCCGTCAGGCGACGCTTCTTGCCACCCTTCAGCTTGTTCCTGCGCTTGTTCTTGTTCTTGTTCTTCCCCTTGTTCTTGCCCTTTTGTTTGGGCTCGCTACTGGAATCCATGCTGCCGGTTCCTGTGGGAATGGTGATGGTCGCCTCATCTGGTGTGAGGGCGGCACCGTTCGATTGCTGTGTCATGCTCGCTATTTGGGACGGAAGAAAAAACAAAGGCCTGAAGAGGAGCTGGATACTAACGGCCCGGGTCCCTGATGAAAAGCAAAAGAAGGTGGGCTCCAGAGTGAGAACCCGGACAACTTCCTCCCAATCAGCGTCTCAGATTCGGCTCCCCTTCCTCCCATGCGGGAGTCAATTCCCCATCCACCACCGCCCGCACTGCCGCCAAGCAGGCCTTGCCGGCCTCAAGCATGTGATCGAAGTCGATGGCCTGCACCTCATCGCTCACCCGGTGATAGTCCTTGTGCATGTTGTAGCTTGAGAGTGTCTGTCCCACGATGCCCGCCTGTACGAAAACAATGTTGTCCGAGCGCGTGAAGAATCGCTGGCTCGGACGAGGGTCCGCAACAATCCCCACACCAGTTGCGGCAATCAGAGGCCCCAGATTCGTGCGATCCCAGCCGGTGAACCACAGCTTGCCGGGGCCTCCCACCATCTCGTCCGGCCGGCCCAGCATCTCGAAATTGAGGTTGCAGACGACCTTGCTCAGGTCCACGGGGCAGTTGTTCACAAACCAATGAGTTCCAAGCATGCCCACCTCCTCGGCTGCAGCCAGGAGGATCACCACAGTGCGCACGGGGGCTTCGCCGCGGGCAAGTGCCTCGGCCAGTTCAAGCACTGTAGCCACGCCTGAAGCATCATCATCGGCCCCGTTCAGGATGCGGTCTTCTGCCCCATCTCCCGCAGCCGGCCCTGAGCGTACACCCATGTGATCAAAGTGCGCTGAGAGCACAATGATCTCGTTGGCAGCTTCGGGATTCGTCTCAGTCCCACGCCCGGGAATAACACCAACCACATTGCGCTCTGCCACTGCCATGTCTCCCCCATGAGGATCGAAGACCACACGCTTCCATTCCTTCGCGCGTGCTCCAACTTCACCGCGCAGGGTAAGGTCCGGCGCAAGAGTCTCCTCAGCGTCCTTTACCAGGCTCAGACGCCGTCCCCGGGGCAATCCCAACTCGCGCCCCGGCCTGGAACTCGCCTCGCGCAGGACCAAACCCAGGCCAGCACCCGACTCATGCCCCCCTGCGATCAACATGCGCTTCTGCTCCCCCGCGCTGGTGTGAAACAAGAGGCAAGTCTCAAGACCCATGTCCTTGGGTAATTCATCCCCCTTCTGCACATGCAAAATGTCAAAGGGACCTCGCACCCCCGGTGCGCCGGACATACGCATCAAGAACTCGATGCCATATTGAGCCTGTACTTCTCGACCCTCTGCATCTGTAAGGATCAGCTCTGGTGAAGCATCGAATTCCTGCCGCACCAAAGGCACGGGTTGGAACATGCCCCCCAATGACTCCAAGGACTGCACGCCCACCTGTTCGAGCGCCGCCCCCAAGTACTCTGATACGCGCACCGACTCCGGGCTGCCCGCCATTCGCCCTCGCATCTCATCAGAAGCCAGGTAGGACAGGTGATGACGCAGGGCCTGCTTGGTTATTTCTGCGTTCGCTGACGGGAATTCCAACTCCTGCGCGGAATCCTGTGCAGGCACTTGAACGGCCGCAGCAAACAAACCAACACATCCAAGGCTGAGAGCAAAGATCTTCATGGCGAACAGCCTAACCCCATTCCTGGAGCCTGTGCCTGCCAGGCAGTGAGGTTTCACCTTCCCCCAACATCATGCCGCATGGCCAGCGCCCCCAAAAAACCACAGCGGGGTCCCCATCCCTTGGGAACCCCGCTGCAATGGTGCTCGTGGACTGAGTCAACCCCAGTCGGCGCTCCTCAGCTCAACCCACGCTGGATCTGGGTGACTTCCCGCAGAGTCTGGAACAAGCGCTCATTCTCCCGAGGCTCCCCGACCCGAATGCGCACAGCCCCGTCGACTCCGCGCGGAACCTTCATGGTTCCCGGCTCGATTCGTCGGTTGATCTTTCGAGCCAGATCGGACGGGTTGTCCACTCGGATCAAAATCCAATCCCCCACCGATGGCATGGGACTGATCCCGGGAATAGTTGTGAGACGTGAGAATAGACGGTCCTTCTCGGGTGAAGTTTCAAATGACATCGATCCCTCCTCGATTCGATGAGTCCTCGGGCGACTGTGCGGAGTCGGTCCGAAGGGTTTGACAGCGGTCGGGCGGGAAGAATCTCTCCCCCTGATCCCAAGAGCACACGGCGGTCGTGAGCGTTTGAAACCAAAAACCATCCGGACTGCTTGGCATAGGCTGAAGGTAGAAAGCAAAAGTGCAAAGGACAAGAACAGAATCCATGGACCTTTTGGGTCGCACATGGGAGACTGGGCCGCCATGCAGAACCTGCTCGTCACCGTTCCCGCCTCCAGCTCGAACTTGGGGCCGGGTTTCGACTGCCTTGGGTTGTGCTTGGATCTGATGCTTGAGGTCACTCTGGTCGGCCCGGCTGCGGGCAAATACCACGAGTTCGTGGGCCTCGAAAAAGAAGCGCATTCCTGGCCCACTGCCCCCAAGACCCCACCCGGTACGGTCCAGCAGAAGGATTCGAGAGCCAATTCCTTTCTGGTAGCCTTTGACCGAGCCCTTGAGCAGTTCGGCGTGCCCCTCGCCCCCTTTTCCTTCGCAGTCACCAGCGAAATCCCCCTGGGCCGCGGGCTGGGCTCCAGCGGAGCGGCGGTGGCGGCGGGCCTGGTACTCGCAGCCGAGGTCGCCGGACGCCCCCATGGGACAAGCCTGCGCCGGGATCTGGTGAGCCTGGGGGCCGAGATCGAAGGCCACCCTGACAACAGCACCGCCTCCCTCTACGGTGGATGCACCCTGGCCCTGACGACAGAATCGGGCTGGAATGTACTGCAACCGCCGGTTGCCGAGTCCATCGGCATCGCCCTCGCCTGGGGCTCCACACCCCTCGCCACCAGTGAGGCACGCCTCGCCTTGCCCGAGATAGTGAACTTCCCCGAGGCGGCCGATCAGCCCAGACGACTGGCATTCTTGCTGGAGGGCCTGCGCTCGGGGGATGGGGACCTGCTGACCCTGGGTGGCGTGGACCACCTGCACGAGGCCTTCCGGCTGCCTCTGATCCCGGGCGGAGAGGAGGCCCAGGAAGCTGGTCGAAGGGCCGGGGCCTGGAGCGTGACCCTTTCCGGCGCGGGTTCAGGCGTGCTTGCCCTGACCCCTCTGGAAAGAGCCGGGGAAGTGGCTCTCGCCATGGGCGCGGTCCTCGAAGAACGAGATGGACCTGCCCTGCATCGAGTGGCGCGTGTTTGCCGGCAGGGTGCGGCCTTGAGCCGACCCTAGGCGCTCCCAGGCCCTGATTGCACCAACTTGAGAGGGGATGACCAGATTGGGTCCAACCTGCACAAGGGACTGAAGAGCGAGAGCCCAACTGAGTTTTTGGGTGCATACTGGAACCAGAGGAGGCGCCCCCTGCGTCCGAAGGACCACAACTCGTTGCCATATTCCCGCCCAATCCCCCCAGCCCAGCCTCACCTGACCCATGCGATCACTTCTGACCCTCTTCCTGACAGTGCTGTGCACAGCCACAGCGCTTGCCCAGCAGGCCCCGCCTACCTCCCGAATCAGCGGGTCCCTGACCACCCCGTTCCTGGCCAGTCGAGGCCTGGTTCGCTGCGGCACTCCCGAAATGGTCTCCGGCGGTTGGAACTTCAACCCGCCCAGCGATTGCAGCTACAACAGCACCAACCCCACGGCGGCCTATGAGCCCAACGAGATCTGGGAGATCACTGTGGTCTTCCACATCCTGCGGGACAGCAATGGCAGCGGCAACGTGACCGACGCCCGCTGCCACTCGCAGATCGACATCCTGAACGAAGACTTCCAAGCCATGGCTGGCACCCTGGGCGCCCCCGGCTACGACACCATGGTGCAGTTCAAACTCGCCACGGTGGATCCCTCTGGCAGTGCCACCACCGGCATCAACCGCCACCTCAACAACACCTGGCACAACGATGGAGGTGGCTACTACAACTCTCTGGCCTGGGATCCGCACAACTACCTCAACATCTACTGCAACGAAGCCAGCGGAGCCCTGGGCTATGTGCCCTATCTGCCCCAAAACGGCTCGCCGGGATCGAACTCCGACCGGGTCGTGGCCTACTACGCTGCGGTGGGTCGCAACGCTCCCATCGGCCCGCCCTACAACCAGGGCCGCACGGTAACCCACGAGGTGGGACACTATCTCGGCCTGCACCACACCTTCAACGGTGGCTGCGGCGGGGGAAACTGCTACACCTCCGGCGATCGCATCTGCGACACGAACCCGGAAGCCAACCCCAACTTCAGTTGCGGCAACTCGTCGAGCTGCGGTAATTCGGATCCGATCTCGAACTACATGGATTACACCGATGATGTGTGCATGAATGAGTACACGTTCGAGCAGACCCGGCGTATCCGCTGCACCCTGCAATACTACCGCCCGAATCTGGCCGAGCCCATCGGAGGCGGCGGTCTGGGCACGAGCTACTGCCAATCCAACCTGAACAGCCGAGGCCTGATGGCAACTCTGACCGTGGCCGGCAGCGCCACGGTGTCTGACAATGATCTGACCTTCACGGTGGACGATGCGGCCCTGAGCCAGTTCGGCTATCTCCTTATGAGCGTCAACCAGGGCAACGTCAACAACTTCGGCGGCAGCATGGGCGTGCTCTGTTTGGGCAGCCCCATGATTCGTTTCTCAAGCAATGTGCTCAATACGGGCGGTGCCGGCACGGTGGACTTCTCCCCGAACCTGACCAACCTGCCCCAGGGCACGGTGTTCGCGCCGGGCGACACCTGGAACTTCCAGCTCTGGTATCGAGATGTGGTTCTGAACCCCACCTCCAACACCACGGACGGGATTTCGATCACCTTCCAATAAGGAACATCACGAACGAGCCCTGGCTCATTCCTCATGCCATCGCCGCCCACGCGACGCAGGTGTGAGGAATGGGCCAGGATTCGTTGATTGGATGCTGTACGGCTCTCGTTCCCCTAGCGCGCATCCAGAGGCGGCGGCGCATGATTCGGAGAGGTGCTCTGGGAGCTTGCTGTTTGCGTTGCGAGACGTTGACTCTCCAAGTCGCAGGAGCGGATGATGGCCGCCACCTCTTCCATGTCAGAGGGAGGAATCACCAGACGCGTCAAACCCAGGCCCAGCAGCAGTCCAAGAGACTCTTCATTGGCCAAGCTGGGGCCCCAGATAGCGAGCGGCGTGCCGGCCTCCAGCGCTGCGTCCTGCAGGTCAGCAACAGCGCGCAGAAGATACGGATGCAAGCGTTCAAGGCACCCGGCCAGATTGGCGTGATCCCGATCGGTGGCAAGCAAGTACTGCTGCAAGCTATCCAGGGCGATCACGATGGACGAGGCTTCCTGGGCGAGATCGCTGACTCCGATCACCGCCGCTGGAGTCTCAATGATCACACCCACAGCCAGGTCGCTGCAATGGGGAACGCCCTTGCGACGCAACTCATAGCGTTCCTCCAAGAGCGCTTCCTTGACCGCACGCAACTCGCCGCAATCCACGATCAGGGGGATCAAGATCTCCACCTGAGCCGGATGTTCGGCGGCTGCGCAAAGCACGGCGGTCAGCTGACGGCGCAGGACCAAGCCATTTTCGAGCAAGAATCGCACCCCAGCCAGGCCCAAGGCCGGGTTGGCTTCAACAGGAAGATTCATCCAGGATGGTGCGAGGGCCGAGGTCACATCCAAGAGGCGCAGGCTGACCGGAATTGAGCCCGCTTCGCTCAGAAGGGCGCGATAGTGTTCGGTCAATGTGTCGAGGCCGGGAAGTTCTTTCTCAAGCAGAAACAAGACCTCGGTACGGAACAATCCCAGCGAGGGGAAACCAAGAGCGCGGGCGCGCTCGACCTCGGGCAGAGATCCTCCGGATGCGGCCAAATGAATTCGCGTGCCGTCAAGTGTGCGCACGGTACCCATCACGCAGGAGGACGGTGCTTGGGGCGAGGCACCTTCTTCGGCCTCTTGGAACTGTTTGAGGATCTCTGGCGCCGGACGCACATGAACGATGCCCTCGCTGGCGTCCAACAGGAGCGCATCCCCATCTTCAACTGCTTCGAGCAAACCTGACACCCCCACCAAAGTCGGGATGCCAAGCGAGCGCGCCAGCAGGGTCGCCCGCTCCGCCACAGATCCTGCGCTGGTCACGATACCCCTGGGCCGCGATCCTCCGCTGGCCAGCAAGTCCACAATGGTCAGCTCCGGAGCCACAAGGATGCAGCCGGTCAAGTCCAGGGCCTGAACAGGGTTGTACTGTCCCTCTTCCCCTTGGGACAAGGCACGCAGAACCCGCAAACCCACATCCCGCAGATCCACCGCGCGCTCCTGCAGAGCCTCGCTCTGCACGATGCGAAAGATGCGATCGAAGTCGAGCACGACCTTGGCCACCGCAGACTCCAGGGCGAACTGTTCCCCCAGGATCAAGCTCTCCACATCGGACAAGAACACCGAGTCCGATAGAAGGGCATTGTGGGTTTCGAGCACACAGGTACGGCTCGAAGCTTGTTCCAGAGCACCTCCCTCCAGCTGGGCCTCAATCCCGGCCCGCGCACGATCCAATGCACCATGAAACCGATTGAGTTCTGCCTCGGCGCTAGTGGAAGGAATCCGCCGTACCGGAACCGCGTCCAGATCCTGGCGTGAACACCGAGCAGAACCTGTTGCAAAGCCACCAGCCACTGTAGTGCCCCGCAGCACGCAACCGCCCAGAGCCTGAACAGATTGACCCAACTCTTCAGTGGCCGACTGGGGAGAATCAGGAAGAGAAGTCATGACAGGAAGGGCCCAATGATAGGGATTGAATCCGGGAATCCGTTAGTACGGAACCTGGTTCACCTTCGACTGTCGGCCTGTTGACACAAGTGCCCCAGCTCCGGAGCCAGCAATTTCTCCCAGGCCAGACGGAGGGCCTTGGGGCTGCCGGGGAGAGCGACAATGATGCGGCCCGCCCGGACTCCGGCGCAGGCGCGGCTGAGCATGGCAGCTGCGCCAATTTCTTCGAAGGAAAGCAGGCGGAAGAGCTCGCCAAAGCCCGGGATGGTCACATCCAGGAGGGGCTCGATGGCTTCGGGGGTCACATCCCGATGACCAAGACCCGTCCCCCCCGTTACCAACACCACATCAACCTGGGCTTCCTGGCAGGCAGACTCAACTGCTGCTTGGATGGCAGGGACTTCATCACACACGATGACTCGCTGACAAAGTTGGTGACCCGCGGCCTCAAGGGACTCGATCAGAAACGATCCTCCTCCGTCGCTGCTCTCGTCCCGGGTGTCGCTGACAGTAATGACTGTGATCTTCAACAGTTTGCGCGCGTCCCTGCGATGTTGTTCCAACCCCATGGTCAACCCGCCCCCCAGATGCGCACGAGTTCACGCACACGCTTCACATCCACCGGTTCAGAGACGCGCCCATCCCGCTTCAGGGCCGTGCCCACGATAGCCCCATCCACCAGGCCGCCAAGGGCTGCAGCATTGTTGTGATCAAGGCCCGAGCCAATCAAGATCGGGGCCTCGGGCACGGCTTCGCGCACAGCAGAAAGTTCGCTTGTGTCCACCGCCTGGCCCGTGCCACTGCCAGAGATCACGAGCGCCGCCGCCTTGCCACGCCAAAAAGTATCCCTCGCCGCTGTTTCAATCGACCCGCCACCCAAGGGCACGGCGTGCTTCACATGCACATCGCACAGCAACGGCAACCCAGGGCACAGCTGCTCGCGCAGGCGCACCGTGCGAGCCGCATCCCCTTGAATCAGTCCCTGGTCCGTGACCATGGCTCCCACATGCACATTGATGCGCATGAAGGCAGCGCCGGTGGCCGCAGCGATTCCCAATCCCGCGCCAGGGTCATTCCTCAGCACATTGATCCCCAAGGGCAAGTTCCCAAGTTCAGTCTTCAGGCGATCGGCAACCACCGCCATGCTGGCCACGGTTTCCGGCGGAACACTCGTAGAAAAAAAAGGCGCGTCACCGAAGTTCTCCACGATGATCGCATCCACTCCCCCTTCAGCCAACGCTGCTCCATCAAAGAGAGCTGCCTCCAGGACTCCTTCCAAGCCTTGAGAATTCGGGGCCCCGGGCAAGGGTTTCAAGTGCACCACCCCGATCAGAGGCGTGGCCCCGCGCACAAACAACTCAGACCTGGAACTCACCGTCCTCCTGCCTTCTTCAAACCTTCACCCTCGCTCTTGGGCTCCTTCCAATCGGGAAAGCGCGGGAGATCCGGGGCACGCAAAGCCATCAGGACCATTGCGGTGCAATAGCCGGAGGTCCGCGGGAAAATGCGATCGTTCCAACTCCCGTCTTCGTCGCGGGTCGTCAGCAAGACCTTGCGCAATTGTTCCCGCAATGCTGGTCGCTGTTTCTCGGGCAGGGCCTCGATTGCGTGGGCCACATAACCATGTCCAAAGTAGAAGTAGTAGGGCGCTATCGAATAGGGACCCTCGTGGGTACCCTGCTGGCTCTTGCGCTTGAGAAGGTGCTCCCAACCATCAAAGAAACCGTCCACGGCGCGACGCAGATCCCTGGATGTAGAGAGACCAGCATGATGTAGGGCCAACTCGGCGATGGCCGCTCGAGCCGACGAAGCGTGCATCTTCTCCCGGTGGCCGCGTTGTCCCGGACGTACGCTGTACGACCAGGCACCCGTGTCCTTGCGCCGGCCCCGCTCCAGAGCTTGCAACCCCCGGGGCACAAGGCCACGAGGCACCTCAAACCCAGCGGCCTGTGTGCGATAAAGCGCCAGCAGGGTCGCGCCTGTCTGAAAAGGGCTCGCATTGGTCTCGCTGGCGTAGTTCCAGCCCCCATCTTCGACCTCGTTGACCTTGAGGCAGTTCAACAAGAACTCCACCGCCTCCCGAGCCTGGTTGGCAACTTCGGGTTCCAGCACCTCGTGCTCCAATGCCTGCAACAGGAACGAAAGGGCATAGGTATGCCCCCAGCCGCGTACGTCATAGCCACGCTTGGGTCCCGGCGCCATGCTGGGGTCCTCGTCCAACATCCGGATGATGAAAACCGCCGCTGCCCGTACAGCCTTCAGTTGTTCCTCATGCTTGAGCAAACCGGGATACTCCAACAGTCCCTCGGCCACGATGGCAGTGCCACCAACGCGATAGCCCCCCGGAATTCGCCTGTCGGGACCCACTCGATAGACGCCCTCATAGGGCCACTCATCCCCGAGCCCCTTCGCATCCTCGTGCAGTTCTTCAAGCCGCTCACGCTCCTTGGCCTGCCAGGCGCCCAAGCGCTCTTCGCTCATGCGCCCTACCTGCGGGTCCGGATGATACCGCTCGGTTTTTTCCAGCAACAGTTCCACTGCTCGCTCAGCAAGCTGATCGTTGCTGGGGTCCTGGGTTTCCTGGGCCGAAACCCTGCTAACAGAGGCGAGAACGCAAACGCTGAGTGTCTTCCACATGCGCCCAGTCTAGCAGCCCCTGCAACAAAACAGGCGCGCCCCTTGAGAGGGGGCACGCCTGTAATAGTTGGAGCCAGAGATCGGACTTGAACCGACGACCGTCGCATTACGAATGCGATGCTCTACCACTGAGCTACTCTGGCTTAACCGAGCTCATGGACTTGATCGAGTTCGGTGAAATACTGCTGGCCAGCACCTACTGGGAGCCGCTCCCCCGCAGAGCACTCAGGGCCTGAGTCCGTCCCGCAGCACCGGTCTGGGCCATGCCCAGGGCCTGGGCCGCAGCCATGCGCACTTCCGTGGCTTCGTCCCCGTTGGCGGCGATCGCAGCAAGGGGGCCTGCTACACCTTCTGCCGCACCGGAACGCGCCAGGATCGGACCAATGGCCAGGGCCGCATTGCTGCGCTCGCTATCGGAACGGTCAGAGTTGCTCAAGACAACCATCAAGGCATGGATGTGGTCCCAAGAACCGCACTGGGCCAGGGCCGCCATGGCGGGAGTGGTGACCGCTTCCGAACGGTGGGCAAGCGTCGAAGCCAGAGCATCCGCCGTGGCCGAGCAGTCCGTGTGGCCAGCAAGTGCAAGAGCACCCAAAGCCATTGCCGCACGTCGACCAAGATCGTCAGCGCGAGCACGGTGACCCTCGAAGTCAGCCTTCAGGGTCTCTTCCAAACCGGAAAGATCAGAAGAGTCGGAGATCACACCAGCCACTCGATCCGAATAGGCATCGGCAAAATCCTCATCGCTCGAGAGCAAGAATACCGGCACATCCGGCAGGTTATTCGCAATGTCTGCCAGCACCTGGTCGGTGGTCAGGCCGGTCACACGGTCCCCCACCAGAATCAGATCAACCAAAGGCATGCGGCGCACCAGCACGATGCCTTCGATACCGGAACCGCGATGGTCCACCATGACTCCTTGTGAAGCGAGACCCGCAAGGGCCTTGCCCGCGCGCTCGGCGTTGCCATCGATCACCGTGGCAATCCGCAGGACCTCGCGACCAGCCGCATCGCCCAGAGCAGCCACGGTTGCTCCACCGGCGGCGGTACCACTGCGGGTGGCGATGCTGGCCAATGCCAAAGCGCCTTCACCACGCAAGATCGGATCGCCCGCGGCCACAGCGGCCATCAAGGCTGAAGTGGGCGTGCTTGCCATACTGCCGAGGGTCTGGCAAAGCGCCGAACCGGCAGAGGCGTCGTCGCTCTTGACCGCCCAAAGCAGAGCCATGTCAATCGCACTTACGCCGGCGGCCGAAAGGGTCAACTGGGCGCCAACTCCGGCATCAGCAAGGTCATCGGAACGACCCGCCTTGGCCACGATGGAACCACATGCCCGCGCGATACCCGCTTGGGCGTCGCCATTGGCAGCATCCAGGTCCAGAGCGCGATAGAAGGCACCCAGAGCCATCTGGTCGTTGAACAGGCTGACCGCAATCTCGGAGGAAGTCAAAGCTCCATCCCAACTCCAAAGCACGTTCTGATCATCGAAGGGACGAATGTGGCTTGCGCTGCGGCCGTAGTAATTGTGACCATCGGCCAGCAACAAGCTGAGGCCGTTACCAGTGGAACCGCAGGCGGCGGCGGCACTCTTGGCGGCCTTGACCACTGCACTGTCACCGTCAAGCGCGGCGATCGCTTCAAGAGCACCCGCAGCGCGTGGATCGCCAATACGTCCCAGACAAATCGCCACATTGCGGCGCTGATAGGCGTGATCGGAAGCCAAGGCTGCGATCAGCGGCCAGACCACATCGCCACCGAGCTCGATCAAAGTCGCCATGGCCAGCACACGCCGATCCCCGTCTCCTTCGTCACCGAGATAAGGCACCAGGGCGGGAGCCGCGTAGGGCCCATGCTCGCTGGAGAGTTGAGTCACGGTCCTGCGACGGACGAGGGCATCGGCTTCCGCGAGCATCTCGGACACCATGGCTCGCACCGCGTCAGGATCGTTGCGGTGCTCGCTGCGCCCAAGCTTGGCGCGGGCCAAGAGGCGCTCGGCAACCAGGCGGTACTCGCCACCCTCAACGATCAGATCAAGGAAGACTTGATGGTCCGCTTCCTTCCAAAGCTCGTAAGCAGCCTCATTGGTAGGGTCGGCAGCGAGGATGGCTTGGAACTTGGCCAGGGCCTCGGTCTTGCGACCACGGGAGAGGAGGTCCACCCCTTCGGAATAAAGCCCGCCCAGGTCCTGGGAGAACGAAGGAGAGGCGAGGGCTGCAAGGGCAAGGCAGAGGCCCAAGGTCCGGCGCGACTTGGTCATGATGGATCGAGTCCTCTTTTCGAGGCTCAGTAGGGGGGGTGGGAAGCGCTGAGCCAGGGGGCTCGTGCGCTGGGGAAATGGTCGGGGGCCGCTCGCTTGAACGAGGGGCTTCCCAATTCCGTGGGATGCGGAATCATAGCGGGAGGGCCGCAGGGGTCAAGTCCGGAGGGACGGGAGGATCCTAGGGCCTATGGCTCACCTACCGCAGCAGGGCAGGGTGGCTACCCGATCCATGAGGAGAGCCCCTATTCGACGTTGAATTCCAGATCGGTGGGGTCTGGGGATCGAGGAAGGGGGTGATCGGAGAGCAGATCCGCCTTCAGAGGGGCTCTTGGGGGCCCCCCTAGGATTCAACATCGAGTGGACAAGGACCCGGCGCAGGAGTCCAGCAGCCCAGGACCACCCCCTCCCGAGCCCCAGTCACCCGCACCCGGGTCACCGCCTCACCCGCCACAAAGCGCGCCCCAAGAGCCGCGAAAACCAGTGCCTCACGGGCATCCGGAGGTACGCCCAGCACCTCGCTGGTCACCACCTCCGCGCCCGTCTCAACCCCGAGTGCCTCCATCAAGGGCCCATGGTGAACTCCCCCGCCCGCAACTACAAGGCGCCCAACCGCCTGCGGCAAGAACTCCAGACCCCCGGCCACATGCCGGGCCACCGCCACGGCTGCGCTCGCCAACACACAACTCGCATCCACCCCAGGCGGCAAAGCCTCCAGCAACCCATCCAACCAGCGCGCCCCAAACATGTCCCGCCCGGTGCTGCAGGGGGGCTGCGACCCCACAAAGGGATGATCGAGAAACAACTCCACCAGCGCCCTGTCCGCCGTCCCTCGCCCAGCGCACTCCCCGCCCCTGTCCAAGGGCCGGTCCAACAACCGCCGCGCCAACCCATCGAGCAGCGCCCCGGCGGGCCCCGTGTCAAAGGCCATGACCTCACCATCGGTCCCGAGCCAGGTCAGGTTCGCAATGCCCCCGAGATTCAGGACACACAGAGGCCTCGCTTCCGCACCAAAAATCAGCTCATCCCCATAGGCGCTCAAGGGCGCCCCTTCGCCACCAGCCGCCAGGTCCCCCGCACGGAAGTCCGCCACCACCGGGCAGCCGGTCACAGCGGCGATGCGTGCGGGATCACCCAGTTGCAGGCTGGCAGGACCGGAGGTCTCTTGCCCGTCGTGATGCCAGAGGGTCTGACCATGGCTCGCAATCAGGTCCACAGACAAGTCAGCTTGCTTGCGGACCTCAACCAACGCTGCACCAAAGGCGAGCCCAAGATCCCGGTGCAGCAGGGCGGTTTCCCGCAGGCTCCAGTGGGCTCCGGCGAGGGCTTCTGTCAGGCACCGATCCAGATCCTCTGCATACCCCAGGGTCTCGTAGGCCAAGAGTTCTGGCTGCCGCCACTCACCGTTCAGATCACGGAAGAACCGCACCAGCCCCACATCAACCCCGTCTGCGGAGGTACCCGACAGGATTCCTGCACAGACCATTCCCTCTTCCGAGTGCAATTTACGGTGCAGAGTGGCAAGGTCCATGGGGCAGAACGCTCGAGGGCTTGGGCCCAGCGCGTCAGCCGAGCCTACCCAACTGGATGCTCGGACCCAACTGGCTGCTAAGCTGAACCACCCTTCTGAGGCCGCCAGGCCCAGAAGCTGCAGGACGATTGAAATGAGTGACAAAAAATCAAAGGGCCGCACAGCGATTCTGGTGGCGGACGACGACGCAGATGTGCGCCTGGCCCTTGAGATGTCCCTCTCCTATGAAGGGTTTGAAGTCTGGACAGCCAAGGACGGAGAAGAGGCCTGGACACGGCTACAGAAGGGCATTGCCGAGGACAAGCCTGCCGCGCTTGTGCTCTCAGATCTGAAGATGCCCCGGCTCGATGGCATGGGGCTGCTGGAGAAAATCTCATCCCTCGACAATCCCCCGCAAGTGGTTGTGATCAGCGGCCACGGTGATGTGGAAGTAGCCGTTGCCGCCATGCAACGAGGCGCGGCAAACTTCTTGGAAAAGCCCCTGGACGAGAACCGCCTGAGGGCAACAATCCGAGCCACCCTGCGCCAGGGCGAGCTAACCCAGGAGAACCGACAACTACGCAACAAGCTGGTTCAGAACTGGGAGCTGGTGGGCCAGAGCGAGTCAATAGAACGCCTGCGCCACCAACTCCGGCAAGTGGCCGCCAGCGAAGCCACGGTCTTGATCACTGGCGAGAACGGAGTGGGCAAGGAGGTGGTGGCACGCAACCTGCACGCCCAATCCTCCCGCGCAGCAGCCCCATTCATCGCGGTCAATTGCGCAGCGATTCCCAGTGAGCTGATCGAGTCACAACTCTTCGGACACGAGAAGGGTTCCTTCACCGGAGCCAGCGAACGCCACATCGGCCACTTCGAAGCCGCTGATGGAGGCACCCTGTTCTTGGACGAGATCGGCGATATGCCCCCGGAAGCACAATCCAAGGTCTTGCGCTCGCTCGAGTCCCACGAGGTGGTGCGCGTAGGCACGAGCTCCGGCCGCAAGGTGGACATCCGCGTGATCGCCGCCACCAACGCTGACCTGGCCACCGCGGTGGAAGAGGGCAGCTTCCGCATGGACCTCTTCTACCGGCTGAATGTGGTGCCCCTGCGAGTCCCGGCCCTGCGCGAACGCGCTGAAGACATCCCCCTCCTGGCAGCTCACTTCCTCGCAAAAAGCGCCGAACGCACGGGGCTGCCCTGCCTCACCCTCGACCCCGAAACCCAGCTGCTCCTCGCCCAGCAGGACTTCCCCGGCAATGTGCGCCAACTACGCAACCTGATGGAAGGTGCCGCGATCTTCTCAGACGGAGCCACCATACAACCCGCCGACCTGGAAGCCGTCCTCTCCAACGGCCCTGGTCTGGTAACCCCCCGCCAGCCTTCAGCCAACAAGGGCCACGACCCCTTCGACGCCGCCACCTTCGAGGAGTTCAAGATCCAGGCCGAGACCCTCTTCATCCGCCTGCGCCTCGAACGCAACGAAGGCAACATCAAACGCACCGCCGAGGAACTGGGGATGCAGCGCAGTCACTTGTATAAGAAGCTGGATCGGTATGGACTGAGGTGAGGGGGCCGTGGCATGAGCGCCAGGCCCTCGCGTCATCTTGTCACCTAGCATGGAGTGTTCGCTCCAGCCTCGATCTGGTGGGAGAGGATCATCCCGTCCCTACCGTACTAGTCTCACCGTACTGTCGCAGGCCTCGCCAACACGAAGATGAGGTGTGCCCTTACGCCGCCCTGACTGCTGGTCGGCTCACTTTGCCTTGGCTACAGCATACTTGACCCGAATCTTGCTCCCGTCCACAGAAGTACTGTTCAGGCTCTTCACTGCCGCCTTGGCTTCTCCTGGATTCGACATGACCGCAAAAGCAAATCCCTTGGATTCACCGCTGACCTTGTCTGACACCAGATCACAGGACTGTACGGTGCCATACTTTTGAAAAAGAGCCTTCAGGTCTTCTTCGGTTGTGCCGCGATCGAGATTGCGGATTATCAGTTTCATCAGTTGTTGGGCCAGCAGGTGGCAAGTATCCGGTGTAAGGACTCATCGTACTGTATGGCGTACACGGCCGGGGGGATCCGCCGCGGACGCGCAGGGACCCTCCGTCTGCATAAGCTCGTCCTGGTGTTCTCAAGAGACCATCTAAAAGCCACGGACTCTCTCCTTTAAACCGGCTCAAGGTGCATAGGAAGAACCACATCACCCCAGACGAGATCGTCCGAAGGAGGACCGGGTCCACGGGACCACCGAAGTTGAGAGAGCAACTTTCACCCCCGGGGGCATGGAAATAGGCAGGCATTTCGAGCACCAAAGCCTCTGGCCTGCAACGAGCCCCGAGATCCTGAACGAAGACTCGCACGCCGCTCATAAGCGACCTGCGCTAATACCGCCCAGTCCAGACCCCCACAGCTGGTCGCAACTGATGCGCCGGGTGTTCTCCCTTAACCTCCTGCTATGGGCAAGATGCGGTGGTCGACGAGAGCTGATCTCCCTGATCACCAACCCGCCGATCATACGCCGCATCCTGTAGCACCCCGGCATACAGGCCGAGACACTCTTCATCCGCCTGCGCCTCGAACGCAACGAACGCAACGACGGCAACGACGGCAACATCAAACGCACCGCCGAAGAACTCGGTATGCAGCGCAGTCACCTCTACAAGAAGCTTGACCGGTACGGACTCAGGTAAGAGAACAGCGCTCGAGAAACCCTAGGGCAATCGCAATTGCATGCCCACGCTCAGAGCGTTCGACTCGCCAAGCACATCTTGGTTCGCAGCTTGGATGCGCCACCACCACTCACCCTTGCCGTAGTACTTGACGGCAATGTCCCATAGGCAGTCGCCTTCAACCACCGTATACATCCGCTCGGCAGCAGTGCCGTCGTCTTCCACAGCTATCCAGATACGGGTACCAGCGACAGGAGTCTCGAGGTCTTCGTTCTCGCGGCGCACAACGATCGCGCGAGAAGACTCACCGTAGCAGCAGGCGGCGATGGACTCAAAGGTGTCGCCGGGCTGCACGGTGTAGAGCATCCGACCGGGATCCTGGGAGGGTTCCAGCGAGAGCCGGGTGATCAGATCACCCATTGGCAAGTCAAGGACCGCAGCCGTTTCGGGCTCGGGGTTGACCTCGGGCGCGTCGGCGGGAGCGGAGAATGTTGCGTCCTCCTCTTCCGCGCGAACGGGAACGCCTGCCACATCGAGTGCCAGGCCCTCCACCACCGGGTCCACCCCGACAGCCGCTAGGGTGTCGTCAGGTGCCCAGATCTGTGCCGCCCCCAATATGCCCACGATGACCAGTAGGACGCTCAATACGACCAGCTTCTCGATCTTTCCCATTGCCTGCCCTTGCCCGGTGGTGCCGGGTCCCCCTTTTCTTGATGCGGTGTGTGAGACCTCAGAGCCGTAGTCGGGAGCGCCACTTGCCTGCGCAGTGCCCCCTGGCCCGAGGTCATGGTGAAGTGTTGTGAAGCCGAGGACAGGTGTGCGGTTGCCCTCGACAGGCACGAGGTTCGGAAACCCAGGAGACGGAGTCAAAGAAAAAAGAGGCGCAGGGACCGATCGGGTGCGGGTAAATGCCACCCATGGGGCGCCAGAAGCAGGCCTCGGGTTCTCCCGTGCGAGCCAGAAGGCTAGAGTTTGGGCTTCCCATGGTGCCCATTCCCCAGTCTGCTGCCGCCCACCAGGGTGCAGAGCCCTCTCACCAGACCCCTCCTCAGCCCTCGGGACTGCGCGGAGCCTGGCTCTGGCTCTTGATCCTGGGCACCCTGGGCCTGCAAGGGATCTCCTGGCACATTCTGGAAGGCTATCAGACTGCGGACTCCATCGAATATGTGGAGAACGCACAAGCGTTGGTGCGCGGTCATGATGTGATTGACAGCATCGCCATTCGCTCGGCGTTTTTTCCTCTGATCCTGACGCCGCCCCTGTGGTTGGCAGATCGCTTTGGAATCGAGGACCAGCGGCCATTGTTCCTGATCCTGCGCCTGTTTCAGATGGGCATAGGGTTGTGGGTTGTGCTGGCGGCGGCGAGTCTTGGGGCCAGGCTTGGGGGCAGGCGCTCCGGATTGCTGGCAGGCTGGATGATGGCCCTCAATCCTGTTTTCTTGCAATACACGGTTTCGCCTTTGACGGATTTGGGTGCGGCTCTTTGCATCTCCATGGGGCTGATCCAACTGGCGAAGATACGGGACACAAGATCTGGCTGGCGCGCGGGGATTTGGATGGGGCTGGGTGTCATCGTTTCCTACAAAGCGATCGCCACGGTGGCTCCCATGTTCCTGATCTTGGTGCTGGCGGAACGCTGGCGAGGACGCGCCCATTGGATCGCGTTCTTGCGTGGGGTGGCCTGCTGCTTTGTTTTTCAGGTGCTGCTGGACTGGGCCACTTATGGAAGTCCCGGGCACTCCCTGTTCCTTTACATGGGAGCGAACTTTGGTCCCCTGGCAGGCAAGCTGTTCTGGGTGCCTGGGGGTTGGCTGACGGAGGTGGTTCCTCCCGTGGGCCGCTTCCTACAAGAGATCGGAGCCTTCCTCTACTCCTTCAGCAGTCAGTTGGGGGAGGACTCTCAAGCGGTCATCGGCGAACAGATTCGCGGACGCTACCCTTGGCATTGGTACGCCACCTCGCTGCAGGCCTGGTTTGTGGCACCCTTCGCTGTTTGCGCTCTGGCGGGCTTTTGGACCGCTTTCAGACACCGCAAGAAGATCAGCCTCCTGCCTCTCGCCGCAGCGCTTTTCTATATCGGCCTGATTTCAACCAAGGGCTGGAAGGACCAGCGACTGCTGTTGGTGGTACTGCCAGTGATAGCGGCCTATGGCGGCTGGGGTCTGGATTGGCTGGTTCGCTGGAGATCTGCGGCCACGGGGACTACCGAGCAGCAGGGTCGTCTGGGCCCGTTGCGATGGTTGCTCATGGTCGTTTGCATCGTCCTGGGTGCGAGCCTGGGCCTGGACCAATTGCTGGCCCGCAATACGCGCAAATTCTCAGGCTATTGGGAAGCCATGGCCTGGATTCAACGGGAAGCAGACGCACGTCAAGCGGACGATTCCCAAGCCCCCGCCCTGCGCGTGGCCAGCGCCTATCACTGGGCATGTTTCCTGCGCGATGGACCGGGATTGGTGCTGGAAAAACTCCCGCACCAGATCGACGGCTGGAGTCACTTGAGCGATGTGCAACGCCGGGACAACCTGGGTGCGCTACTGCGCCAGGACTATGTGATCGTGCACATGCCAGTGCTCACCAACCCTGGGCACATGGACCTCATGCACACGATCAACCGCCAGTTCGCTGTACACGCGATGTTCTGGAATCAAACCGACTTCGAAGACATCGGCCCGGTGTTTCTGATGAAGCGCCGCACAGGCGGTAGCGATGAACGCACGCTGTATGCCCGAGAGGAAAACATCGATCCCAGGGCCTATCGCCAGGAACATTTCTTGCCAAGGCCACGGGTGTTTGTGCGGCCTGACCTTGGCGAAGAGGTCTGGTTCCTGGGCTTCCAGTACGAGGTTCTGCCAGGTGACGATCACGGTTGGATCACCCTGCACCACTGGTGCGCCAGTGAGCGAATTCAGGCGGACTATGCCATCGTCCAGCGGGTGACAACGGTGGACGAGAGCAACAGCTACCAGGCAAATTTCCAGCCTGCCTGGGGTGCGGCCCCCACCAACAGCTGGACCCGGGGAACATTGGTGCGGGAAAGCTACCCTGTGCTGGCTGCCGCCGAGCCCTTCGCCTGGCAGGAGCCCTACCGGCCGATGGGAGGAGAATACCGGCGCGGAGACCTGATGCCCGCCTGGCTCTGGCTGGACTACGTGACCTTTGATTTGGACCCCGACGACGGCTCGGCCTTCATCAACGCGAGACTGGAACTCGCGAAACCCGGGACCCGAGAGCCTCTCAGGGGGCCCAGCAATCAGGATCAGCGCAGCATGCCCGGGGGCTATGCCTGGAGCCTGGAGGGACATGTGCAGGTGGGGAGTTTCCTGCTGGCGGTGCCCCCGGATGCCCGGATGGCCCTGGATGAGGCCCTGGACAATGGCGAAGGACAAGGCGTCCAGTGATTCAAGATGCGGCGGTCAAAGCTGCACGGGGCCCTGGGCCATTGAGACGCTGGCATCGCACTGGAGCCTCCCAGCTCCCATCCGACGGTTGAGCAAACCCCCTCGCGCGGATATCCTGATGGGGCCACGGACCCCCGGCCCAAACCTCGACGGGCCCCCCGACCACGCCAATGAACTCCCCCATCCGCGCGATTTCCTCTGCCCTTGTGTTCTGCACCCTGGGACTGCTTTCCCACTCCTGCGCTTCGGGACCCAAGATCGACGGCATGCTTGAGCAACCGATTCGACTGACCATGACCGATTTTCGCACCGACACTGAGATGACCCTGGTCAACGACGCCTGGCTCCAGGGCCAGGGGTTCCAGGGGGTCAATGCGAGCGCACGAAAGGCGGCCTTCTTCTCAGTGACCCGCGGCAAGAGCAAGACCACCACCAAGGTGCTCGACAACCGCCAGGCGGCCCTGCTTGTGAACCACATACGTACAGAGTTTGATTTCAACGCCCACGCGGTTGCAGGCCCGACTCCCCCCGGGGGAGGCTACTTCTCCTCGGCGATGGAAATCGAAGTGGCCGGCCGATCAAAACACTTCGGCTACCAGAGCGGCTTGCCACCGAGCGCGGTCTTGCATCTCAGAGATACCAAGAAGGTCTTTGTAGCCGTTTACAACCAAGTCTATTCCCTACAGTCCGTGGAGGACGCAGAGGGCTTCAAGAGGGAAATAGGAAGGCGCTGATGATTCCTGCGGACGAAAAGCCCGATGGCATCCAAGCCCTGGTTGTGCTCCCCGCGCGCATCGGGTCCACCCGTCTACCGCGCAAGGTATTGCTGGCGGAGACCGGCCTACCACTCTTCGTGCACAGCGCGCGCAACGCAGCAGAATGTCCCCTGGTCTCACGGGTGGTCGTGGCCTGCGATGATGCCGAGGTTCAAGCGGCCGGGGAAGAGCTCGGCATTGAGATGATTCGCACCCGGCTGGATCATCCCTCGGGCACCGACCGGGTACGCGAAGCCCACCAAAAGGTAGGTGGAGACTGGGATGTGGTGCTCAATGTGCAAGCGGACGAACCGGACCTTGACCCAAGGGACTTGAGCAGCCTGATCACGGTCTTTGAGGACCCCGCGGTTCAAGCCGCAACCCTCGGTACGCCCTTCACTGACCCAGAAGAAATGCTCTCCCCCAGCGTTGTCAAGGTGGTCATGGACCAGCAGGGAGATGCCCTCTACTTCAGTCGCTCGCCCATCCCTTCGCAAAGCCACAGCCGCTCTGGAGAACAGACGCCGCTCGAAGCCGCACGGCGGCACGTGGGGGTCTACGCTTTCCGCCCCGACGCCCTGGCCACCTTCTGTACTCTGCCCTTGGGTCGTCTTGAGCAAGCAGAGAACCTCGAACAACTGCGCTGGCTGGAAGCTGGCAAGAAAATGCGAGTTCAACATGCGCGTCGCGCTGCCCGCGGAATCGATACCCGTACCGACTATGAAGCTTTCGTGGCGCGCTGGACTGGCGCCTTGAAAGGACAATCCTCATCACAATGACCAAGCACATCATCATCACCGGCGGAGTCGTCTCCAGCCTGGGCAAGGGTCTGACTTCCGCCGCCATCGGCATGATCTTGGAGCGCCGAGGTCTGAAGGTCTCCATGCAGAAGCTCGACCCTTACATCAACGTGGATCCGGGCACCATGAGCCCCTTCCAACACGGCGAGGTCTATGTCACCGACGACGGTGCCGAAACCGACCTGGACCTGGGTCACTACGAGCGTTTCACCCAAGCAGTGCTGGGCAAGAATTCAAATTACACCACAGGCAAAATCTACTCCTCGGTGATTGCCAAGGAACGCCGAGGGGACTACCTCGGGCGCACGGTACAGGTCATTCCACACATCACCGACGAGATCAAGGAGGCCTTGACCGCTGGGATCAGCGGCCCGGAAATAGACGTGGCAATCACTGAGATCGGCGGCACAGTAGGCGACATCGAATCCCTGCCTTTCCTGGAGGCCTGCAGGCAGTTTGCCCTCGAGCGCCCGAAAGACGATGTGCTGTTTGTGCACCTGACCCTGCTTCCGTACCTACGCGCCTCGGGTGAACTGAAGACCAAACCCACTCAGCACTCCGTGGGCAAGCTGCGGGAGATCGGCATCCAGCCGGACATTCTTGTCTGTCGCACCGAACAGCCCATGACCGAGGAGATGGGCCAGAAGATCAGCCTCTTCTGCAACGTGCGTCCAGAATGTGTGATCGAAGAGCGCGACGTGGACTTTTCAATCTACGAGGTACCTGTGGATTTGATCCACAAGGGCTTCGATCGTTTGATCGTGGACATGCTGGATCTGGACTGTGAACCAGTCACGGACCTGGTGGATTGGCTCGACATGCTCAAGCGCATCCGCAGCATCGACCGCGAGGTAGAGATCGCCATCGTGGGCAAGTATGTGGAACTGCACGACGCCTACAAGTCGATCTACGAGTCCCTCGCACACGCGGGCATCGCCAACAACTGCAAGGTCAAACTGCGCAAAGTGCGGGCCGAGGACGTGCACAATCAGGGCGTCGACACCCTGAAGGGCGTAACCGGAGTGCTGGTACCCGGAGGTTTCGGTGAGCGCGGACTCGAAGGCAAAATCGAAGCGATCCGCTGGGCCAGAGAAAACGGGGTGCCCTTCTTCGGCATCTGCCTGGGCATGCAATGCGCAGTGATTGAATACGCGCGCAATGTACTTGACCTCGAAGGCGCGCACACCCTGGAGCACTCCCCCCACTCACCACATCCGGTGATCAGCCTGATGGACGACCAGGACGGGGTCGAAAAGGGCGGCACCATGCGCCTTGGAGCCTATGACTGTGACCTGAAACAGGGCACCCTGGCCGCACAACTGTACGGCAGCAAGGCAATCGACGAACGCCACCGACACCGCTTCGAATTCAATAACGCCTACCGCAAGCAGTTCGAGGCATCCTCGATGAGCCTCTCGGGAATCAACCCCGAACGTGATCTTGTGGAGATCGTTGAGATCGCCGACCATCCCTTCTTCATAGGGGTCCAATTCCACCCGGAGTTCAAGAGCCGCCCGCTCAAGCCCCAAGTGATTTTCCGCGGCTTTGTGGCCGCAGCTCTGGCCCGCGACAGGGGTCAAGAAAACGAGGCCAACGCCAAGAACTCAGGTGCCACAGCATGACTGACTCACACGAAGGAGACGCCTCCCAATCTCCACGCACCGCCGCCGACATGCCCCTGCCCGGGGGCGACTTCAGCCTTTTCCTCTCACGCCTCTCGATCCAAGGGCTCCTGGCCTGCGGCGTGCTTGAGAATCCAGTCACCGGCCAAAAACAACCAAACGAATCCATGGCCCAGGCCCTGATCGATGATCTGGCCATGCTGCAGGACAAGACCCGCGGCAATCTGGAACCGGACGAGGACTCACACCTGACCAAGGTGCTCGGTGACCTGCGAGAGGTCTTCAGGCGAACTTTCGAAGCTACTGAAGGCTAGCCCTTGAGGGCCAGGCCCGAACGTCAGTGGTGAGTGGATCAACCCAGCGAGTTGATCCGCTCCGTCTCTTCTCAGCGATAGGCGGGAATGCCGGTCAATTCGTGCCCCAAGGCAAGCGTGTGAATGTCGTGGGTGCCCTCATAAGTGACCACCGACTCCATATTGAGCATGTGACGGCCCGTGTGGTACTCAAGGCTGATGCCATTGGCTCCCAACATGTCGCGGCAGGTGCGGGAAGTCTTGAGGGCCATGCTCACATTGTTGCGCTTGGCCATGGAGACCTGATGAGGGGTGAACTTGCCCTCGTCCTTGAGACGCCCCAGCCTCAGGGCCATGAGTTGAGCCAAGCTGATGTCCGTTGCCATGTCCGCCAGCTTCTTCTGGGCCAGCTGGAACGCCGCCAGAGGCTTGTCAAAGACTATGCGCTGCTTTGAATAGCGCAAGGCCTCGTCGAAGCAAGCCTCGGCTGCCCCCACAGCGCCCCAGGCAATGCCGTAGCGCGCCTGGGTCAAACAACCCAGAGGCCCCTTGAGGCCCTTGGCCTCTGGCATCAGGGCACCGTTGGGCACGCGTACATCTTCAAGCACCAGCTCCGATGTTATTGAGGCCCGCAGGCTCCACTTGTGTTTCTGTTCAGGCGCGCTGAAACCCTTGAGATTGGTGGGCACGATGAACCCGCGAATCCCCTCCTCCGCGCGTGCCCAGACGATGGCTACCTGCGAACAGGTTCCGTTCGTAATCCACATCTTGCGGCCATTCAGGATCCAGTCGTCCCCGTCCCTCTTGGCGGTGGTCAACATTCCACCGGGATTGGAACCAAAGTCCGGCTCGGTCAAGCCGAAGCAACCAATTGCCTCGCCCGATGCCAAACGAGGCAGCCACTCCTGTTTCTGTTCTTGCGAACCATAGGCCAGAATCGGATACATGACCAAGGAACCCTGCACTGAGACGAAAGATCGCAGACCTGAGTCCGCCCGCTCAAGCTCCTGACAGATCAAGCCATAGGTCACGCTATTGAGGCCGGCACCCCCGTACTCCTCGGGAACTGTGGGGCCGAACACACCGAGTTCTGCCAGTTCCCCAACCAACTCCATTGGGAAGGTCCCTGCTTCAAAATGCTCCATGACCAGCGGCATGAATCGCTCGGAGCACCAGGACCGCACGGCATCGCGGACCATCAGTTCCTCTTCGGAAAACTGATCGTCGAGGGCCAGGAAATCGAGTTGTTGATAGGGATCCATTGGGTCGCTCTGGGGATTGAGGCGTAGCAGATGGTGCCTTGGCTGGATTGCCCAGGCCCAGTGACAACTCTTCCAGAATACGCGCAAGAAGCCCCAAGGAGATCCAAAGAAGGGGGACAGGGGGCTCCTGTTCCCCTTCCAAAACAGCCCCCGCGCCCACGAGATCGAAGATCCCATCCCTCCTCCTGCCCTCACTCCTCGCCCTGCCCCCTTGTCCAGGGCCCTCCCACCTGCAACCCTGCACGAGCCCATGTCGCCCACCCCCTGCCCCATCTGCGCCTACCCGAAGGCCCCCGGCACCTGCCCCCATTGCTTTGACCGATGGAACGGACCCAGTGCCCAGCGCTCTCCCGTCCGAGGCATGGCGGGTCTGATTGAAGGCGCCCGCGCCCCCCTGGTCGGAGCCTCCTTGTTGTTGCGAGGCCCAAAACTCAAGCGTGTGCTGGTGCCCCCGGTTCTGGCCGTCACCCTTGGAGCAGCCTGGTTGCATGGAGCCTGGATCAGCCCCTCCATCGAGGCTTTCTTCACCCTCTCCAGTGACCCGGGTCCGGATCCCTCCTGGTGGCAGAGTTCTCTCGCCTGGCTGGCGGATTCCTGGCTGCTGCAAACACTCAGTGGACTTTCCTCCCTCATCGCGCTTGCCCTGACGATCTGGCTGAGTTTCACCCTTTTGTTCGAAGTCATTGCAGGGCCGTTCCTGGACGAAATCCACTCGCGCCTGGAGACGCAATGGTTCGGCCGGGACCCTCGCAGCCACAGCGCACGGCCAGATGTACTGGGTTCAGAAGCCGCCACCCGCTGCTCCCTGCAATGGCTGCTGCCCGGCGGGCTGCTGGGAGCAGCCATCGCCTGGTTCTCCCCCCTCCTGCCCTGGTTGCTGGCCCCCGTTGGATTGCTGATTCCCCTGCTGTGGGTCACGCGCCAGGACCCCAGCTACTTGACCTGGCTGCGCTGGGCCGCGGGGCATGAACTCAGATTGCTCATGACCAGCGCCAAGATCGCTTTGATCTCGATCCTGGTACTGCTGATCTTCATCTGGCTGCCCTTTGTGCCCCTGGTGGGCACCTACCTGTGGATTTCCCTCTCGGGTTTCGTGCTGGCCATGGGCCTCTGTGATCTGGCCTTCTCCCGGCGAGACTGGCCGGGACGATCGCGCATGAGGTTCATGATGGCCCAGGCGCCCGCGTTCGGAGCTTTCGGACTGGTGGGCGGTTTTCTAGTGGGCATCCCCATCCTTGGACCGATTCTCGCGGTGCCGGCCCTCAGCATCGGAAGCCTGTGGCTGATCTGTCGTCTGGACACCGGGCAACGGGCTGCTTCCTGACCCCGCTCTACGTATCATTCATCCCCTATGACACGTCATCTCGTCACCAGCGCCCTGCCCTATGCCAATGGCTCCATCCATCTAGGGCATGTGGCTGGGGCCTACCTGCCCGCTGATCTGTATGTGCGCGGCCTGCGCCAGATGGGCGAAGAGGTCCTGTTTGTCTGCGGCACCGACGAACATGGGGTCGCCATCACAATTGGCGCGGAAAAAGCGGGGCAAAGCTACGACGAGTATGTGGCCCACTGGCGCGAAGGCATCAAACGCACATTCGACAGCTTGGGCATCGAATTCGACACATGGTCAGGCACCAGCATCTGTCCAGATCACGAAGAGATGACGCAAGAGTTCTTTCGCCAGCTGGATGACCAGGGCTATTTGATCCGCCGTGAGATCGAACAGCTGTACTGCACCAAGGACGAAATGTATCTGGCGGACCGCTATGTGGAGGGCACCTGCTACAGCTGCGGCGCGGAGAACGCCCGTGGGGATGAATGTCCCGCCTGTGGAACCTGGATCGAGACCCTGCGCCTGAAAGAGCCTCGCTGCAAGCTCTGCGGCGGAGCTCCGGAACGACGCAACACAAGTCACTGGTTCCTGGACCTGCCCTCCCTCAGAGATGCAAAAATCGCGGATTGGATCAAGAGTCGTGAATGGAAGTCCAATGTCTCGGCCTTTATCAAGGGCTTGCTGAAGGACACACCCGAACGGGCCATCACCCGGGACATGACCTGGGGTGTACCGGTGCCTGCGGACCGCAGCGAAGGAACCAGTGGAAAGGTGCTCTATGTGTGGTTTGACGCTCCGATCGGCTACATCAGCTTCACCAAGGAATGGGCTCGCAAGCAGGGACGCGAAGAGGACTGGAAGCTCTGGTGGCAGAACGAGGACACGCACCTGGTCCACTTCATCGGCAAGGACAACATCCCCTTCCACTGCCTGGTCTTTCCCTCCATGTTGTGGGGTACGGGCCAGGACTACATCCTGCCCCACGCTGTTCCCGCCAACGAGTTCTACCAACTGGCGGGCGGCAAGTTCAGCACCTCAGACGGGCACACCTTTGACCTGGAGGCGTACCTTGCGGACACGGACGCCGAAGTTGTGCGCTGCTATGTGACCTCCACACTGCCTGAGACGGCCGATGCGGAGTTCAACGCCAATGACCTGGTGACCTTCAACAATGCTCAGCTCGCAAGCAACCTGGGCAATCTAGGCTCTCGCGTGCTCAAGTTCATCGCCAAGAACTTCGACGGACGGATTCCTGAATTGGATCCAGCCCACACAGCGGACCTGGAGAGCCTCCTGTTCGAGTGCTGTGCAGATTGCGAAGACCCGGGCGTGGACATCAAGGCCTTCCGCTTCCGCCGCGCCTTGGAAGATGTGCTGGCCCTGGCCACCGCCGCCAATGTATTCATGCAGCGCTGCGAGCCGTGGAAGACCAACAAAACCGACGCGGCTTTGGCGGGCAGCCAACTCAACATCCTCTGCGAGTGGCTCTCACTCCTGGCCGCCTGGCTGGCGCCCTTCGCCCCGCACAAGGCCCAGGAGTTGTGGCTGCAACTTGGAGGCGAGGGTCAGGTCAAGGACGCGGGCTGGCCCAAAGTTCCGGGACCCGACAATCCCGACTGGCGCACGGGGATCGGGGGCAGACAACTGGGCGAACCCGGAACCCTCTTCCCGCGCATGGACGCGCTGGTACCAGCGGAGAAGTGATCCCCCTGCGTGCTGCCTGCAAGCCGAGCGAGCTCGGCGGTCCAAAAAAAGAACCAGGGCCAACCCCAGCAGAACTGGCGTTGACCCCGGTGTGATTAGTGAGGACGTTTAGACGGAGGCCTTCAGTGCCTTGCCGCCGCGAAACCCAACCTTGCGACCTGCCGCGATGGGCATAGGATCACCGGTCATGGGGTTGCGGCCAACGCGCGCTGGTCGGTCACGGACCTCGAAAGTTCCAAAGCCAGTCAGCGTGACGGTTCCATCTTCCCTAAGACCATCCGTTATGCCTTCGAGGACGGTGTCCACGAGGCGTGACGCCTGCAGCCGAGAAACACAGAGTTCCTTGGCTATGACCTCAACGAGATTGCCTTTGTTCACGGGATGGTCCTTGAACCAGGCTTAGCGGCGCTTCTTCTTGGTTGCCTTACGCTTGGCCTTCTTCTTGGTTGCCTTGCGCTTAGCTTTCTTCTTGGTTGCCTTACGCTTGGCCTTCTTCTTGGTTGCCTTGCGCTTAGCTTTCTTCTTGGGTGCCTTGCGCTTGGCCTTCTTCTTGGTTGCCTTGCGCTTGGCCTTCTTCTTGGTTGCCTTACGCTTGGCCTTCTTCTTGGTTGCCTTGCGTTTAGCTTTCTTCTTGGTTGCACGCTTCTTGCGTGCGGGGGCCTTTCTGGCCTTACGTTTAGTGGCCTTCTTTCGAGTGGCCTTTTTCTTGGCAGCTTTTTTCTTTCTAGCCATGAGAGATCTCCTTGGACGTGTCGTCCGGGGGGTGTTGCCCTAAATGGGCGGAGGCACGAAGCCACAACATCAAGGACGAGCATCGTCCCAAGGCGCTGTAATCGGGACGATGGAATGGAAAGAAATGTGGGTTTTTCAAATCAAATAGACGCAAGAGCAGGCCCGGACTTATCCAATGCAATTCGCCAGGAGACCTCAAACAGTCATCATCCTGACCTCAGAACCTCGCCTAACCTATTGTCTGCAATAGACTTAGACACGCAAAGCCCGGCACCCCAGGCCCCCTTGTGACCATCGAGAGTGCACCTGCAGGGCTCCTGAACTGGGCCAAAAGTCTGGCACGATAAATTTGCAGCTTCCCAGCAGATTCAAGCGCCCCGCTTGTGGAAAAGCTACCCGCTAGTGGATAACTCGTTCACAAGAGCTCCCATCCTGAGTCCCCTTGCAAGAACAGGCACGACGCGGATCAGAACAGGTCATCGAGCGCTTTGGAGGCTTGCTCGGAATAGTCCTGGGCCAGGCCAGCGTCACAATGGTCCGCTGCCGGACCGAGTTGCTCAAGCACTCGCTTGAGGTTCTCAGCAGTTTCCTTGGCATAGAAACGCACCAGGCCCAAGTTTGTCTTTGAATCCCAGACCACCGCCAGGAGAGTTCGCAAGCCAACCGCCGACAACTGAATGCCCTGCTCCTGACCTTGGTGGGCGAGGGAATGGAAGCCCTCTTCCCCCAGCAACTGCGCAACCTGCTGGGTAGCGGCAAAAGAGCCGGCAACCAGGGCCGCCAAGGACTCAAGGCTCTCACTGGGCGCCTCTCCCCGACGAGTGATCATGTGCCCTTCAGTATCGATCAGCAAGGCACTCCGCGCTCCGGACAGTTCCAAGAAGCCGTCGAGCTCCCGATCAAGGCGTTGCACATCGTCTGCGTAGAAGATCATGCGATCTGCGCGCAGGCGTTCGTTGGGTGTCTGCATGGTCGATCTCCTTACACGGCCTGAAAGAGAATTCCGCCGAGAACCATTCCGGCGCCCAGGGCAGCAGCGATGCAAGCCACCGCGAGCACCACTGTCTTCTTGCTGGAACGCTGCACGGGAGTGGCCGCCACCTGGGCGCGAGGCCGAATGCGAGTCGGAGGGTTCATGTTCGCCACACGCCGAGGCGTAGGGGCAGGAGTCGGCTGATCAGCAGGGACCTGCATCATGGCCGAACGCTTCGAGACCAGCGCGGACTGCACCGGAGGATCCAGGGGCTCGAACTCAAGGGCCAGACTGCTGGTGGACTGCTGCTCTTGGACCTTAACCGCAGGGACCTGGGGCACGGCATCCGTCTCAAGGGACGAGACCATGCGCAGGGTCGAGGAAGGCGAATCGGATTGCTGCCCCCCTTCCTGGTCTACCTGGGCCTTTGCCACCGGGTTGTTGTTCACGGGTGCTTGAAACTCCTCCGACTTGGGTGCGGCGGCGAGTGGCATGCTGGGAGGCGTCATGCTCGGGCCGGATGCGGGGACGCCGGGCCCAGTGTCCGAAACGCAATTGCCAGAGTGCTCGGCCGCAATCCGGGAGCCGCTGCCTGGAGGGGCGGGACCATCGGAAACCAGACGCAGTGGAATCGGCACGGGAACGTCAGCGCTGGATTGGCTCGACGGGACCGGTAGACTCGCTGGACTGGAAGGAGTCGGCGGGTAGGGTGGGCTGAAACTGGTTGGACTAGAAGCCGGAGGAGCCATGGCAGGCTCCTTGGGTGCCCCGGACTCGACGGCATCGGGCTCAACGGCAGGAGACTCATCAACGGCAGGATCAACAACCGCCTTCGGAACAGGTGCAGCGAGCCGAACCGGGCCTGACCCTTTGGGCTTGCTCTTGATCGGCTCCGTGCCGCTATTCGCACCGCTGGCCTTGTGCACCGTGTCAAGCACCAGGGCTGCGAGGCTCTTGAGGGTCGGGAAGACTCCTTGGCCGGAACTCGCGACCCCTTCAATGGTGGGCACTCCTCCCGGATTCAAGGTTGCGTCGAGTTCTTCCACGGTCAGCGCATCCGGCAGGTCACGCTTGTTGTACTGAATGACCAAGGGCATCTCGGCCAGGTCCTTGCCGTAATCCGCCAGGTTCTCAGCCAGATTGCGCATGGACTCTTGATTCTCCTCCACCATCGAAGCGGAAGAGTCAGCCACAAAAATCACACCGTCGACTCCTTGCAAGACAAGTTTCCGCGTGCTGTTGTAGTAGACCTGACCAGGCACCGTATAGATCTGGAATTGGGTGCGCATTCCCGCCACCGTTCCCAGGTCCAAGGGCATGAAATCAAAGAACAGGGTGCGGTCTCCATCAGTGGAGATACTGGTCAATTCGCCCCGACTCTGATCCGGTGCGCGTTGATGAATGACCTCCAAATTGGTCGTCTTGCCAGACATACCGGGGCCGTAGTAGACGATCTTGACGGTCACGCTTTTTTGGGCAAAATTGATTTGAACCATATCAGCCTTTTTCTTTCTTGTGGTAGGTGCCCGTAAGACCAGTGATCGGCCGGGCGGAGTTGTGTTCTTGTGAGTTCTGTTCGGTGGGTACTTCGCTGGGGAGCGCGCCGGCGGGCTCAGCGCTGGGCTCTGAAGAAACATCCAGCTCGGCAACGGGGATGGAATGGCCTTGCCCCAATCCGCGCAAGAGCCGTGCGATGCGACCAAGCGCTGCCTCCATGGGGACCCGCAGGTCTTCGGGCAAGGCCCCCGGCTCAAGCCAAACTGCCAGACAGGCCTGGGGCCCACGGCAGACCACCAATGTGGCCTGGCTGCCCCTCACTACCAGTCTTCGCGGAGCATCCCAGGACAAGCGTCCGAATGATCCTTCAAGATCGCGCACCCAGCCCAGTACCAGGGCACAGGCCGCCTCTTGCTGCAGGTAGTCATGCCTCGCGGCGCTGCCCACCAAGGAGTGCACCAAGAGACCATCGCGCCCAATCACCAAAGCCTGACGCAGCCCCGGCACCTGAGCCAGTGGGTTCAGTACATGTTTCATGACTTGCCTCCCAACTGTTGGGCAATATGAGTCAACTGGCTGGTCAGCTCATCTGTTGGTTCATGCTCGCACCAGACGGTTGCCATCCCGAGCCTGCCTGCGCTCGTCAGCAAACTCCCATGAGTTCCTTCCACGCAAAGTGAGTCCAAGCGACCCAGTCCCACGCGAGCAGCAAGCTCCCGGGTCTTGTGGGCACTCTCTCGGAATGCGCGCGCAGTACGATCCGCCGCGGGTCCCGTCAGACCCTGGACCAGTGCGGTACCTCCCTGGTGATAGGTTGCGCAATGAACGCCTTCTTGGCGCGCAATGTTCTTCAGCAATCCGCGCACACTGCCTTTTCGTGCCGGCTGTGAATGTCCCGCGACTTGATCTTCGGATGGATCCACATCCAAGACTCCTCTGCGGGTGCATTCCAGCAGGGCCTGAGCAAACTCAGGCGCGCTGGCACTCTGCTGCGTGGACTCACGGAAAGCCGCTTCCGACTCAGGCTGGCCTGGTCGCAGTTCGAGCAGTTTTGCCAAGAGAGTGCAACGCTCCGCGTGGGCACCAACCCGACCGCTCAAGGCAATCAAGGTCTCAAGAGGCCGTGGATCACGGGGCATGGCCTTGACTGCACGCTGGCCCAGCTCCCAGGCCAACTGACCGTCCTCGCGCACGCCGCCGCCAAAGAAAGCGCCCATTGCCGCGCAAGATTCAAGATGCAATGCCTCTCCGGAGCCCCCAGCATGACGCCACCGGCGGGCCGCGACCTGTGCGCGGGCAAAGCGCCCAGACTCCATGTGCACCTCGATCAACTCACTCCAAAGGGCCGGTCGAGGCGCCAGCAGCAGGTCCGCCTCAAGTTCACGCACACGACCGTCCAGGCGCAACCGTGCC
>DUBE01000038.1:92041-92473 GCA_012960475.1 Planctomycetota bacterium
CGACGAGCCATTTGAATCAGCTCTGAACTCTCCGGATGCAGGTCGAGGGCTTCGTGGCAGATTGCCTCAACCCGACTGGATTCACCACTGACTACCGACTCGTGAGCCAGAGCAAGGTAGTTTTGCGCTGAAGGATCCAGAGCTACCCGGCGCGCCGCGCTGCGCTGCCTACGCCGGTGAAAGACTCGCCCAAAGAGACTCATCGCCCGGCCTCCTGCTCCTCGACCAGATGCTGGTGGAGGGCTTCGTGATCCACACGTACCTGGGACAAGTGTTCCCAACCCTCGGGTGCCTCGTCCAGAGCCTCCCCAAGAGCGGCCAGGGCCGCCTTGAAGTCTCCACGCTCTGCGTGAGTCAAACCCCGCACGCGAGCAGCTTCTGCCTGAGCCAGCTGCAGTTGCTCCGCCAACTCTGCTGCAATTTGTTGTTCAC
>DUBE01000039.1 GCA_012960475.1 Planctomycetota bacterium
GGCCGCGGCTCCCAATGTGCCAGCAGTGATCTACAACAGCCCCTACTACGGCTTTGAGACCCGCGCCGATCTCTTCTTCGAGTTGCGCGCTGAGTTCAAGAACCTGATCGGCTTCAAAGAATTCGGGGGGGCCACTTCCTTGAGCTACGCGGCCGAGCACATCATTGGCGTGGACCCAGAAGTGACCTTGATGGTCGGAGTGGACACGCAGGTCTTCCACGGCTATGTGAACTGCGGTGCCAGCGGAGCCATCACGGGCATCGGCAACGCCCTGCCCCGGGAAGTGCTGCGACTGATCGAACTCTGCACACGCGCCCAAAGCGGCGACAAGGAGGCGCGCCGTCTGGCCCTGGAACTGGAACAAGCACTCGCGGTGCTTTCGACTTTTGACGAGGGTCCGGATCTGGTGCTCTTCTACAAGCACCTCCTGGTTCTAGACGGTGACGAGCAGTACCGCTTGCATTTCAACGAGAGCGATGCCCTCAGCCCCAGCCAAAGAAACTACGTCGAGGAACAGTACCGAATTTTTAGAGCCTGGTGGGCCGAGTGGCCTGGCAACGCATGACGCCCCCAAGCCGGGATCTGTAGTGACCTACGGAACCACGCCACCGTCGCGTGAAGGCAAGGGCTGGGCCCGGTTTCGCGCAAGCTGCGCCTGTCGCGACTTGCTCCCTGAGAGCTAAGGACTCCGACTGACGACTACCCGCAGCTGCCGCAGCCTTCGTCCGTTCCACACAAGCGGGCCTCAATGGCCTTCGACGTAGGCGTGACCGACAAGCCGCCGAGGGCGGTGCAGCGCAACTCGCGGGGCATGTTCTCACTGATTGCCCGGTGTGCATCCAGCACTTCGTCCAGGGGGATCAAGTGGTCATAGCCAGCCAAAGCCATGTTGGCGCAGGCGAGTGCGTTGGCCGCTCCAGCCACATTGCGGCCGAGGCATGGGGCCTCGACACGGTTGGCAATCGGATCGCAGACCAGTCCCAGGACATTTTGCAGGGCCTGGCTGGCTGCCCCCAATCCTTGGGCCGCATTTCCACCGGCTAACTCGACCAACGCCGCCGCCGCCATGGCAGCGCCTGCGCCGGTCTCGGCCTGACAGCCACCGACCTCCGCCGCAAAACTCGATCGAGTGCTGGTAAAGACTCCGATCAGGCCGGCCGCCATCATCGCTCGCAGGATCTCATCCTCTGAGGAGCCCTGAATTTCGGCCGCAGCCAAGCAAGTGGCCGGGAATGTGGCACACGAACCAGCTGTGGGTGCGGCGACAATCACCCCCATGGAACTTTTCACTTCCATCAAAGCGGTGACGTAGAGAATCGCGCGGTTCAGAATGCCGCCATCTAAGAGCTTGCCGCTCTCAAGCATGGCTGCGAATCCATTGCTTTGCCGTGGCAAAATCCGGTCGGCGTACTCTGTACCAGCCAGGCCCTCTTGAACGCCAGCGCGCACGATGACGAGGATTTTGCGCATTTGCTCCAGCACTGCTTCGGAACCGATGGCTCCCCGGGCACTTTCATATTCCAAAGCGAAGTCCGAGAGCTTGCGCTGCTTGGGATCCCCATGGGCCAGCATCTCACTGGCATGCAAGAAGGGGACCGCGAGATCCCTTCTGGATCGCACCGGCAAGACCGCACCGAGGCGCCTGACGCGCTGCACAGCCGGCAGTTCCATCAAGTCTTCGTCGGAAACAAAGGTCTGCGCCTTGCAGAGGACTCGAACCGGGGCGGTTCCCGCGATCTGCACCTCGTCCATGTCATCGCGCGCGTTCAGGATCGCCGCAGTCGACTCCCCATTGTCGGCAACATCAAGCAGGGTCACCGCATAGTCGCCATACAAGGCAACTGGGGTGCCATCGATCTCGATGACCTCGATCATGCCGCCGCCCGTAGACAATGCAATCAGGCTGTGGTCCAACGAGCCCTTCCGCATGGTCAGGCGATAGGTGTTCGGGTGCGGATCGTTCAGTTCGGCAGTCCGGATCTCTAACTCGATGCCAGCGGCCTTCAGCGCCGCCGCTGAGTCCGGCAGACGCGCGTCATCCGCTTCCCAGCCGAGCAGACCAGCAAATAAACCGATGTCCGAGCCCTGACTCTCATGGGTCATGGCCAGCGACCCCTCGGTGTCGAACTCGATCAGCACCGAGTCGGGAGCACCACCACAAAGATCGCGCGCCAAACGACCAATACGCACCGAGGCCGCGGAGTGCGAACTCGAAGGTCCGCGCATCACGGGGCCAACCACATCATTGAAGATGCTCGGGGGCAGGGTAGAAGGCATGATCCCAGTCTAGCATCAATCGCGAGCAGTCCTGCAGTGATGGATGCGGCTGCTTGTCTGACCAACTCGTCAGGTACAGAAACCACACCAGCCCAATGGGATACCCCCTCTCACAAGGGTATAAGCCCTACTCTTCCAGGCAGCACTCTCCTCCATTGAACCACCCGCAAGCAGCAACATGGGCACAATCAACATTCAGGACAAATTCGATCTCTTCACGGACCAATGGTCCCCAAAAAAAATCGGAGAACTGAACGGGCAGCAGATCCTGCTGGCGAAGATCCAGGGAGAGTTCGTTTTTCACAAGCATGATGATGAAGACGAACTGTTCATGGTGATGAAAGGACAGTTGGCGTTGGAACTGAGAGACCGGACCGTCATCGTGAATCCCGGAGAGTTCTATACGGTTCCAAAGGGCGTGGAACACAAACCCACCGCCAGGGAAGAAACTCACCTGTTGCTATTCGAACCGTTGAGCACCAAGCACACAGGTGATGTGGTGGCGGACATCACAGTGGAAACCTACGAAGAGATCTGATCCGGTCGACGCCCTTTCGGAGGCCAGACGATTCAAGCACTCCTGCAAGCCCCTGTTCGCTCGTGGCTCTTCGCATGCACTTGCTTGGGGATGTGCAAAGCAACAGATCACGCTTGCCCTCAAGCGCCCCCCTCTGGCGATGAGTTCAAGATCCTTCAGACCATTGGGGTCTACGAGATCATCCAGCACCACTTCAAGCTGATAGGATAGGTGCATGGCGGGAGTTCAAGAGAAGATCGCACTGGTGACTGGCGCCAGCCGTGGGATCGGTCGCGCAGCGGCGGAAATCCTGACAGCCCGCGGCGCTCGCGTAATGGCCGTTTCGCGCAGTGAAGAGGAG
>DUBE01000040.1 GCA_012960475.1 Planctomycetota bacterium
TCATGAGCGCAGTGACAGAGGAAGCCAGGAAGGAGTGTGAGAGGAATTGGGTATCGCCTCGGCCACCTGCGAATTCGTTGACGTCGCCGCCCAGAGTGATGATCTTGCCCAGAAAAAGTCCCAGCTGCTTGGACAGGAACTGCGTGTAGCGAAATTCGGTGATGGCCAGCAGCAGGTTCTCTTCTCCATCCGTCAGGGGAAAGAAATGTACGTCGTTGGCAGCGAGTAGCACGCGGGTGTCGCGATTCACGGAGCTTCCGTGCTTCGATTCGGTGCGGAATGTGAAGAGTGCTCCGGGGAGGATTCCCATGCGGTCGAGATCAAAGTTGATAGGAATATCCAACTTGCCCCCATACTCGCTGGACTGCCTCGCTCCGCCACTCGCCACATTCTGGAGTACCTGTGTCCAGATGACGTCGTAACGGATGCCGGCTTCGGTCAGTTGATCGCGCCTGCCTCCCCAGTCTCCACTCAGAAAAGCCCGCTCATCAAGTGCACCACCATGTTTGCGAAGTGGGAGCAGTCCCTTGCGTTGGGGAGATTGCTCGGTCTGTGGGGGACTTTCGGTGGAGTCCATGACCTTCTCCTGCGCCAGGGCCGGGACAGCAAGAAGGGGTAGCAGGATCAGAAACGGCGTGGGCATTGTTGCTTTCTTGTTGGCGTTCTTGACAGCGGCTTCGATTGCTGCTGTGCGGGCTCCCGTAGGTTAGCGATGCGGCCGGGGGGAGGTTGCCGGTTCCATGGACGTTGCATGGATTCGGTAGAATCCGATTGTTGATTTTTATGGAACTTCAGCTGGCTTGGACCGTCAACGACTTTGCGGTCTCGGTCCAGGGGCTGTTCCGGGAGGGATGGGCATCAGAATCAACTCCTGACTTGCCCTACGAGCACTCACGCGAGTTCAAGTCTTGAAGATCAGGCTGTGTCCTGCCTGCAACCTGACCCTCTCAGCGCCGGGCAAGAATCGCGCTTTGAATCTTGAGCAGAACTGCGTCGCCCACTGCCCGCGCTTCCTGTCCCTGGCGCTGGGAGCTGACTCGAAGGACCGAACCGCCGGAACTGTGCAGCACGCATTCGATGGTTACATCTGCCCCTTGGTAGGTCATGCGGGCCAGGCGGGGGTTGCTGGTGAAGCTGGCTTGACCACCAGAGAGTTCCTGAAAGACAGTGCGTGTTGCTTGCCAGGCCGTGGCGGGGGCGGCGCTGATCACCGAGCCATAGGTCTTGACCAGGACCCCTTCACTGGCCTGGGGGGTGCAGCAGGCAAAGAGGCTGGAGCACACCAGCAGGGAGAGGAGTCGTGCCTTGGGGAGTCGCTTCATGGTGGGGGATTTTGGGGAAGATGCGGTCCGGGTGATTGAGTTTGCACGCTTGGGTACCTGCTGGGGACGCAGCCTTGCGTCGCAGCGGGCTCTGATTCACATGCACTCTCTTCTTGCTGGCAGTATAGGCTGGCTTGACTGGGGTTTTCACCGGAGCATTCCCAGGGAAGTCCCTGGAACAGTCCGGGGAACCCATTGCGGGTTAGAATGCTGGCCATGTCCAATCCAGAGAATTCAGGGCCCGCCTCTGCTGCTCCCTCCATCCCCGGAGCCATACGCCGTGCGTTCTTGCGTCGCTGCCCTCGTTGCGGCCTGGGGGAGTTGCAGGAGTCGCGCTTCGGGCTGCGGACTTCTTGCTCGGTGTGTGGACTCTGTTATCGCAAGGAAGCCGGAGCAATGACCGGACAGATGTATCTGACAGCGATCATCACCGAGATCTTTACCGTGCTGCTGGTGTTGGCTGTGTTTTTCTTGACCGACCTGGACACCCTGTCCTCGATCGCCCTGGGCCTGCCTTTGGTGGTGCTCTTCAGCTATCTGGTATTGCCCATCAGCATGCGCATCTGGGTGGCGGTGGAGTATGTCACCGACCGGGTGGGCGAGGCGGCGGATCGCTCCCACTGAGGGGCCCTACAGTGCCTGAACTACCTGAAGTTGAAACGACCTTGCGCCTGGTGCGCCCTGGCATCTTGGGGCGCACGATTCGGGGCGTTGAGGTTTGCTGGCCGCGCACCATTGGGGGGCTTGGGGAGCATGAGTTTTCTTCTTTGGTGCTGGGTGCGCGCATTGCTCAGGCTCGGCGCAGGGCCAAATACATTCGCTTGGATCTTGAGCGCGGGAGCGCGCGGACCGGGTACGAGGCTGCGGGCAGTATCCTGATTCACCTGCGCATGAGTGGGCGGCTCTTGCTTGGGAGGCGCGGGGCAGCGGCCCCCGGGTGGCGCCGGGTTTCACTGGAACTGGACCGGGGGGTGTTGCACTTTGTCGATGTGCGCAAATTCGGGCGTTTTGTCTGGACGGCAACCCCCGCTGAGGATCTGGCGCACCTGGGACCTGAGCCCCTCTCCCATGAGTTCACTGCCGAATGGTTGCATGGGGCTCTCGCTCGACGCAGGCGTCAGTTGAAAGCGCTCCTCCTGGATCAGAGCTTTCTTGCGGGACTGGGCAACATCTATGTGGACGAGGCCCTGCACGAGGCGCGCTTGCATCCTCTGACCCCAAGTGACAGGGTTTCGAAGGCCCGGGCCCGAGAATTGCATCAGGCCATTCAGCGTATTCTGGGCGAGGCGATCGAGCGCGAGGGGTCCTCCTTTGATGGCTTCTATGTGACCCCTGAAGGCAACCCTGGGGCCTACCAGGACCAGTTCCAGGTCTATGGTCGCGAGGGATTGCCCTGTCGTTCCTGTGGAATACGGCTGATCAAGATGCTGGTGGCCCAGCGGGGGACGCATGTCTGCACCCGCTGTCAGGTCCTGCCTCGCAAGCTCTTGGCTCGCAAAGCTTGAGTACCAAGGCGCCCGCTCCGAAAACACCAACCCAGGAAACTGCGGCCCGAGGGGATGACACGGGATGGGACCTCGCTAGAATGGCCCTTCCATGATCGACACCAGCAACTTCAAGAAGGGCGTTTGCCTTGTCTACAAGGGTGATCCCTGCGTCATCGTCTCCTATACCGTCTCGACTCCCACCGCCCGGGGCGCCAACTCGATCTACAAGACCAAGATGCGCAATCTGCTCACGGGTCAGATCCTGAACGAGTCGATTCGTTCAGGGGAAAAGTATGAAGAGGTCGACATGGAGCGTCATCCCTGCAGCTATCTCTACAACGATGGCAGCAACTGGTACTTCATGGATGATGAGACCTATGAGCAGTTCGATCTGGCCAGCAACAACATGGGCGGCGACGAGGGCTACATCTCAGATGGCATCGAAGGCATGCAGGCTGTGTTGATCGACAACAACGTGGTGGGTATTCAGATGCCCTTGGCTGTGACCCTGACCGTGGCCGAGTGCGATCCCACCATCAAGGGGGCCTCCGCCCAAGCGCAACTCAAGCCGGCTACCTGTGATACTGGTTTCGGGGTGCAAGTGCCGCCCTATGTGGAGTCCGGTGAGCGCATCCGGGTGGATACCCGCGACGGGCGCTTCATCGAGCGGGCAAAGGACTGATTTTCTCGCCAGGGCTCCGGAGAACCAGGCTCAGCTTTCCAATCGCTTGCGCCAGGCGGCTTCGACCTCGGGTACCGAAGGCCATTGCTCGCTGCAGAGGGACAGGTACAAGGTCACATCTTCCGCCTTGTATTTTTGATCCAACTCCGCCAGGGCACCGTTCAGCCTGGCGGGGTCCGGCAGGGCTTCGGCCACATTCGAGATCATGCCCTTGTCGTGCTCCACGCCTACGCCATCGAGAAAGTCGAGCACCAACTGTTTGTGCTTGGTGAATAGATAGGTGCCAAACAGCTCGTAGCACATTTCCGCATTGGCTTCGCCGTCGAGAATCCGCCGCGCCCGCTGGGCCCGCTTGGCCATGGGAATCTTGACGATCGCCTGGGGCCGGAACTTCAAGGCCTTGGCCACTTCACCGTCGAGGGGACCATAACCATCGCGCACGAGCGCTTCGTAAATGGAAAGGAAGCGCTCGTCCGAGAGCAGCCGGAGTTGTTCGATGACCTTCATGGGGTGGCGATTCTAACCAGGGTGGGGGGGAGGATCGAACCAGAGGAGCTGGGGTGGATCTGAGAGCAAGACCCATGGTCCGTGCCGGGGCCCCGGCCGTGAATATTGAGCGATGCCTTGCGACAAGAGAAGTTACCGGGTCGTGTCAGACACCCCAGGGGTCGTATTCCTGCACGGTTTCCCAAGCAATCCGGCGCAACCAAGTGTCTTCTTCCTTGGAAATGCCCCACTTCGCAGCAGGGGCAAAGTCCAGTTCTTCTGCGCTCTCCCCGTAAATCGTCGAGTAGATCACCAGCAAGGTGAGATATGTACCGTGCGCGCTGGGATGTTCCAAGTCCTCGCCATACATGTCGATGCCGGGGCGTTCCGATTGCGCTCGTTGCCAGGCCAGGCCGCAGGGGGCTACTTCAGCGCTTAGGGTCTCCGCCATCTTGCGGTGCTCGGCCGCAATCTCTTCCATGGAAATCCAATCCAAGCGTTCGTAGTCCCAGGCCATGAAGAAGATCAGGCGCGATCCCGCCTCGCGGGCAAGGGCGTTGAACTTGGCGGCGTAGGTGTGGAAGTCAGCGACCGTGGTTTCGGGCAGGTCCTCCTGCAAGACGACCACGTCGAATTTCCCATTGGCGATGGTGTCTCTAGCGTTCGTGCGTTTCCAAAGGACCTTGAGCGATGCGCCCCCGCGCACGACTTTGGATGTCTTGGCCCCCTGCGCTTCTCCTCGCGCTGCGCTGAAGCTCTCCATGGCCTTCCAAAGTCCTCCCCCGTTCCAGAATGTGAAACTGTTGCCAACGAAGAGGATCGTGGCGGGGGGCGTGGGAATGGGCGTGGTGCTGCGGCAGGCTGAGATGGAGAGGGCTGCGAGGATGAACAGGAGTCTCATGGGTTGAGATCATACTGGTCTTCTTTTGGGTCAGGGGAGGAGGACCGAGCCAGAGGAGCGAGGGTGGATCGTCTTGCAGGATCCCGTTTGGACTTGCGGGTCTGGGGGGTGTCCGCCCCTTGCGTCAGGACCTCCGGCAAGCGAGGATGATCGTGCATGGCCGGACCCCCTCACGAAGCAAGCAGGCCCTTTCCCAGGGGAGAGGCCACTTATGCCTTCATGGCGGCTTTGTTCGTGGTGGCCCTGGTCTTGACCAATGTGATTGGCACCAAGCTGTTTGTGGTGGACCTGGGTCTGCCGACGACCGGTTTTTGGAGCTGGATCTGTGCACCCTTGAATTTCTTCGAGGGCGCGACCCTGACATCTGGAATCTTGACCTATCCCTTGACCTTTCTGTTGACCGACCTGGTCAGCGAGATCTGGGGCAGGCGGCGGGCGAACATGATGGTCATCTTCGGCTTTGTGATGAGCTTGATGATGCTGGGCATCTTGCAGATGGCAGTGCACTTGAGCCCTAGCCCCTACTGGACCCAAACCGGTTTTGGACTGGATGACGCGGATCAGATGCAGAATGCTTTTTCTGCGGTCTTTGCCAATCCGGGCGTGCTGCTCGGGGCGTCCATGTGCGCCTACCTGGTAGCCCAGTTGTTTGATGTGCGCCTGTACCACTTCTGGTGGCGCGTGACCCGGGGCCGTCACATGTGGCTACGCAACAATGGTTCCACAGGTATCAGCCAGCTGGTGGACACGATCATCGTCAATGGAATCTTCCTGCACTTCGGAACGGGCTTTGGTCCTGACAACGGTTGGGATTTTGCGCGCATCGCGCAGGTGATCTGGATGGTCTACCTCTTCAAGCTGATGCTGGCCTTGATCGACACGCCCTTGATCTATGGCGGGCGGTATCTGCTGGAGCGATTCCTGGGGATTGCGCATGACCCGGAGCGGGTTGAGGCGCCCCTGGCCTAGGTGCCTTGGGTGCCCCATGTGGCCCAGGCTGACAGGATCCCAGGGGTAGAATCGATCCTAGGTCGTCTCGCAAGCCAGGACCTTGACGGCAACGCGCACTTCCTGGCCAGCCAGAGGGTGGTTGAAGTCCAGCACCACCGCTTCGGGGTTGATCTCGATGATCAATGCGGTGATCGGCTCGTCGGGAACCTCATCATCTGATTCGCCCTCTTCCGCTTCGAATACAAGTTCCACCGACTCGCCCACAGTGAAGTTGTCGGCTTCGGGGAACTCCGCCCGGGGCACGGTTTCGATGCGGCTTGGGTCGACCTCACCAAAGGCATCGTCGCCAGCCAGGGTCAGGTTCAGCTCGGCGCCTACATCGAGGCCCGTAAGAGCGTTTTCGATGCCGGCGGGCAATTCGCCGGAGCCCAGTACGGTCTCCACCGGGCCGCCCTCTTCGCTGGATTCGAACAATTCGCCTGAGGCGTCGAATACTTGGTATTCCAGGCGCACAAGCGCCCCTTCTTCAATCTTCATGGTTGTTGCTTTGGTTGGGCCAGAGAGGCCTTGGGATCAGGAGCCGGAGTGTCTTGATGGGTGAGATAGGTGTAGCCCCGCAGGCCCGCTTCGTAGCGTTCCCAAAATGCGCCGGATTCTTCAAAGGTCATGCGCCCTGCTTCAAGAGCGTCTTCCACATGTCCGCGCAGGCTGCGCAGCAGGTCCTCTTCAAAGTACTCTACATAGGAAAGCACTTCCTTGACACGGTCCCCGCGCAGGATGTTGGAGAGGCGCGGCCTGCCCCGCTCGTCTAGGTCCACATGCACCACATTGGTGTCCCCGAAGAGGTTGTGCATGTCCCCTAGAATCTCCTGGTAGGCGCCGGTCAGGAAGAAGCCCATGTGATAGGGCTCGGAGTCCTTGAGAGCGTGGACCTCAAGCACATCCTTGGTGCCCTGTTGATCTAAGAAGCGTCCGATGCGTCCGTCAGAATCGCAGGTCAGGTCCGCCAGAGTGGCGCGACGGGTGGGCTCCTCGTTCAGCCGTTGAATTGGCATCACGGGAAAAACCTGATCGATGGCCCAGGCGTCCGGCAGGGACTGGAAGATCGACATGTTGACGAAGTAGGTGTCCGAGAGAGTGAGCTCCAGGCCCTGCATGTCCTCGGGCACCACATCCATCTGGCGTACGACTCTCAGCACCCCGTTGGCGGCCCGCCAAAAGTGTTCTTCCACCTGGCCGCGCTGCACCAGGTTGAGCAAGCCGGTCTCGAACAGCAGCCCCGCCTTTTCGCGCAGGTCCAGAGCATCGTGATAATGCTCCTGGGCGTTGCCCTCGGTCAGCCCGCTTGCCAGCGCCGCCATCTCGCGCACCACGTCAGGCGCGTCCAGCGTCAGAGGCTGGGGGTCGTGGCCGTCCTCGAATGAGGAAACGCCCACAACCTCGGCTACCAGCACCGCGTGGTGGGCGGCGATGGCCCGGCCGGACTCGGAAACAACCGTCGGCTGGGTGATGTTGTGTTTGCGGCAGGCTTCCCCCAGGCTCCAGACCACATCGTTGGCGTACTCCTGCAGGGAGTAGTTCATGGTGGAGTCGCTGTCCACCGCGTCCCCTTCGTAATTGACCCCCAGGCCTCCTCCCACATCGAACCAATCGATGCGGCAGCCGAGTTCACTGAGGCCTACAAAGATGTGGGTGGCTTCCCGCAGGGCTTGTTTGAGCGAACGGATCTGGGTGATCTGGCTGCCGATGTGGAAGTGGCAGAGGCGCAGGCAGGAGAGCATGCCCCGTGCCCCAAGGGTTTCGGTAACCGCCACGATCTCCCGTGCGGTCAAGCCGAATTTGGAACGGTCCCCTGAAGAATCCTGCCAGCGACCTGATCCGCGCAGCGCCAATTTGCTGCGCACCCCGATCACCGGCTGGATGCCCAAGCGTTCGGACGCGGCCAGAATCGTGTCGAGTTCGGTGAGTTTTTCCACCACCAGCACTGCGGTGATGCCCAGGTGCGAGGCCAGGAGCGCCATCTCCACATACTCCTGGTCTTTGTACCCGTTGCAGATCATCAGGGTGCCCTCGCCCGCCTGGATCGAGATGCCCGCGATCAGCTCGGGCTTTGAGCCCACTTCAAGACCCATGCCATAGGAGCGGCCTTCCTTGAGCAGAGCCTCCACCACATGGCGCTCCTGGTTGACCTTGATGGGAAAGACCCCGCGGTAGGGCGCATTGAAATCGTATTCCCGGCGGGCGTGGTTGAAGGCCGTGTTGATCTGGCGTACCCGGGCGCGAAGCAAGCCGTCGAAGCGCAGCAGGAGCGGCGCGCTCACGCCTCGCTGGCGGATTTGTTCCACCAGCTTGGGCAGATCGATGCTGCCCCCCTCGGGGCCCTCGGGGGTCACGGTCAGGTTGCCCAGGGGGCTGACCCCGAAGAAGGGCTGGCCCCAAGCGGAAATGTTGTAGAGCTCTTCGCTCCTGGCAGCATTCCAGGGTTGGGGGGACGTGTTCATGGACCTTGCTCGCTTGTTTTGAGCCCGGCGATTATAGGGAGGTGGTTTGCCCCCCGGGGGGGGCGGCGTCGGTGATTGAGGAAAAACTGAAGGGTGGGGCGAATCGAATGGCAAGGGAGCGGGGGGCGGCGTCGGGACATGAACCCTGGGGGCGGGACCCTGGGCAAACAGATCGAAGCGATGGGCATGAGTGTCTTGAGCCCCGTCGCGGACTGCAGTTTCATTCTGTAGGCTGCCCCTCCCATGACGACCCTGCGATATCCCCGAACCATCGATTCACTCCTGCGCGGCACCGATCACCTTCTGGTGGTGGGCAGCGAAGCGACTCTGAAGGCCAAGCGAAACGCTGGGCTGTCTGCTCTTCCCAAAGAGATCAGAGCCTGTTGCAAAGACCTGGCCAGCGACCTGAGTGCGGGTCGGCGAGGCAATGCTGCGGGCAGTCTGTGCGCTGGGAGCGTGCGCAAAGTTGCGATCGGCATGCTGCCTGACAGGGTCTCCCGTCACAACAGCCCCTCCCGCGCGGAGGCAGTGCGTAGCGTGATGGCACGTTCCAATACGGGCAAGAAGGGCAAGGGTGCGGTGCTGCTGCTGCTGGACGATCCCGCCCATCAAGAGGCGGCGACCTTGGCTCTTGCACGGAACCTGCATCTGTTCAACGGCCGTTCAGGGGCCAAGAAAAAGAGCCCGAGCCTCGGGATCCTGGCTATCGACCGCAAGGGCAAGGTTCTTACGACGAGCAGGTACCTTCAACAGGCGGTGGTTTCTCTGCGGGATGCGGCGCGCATGGTGGACACTCCGCCCACAGAACTAGATCCCGCTGGTTTCCAGAAGGACGCCTGGCGACTTGTGCGTGGCATGCCCGGGGTGACCAAGCGCGCGATCATCGGAGACAAACTGCTGGAGGCCGGGCTCGGAGGAATCCATGGGGTTGGTCGTTGTGCCCTCTCGCCCCCGCGTCTGTTGATCCTGAGCTACAAGCCCAGGAATGCCAAGGGGCATGTGGCTCTGGTGGGTAAGGGCGTGACCTATGACACGGGCGGACTGTCTCTCAAGGTGGGCGGCGGCATGGTGGGCATGAAAGGCGATATGGGAGGTGCGGCGGCTGTGCTTGGGGCCTTCCGCACCCTGGCCAGCTCAGGGATCAAGAAACGCGTCAGCGCCCTGTTGTGCATGGCAGAAAACGCCATCGGCCCTGACGCTTTCAAGAACGACGACATCTTGGACTTGCACTCGGGCTTGCGGGTGGAAATCAACAACACGGATGCGGAGGGTCGTCTCGTGCTGGCAGATGGGGTGAGCTATGCCGCGCGCATACTCAAGGCCGACACCATCATTGATGCGGCCACCTTGACCGGGGCCCAACTGGTGGCCACGGGCCGCTTGCACGCGGGGCTGGTGTCCGATGATGAGGACCTGGAGAACATCTTGGTCCAAGCGGGTCGCCATACGGGTGAATTGGTACACCCCCTGCCCTATGCCCCGGAATTCCACCGCAAAGAATTCGTCAGCACCGTGGCGGACATGCGTAACTCGGTCAAAGATCGCATGAATGCCCAGAGCTCCTGCGCGGGCGAGTTCATCCGTTGGCAACTGGACGGAACCAAGGCCCGTTGGGCCCATGTGGATCTGGCCGGTCCAGCGATGATTGCTGGGCGAGGGTCTGGTTTTGGCGCGGCCCTATTGGCCGAAGCGGTGCGCGGGTTGTAGGTCTGTCTGCAAGGCATGGAGTCGATCCATCACCTTGTTTGGATCACGCTCATGCAACCAACTGCGGCGGCCGTCTGGGCCTTCGGCGATGCCGCCCACGGACCAGTGGCGCAGGAGCTGTTTGAGTCGTGAGACGGTTCCTCTTAGGGGCGCGTTTCGGGCGAGCAGGCCGTCAGCGTAGGAGAGCAGGAAGTCGGCGCACTCGGCGGCGTCAGGCTCGTGGCCGGAGAAAATCCAGGGGTTGCCCAGGGCCGCGCGGCCCACCATGGCGTATTGACAACCGGTCTCGCTGCGCATGCGTTCGAAGTCCTGGTGTGTGTTGATGCCGCCATTGCCGCAGAGGGGTACGCTGCTGGCGGCGACGGCGCGGGCCAGGCGTTCCCAGGGAGCCAGAGGGGCGTAGGCTTCCCGGCGGGTGCGGGCGTGCAGGGTGACCATCGCGGCTCCGCCCGCGCAGGCGGCGCGGATCAGGTCTTCGAGCAACTCGTCGTCCTCTCCGCCTGCACGCAGTTTGGCGGTTACGGGAACCTGCTCTCCCACGGCGGCGTGAATGTCCGCGACGACCCCTTCGAGACTCTTCGGATCGTCGAGCAAGGACGAACCGGCGCAACCCTTGAGGGCTCCCTTGGAAGGGCAGCCGAAGTTCAGGTCGATCAGCTTGACTCCGCTGTCGACGGCAGTGCGCGCGGTTTGGATCAGGGCCTCGCTCGCGCTGCCCATCAACTGCAGTCCCACGGGAATCGGACCCTGGGGGCCCAGGTGTTCTTGGATCGTGCGCGCGGTACGTGCTTGGTTGGAGACCCGCAGGAACTCGGTGAAGGTGCCCCCCAAGTCGTTTGGGCTGTGAAGATCCAGCACCAGTCGCCGAAAGAGGGGATCGGTGACGCCCTCCATGGGTGCCAGGAGGTTTCGGGCTGTGAAGGGCAGGCTGGGCATGGGAGGCTGGACTGCTGAGCAGAATACCAGCAGACGGGCATGATGAGTGGGGCTTCGTTGGGCATGATGGGGGCATGGCTGAAGAAAGAGACCTGAGCGCTTTTGACGCCATCGATTTTGAAGCGGCCCGGCAACGGCTTGAGGGAGTCGTGGAGCGCACGGAATTGCTGCCTTTTGATGGGGGCGAGGGCATCGAGTTGCGCCTCAAGCTGGAGAACCGTCAGGTGGTCGGGGCTTTCAAGGCTCGTGGGGCTTGGAACAACATGCAGCGCTTGAGCGAGGCGCAACGCGCAGCGGGGGTGGTCTGCACATCATCAGGAAACCATGGCAAGGCTCTGGCCTGGGCAGCGGCCAAGGCCGGAGTGCAAGCGACGATTGTCATGCCCGATGACGCCTATCCCAACAAGATTGCCGCATGCCGCGAGGCCGGAGCAAGAGTGCATCTGGCCCCCGGGCGCATGGCGGCGGAAGAGCTCTGCGCCGAGTTCGTCGCGAATGGTCTCGTGCTCGTGCATCCCTACGATGCGGCTGGAACCGTGGAGGGAGCGGGCACCGTGGGCTTGGAGATCGCAGAACAATGGCCCGAGGTGGAGTGCGTCCTGATTCCCGTGGGGGGCGGCGGTCTGGCTGCCGGGGTTTCGTTGGCCTTGCGCCGGAGCCTGGGTTGGGATGTCTGCATCCTGGGGGTCGAGCCCAAAGGGGCCGCCAGCATGAGTCGGGGACTGGAGGCGGGTGCGCCGGTGACCCTGGAAGAGATCGAGACCCGTGTGCAGGGGCTGTGTCCTCCCGACAGCGGGGCCTTGAATATTTCGATCTTGAAGCTGACCCTGGATCGCATGTTGACCCTGGAGGACGCGCCCATTTTTCAAGCGCAGAAGGTTCTGGCGCGCGCGGGGGAAACCGTGGAAGTGGCCGGGGCGGCGAGTCTGGCCCTGGCGCTTGAGCTGCAATCCCGGCACGAGTTGCCCGTTGCCAGAGATCACCCACTGCGGGTGGTCGCCATCGTGTCCGGCGGCAATCCGGATCCCGCCCAGTTCGCGGCCCTGCTAGAGGATCAGTGATGAGTACGGCAAGCAGGGTTGGTTGGGTCTTGATGGTCGGGCTAGGGCTTGCTGCTTGCGGGGATTCGAAGTTGCAGACCGATGCACCCGAGGAGATCCGGGAGCCGGTTGCACAAGGTCATCTGCTTGTCACTGGCCAGCCTGACTTGATTCTGGTGGCCCTGGACGGTTTGCGTTTGGATGATGCCTGGGCCGAATCAGAGGTGGCGCCGTTTCTGAGCGAGTGGATGCCTCGCGCTCATGCTCCTGGGACCATGATTGGCAGCGCCAGTGGACTCAACAGCGCAATGGCTTCTTTGCTGACTGGACTGAGCGCTCAGGAGCACGGCATCGCATCTCTGCGGGATCCCTTTGGGCAGAAACTTCCCGCCTCGGCCCAAACCCTGGCGGAAGACCTTGCGCGCCAGGGCTGGCAGCCCTTCGCCAGCGTGGCCGCACCTCAGTTGCGGGACGAACTCAGTGGCTTTGGGCAGGGATTCTTGGAGTGGTCCGCCCCGATCCTGGATCCGCGGGCGTTTCTGGGTGCGAGCAACATCGCGGCCTTGAGCAGCAATCAGTTGCGCGGCCTGCCCGATCCTGCGGCGCCGGTGTTTTTGATGTTGCAGTTCTCGGACATGGCTCAGGAGGGGAGGCCGAACCCCTCCGCTGCGATTGCCCGTTTGGAGCATCATCTTGCGCCGCACCTGGGGCGCCTGCCCCATGTGCAGAAGGCTCTGGTTCTGGGGCAGACCGATCCGGAAGGGGCCCTGGATGAGATCAAGTCGCTCTTGGGACGCGCTCGGGGTTCCCAGCCCTATCTCGCCTGGCGTCGGGGTCTGCGTGAGGCGCGGCTTGGGGCGATCGATCAGGCCCTGGCAGCGGTGCTTGAACAACTGCGGGCCCTGGGTCGCGGACGGTCCGTGCTGCTTTGCGTGACCTCCCTGCGCGGTGCGCCACTGGCTCCTCCCCAGGGTCGTGTGCGACCGGCTTTTCTGCCCGATCAGATGCGGGTGGTGGCGCGGGTAGGCAGCTTGGATGCAAAGACCGGGCGGACCTTGCACGGGGTCTTTGATCTGGCGAGTTTGTCCAAGTACTGCCGAGGCCAGTTGTTTGGCGGTGGACCCCATGAACCCAGGGCAGGGGTGCTGGTGCAGGACCCGGGGCTTGAGCGCTTTGGGGCCTTTGGCCGCTTTTTCCAGATGGAAGAATATCGTTTGACCGAGCAGGTGCTTTGGAGTGCGGAGGGCGAGCTGCAGGATCTGGTCTCGAATCCGGGGCCGGTGGCGGTCCTGGGCTCGATCCTCAGACAGAAGCCCTTGTTTGGTTGGCGCCTTGGCGGTTCGCCCGTGGCTCTTGATTTGCGTTGGCGCGTGATGGAGGGCACCCTCAGGTCAGCGCGGGTGCAAGGCGAGGGCAGCACGGCCTCGGCCAAGGGCGTGCGTGGGCAGGCGCACTTGGAGCCCGGTGGTCAGGTAGACATGCTCGGGGGGGCGCGCTCACAGAACTGGGTGCTGCATGTGGGGGCAGACACGGCTCTGCCCCATGGACCTTGGTCGGCGGGGATGCCCGCGCTTTCTGTGACCCAGGACCCGCTGGCCTGGACCGGCGAAGAACCCCATCCGAGTCTGACCCAGGGCAGCGGGTGGGCGCGTTTGGAATTGCCTGCCGGGGGAGACTTTGAGGTCTGGATGGTGCGCCATCCCGTGCGCCTGCGTGAGCCCTTTCCGTTGGAGTGGGCGGCGGATCAGGGCCTGCAGGTTACGCAAGTGGGATCCGAGGCGATTTACGTGCAGGGCACGGGCGCGGCGGTGATTCAGTTGGGGCTGCCTCCCAAGCGTGAGTGTGCCTTGTCGATTCGGCTGGGAGATCGCTGGCTTGCGCCCTGGGAGATCGAGAGCGCGGGCATGAAACTGGGGAGTGAGTCCCAGGTGCGGTTGCTCTTGCCGCCGCACTTTGGGGTGCCTGATGGTGCGGGGGGTGTCAGTGGATCTGGTCCAGTACACCTGGAGAACCTCACCCCTCAACCCATCTTCGGTCCCCTCGCTGCCGCGCCCTCCGAGGCCCGCGATTTCATCCATTCATTGCCACCTGCCGAGTAATTGGCGATCATAGATCCCCGTGAAACGAATCGTCCTGTGCCGGCCCGAGGGGCCTAGGAATGTGGGCATGGCTCTGCGAGCCTGCCAGAACTTCGGTCCTTGCGAGTTGCATCTCGTGGCGCCCAGGCGACCGAGTTGCCTCGTGCACCCGGACTTTCAGCAGATGTCCCATGGGGCCGATGAAGCGAGGCGTGCAATCGTGGTGCATGACACCTTGAAGAACGCCCTGGCGGACACTCACCATGTGGTGGGCTTCACCGCCCGGCCGCGGGACTTGCGCGACCGTCGGGACTGGCGCAAGGTTGCGCCGGACTTGGAGCAGGTGGCCAGTTCGCCCGACGAGTGTCTGGCCCTGGTCTTCGGCACGGAGGAAACCGGGTTGGATCGCGGGGAAGTGGACCAGTGCGCGGAACTCGTGCACATTCGAACCAGCGCTTCCCATACTTCGCTGAATCTCGCCATGGCGGTGACCGTGGTACTCTCGGATCTGTTTGTGGGGGAGGGACATCGGGAGCGTGAGCGGGGCTCCAAGCGTCTGGACCAGGAGGGCCGCTACTTTCTTGCCGGTCGCATGAAGGAGGTCTTTGCGGAAAAGGTCATGCGCTCCGCCGAGGCGTCAGATCTGGTGATCCAGATGATCGATCGGGTCATGCTGCGAGCGCCTTTGGAGAATCGGGACGCCAAGGCCTGGCATTTGATCCTGAAGAATCTTGGTTCCGAGCTGACACCTAAGGACCTGGGGCTGGTGACCCACGAAAAGGGACAGCGCCGAAAGGAACTGAAGGAGCGTCGGGACGCGGGAGAGGACTCCCAATAGTCGCGGCCCCTCTGGTCCCGTAAGCTGCATCCATGGTTCACCTCGGCCGCATCTACACCAAAACCGGCGACGATGGTTTCACGGCTCTTGGCGATGGAACGCGAGTGCCCAAGGACAGCGCGCGGGTAGCAGCCTATGGAGATGTGGACGAGTGCTCGAGTGCCCTGGGTCTGGCCCTTGCACAGGGGCTCAGCGAGCCCTGGGCCGAACGCCTGACCCAGGTGCAAAACGACCTGTTTGATGTGGGTTCGGACCTCTGTCGACCTGGAGATTCCGAGGGCGAGGCGCGCATCGGCGAGGCCTATGTAGAGCGTCTTGAGGGCTGGATTGATGAGGCCAATCAGGACCTGCCGGATCTGACCTCGTTCATCCTGCCGGGGGGCACTCTTAGCGCCGGCTGGTTGCATCTGGCGCGTACGATCTGCCGGCGGGCTGAGCGTTCGGTGGTGACCCTGTTTGGGGATCCCGATGAAGCCGCCCAGTCCAATCCCAAAGTGCTGCTGTACTTGAACCGCCTTTCGGACCTGCTGTTCGTCCTGGCGCGCCGGATGAACCACGACAGTGCGAGCCAGGAGGGCGGCGAGGGCGATGTGCTCTGGCGTCCCGCGGGGAAGAAAGAGGACGACTGAGTGGGCCTCGACCTTTGTTGGGCCACGCCGGTGGAATGGGTCGAGCGCATCGCTCCCTATGAACACGCTCTGCTGAGCGATCATGCTCACTGCGAATTGAAGGCGGCCGCAATGGGTCAGGTGTTGATCGCCAAGAATCCCGAGTACCCCGCTCTGGTGCAGGCGATCACACCCATGGTGATCGAGGAGATGGAGCATTTCGCTGTGGTGCACGCTGAACTGACCGCTCGGGGTGGTCAACTGGGGGAACAAGCCCCCAGCCCCTATGCAGACGGCTTGCACCGGGGCTCATCCGAGGGCCGCACTTCCATGCTGCTGGACCGTCTCCTGATCGCGCATCTGATCGAAGGCCGCAGCTTGGAGCGCTTGAACCTGCTCTCCCATCATCATCCCGATGAGCAGCTGCGAGTTTTTTTTCATGGCTTCTGTGCCAGCGAGGCCCAGCACCGGGCCTTGTTCTTGGGCCTGGCAGAGGAGTTTTTCGGCCCCGCAGCAGGACTGCGGCTGGAATATCTGACCGGCCTGGAGTCAAGGGTCCTTGCAGGCCTGAGCTTCGCGCCGCGGGTGCATTCGGGCTTGGGCTAGGGGGACTCTTGATCGTCGAGGAGGATCTGTCGATGATCTGACCCCGGGGCCATCGCCCCGTCGACCTTGCCGTGCTCTTCCATTCCCCTCTGTTCCTGACCGCATTCCTGCCCCTGGTGGTGCTGCTGGCCTGGGTCGCCGGTCGGCGCGGCCGGAACTGGGTGCTGCTCGCCGCGAGTCTGTTGTTCTATGCCTGGGGCGAAGGCCCCATGGTGGCGGTGCTGGCCGCTTCAGGTTTGGTGCACCATTTGCTCGGTCTGCTGGTGGGCCGCAGGGGAACTCTGCTTTCTCACTGGGCCCTGGGCCTGGGGGTGGCCTTTGATCTGGGACTCCTGGTGCTCTTCAAGTACTCGGCCTGGCTCTTTGGAGAGACTCCCGACCTGGCCCTGGCACTGCGTTCCGATGGGGCCACGGGACCGCCCATCGGAGTCAGTTTCTTTACCTTCCAAGCACTCTCTTATCTAGTGGATGTGCACCGCGGTGTGGTTGAGCCCCAGCGCAATCCCTTCAAGTTTGCGTTGTATCTCTCGCTCTTTCCCCAGTTGATCGCTGGCCCCATTGTGCGCTACGCAGATGTGGCCAGTCAGATCGATGGGCGCGAGGTCAAATTGCAGCGCGTGGCGGAGGGTTTTCGTCGCTTTGCCACGGGCTTGGGCAAGAAGGTTCTGTTGGCTGGCAGCATTGCTCCGGTGGCTGATCAGGCCTTCAACCTGGCCCCCGGCGAGTTGGGTTTTGGCCTGGCCTGGCTGGGCCTGGCGTGTTACTCGCTGCAGATCTACCTGGACTTCTCAGGCTACAGCGACATGGCCATCGGCATCGGGCGCATGTTGGGCTTTGAGTTCCTGGAGAACTTCTTGCACCCCTATTCCAGTCGTTCGGTGACCGAGTTCTGGCGACGTTGGCATGTGTCTCTTTCCAGTTGGTTCCGGGACTATCTCTACATTCCCCTGGGGGGCAACCGTCACGGGCGGGTACGCACGGGCTGCCATCTGGTGGCGGTTTTTCTCTTGTGCGGCCTGTGGCACGGAGCGGCCTGGACATTTGTGCTTTGGGGAGCCTGGCATGGTGCCCTGTTGGTCATGGAACGGGTGGGCCTGGGACGCCTCTTGGCGCGCCTGCCCCGGGTCGGTCAGCACCTTTGGCTGCTGCTGGCGGTTTGCTTGGGCTGGGTACCCTTCCGCTGTGAGTCCATGAGTCAGGCCGGGTCCTACTTTGGCGCCTTGTTTGGTTTTGGATCCTCCAACAGTCCCTGGACCTTGGAGCGATTCATGACTCCGGCGGTGTTTCTTGGATTGCTGCTGGGAGCTCTGGCCAGCGTGCCCTGGGTTCCCTGGGCCCGGCGCGCCCTGGCAGAGATCAACACTTCTGCCCGCCGTCGCTGGCTGGTGGTGGCCGACCTTTCGCTTTTCCTGGTTCTAGCCTTGAGTCTGGCTGAGGGCTTGGGCGGTACGAGCACTCCCTTCATCTATTTCCGCTTCTAGATCCATGAGTGAGCAGATCAAAATCGAAGGCACCAACGGGGATCGCATCCTTGTCATGGCCTGTCTGCTGCTGCTGGCGGTACCGGGGCTGAGTTCCCTGGGTGTGGACATGGAGCAACGGGGCGAAGAACTTCGGCGCCGAGAACGGCGGCCTGTTCAAGGATGGCAGGCCCCTGCGGCTATCAAGGACAAGACCGGCTGGGCGGAGAAAGCCTACTCGGATCGTCTTGGATTGCGCACACCGCTTCTGCAACTGAGGTCCCTGTTTCATTGGGGAGTGTTGGGGCAGGCTCCGGGCACTGAGATGGTGCGTGGAAAGGGCGGTTGGCTCTTCCTTGACTATGGTCGCCACTTGGACAACTGGCGCGGCGCTGCACCCATGAGTGATGCCTTGTTGCAGGACTGGGTGAAGAACTTCTTGATCCGCAAGGACTCTGCTGAGGCGGGTGGGTCCAAGTACATAGTCTGTCTCTTGCCCGGCAAGCCGAGCATCTATCCCGAGCGTATTCCCGAGCGTTTTGCTCGGGTGGGTCCCTCACGAAGGGATCAGTTGATGAGTGCCCTGCGCGAGGCGGGCGTGTCGGTGCGTGATCTTCTGCCCAGCATGTTGGCGGGCAAGGCGCATGACAGTCAGGAGCAGTGGGATTTCATGGTGCACCCAACGGGCACCCACTGGTCGGGGCGGGGCGAGCGTGTGGCTGAGGCCTGGCTACGGGCAGAGCTTGAGATTGAGCCAGTGCGCGTCCCGTGGGTGCGGCGCAAGGGACAGCGAGCTGTGGGGGATTCTTGGACCACGAGGCTCTATCTCGATGGGCTGGCTCCTTTCAGTGATCTGGAATGGTGGACCGTGCAAACGCCTGATATGGGGACCAAGCTGCGCAACAAGCGCTTCAGTCGTCAATGGAAGAACGGGGAGCGCCGCTTCCACATGAACAATGACTCCTATGGTCGTGGCGTTCGCGACCTGCTTGGCAGGAATATCTGGCTGCGATCCGTATGGGAACACTCCCTGGACGGGGGCCGCACGAGGACCAGTCAAGCTGAGGTGGTTGTGGACTGGTTCGTGGAACGCATTCTCGATGATCTGGTTCCAAGTGAGTTCATGACAAGCACACCCGCAGACATGGAGCGGGCTTTTGCCAGGGGTGAGTCGAGTGGGTGGAGCCTGGAGCCTGGCAATCCAGGGACCTGGCGTGTGCTTGGCGAGCAGGCTGTGCACCAGGACCTGGAACAGCCAGGAGAAATCCTCGCGGGAGTCAAGCCCGCGACCTTGTTCCTGGACGGCCTGCCTGAGTTGGAACAGGACTGTGTTCTGGAGTTGGACCTTGTGGCGCCCGGGTTCGGCGGCGTTGAAGTGGGAGTGGTTTCCAGTCCCAAGGGTCTCAAGAAGGCCGAAGCGAGTCAGTGTGTTGCCCATCTGGGGGGGCGCAGGGTTCTCCATGTTCCGATCCTGGGTTTCAAGCTGAAGCGTGGGGATCGGCTGCAGGTGCTCTTGGATTGCGGTCCTGGGACCTATGTCCTGCACCGGGCGCGTCTGAGGAAGGTCGAACCTCTGCGTGGGCTGGGTCTGCGGGCGAGATAGTCCAAGTGGGGATGGACCTCTCCTTCTCAGGGGCTAGGATCAGTCCATGGCGTTGCGACCCTTGGCGTTGATTGTGTTCTTGCTTTGTAGTTCCTTGTCTGCCCGTCAGGTTCAAGTCACGGGTACTGCCGAGGGACAGGTCCTGCCGGATTTGGAGCTGCCTCTGGTGGGAACCGAGGGCACTCTGCGTTTGCGCGGGGAGGCCGGGGATTCTCGCCCGATTCTGTTGGTCACCTTTGCATCCTGGTGAGCTGGTTGTCGCAAGCACGTGCCCGTGTGGCATGCCGCGACAAGAGAACTGGTGGCTGCGGGCAGATTGCGCGTGATCGGCGTCGTGCAGGAGCAGCATCGGGAGCGCGCGGCCCTATGGCTCAAGTGGCAGGGGATCGAATGGCCGGTGGCTTGGGATCCTTTCAACCAACTGGAAGTCAAGTTGGTGCCGAAGGTGTTGGCCGTGCAGCCAGGAGGGTTGGTTCTCAAGGATCGCCTGCATCCCAATAGAATTGAAGGAGAGGGTGGCCTGCTGGAAGTCATGGGGCGCATGCAGGGGGTGACGGCCGAGTTGGAGCAACCAGCGCAATTTGGTCCTCATCTGGCCCGGGCCAGGGGAGCCATCACCCCTGATGACGACCCGGGGGAATTCGTTCCGGCGGCAATGGCGATCTTGCTGATGGACCGGCAGGGAATGGACGCCGGATCGTGTAGTCGGCGGCGGGCCGCTGTGCGGACTCTTGTGGACCGTGCCCTGGCCCCCAACGCCTCGGCCCGCGATCACTTTCGCGCGGGGGTAGCCCAGAGATTGTTGTTGGACCTGGAGGGCCCCAGCCAACGACCTGGTGAACAACCCAACGAGGGCCGTTTTCAAGGGGCGCTCAATTCCTGGTCCCGGGCCTTGAGTCTGGATCCCGGCCAGTACATCTGGCGCCGACGGATCCAGCAATGGGGGCCGCGCCTGGACAAGCCCTATCCTTTTTACGATTGGGTTCCCTTGGCGAGGAAAGAGTTGGCTGCCCGTGGCCTGAAGCCGGCAGTTTGGAAGGTGCTGCTCTCAGGAGCGGAAACAGCCAAGGGTGGTTATGACCTGCCCGTGCCCGTGATCCAAGAGAACCCCGATCCTCTCGCACGTATTCCACTGGACGAGAAGCAGCGCGCGATTCTGCACTGGGCCGTGGCGCCCCACACTGGTTTTGCTGGACCCAATGTGCGCGTTGCCCCGGGGACTTCCCGGGTACATTTGAGCCTTGTTCCCGCAGAGGATGTGCGCATCGAACCCGAGGGTGGGCCTCTGGGAATCTGGATCGATCTGCCTGATGGCTGGCGAGCGAGGAGTTCCTGGATTGACCTGCAGTCCGTGGGTGAGGCGGACTATCAGAATCCGCGCCTGGATTTTGAGTTGGTTGCCTCGGCTCCGGGCCCACCTGGGGAAGCGCCTCCCCCCGTGCCCCGCCTGACGGGCTTTGTGCTCTACCCGGTTTGCATCGGCGAGAACGGCGTCTGCAATCTGTTGCGCCGCAACTTCGACCTGGACCTCCGTCCCGCGCGCTAGGTTCCGAATGCTCGAAAGCGCTGCCAGAGGCTGGCCTTTCCCGGCGCTGCTTCAAAGCTGACGCAATCTTTGCGCAGGTTGATTTGTTGGTGGTTGCCCGGCACCTGCTGCTCATCCAGCCAGGCGTCCTTTTGGGTGGTCTGCATGTGGTCGGGATGCCAGCAGCCCGTTCGTGGGGCCTGGTAGGGGGCCATCTTCAGGTGGCAGCAATTCTTGCAGAGGATCTTGGTCATGGGATCTGGGTGCAGGTCGTGGCTGGAAAGGATAGTGACCGAGACCCTGGCTGGGAAGGGCTTGGGCTCGGTCTAGGCCGCCATGATTTTCAAAGTCCCAGACTGCGGGCAACTTCCGGGGCGTTGTTGCGACCATCCTCCTCGCCGAGTTCCATCAACAGGCTCACATAGCCCGGATCGAAGAGCACCGTTGACAAGAGGTCCTGGCTGTCGGCGCCCTTGGTGCCCAGGTTGCGCAGCAGGCGTCGGAAGAACCAGGGCAGCTCGGGCTCGAAACGCGATGCCAAACGCCCCAGGTCCACCGAAGGTCGCATCAGGGCCAGATCAATGGCGCGCAGATTGCCCGGAGGATCGCATTGGTTTTCGATCAAGCGGTTCAAACGCCGCAGGTTGGCCGCGTCCTGATCAAGGGAATCCAAGAAGATTGCATTGAACAGGTTGCCCGCGATCAGGGCCGGGCTGGGGGGGCCCTTGCCTCCACCTTCGTCTGCTTCGCTGTCCGTGCGCGCGTAGCGCGTTGAGAGGGCCAGGATCTTGGTGGCCCCAAGGTGCACCGCAGGAGCCAAGGGGGCAATCAAGCGCACACCCCCGTCCCCGTACCAGTCCTCTTTCAATTGAATGGGCGGAAAGAAAAGGGGCAGAGCCGCTGAAGCCATCACATGCTCCACGGTCAGATTGCTGGCGATTCCCCTGCGATTCGGTCGGTTCCAACCATCGATCTCGCCACCTTGAAAAAAGCAGATCGTTTGGCCCGTGTTGTAGCGCGTGGTCAGGAGAGCCAGAGAATCCAGTTGGCCGCTGGCGATGTTGGCGCGTACGCCGTCCAGAGAACCGCTGGGTCCTGTGCCCAGGCCGTGGCTGAGGGTTTCGCGCAGAGGATCAGTGTTGACCATGCCCAGGATCGGATTCTTTCGGGCCCTGAGGCCAAAGGCAACGCGCAGGCCCACACGCAGTACCCGGCTCATGAGGCTGGTGGGGTGGGCCTCGAAGACCCGTTCCACGTTCAGCATGTGCCAGAGTTCTGCCAGTTCTTCCACCGCGGCGGGCATGGGCTGAACAGAGTTCGCCAGACTGGAGGCGTTGATTGCTCCTGCGCTGATGCCCACAATGATGCGTGGCGAGAGTTCCGGCAGTTCGCTCAGGAGGCCGCGCAGGGCGCCCACCTGCCAGGAGGCGCGGGCTCCGCCACCCTCGAGCACAATTGCCAGACGAGGTGCCTCTACGGTTTCATTCGTTGGACCGTCATTCATTTTCGCTTGTCAGGGGCGTGAGTTCCCCACGCAGATTCTGCTGCATCATGCGCCGGACCTCGGCGGAGTCTGTAGTGCAGGCAAAGAGGTACGACATTTTGGTCAGGGCAGCTTCGGGGGTCATGTCAAAGCCGCTGACCACGCCCGCATCCAGCAGGGCGCGCCCTGTGGCATATAGAGACAGAGCCGCGCTGCCCCGTAGGGGCTGGGGCACCGCAACGATCACTGTCCCCGAATCGCAAGCGTTGCGCAGCACACCCATGAACTCCTTGTCCCGGTTGGGGGCATTGCCGGCCCCGTAGCATTCAAGCACACAGCCTTCGACTCCGTCCAAGAATGCCGCCAGGGTGTGTGCAGACATGCCCGGGTACAAACGACAAGCGCCAACTGAAGTGTCACCCAGTTCACGCACCCTGAGGGGCAGGCTTTCCGCTTGGGGCCGACGCAACATGTTCCAATTCAGTTCAAAGTCGATGCCGATGGTGCCCAGCAGTGGATGGTTGGGGGACTCGAAGGCGTCAAAGCCCTCTGAGTCGGTCTTGCTGGCTCGGTTGCCCCGCAGCAAGCGGCCACCGAAACAAATGCAGACTTCGCACATGCGGTGTGCGTAGCGTTCGATGAGCAACAGGCCGGTGGTCAGGTTTTCCAGGGCATCGCTGCGGGTTTCGCAGAGGGGAATCTGCGAGCCAGTCAGAATCACCGGTTTCTCAAGCCCTTCCAGCAGGAAAGACAGAGCGCTGGCTGTGTAGGCCATGGTGTCCGTGCCATGCAGTACCAAGAATCCGTCGTGGTTTTCCTGTTGGGCTTTGAGATCTTTGCCGATCGCCACCCAGTCGGCGGGAGTCATGTTCGCGCTGTCGAGCAGGGGGTTGTACTCGCGCAGGGTTATCTCGGGCATTTCTGGTGCCTGGAACTGTGGCAGGCGGCCGAGCAACTCTGCCAGTTGCCCGGGGGCCGGGGCATGGCCCCGTTCCGTGGGCAGCATGCCCACTGTGCCGCCTGTGTAGGCGATGTATACCTTGCGCATTCCCATGGCTGGGCAACAGGGTACTGATCCGAGCCCCGCTTGTCCGTACCTCTACTCAGGCAGGCCGATCAGGGGTCCGGAGTTGGCTTGGGTGCTTGTCCAGGGGCGTAGAGGTCCACCCGGAAGGCGCCCCCCTGCCTCTCCGGCTGCACATTCTTGACCCCCTTGGTCCGGGCTTCGGCACTGTGCAGGAACTTCTTGACCATAGCCTGCACTGGGGATTTTCCCCCTTCGGAATGGACGCCGCGACCGGTGATGACCAGGCCCGGGCTGTGTCCCCGGGGGTAGCGTGAGGCGATTTCCTGTTGCACCAATTGCAAGGCGCGCGCGGTGTCAGTTCCGTGCAGATCGAGTGTCCAGAGCGGGGCAGGCAGGGGCGAGCGCTTGGCGGTCACGGACTAGTCTCCAAGAAGTGCGGCTATGCAGGACACATGCACGATGTCCTCCGTAACGCAGCCGCGGGAGAGGTCCATGAACGGCCGGCGGAAGCCCTGCACCAGTGGGCCGAGAGCGGTGAAGCCCGCCAGCCGCTGGGCGAGTTTGTAGGCCATGTTGCCTGCGTTCAGGTCGGGGAAGATCAGGACATTGGCGCGGCCCCCGAGTGGTGAGCGCGGGGCTTTGCGCTCGGCCACCTTGGGCACGATGGCCGCATCCAGTTGCAGTTCTCCGTCTACGGTGAGTTGCGGTGCTCTTTGGCGCAGCAGTTCCGTGGCTTCGACCATTTTGTCCACCATGGGGTGCTCGGCGGATCCCTTGGTGGAGAAGGACAAGAGGGCCACTCGCGGGGCGGTTCCCGCCAGACGGCGGTGCCCTTCGGCGGAGGCGAGCGCAATGTCCACCAATTGTTCAGGGCTGGGGTCCGGAACCACGCCGCAGTCGGCGAAGGTGAAGACTTCATCCTCGCGGATCATCAGGAAGCTGCTAGAGACCGTGCGTAGGCCGGGGGTCAGACCGATGACTCCCAGGCCTGCGCGCAGGACATTGGCGGTGGATGAGATGGAACCGGAGACGCCCCCGTCGCACTCACCGGACGCAACCAGGGCGGCACCGAACCAAAGGGGGTCGAGCATGCGCTCGCGCGCGTCTTCAATGGTCATGCCCTTGGCTTTTCGACGTTGAAAAAGTGCCTCCGCAAAAGATTCAAGGCGCGGATCCGATGAAGGTCGCACGGTCTCCACCCCAGGAGGCAGGCTGGTCATACCACGGGCTTCTACCAGTACCGGTCGTACCAGGCCTTCGCTGGCCAGGCGAGCAGCTGCTTGCACCACGCGCTCGTCGGACGCTTCGGGCAGCACGATGGTGCTGTTCTTGCGTCGAGCCTTTTCGTGCAGTTCGAGGATCAGGTCCATGGTTCAAGCGGGAGGGGCGGGGGTCGCGTTCAGCACCTCATCGGGTACATCCAATTCCATGCGCAAGAGCCCAATTCCATGGGTCTTGCCCTGGGCATCGGTCTTGAGAGAAGCGGAGCCTCCGCCCCCCAAGCTGTCCTCCAGCAAGAAGTTCAAGACACGCATGTTTGGCGCCAGGTACCGGGTTACGCCGCCCTGGTTGATCCCCTTGAAGAACTCTTGCACCCGTTCTTCGGTCAGGGTCTCAGCCAGGAAGGCGTAGGCTTTTTCTGAGCGAGCCAAGACGCCAGCGTTTGAGCCTTCGCCCTTGTCGCCGGAGCGCGCTTGGGCAATGCGGTGGAGGGGAACGGTGGGCATGGGGCTAACTCGTCACGAGGGTGACATTGGGTTGGATCAGTTGCTTGTTCATCAGGGCGGGCCAGTAGCCGATGATCTCCTGGGCCTTGGGACGTCCGCCAGCGAAACCTGTGACTCCCGGGGGACCGCTGGTGACCAGGGGAACCAGTTCCGGACCAAAGCGCATGACTTTGGCCTTGTCCGGGCCTTTGACACCCAAGCGCAAGACTACCTCGGGAGGATCTTCTGAGGTGCCTCCGGGCAGACCCGCGTGACACTCTCCTGCGCCCACGTATTCTTCGAGGCGCTCTTGGGGTTCGTACTCGCAGCCGTCGTAGGCCAATCGATCCCAGACGATCTTGGCGCACAGGCGCGCCTTGGCCAAGGCATCGGGGCCGCTGATGGTCAGCTGTCCTACGCTCTTCCAGCCATCGGAGTAGCTCATGGAAACTTTGTAGGTCTCCGTGGCGGGCAGGCCCTGGGTGTCGCTCACTCTTACCCGGTTCTCTCCTTCTTGGTTCAGGCGGAAGCTGGTGAAGTCAGCGATCACATCCGGTGTCAGGTAGCGCGCAGGGTCGCCCATTTCGTAGGCCAGTTGGTGGGTCACGGTTTCTACGCTGACCAGACCGCCTGTGCCCTCGTGCTTGGTGACGCAGAAGTCCCCGCTGGGTTCAACTTCGAGCACCGGGTAACCGACCATCGACAGATTGGGGATCGATTGCCAGTCGGTGAAGTTGCCCCCTGTGCATTGGGCGCCGCACTCGACGATGTGTCCCGCCACTGTTCCCGCGGCGAGCTTGTGCCAGTCTTCTTGGCCCCAGTTGAATTCATGGATCAGGGGTCCGAGGACCAGCCCTGGGTCCGTGCCTCGACCTGTGACTACGATTTGGGCCCCGGCGTTGAGGGCCTCGGCTATGGGGAAGGCCCCCAGGTAAGCATTTGCGCTGGTAACGCGCGAACGTACATCCGCCAGGGGAGCACCCGTGTCCATGTTCGTGAATTCCTCACCACCGCCGATCAGGTCGTCCAGGTTCGGCAGTATGTCGTCCCCGTCCACCACTGCGATGCGCACGCCCTTGGCCCCGTGTCTGCGGCAGACCTCAAGCAGAGCATCCTTGCAGGCGTGGGGATTGACGCCTCCCGCGTTGGCCACTACCCGCACTTTTTTTTCCAGCAGCTCGGGCAGCACTCGGTCGATGAGGGTCACGAAATCCGTGGCATATCCTGCCTTCGGGTCCCGCTGCCGGAGTTTTTGCATGATCGACATGGTGACCTCCGCCAGGTAATCGAGGGTCAAGTAGTCGAGGGGGCCCTCGCGCAACAGGCGTATGGGGCCCAGGATCGAGTCGCCCCAAAAGCCTTGGCCATTCCCAATCAGGACCTTGTTCTTCATCGCTTGCGTCTCTTGCCGGGGGCTGGATCTGCTCCCCAGCCGGGGGAGATTGACTGGGCAGAGGGTAACGGGCGGGCTGCACTCCCGTCCATGCCCGCGAGGCAGTACTCTGTCAGCCATGGGGGCGCCCCTTCTGATTACCGGCTTTGGGCCCTTCGAGGGGGTCGAGCACAACCCATCGGGGGAACTGGCCCGCTTGCTGGGTCAGCGGCCTGATTGCCGTGGGTGTGAGCTGCCGGTGACCTTTTGCGGGGCGCCTGAGGTGCTGGATCAGGAACTCATGGATCTGGGGCGGCCGCCCCTGGGCATCCTGAGCCTGGGGGTGCATCCGGGCCCGGGTTTCCGATTGGAGCAGCAGGCCCGGGGGACTTTGCTCGGGGATCGGCCGGACAATGAGGGGATCACGGTCTCCTCTCTGGGGCTTGAGGGGGAGGTGTTGAGCACATCCCTGGATTTGGAAGCCCTCGAAGCTGCTTTGCGGGGAGCTGGGGCCCGACAGGTGGAGCAGTCCCAGGATGCGGGGGCCTATGTGTGTGAGCGCGTCTATTTTTGCAGCTTGCAGCGGGGTAGGGATCTGGGGGTTGTGGTTCTTTTCCTGCATGTACCTCCGGCCAAAATCTTAGGCGTGGAGAGTCAGTTGCCTTTGGTCTCAGCACTGGTGGACGAGTTCATGCGTCAGGCCCGTTCTTGAGGACTGGATTTTCGCGTCAGGGACCCCCTGCTCCTGGACTCTTGCGCTTTGGCTCTCTGGTTCCCATCCTGGCCCCCATGGCAAAGCGCATTGACTTCTATTACCACCGTAAGGGCTGAACGAGTTGCACACGGGCTGACGACTGGATGGACGGTCGGCCCCTCACCATCCGTGAGACGGTGAATGCAGCTAAGGACAAGATAGGCGCCAAGGACTTGAAGGGCGTCCTCAAAGATGCCACCAAGTTGGTGGTGGCTAAGGGCAAGAAGGTGATGACCTTTGATCTGGTCAGGCAGAAAATGACCGGCGCCGAACTTGCCAAGGTCATGCTCGGTCCCACGGGTAATTTGCGTGCACCCACCATGCGGCTGGGCAAGAAGGTCTTGGTGGGATTTTCAGCCGAGGCTTTTGAAGAGTACCTTGGCTGAGGCCTGCCCAAGTGGCCAGCGGTTTGGCCCGCTCAGTCGTCCAGCACGATCATCGGCCGCGTTTCTGTGTCTTTTGGCTGGGATGCAGCAAAGGCGCGGAAGGCTTCGAGGAATGTCTGCACGGAGAGCCCCATGTAGACGCCCCCGCTTTGTTGCGCCACTCGCTCCAAGCGTTCGGTCCCCATGCGGGCCAGAGCTTCGAGGCCCTGGGGCTGGCCCATGCGCACCTTGAGAGTGGCCGCGGTACATTGAATCAAGCCCTGCAAGAAGTCCGCCCGTAGGGGATCGGGCTTGGCCAGATGCCAGAGCGCTTCCCAGGCTTCGTGCGCTTCCCACAGGTAGCCGTGGTTGTAGAGGTCGATTCCGAACAGATACTCTGGAGTGGTCGCCCAGTCTTCTATGTCCGTCAACTCCTGTGGAGTCGAGTCGTTCTCTGTACCCGCAGAATGTCCCCGCGGGTCTCTGGTGGGGTGGGGATCCCTGCCCGGCAAGAACGCATAGGGCGGAAAAGGTCGTTGGGGCAGGAGGCGGGAGAGCGTCATGGCGGGCTGATTATGCTCTTCGCCTGTGCCCTTGGCCCCATTAGAAGTGGCCCCCGTAAGCGTCAAGCTTCCGGGGGCCAGTGTTACTCAAGCGTCTCTAACGCTCTGGTCACTCTACCTCGACGGTGAGCTCCGTCGTTCCGGACATTTCCATCGCCATTTCCATATCCATCTGCTGGCCGCCCGCGTCCATGCCCATGGCCATTTCCATGCTCATGGCTACTTCCAATTCGAGGCTCAGTCCAGCAATGTGTCCGGCGCTTGCGTTCCACAGGAGTTCGCCCTCGCCCTCCATGACATAGCTCACATCCACTGAACTCAGATCCATTTCGATGCCAGCGTCCGGGGGCAGGCTCTCCTCGATCTTCTCACGCATCATGTCGATCATGTCGGTGCTGCAGTCAACCTCGATATCGATCTCAATGACCGCCACGCGGGCTCCGTCTGCGTCGCGGTAGCCCGTGAGCTTACCGGTGACTGTGCCATTCATGTTGCCGCTCAGCATTTCCCGGATGTCACTCATCATGTCCGTATCAGGGCCCATGGACATGGCGTTGTCTCCACCTTCCATTTCAAGTTCAAGGCCGAGGTCGCCACCGGGGGCCAGTAGGTCGAGCATGATGGACAAGTCGATGTCCCAGGATTCGCCTTCGGCGACCTCTCCCTCTGGCAGCAAGCCGCGCAGGCTGACATCCTCCAGCAGATTTTCGAGCAGCTCGTCATCGCCTTCTTCTCCTTCGGGCCAACTCTTGATGTATTCCCCATCCTTCAAGTTGAAGAGAACCGAATCCCCTTCCAACCCTGAGGTGCCGCTGCCCGCGACGTCTTCTGTTTGTTCTTCGCCCATCATCTCCATCCTGGTTTCGCCGCTTATGGCGCTCTGGATGGAGTCGTAGGTGCGCTTGAGGCGCGCGGGCTGGCCTTTTGCCATGCGCTCATAGGTGTCGCTGAACTGATATTCTGTGGTCGTGATCATGTCCATCTCTATGCTGGGCATCATCGCATTCTCTTGCCCGTTCATCAGCATCTGCATGTCATCAAGGGTCAGCTCGTTGGAGCTGAGAAAGGTAACGCTGACACTGGTGCCGTCTTCGGGGGCGAAGGCGATGGTGTCACGGGTGGGCAGAGCGGAGAGCAGCAGGGGTGCGGCCAAGAGGCCAAGCAGAGTCCAGGGCAGATTCTTCATGTTGGTTTATGGGTTCTACGTGCGGTGCACGGGCTGAGTGGGGGTTTGGATGGGTTGGCGCAGGGGGGGCGCGCAGGGTCCAAACCAGCAGGGAGGGAGAGTTTACGGGGCAAGACCCCCGATCTTTGGCTTCTGAGAGATTCCCTGGAACAAAAAATACCCGATTCATACCCAGCAAGTCACCAGGGGAAGCTCTCGGCACCTCCTGGATGGGCTATGGTGCCCCCATGAAGGTCAGCATCGAGTACTGCGTCACCTGAAACTACCTCCCCCAAGCGGTCGGTCTGGCCGCTGAATTGAAGGAGGTCTTCGGTGAGATCGATTTCACTGCGGTGGAGGGATCCGGGGGGGTCTTCGAGATCACTATCGATGACTCTCTTGTGTTCTCCAAAAAGGCTTTGGGGAGGTTTCCCGCCTACCAAGAGATCCCCACGCAGATTCAGATGGGGTGATCCAGATCGGATCGAAGTCAGTTGGCCGCAAATTTCGTGGCCCAGGCACCACCCTCGCGGAGCGAGGTGCCGGGTTGGGAATGGACCCTGAATGCTCCATCCGGTTTTGGTATTCGTCCAGCGGGTACCAGGTACCCGTCAGATCGAGGTCCCTAAATAGCGTAGACCACTAGGGCCAGGACCAGTGCGAGGAGGAAGGCTGTGGTCGCAGCTGGCACGGACCCGCGTCGGGTAGATTCTGCTCGGATACCCATGGGGAGGAGGGGAAAAGAAGAGAAAAGGAATAAAGGGGAGAGTGACCTATCCGAACGATCGGTAACTACCCCCTTAGGTCTACCAAGGTCTGGGAATCTGTGGGGCAGAATCGGGAGAATCTCAGCCGGACCCCTATCCAGGTTCCTTGGGAGGGCTTTGAGGCTTCGAGCCGTGATAGTGGGCCCCAAAGATGTATTCTCTGCTCATCAGTTGGTCGTCCCAGGGCGTCCTATGAGTATTTATGTCCCAGTCACGCGCTACGACCGACCCCTCCTCTTCACCCCCCAAGAAGGGTGCTCGGCAGGTGCCCTTCACAAAAATTGTCGCCACCATCGGTCCCGCTTCGGAGGATCGCATCGGCGAACTGATTGATGCCGGTCTCTCTGTCGCGCGCATCAATTTCAGCCACGGGGGAGAAGAGGAAGCCCGGCAACGGATTGCAAAGGTGCGTGCCGCGGCCCAGGAACGCTGCACTCCCATCGGAATCCTGGTGGATCTGCCCGGCCCCAAGATGCGCACTGGCACCTTTCCTGAAGGCCGTGTCGACCTGGTTGAACGGGAGGTGATTCGCCTGCGTACGGGATCCAGCGAAGCTCTGCCCGGTGAGGTCCAGATCGATGTACCGGCCATACACGAGAGCCTCAAGCCTGGCCATCGGGTTTTCTTGAACGATGGCCAGATCGAAATCCTGGTGGAAGACGGTTTTGGGGAAACGGTGGTCGGACGAGTGGTACGAGGCGGTTCCCTGGGAAATCGCAAGGGTGTGCATATGCCCGATTCCGTTGTGAATTATGAACTGCCTACTCCCCGGGACCGCGAGTGGCTCAAGTTTGCCAAGGAGCTTGATGTGGAGATGGTGGGGGTCAGTTTCGCGGCCCAGGCATCGGAGCTACGCGAAATTCGCTCGTTGATGCCCGACGCAGCCATAGTCGCCAAGGTAGAACGCCGCGCCGCGGTGGATAATCTGGACGAGCTGCTTGAAGAGGCAGACGGCATCATGGTTGCCCGGGGCGACCTGGGTGTGGAACTCGAACTCGCCGATCTGCCACTGGTGCAAAAGTCAGTCTTGGCCGCAGCCGTACGAGCGGGCAAGTTCACCATCACCGCTACCGAGATGTTGGAGTCCATGATCCACTCCAGTCGTCCCACTCGGGCGGAGGTGACCGACGTTGCCAACGCCGTATTGGACGGTACCGATGCGGTGATGCTTTCCGCGGAGACGGCCATTGGTGAATATCCCGTGGAAGCGGTGCGCCAGATGTCTCAGATCGCTTTCTCTGTGGAACAGTCCCAGCGTTATCAGCATCGTCCGCGGCTCAAGCTGAACCCCTCGGAGGCAACTTTCTTCAATGCGATTGCCATGGCCGCTGTACACACGGCCAATAGTCTGGGACTCAAGCGCATCGTGGCCTTCACCGAGACCGGCAATACCGTGCGCTTGATCTCAAGATACCGACCCAATGCCGAAATCATCGGGCTCTCCCCGAATCCTTCGGTTGTGGCGCGCATGACCAGTCTGGCCCACGTGCGTCCGGTGCTATTTCGCCGGGAAGCCAGCCTGGAGGACATGATCCACATAGCTTCCGAGGCCCTGGAACTGCGGGGGATCTGCGAACCTGGCGAAGAAATTGTGATCGTTGCTGGAGTTCCTCCGGGGGTGGCGCGCAGCACCAATGTGATGAAGCTCCATCGCATCGGGGAAGAGGTCAAATTTCATTGAACCCTGGGGCCGACCCTTGACCTTGGGGGCTTTGAAGTAGAATCTGGCTCGGCCCCATGTTGAATCGCCTCCAATTTTCGCGCCTGAATCCCTTGCGTCGTTACGCCGGCGGCGGTGTCCAGAGTCGATCTGCCCCCGAAGCGCAGGTTCCGTACGACCCAGGACACGTGAGCGCAGCGCGTGTGGTGTGTGTGGCCAGCGGCAAGGGCGGCACGGGCAAGAGTGTGCTGGCTTCCAACCTGGCGATCCAACGGGCGCGCCGGGGCGAGCGCGTGTTGCTGGTGGACTTTGACGCAGGCATGGCCAATGCCCATCTGCTCCTTGGAATGACGCCGGTGCATGACCTGGGGCATGTGCTTGATGGCCAGGTCAAGGCGCGCGAAGCCGTGATCGAAGGACCCTATGGGCTGAAGCTGCTCTCGGGTGGTGTGGGTCGTCAGGCGCTGGTCAATCCCACCCGGCGCCAGCTCGACCGGCTCTTCAAGGCCCTGATTCCCCTTGAGGGGGAGTTTGATCTGATCGTGATCGACCACGGGGCGGGGCTCGGGTACTCCACCTTGGCCCATCTGGCAGCCACCAGCACCCTGATCCTGGTCACCAATCCAGAACTCACCGCTCTGAGCGACGCCTATGCTCTTTACAAGCGTGCGGTGACAGTCAATCCCTCCATCAGAGTCGGGGTTGTGGTCAATCGAGCGGGCGATGAGGCCGTGGCCGCAGCTGCCTGGGCGCGCTTCCGGGGGGCGGCCCTGCGCTTCCTAAAGCGTGAACCGGAATACATTGGCTGGGTGCCTGCTGATCCTGCCGTCACCCAGAGCGTACAGCAGCGCAGCCCCGTGACCGTGGCCTGGCCAGCTTCTCCGGCGGCGCAGGCCTTGCAGGCTGTGGTGGAGTGGGGGCCCTTGGATCTGGCCCGTACGTCCACCTCCTTCTTCCAGGGTGCCCGGCGCGCCTTGCGCTGACTAGTCCGATCCTCGGTCGTGTTTGTCTGGCTTGCCCCATCAATCGGCGGCATAATCAGACCGGAGCGAGTCTCGGCATTGTTCGGGGCCTGGTTCAAAACAGCAAAACCCCATGACTCCTCAAACCAGCATTCCCAAGCGCGGCCGCCATCCGGGTGGACCCTTGCAAGTGCTGGCGTTGGTCAACCAAAAGGGGGGCTGTGGCAAGACTACCACCGCGGTCAATCTGGCTGGCGCACTGGCCCAACGGGGGGAGCGTGTGTTGCTGGTGGATTTGGATCCCCAGGCCCACGCTACCATGGCCCTTGGTTGCGCGCCCTTGGAAGAACCCACGATCGCCGAGGTGTTGCTCGATGAGGCCTACATCGAGCAGGCGATTCAGAGCGGCCCCTTGGGAATCGACTTGGTTCCTTCTCGGCCGCGGCTGGTGGAGTTCGAAGAGACCGCCGAGCGTTTGCTGCATCCGGAGCAGCGACTGAAGGTTTCCCTCGATGCGGTGCGCGATCGTTACGACTGGGTCATTGTGGATTGCCCGCCTCGTGCCGAGGGGGTGCTCTGCGCCAATGCGCTCTTCGCTTGTACGTCTGCCTTCCTGATTGTGGAGACTGGTGCCTTCGCCTTGCAGGGTGCCCTGCAAGCCTTGAGGATTCTGGACGAGATGGGGGAGAACCAGGGGCGTGCCTACGAGGTGCGCGTGGTGGGGACCCTTTTTGATCGTCGCATGCGCTTCGCTCGGGAACTGTTGGTGGCCTTGCATGCGCGTTTTGGCGCCGCCATGTTCGATACGGTGATTCGTACCAGCGTGCGCCTGCGCGAAGCCCCTGCGGTGGGCCTGCCGGTGCAGGCTTTGGATGCCTCCTGCCGCGCGACCCAGGACTTTGCTGCCTTGGCCGGCGAGGTGGCCGTGATGTTTGGTCCGGAGGCGGATCCTGCCAGCCTGCTGCAGGCTGGCTTGAACTCTGCGCCTGAGTCCCCTGTTTTGATTACCAGCAAGAACCACTAGACGAGTACCCCTCAAGAACACCATGGAAGCTCTAGCCCTGCTTTGCACCCTGCATGCTGACGGTCCCTCTACTCTCAAGCGCTTGCGTAGGGGTGGTTGTAATTCCCTGCGAGCCGTTGAGGACCTGCCTGCAGAGGAACTGGCCAGGCTGGTGGGTATTTCCGCCTCCACTGCCCGGCGCTTTGTTCGCGAGGCGACCAACCTGCGCCAGCGTCTGGCGCCCGGTGAAGAGGCCCCTTCCTTGGATGTGGAGGAAGTGCCGGAGTTCTTGGATGCAGATCCGATTCAGGCGCCCGTGGGGGCTGCCCTGGATCAGCGAGATGAACTGGCCATGGAGCGCATGTTGGCGGTGCCGATGGCAGAGCCACCGATCGAGGAGCCCCGGGGAGAACAAGTTGAGGTTTTCCAGCAAGCTGAAAGGGAGTCTGAGCCGATTCCCGAGACTGTTCGGGATTCCAACCCGGGTCTCGAACCCGGCGCAGTGGACGGCTTGGATCGGGAGTTGATTGATGTGCTGGCCAGACAGGGCGTGGCATCCCTCTGGGACCTGGCCAACCTGGATGCGGGAGCCTTAGCCCGTTCCAGCGGGGTGGCCTTTGGGCGCTTGACCCGGATTCGATTCCTGGCCCGTCGGGAGAACCCCGAGCCGCCGCCGGAACAACTGCCCAAGGAGGAGTCCAAGCATTCCGATGAGATCTGGATCGATCTGCGCGAAGAGCCGGTTGTGATTGAGTCCAAGGCAGTGGAGCCCGAAGCAATCGACTGGCAACCCCTCGAGTTGGAGCCGGTGGACCCTGAGCCGGTGGACCTCGCCGCTGAGCAAGCGGATCTTGAGAATGCCCCGCCTGTAGAAGATTGGCAGAGCGAAGATGAGGACAGTCCCATGCCGGGCACGCCGACCACGCTCTATGTTGCGCCCAGCGCCTACGAGCAGCCCGTGCCCCTCGATGGAGATCCCACCCAACGGCCGCCCTTCTGGGAAGTCCGCGAAGAATGGCGTGCGGGGGCCCATCGGGTGAACGAGCAGGAGGTCCAAGAGGAGCTTCCAGCAACCGATGCACTTCCCGAGTCTGGTGCACCTTCCACCGCTGAAGTCCCATTCACCAGCACGACCCTGGGCTGGGACTTTAAGGTTCCCACTCCTCCGGGTTATCTGGCACCCAGCAGCTATCCTCCGGTCCATCTGCCAAAAGCCGCGCATGTGCGCATCGATCGCTTGACAGAGGGAGACAACGCAGGCGCGTCTGCCAGTCCCGATGAGCTCTGTACGGGCTCTGACGAGCCCGATGAGGGCATCGCCGGGCCATTTGCCTGATGTTTCCCCCTCCGGGGGACACAGTTCGGACCCGGGCCGCGGGGATTCTTGAGTAGGCTGGGGTTCGTGCTGACCCTTCCGATCTCTTCCCTTGCAGCATCGCTGCTGCTTTGCATGCCTTGTTCCGTTGGTGGTGAAGACTATCCCTGGGTAGGGGACTTGGACGGTCAGCCCGCTTTTGGATCCAAGGCGCAACTGCGGCAGGTGGAGAAATTCTGGCGCAAGCCAAGTACGGCGGATCAAGCGGTGCGCTTGGCTCTGGCGGATCTGGTGCCGCGCTTTGAATTGGAAGTTGCCATGGCGAGGGCCGAGGATCAGCGCCAGGGGCTTGATCGATTGGTACTGGCTTTTCACTCCGATCTGGCGGACCCCGAATTTGATCCTTCGGCTTTGGTCCTGGAGGAGCTGATTATCGATCCTTTCAGCGTTGGCTTGAATGCTCAGTACGCACTGATCTTGGTTCGAGTGGCGGGAGACGCCCGTCGACAGGTGCGCATCTGGTTGCTGCAGGAGGGAGCGCAGGAGGTGCGAGAACTGACGGCGGCCTATTCGCTCCTGAACTCCCACACCTATGGCCTCGGCCGCTTGGAAGAGGTTGGTTTGTTGCAGTTGATCACCGCGCGCCTCGACCTTGCGGCGCTTCGCTTGCGAGCGATTCTGGCGGATCTGGAGGTTTTTCAGGAGGGTCCCGGTTCGGAGATTTCGGTGCCCAACTCAGATGCGGTGCGTTTGGCTCAGGCTTTTGTGATGGGCGAACGGGAGGCGGGGGGCGCCTGGAGTCAGTGGGTCAGCGGGGCCAAGCAATCTGCTCGGGACTTTCAGTCTGGAACTAAGCTTGCCGCCTTGAACAAGAACCAAGCCGCTACCCTGGCCCTGCGGGAGGCGGGCCGCAAGAAGGCGGTCCAGAACCTGGTTCAGATGCGCGACCTGGCGCCTGCTGATGGGACCTTCCCACTTCTCACTGGCAGCAACTCCAGGCTCTCCCGCTTCGAGCGCTGCCAGGAGGTTATTCGTCTGGGCCTCGTGGCTCTTGCCCAGGACCCTTTCACGGCGGAGGTTCATCAACTGGTGGGCGTCAGTTTGGATTTTACCCGCAGCCGTCGGGACGCCGCGGTCTATCTGGACCGTTACCTGCACCTCAAGGGGATCCGTTTCTACGACACTTGGACCGTGGCGCCCGGTGGGCAGAACACAGCCGAACAGGACGCGTTGCTGCGGGTCTTGAGTCCATCATGACCATCGATTCTCTTTGGTCTGAGGGCTTGTTCCCCAATCCACCTCCCTTCTGGGTAGAATGGTCGCTCGGACTGCTGCTTCGATGAATACCTTGACCACCCGCCAGAATGATTCCCATCTGATCGCTGCCGCCTCCAATCGGCCAGGGGACGATCCCATTTTTGCCTTGCACGGGGAAGCCGTGCGGCGCGCCGCAGAAGGGGAGGACATTCTCAATGCCACCTTGGGCGCGCTGGTGGAAGATGACGGTTCACTGTGCGTGATGCCCAGTGTGTTCGAGGCTTTCACCAGCGTGGATCCCGTTCGGGCAGCGGCCTACGCGCCCATTTCCGGGGACAAGGAGTTCCTCGAGGGTGTACTGGAGGATGTATTTGGGGGTGACCGGGAGTTGGCGGTTCATGCGGTGGCCAACGCTACGGCTGGCGGCACCGGTGCTCTTCATCACTCGGTGGTGAACTTTCTTGAGCCGGGTCAGTCGCTCTTGACCACTGATTTCTATTGGAGTCCCTACCGCATCATTGCTGAGCATACGGGCCGCAAGGTGAATACCTTTCGCATGTTTGACAGCAAGCGGTGCTTTGATCTTTCGGCGTTGGAGGTGGGGCTCAGCCAACAGATGAAGACTCAGGGGCGCGCTCTCTTGGTACTCAATTTTCCCTGCCACAACCCCACGGGCTACTCCCTCGATTCCTTCGAGTGGCAGCGCATCGTCGAGATCTTGAACGCTGCGTCCAGTCAGGGTCCGGTGGCCATCTGTTTGGATCTGGCCTATGCTCGCTATGCTACGCCTCCCGGCGCAGCCTGGGTGGAAGCTGTCAAGGGGCTGGCGCCCGGGGTAACTCTGCTGGTGGCCTGGTCCGCGTCCAAGTCCTATGCCCAATACGGCGCACGGGTGGGCGCCCTGGTCGCTGTAGTCCGCAACCAGGATCAACGAGAGCGCATCAAGTGTGCTCTGCAGCATTCCTCCCGGGGTACCTGGTCCAATTGCAATCACCTCGGTCTCCTGGCCATTGCCAATCTTCTGCAGGATGCGGATCTGCGCAGTCAGGCGGACAGGGATCGTGCGCGCCTTGTGCGTCTGCTGAGCGAACGGGTGGCCGCCTTCAACGGAGCCGCGCGTACCGCAGGCCTGGACTTCCCACGCTACGAGGGAGGCTTCTTCGTCACCGTCTTCACACCCCATGCACGCAAGGCCGCCGCGATCTGCCGCGAGGACGGGGTCTTTGTGGTGCCCCTGGATGGGGGCCTGCGTCTGGCTCTTTGCGCGACTCCCGTGGCACAGGTGGCTCGCTTGGTCAAGAGTCTGGCCCATGGGATTCAATCGGCCGGAGGCGCCTGAGCCATGGGCGTTTCCTCTCCGGAGGTTCGGGACCATTCCAAGGTCGGTTTGAAGCACGCCTATGGAGAGAGCGTGTACATTCAGGACGATGCCTTGAGCGCTACACTACTGGCGCGTCTTTCCTCCGCTGACACACCCCATCCTGAACTGATGGGGGTTCTGCGCGCGGCCTACCAACACCTGGGCATGCAGGCCTTCGGTATGTCCTTGCCTGTATGCGAGGCCGAGAGCCCTACGCGTATGCATGCTCTGCAGCCCGATGCCGGGGTCTGGCGAGGCATGCTGCTCGACCCCTCCCAGAGGGTTGTGGTGTTGGACATCATGCGCGGAGGCATTGTTCCGGCCCAGACCCTGTTCGAGTTGCTGACCCTGGTATTGCCATTGGATTCTCTGCGCCTCGATCACTTGGAGATGGCGCGCATCTCGGACGAGAGCGGGCGCGTGAGCGGAGTCGATCTGCGCGCTGCCAAGGTTGGAGGCACTCTGGAAGGGGCGACTCTGGTGATTCCCGATCCCATGGGAGCTACCGGGGGAACTCTCGGGCAAGCAGTTTCCTGGCTCTGCGAGAACCATGGGACCCCGAAGCAGATTCTGGCCCTGCCCTTGATTGCGACCCCTGAATTCTTGGCGGCGGCCCGGGATTTGGATCAGGAAGTGCAGGTTTTTGCCGGCCGTGTGGATCGTGGGCTCTCTCCCGCCCATGTGCTCAGGGAGATGCCCGGAGCTTGCTGGGATGAGGAGCGAGGTTTGACCGAGACGGGCTACATAGTTCCCGGTGCCGGTGGCTTGGGCGAAGTGATCAACAACTCCTGGTGCTGAGCCAACAGGGTTCTGCGGGGGCTGGGTTTGCCCACCCGGGGTCCCTGCGCTAGACTCCTGCGTCTGGAAGTCACGGCTTCCATATTGTTTCCCCGCCAGACCTCAGAAGAGAAGAAGACCATGACCTACGTTGTCGCCGAACCCTGCGTGAAATGCAAGTACACTGACTGTGTGGATGTCTGTCCGGTGGACTGCTTCGCTGAAGGGGTGAACTTCCTTGCCATCAACCCAGACGAGTGCATCGACTGCGGGGCCTGCGTTCCCGAGTGCCCCACCGAGGCGATCTTCGAAGAGACCGAGGTGCCCGAGCAGTGGGCCGACTATGTGGAGTTGAACGCCAAGCTGGCGGGCCTCTGGCCGTTGATCACCGACAAGAAGGACGCCCTTGATGACGCCGATGATTGGAAGGATGTGGAGAAAAAGCGCGAGCATCTCTCCGAAGAGGCCTTCAGCGAGTGATTGTTTGGGTGGCAACTTCGCGGCGCTTGATTGCATCGTGAACCCTCACGGCGCCTCATCACCAAAGCCGCAAGTTCTTTAGGAGGTTCACCAGTTCGGTGGCTGTTGCTATTTGCGGCGGTTGGGGCTCTTCTTGGTGTTGGATTTTCTTGTTCCAGAGAGGTCGGGCTTCCCCTTCCCTTCTTTGTGCTTCGCTGACTTGCGCGCCGCTAGGGCTTCCGGTGGAGGGTTCGACGGGATCAGACACTTGGCTTGTTTGCCGATCAAGTCCTCCCGCCCTGCGGCAGTCAGGGCCTCGTGCACAAGGAACCAGTTGCTGGGCTCGAAGAACTGCATCAGGGCCTTTTGCACTCGTCGGTCCCGAAGACGTTGCACAGTCTTCACCGGTTTGAGGGTCATGGGATCGAGCCCCGTGTAGTGCATGCAGGTGGCGATGTCCATTGGCGCCGGGATGAATTCTTGTACCTGCCGTGGCCTGTAACCCCGGGTCTTGAGGAACTCGGCCAGTTCGATCATTTCTTCCGGTCCCGTTCCTGGGTGCCCTGAGATGAAGTAGGGCACCAGGTACTGTTCTTTTCCAGCTCGCTTGCTGGCGGCAGCAAAGCGTTCTGCGAAGCCGTCAAAGTCATCGGCTGCAGGCTTCTTCATTAGCTCAAGCACCTTTGAGGAGGCGTGTTCGGGAGCCACCTTCAAATGTCCCCCCACATGATGGGCAGCGAGTTCCTCCAGATAGGCGTCGTCCCTCTGGGCCAGATCCATGCGGATGCCCGAGGCTATGTGTACCCGCTTGACCCCTTCGGTCTTGCGCGCCTTGCTCATCACGCGGCGGGTGGGTCCGTGGTCCGTGGAGAGCAGCTTGCAGATGGTGGGATGCACACAGGAGAGCCGACGACAGATCTGTTCGACCTCTGGCTTGGTGCAGTGCATGCGGTACATGTTGGCGGTGGGGCCGCCCAGATCCGAGATGGTGCCCTTGAAGTCTCGGGCCCTGGCGGTCTTCTGCACCTCCGCCATGATCGAGCCCTCGGAGCGGCTCTGGATCGTGCGTCCTTGGTGTAGCGTGATCGAGCAGAAGGTGCAGCCCCCGAAACAGCCGCGCATGATCGTGATCGAGTCGCGGATCATGGTGAAGGCTGGGATTTCTTCTTGGTAGCTCGGGTGAGGTTGTCGCTGGTAGGGCAGATCGTAGATTTCATCGAGACTGCCTTCACTGAGTGGCAGGGTCGGGGGGTTGATCACCGCCAGCCGGTCCCCGTGGCGCTGCACCATTCGTCGGGCGTTGTGTGGGTTGGTCTCCAGGTGTATCCGCCGGGTGGCCTTGGCGAAGGAGAGTTTGTTGGCCGTGACCTCCTCGTAGGAGGGGAGTTCTATTGTGCGACCGTCTCCGCGATATTCATCGAAGGGATGCTCGGGGAGCTCCTCTTTGGCACCTAGTAGGTAGGCAGCGCCACGCAACGCGCGGCAGTCTTTGATGCAGCCACCCGCACTCAATATTTCGGCTACCTGGACGATGAATTCTTCGCCCATGCCATAGCCCACGAGATCAGCTTTGCTTGAGGTCAAGATACTGGGGCGCACCTTGTCTGACCACCAGTCATAGTGCGCCACTCGACGGAGGCTGGCTTCGACTCCACCGGCCACCACTGGGATTCCCGGAAAGGCTTCGCGGCAGCGTTGGGTGTAGACATTAGTGGCACGGTCCGGCCGCTTTTCGATGGCTCCTCCGGGGGAGTATGCGTCCTGGTTGCGCCGCTTGCGATTGGCGGTGTAGTGGTTGATCATCGAGTCCATGTTCCCCGCGCTGACCGCGAAGAAGAGGCGTGGGGGACCCAAACTGCGAAAGGCCTTGGCGCTGCGCCAGTCGGGCTGGGCCAGGATTCCAACCCGCAGGCCTTTGGCTTCGAGTACTCGCCCAAGAAGTGCCGCTGCAAAGGAGGGATGGTCCACATAGGCATCTCCGCTCGCAAAGATTACGTCGAGCTCGTCCCACCCACGGGCCCGCATTTCCTGCTCGTTGGTGGGTAGGTAGCCTTGTTCTCCTGCGGGACCTGGGATGATTGCCATGCCCGAGAATACACAATGGCAGAAGTGGCTGTGGTGTGCTGCCTAGAACTCCGAGCCTGTTATGGAGCAGAGGGGGTGCTGGCCCTGTCGATCATGAGCACGAAGCGTTTCTATGCCGCGCTGGTGCCATGCGGGAAAGGGTCGGGTCAGGCAGTATGAACCGGTCTCTGGATCCGGATCTGCTCAGTGCGTGAATCGTGCAAGGTAGCGCAGGCCCCCGCTACCGCGCTGAACCAGGAGGCTGGTGGCTTTGGCTCCGGCCGGAGTCCATAGGCCCCTCAGGTGCTCGTTGGCGAAGAGCGGGGGAGCTGCCGCAGACCCTGCAAGTTCCTCGTGCAACAGCACGAAGCATGCGCCCTGTTCGATGTTCTGTCCGAGGTAGTCCAGAGCCGGGTGTGTGTTTCCCGAGGCGAGAGTTTCTCGTTCTCCCAGGGTGAAGAGAGCATCCTGTCCCTGGCTCGCCAGACGCATGCGTGCGCGCGCCTGCCCAAAGTGGCCGAGTAGCACCTGCCGGGTGGCCTCGCGTGCTTCGCCGCCGCGGGGTACAAGATCCGCCTGTGTGAAGCGGCCGTTGATGTCCTCGTAATCGAAGGGCTTCGTGGGGGCCAGTGTTCCGGTACTTGCGGCCAGCCCGCTTATCGCGCGGGTCAGTTGATCCTGCCATTGGTCCGATCCAATGCCGTGGGTGCGCAACAGGAACTGGCAGGCGCCTGGCGTCGGATCGCACTCAAGGGCAATCAGGGTCGGTGCGTCGATTGTCTTGCCCAGGGTCTCTCCAATGATCGGAACGCAGGACACGCTGAGGGCGTTGATTGGGTCGTTGGTGTCTCCCGAGAGGCGCGCGTAAAGGACACGCGGCGCGTCTTCTGTGGGGAGGACCAGAGATCCGGCTTGAGCGCTGGTCTGGTCCGGGGTGAGGGCGAAGCCGTCAAAGGCGATCTCCATGGTCAAGTCTTCTGCGTTCGCCCAAATGGTGATGTCCATTCGCTCCGATACGGCCACTGCCGCCGCGAAACCCTGGGGTCCCTGGAACCAGGTCGGGTCGGCGCCCATGAATTCCTGCAAGAGGTCAGTGGTGTCGATGCCTTCCTCGCGCATGCGAGCTAGATGCACTCGCACCATCACATCGCCCTCTTGCATGTCTTGCAGGTCTAGAGAGTTCGGGTCCTCTAGGTTCCATTCTTGACCACCTGCAGGCAGGGCAACCCAAGGGCCCATGCGCACCAATTCTGCCTGACCGGGAGCCACGCGCACCGAGCGCTCAAAGCTAATGCTGTCCCGCACGGGCAGAATCGGACTCCAATCGGGCGCGTGGCCCTGGGTGAAGTGTCCCACCAGGGCAGCGGCCTGATCCTGTTGTACCTGGCTGGGGTCGGCCCCCCGGGCCCGCAGGATCTCATGGAATTCAGCGGGATCGGGCAGTGTCAAGGTGAGTTCCAGAGTTTCAACGAGTTCGCGTACCGCTCGAAAACGGTCCAGGTTCTTGAACTCGATCCAGATCCCGGCGTCCGTCGGTGCAAGCATGTGCAGGTGAGCTTCCGGACTGTCTGCTTGTTCTTGGGTGGTATCTACCCGGGCCGCTTGTATCTGAGGAGACACCGGAACGCTTTGCTTGGGTTGGGGGGCGGTCTGCACGCTTGAAGCGGGAGCGCTGGAAAGGGACGTAGAGTCCTCTTGGGAGCAGGCGGCCAGCAGGACCAGCAGGCACAGGTGAGCGCAGGATTGGGCGGGTTTCATGTGTCTCATATGGGGATCCTCGGGGCGATCTGGGGTCTCATCTGGTCGGACCCCTTTCTCTCCTCGACCCATCGAGATGGATCTCCTGAATCCTTCCCGCCCTTCACTCGGGCTTTCTGCTGTACCCTGCTTGCCGGCCTCTGGGCCTGCCCCCCCTGTCTCTTCCATCAATCATGTCCCTTCGAACCTCTACCGCCGCTCTCTTGGGCCTGCTCCTTGTCCCGTTCCTGGTTTTTGCTTCTTGGACTGCTGCGGCCCAGGATCAGTCGTCAGGGAAACTCCATTTGATCGTGCTGCACACAAACGACATGCATGGTCAAGTGGTGCCCTTGCCCGCGACCTGGGTCAAGGATCAGGATCCGCCACCGACTTCCGGTGGTCTGAACCGGGTCGGCGCTTACATCAAGCGCACCCGAGCCGCGGCAAGGGATGAGGGTGCGGAGATCCTGGTGGTGGATGGCGGGGACTGGTACCAGGGTACTCCAGAAGGTGCCTTGGATAAGGGCCTTGGGATTCTGAAAGCCATGTTGCTAATGGGCTATGACCTGGTCACCGTGGGCAATCATGAGTTCGATCACGGGGTCTCGCACTTTGAAAGCCTGCTGAAGGAGGCGCCCTTGCCGGCCTTGTTGGCGAATGCGCGCACCAAGACCGGGAGCACTCTGCCGGGAGTGGGTGAATACTTGATCCTGCAGCGAGGCGGCCTTTCGATTTGTGTGGTGGGCATGTGTTCGGTGCAGACCCCTGAGATGAGCCATCCGTCCACCCGGGATCTGGAATGGGAAGAACCCGCCGTGGCACTCACGCGTATCAAGAAGGAACTCGCCGAGCGTACGGTGCATGTGGACTGGTGGCTGCCCGTGACACACTGCGGTGTCTACGAGGACAAGCAGTTGGCCAAAGCCCACCCGGATCTGGATCTGATCGTGGGTGGGCACACACATACGGTACTTCATCGTGGCGAGCGCGAGGGACGCACCCTGATTGTGCAGGCGGGTTCCAAGGCTCGCAGCGTGGGGCGCGTGGATCTCTGGTTTGACATGGAGACAAAATCCCTGCTGCGTGGGGAGGCGCGCTTGGTGAACCTCTATGGGGATCCGGCTGAGGGTGAGGGCGTGCCTGCCTTGGCGGAGGCTTGCGCTGAATTGCTTCGCCGCAGTGCACTGGCCATGGATCAGGTTGTGGGCCGACTTGATGGGGTTCTTGACCGCAGCAAGGATGCCTATAGCACTTCCGCTTCGGGCAATCTGATCACTGACCTGATGCGCGCACATACGGGAGCCCAGGTTGCGATTCACAATCGGGGCGGCATTCGTGCTGGGCTTGAGCCTGGAGAAGTGACCCGCCGGGATCTGTTCCGGATCCTGCCATTTGACAACGCCTTGGTGACCTTGACCATGACCGGGCGTCAGTTGAGCGATCTCTTGAAGCGTTCTCTCGAAGGCCGTGGCCGTTCCGGGTTGGAGTTCAGTGGGATTGTCGCGCAAGTCAAGCGCAATGGGCGCCATCCCCAGGTGGTGGCCTTCTTGGTGGATGGCAAGAAGCTCCTTCCCGAGCAGGAGTACAAGGTGACTACCAACAGTTTCCTGGCCTCGGGTGGGGATGCCTACATAGAGTTCCAACAGGCCCGGGAGCGAGTCACGGATCCGATTCTGCAACGTACCCTGCTGGAGAATGCTCTGGCTCAGCTTTGGAAGCAGGGCAAGGGGCTGACCCCCAGCATTGAGAACCGTTTTGTGGTTCTGCCCTAGGGTTGAGGGGCTTGGACCCGAGCGGCCCCGCTGTCCGTTATGCTCTTTGTTCGCGTAACTCCGCGAATGAACTCCTATGAGCCTTCTGGACAATCTTGGTGAACTGCAAACCCTGCCCAACGGGCTGGTGACTTATCGCAGCGGGGCCGGAGTGGCTCTGATCTGCCTTGAGAACCTGCCCGCCAACGGTTACAGCCACGACATGATGCTCGACCTGGATCAGGCGATCTTGAGGGCTCGTTTCGATGACGCGGTGCAGGTGCTGGTCTTGATTGGTGCAGGTGAGAAGTTCTTCTGCGCAGGTGCGGACATAGGCGTGCTGCAGAGCATCACTCCGACCTTCAAGTACCAGTTCTGCCTGCACGCCAACGAGACCCTGTTGCGGCTGGAGCACACACCCAAGTTGGTGATCGCTGGACTCGGCGGACATTGCGTGGGGGGGGGCCTTGAGATCGCCTTGGCCTGTGATTTGCGGATTGCTCGCGCAGGGTCCGGAAAGTGCGGATTGCCGGAAGTGAAACTGGGCGTGCTACCCGGCACCGGCGGTACCCAGCGCTTGTCGCGCATTGTGGGGGCCAGTCGTGCAATCGAGTTGATGGCCAGCGGGCGGACTTTTGGCTTCGAGGAGGCCTTGGAGCTTGGGTTGGTGGACGAATTGAGCGCCGCGGACAGCGACGAGGCCTTTGTTGAGTCCCTTCTGGAGTATGCCCAGACCTTCACCAGTCCCAATTGCGCTCCCTTGGCAGTGGGCATGATCAAACGCGCGGTCAAGAGTGGCATGGAGGTGCCTCTGGAGTCGGGCCTGGCTTTGGAGCGCGAATTGCAGCAGCGGCTGTTTGCCAGTGAAGACGCACAGGAGGGCATGCGCTCGTTTTCTGAGAAGCGCAAGCCTGAATTCCAAGGGCGCTAGGGCGTAGCACCCCATCCGACCATGCAAGCGGTTCAAATCACAAAGCACGGGGGCCCCGAGGTCTTGACTCTAGCCGAGGTTCCGCGCCCAGAACCCGGCCCCGGTGAAGCACTTGTTCGAGTGATAGCGGTTTCGGTCAACCACTTGGACCTTTGGGTTCGTGGAGGATTGCCTGGGCTTGAGGTGGATTTTCCGCACATTCTGGGCTGCGATGGCACGGGCGAAGTGCTGGCCGTGGGTGAGGGTGTCAATGCTCTCTCCGTTGGGCAGGCCGTCTTGTTGGAACCCGGTTTCACTAAGGACCACGACTCAGAGTTGGTGCGTCTGGGGCAGGACAACCTGGCTGCAGACTACGGAATTCGCGGAGAACACTGCGATGGCTTCGCAGCTGAGTATGTGACCCTGGACGCGCGCTACTGCCTGCCTATGCCCGCAGATCTCGATCCGATCACCACTGCGGCCACACCCCTGACTTTCTTGACTGCTTGGGGCATGCTGATTGAGCGCGCAGAGATCCGCAAGGGTGAGACAGTAATGGTGCTGGGTGCTGGTTCGGGCGTGGGCTGCGCGGCGATTCAAATCGCTCGGCATGAGGGCTGTCGTGTATTTACCAGTGCGCGCAACGCTGAGGCCCGGGCTCTTGGTATTGAACTGGGCGCCGAGGCCGCCGTGGATCACTCCGATCCCAACTGGCCGAACGAGATCAAGAGACTGACTGGAGGCGCTGGCGTTGATGTGCTGGTGGAACATGTGGGACCTGCTACTTGGAAGGGCTCCCTGCGCGCACTGGCGCGACTCGGACGCCTGGTGACCTGCGGCGGCACCACGGGCCCTACGGTTGAGCTGCAACTGCGACACCTCTTTATCAAACAGCAGTCCATTCTTGGTTCCACCATGGGACCGCGAAGCGCCTTGCCCCTGATCCTGGCTCGACTAGCTGCGGACGTGTATCGGCCCGTGATTGACCGTATCCTGCCCATGGCTGAAGTGCGCCAGGCTCACCAGTTGCTGGAGGACAGCGCGGTGCGCGGCAAGTTGGTCCTGGTTCCCTAGTTCACATTTCATTTTCGAATTCAATGCAAGCAGACGCAATTCAACGGGCCGCGGTCCTCGGTGCAGGCACTATGGGCCATGGCATCGCCCAGGTTCTGGCCCAGGCGGGCATTCAGGTTTGTCTTTTTGATGTGGATGAGCAGGCCACATCCCGCGGACTCACTGCAATTCAGGGCAACTTGGACAAGGGAGTCAGCCGGGGCAAGGTCACAGAAGAAGACCGTGCTGCGGCTCTCGGGCGCATTTCGTGCGCGACAGTTTTGGGGGACGCCATCGATGGAGTGCAGCTGGTGGTAGAAGCTGTTCCGGAAAAAATCGAGCTGAAGCATTCGATATTTGCGGAGCTCGGTGCATTGGGCATGGATGTGCTGTTGGCAAGCAATACCTCAAGCCTCTCCATCGACAAGATCGCCGAAGCGGCGGAGCACCCTGAGCGCGTGCTGGGCATGCATTTCTTCAACCCGGTGCACCTCATGAAACTGGTGGAAGTCGTGCGCGGGGAGCGAACTTCAGAGCAAGCTGCGCAGTGTGCTCTGGACCTGGTGGGTCGCCTGGGCAAGACGCCGATTGATGTGAAGGACGCCCCGGGCTTTGCCTCCAGTCGTTTGGGCATTGCCATCGGTCTTGAGGCCATGCGCATGCTGGAAGAGGGTGTGGCCAGCGCCGAGGATATCGACACCGCCATGACGCTTGGCTATGGGTTTCCCATGGGGCCTCTCAAGCTGACCGATCTGGTGGGGCTTGATGTGCGTTTGGCAATTGCGGAACATCTCTCAAGCACACTCGGCGAACGCTTTAGTCCGCCGGACATCCTGCGCGAAATGGTCGCGCGGGGCGAACTTGGCAAGAAGTCCGGAAAGGGCTTCCACAACTGGAGCTAAACATGGCTGACGATTGGGGATCGACGGAAAGTGGTGGTGGAAAGAAGCGTAATCCTGTGCTTTGGGGCTGCGGTCTTGGGTGCTTGGGCTTGCTTATAATCGTTGGTGTGCTGGGGTTCATGGGAGTGGGCTGGGTTAAAGACGCCCTGAACCCCGAGCGCAGTCTCGACAGGCTGGCAACGAACCTGCCGGTTGAAGAACTGCCCGAAGGCTGGACAATGATGCTCGGCAACGAGATCCCCTTTATGGGCCTTGAAGTGTTCATCATGCACGGACCGAGCGGAGAGGACAAAGGCCACATGCTCGCTTCGTTCTTTGTTGTCAGTGAAGAAGAAAAGGCGCGAGGGGAATGGGATAAGACCGCGCCCGATCGGGGAGATGACCGCAGCATCGAAATCCAGGGCCGAGTGCTGGAAGGTGAGTACGACGCCAATGCTGGCGGCGGCGCAAGTTTCCTTCTGATGCTGAGCGAGGATGGTGACATCCCCGTCATCATGGTTCATATTCAGCGACAGAACTCTTCCGAGGAGATCACAGACGAGGAACTCAGAATCTTCTTTGATTCTTTCTCGATTGGTCCTGAAGGGCCTGGTTCTTTGATCGAACCCGAGCAAGCCGACAAGGACACTGATGTGGACACCGACGAGCGTTGAGTAATTCCAGAGAGAGTGTTGGGGGTGTGCTGGCTCTTTTCGGCGGTCTGGCCTTGTTGGGCATGACTTTTTCCGGTCAATGCTCCCGCTCTGCGCGAGCTGTGGATGTGGGGTCATTCCTGGAGGCCGCATTTGATCCCAAGGGCTTTCCCGAAGGATGGCAAGTGCAGGCCTGCGAGGCCATGCCCGATGGGCGCACCCTGATGCGACTATCGTCGCTGGGGGAACCTGCGCCTGAATTCGTGGTCGGGGAAGAGGAGAGCGCCGCTCTCGCGAAGATTCCCAAGGGCCTTGGACGGAAGGGCCCTAGGCCTTGGATGCACCTGAAGGAGCGGCTTGGACTCGGTGCAAGCGCCGCGCTCCTGGTGCAGCACCCTCTCAAGACCAGCATGGATGAGCGCAAGCGCCTCTTCCGTGGCCTCGGCTACAAGACCATTGAACAGGTCGAATTCAAAGGTGAGGCCATTCCCATGAATGCTGGGCGTCTCGCCTGGGGTCTCTACGAAGTTCCCTGGGTGCATATTCGGCACTTCGAGAGGGTCGACGACAAGCCGACTTTTCACGATACGATCAGGGTGGATCTCTCCAGCGGTCCCCAGGCGATGATCTTGTACCTGACCTTTCCGCCAAGGGCTCGCGGCGCCGAAATAGCATTGGATCCGTTCATCACCGCCTGGGCACCGCTGATTGTAGAACCGGCGAAGAACTGACCATTGCGTACGGAGCAATGGGGCCTAGCTCTTGGTCGGGGCGCTGGTTGGCGATCCCCCCGGGGATTCCCTGCCCAAGGAGTCGGCGATTGTCTCTGCCAGGTGCTGAGTCTGGATTTTCAAATTCGCCCTCTGGAAACCAGCTTGCCAGTGCATTTGGCAGCCGGGATTGGCTGTGATCAGCAGCTCCGCGCCGCTGGCCTGGAATTCTTCGATTTTTGCGTCGAGCAGCGCGTTTGACTCTTCCGGATGCAGGAGTGCATGGATTCCAGCGGAACCGCAACAGGATTGGGAGGATGCCAACTCCACGCGCTTGACCCCGGGAATCAGGTCCAGGAGTTCACGTGGTTCGGCGCTGACTCCTTGGCCGTGGCAGAGGTGACAGGGATCGTCCCAGGCGAGCTTGCGTGCAGGCCCAGCCTTGAACTGTGCTTGCAGTCTCCGCGCACGATCCGGCTGGGCGACGAACTTGGAGAAGTCGGTCACCCGTTGGGAGAAGGCATTTGCCCGCGCCAGCCAGTCTGGGTCGTCGGCGAAGAGGCGCGGGTACTCGGCCATGTGCGCTCCGCAACCCGCGGAGTTGACCACGATGGGCAGAGTGTGTTCCCCATCAACAGTTTCAAAGGCCTGAATCGTCTCTTGGGCCAATCGTCGAGCCTCTTCCAAGTCACCGTTGTGTGCGTGCAAGGCTCCGCAACAAGCGTGATCTGCAGGGGTCAGAACATCCGCACCCAAGGCGTTGAGCGTCTGGACGGTAGCTCGGTTCACAGCTCCATAGAGTTGCCGTTGAATACATCCCTCCAGCATGGTGACGGTCTCCAGGGACTCGTTGGTGCTAGGCGAGATGTTGGGCAGGCTACGGCGCTGGCTTGCCGGCGGAAAGACTGGCAGGCTGGCCAGGGTTGCGCCGCGGCTACCCAAGAGAGGCGCCATGAGTCTGGGCAGGTGCAATATCTGCGCCAGGCGCACTCCCCCCGCCAGCAACGCCAGCACCCGCCGATTGGGCAGCACCACCCGGAAGCCCAACCAGCGCAGGAATCCAGGTACCAGACCGGGGGCGGGCAGCTGGTTCCGCGCACTTTCCATCAGGGCTCCAAACTGGACTCCCGCAGGACAGACGGTTTCACAGTTGCGGCACACCAGGCATGAGTCGAGGGCCTGCACGCAATCGGTGTCCGCTTCCAGGCGTCCTTCGCCAAGGGCTCGCATCAGGTGAATTCTTCCTCGCGGACTTTCTGACTCCCGGCCGCTCTCGCGATAGGTGGGGCAGGAGTTCAGACACAGGCCGCAGTGAATGCAGTCCAGGGTCAGGTCATAGTCAAGTGGCAGCCGCCGGGCCTTTGTGGCGGGGGAGTTCATGGTTGCCTGCCCGGGCTAAAAGCAGCCGCGCCCAGAATGCCAGCAGGATCGAGCCCTTGGGTCAAACGAGTCGTCCAGGTGCTGGGATCGGTGGGGGAGAGGTCGGCGTGTAAGTCAGCCCCGACGCAAAGGGGGCGTATGAGCGTAGCTCGTTCTGCAATGCTCTCGGCCCAGGAAGGTCGTACCCGCGCTGGATCATTTCCATCGAGCCCGACCAGTATCCGGCCCGCGCTGCAGTCCACCCACAGGTTTGTGCTTGCGGGCAACTGGGCTTCAAGTTCGCCCAGCAGAGTTGAACACTGTCTCAGGGAGCTTTGGATGTCCCAGGCGAAGAGGTTCTCTGAGCCCGCCTCGGTGGCGTCTCTTCGTTGCCTGGTTGCTTCTAGGTCAAAGGATTCGGGCGTGCCCCCGAGGGCGGCCATGACTTGCTCTTGATCTACTCGTACTTGACTCGCGCAGCCAGCAAGTCCTCCTTTGAGGAGAACTCTGGACTCAACGCGGGTCAGCACCAGCCATGTCAATCGGGGCATGGCCTGCTTGACCCCCATGGCCTTGACAAACCCCTCAGCGTAGTCTGCGACAGGTAGGGAGAAGCCCCACTCCTGCTGTGGTTCAGGCACCAGGCGCAGACTGGCTTCCAGAGTGATCGCCAGGGTTCCGCGCGACCCGGTGTATAGCCGATGCAGATCGAACCCGGTCACATTCTTCACTTGCCGACCGCCGCTCTTGGCGAGGGTGCCGTCGGATAGCATGACCTGCATGCCCAGCACATGATGGCGCAGGGGTCCATACTTCATTCGATCAGGGCCTGAGCGCCCTGATCCCAGAACTCCCCCCAGGGTCGAGGATTCGGCAGCGGGCAGGTCCGCAGGCAGGCGCTCGCCTGATGGGGCAACCGCACTGATGAGGTCGCTCCAAGGGGTGCCCGCTTGCGCGGTAATGGTGCCTTCCCCGGGGATCTGCTCGATGATTCCTGACAAATGAATCAGGCTGATCGGGATGGGTGTGAAGCTTGGAGTTTCGAAGGCATCGGGTCGACACCAGGCAAGTTGGCTGCCCGAACCGATGGGCAGTACCGGTCTGTTCTTGTTCCGAGCTTCTTTGAGCACCGCTGCCAGCTGAGCCTGATCCCTTGGTTCCAGGCAGGTCAGCCCCCGGGCTTCTCCAAGGGCGCAGCCAGATGCCTGGGACAACAGCAGTGCGCACTCGGCGGGACTTTTGGCGCTGGGGCCTGTCACGGCTTGCCTTCTGGATGAGCCATGGGAGAGAGAGGCAGTCCCGCGTTGCGCACTTCGCGACAGGCACGCAGTGGCAGGACCTTGGTCGGGTTCATACGTCGCTTTGGATCGATGGCGTCCCTTACCCGGTGCATGACGTTCAGGTCGTCGTCGTCAAAGAGATCACACATGTGGACCATCTTCTCGAGGCCCACTCCGTGTTCTCCGGTCAAGGAGCCTCCGCGTTCAATGCAGGCTTCCATGATCAAGCGACCCGCTTCCAGCACTCGGCGCACCTCGTCCTTGTCTCGCCGGTCATAGGCAATGTTGGGGTGCAAGTTACCGTCCCCCGCGTGGAACACATTGCCCAGGCGCAGGTTGCGTTCCTCGGCGATCTCGACGGCCAGGTGTACGATTTCGCGCAGGCGTGTACGCGGCGCGACCACATCGGCCACATAGAGGTCGGGTGCCACGCGCCCCATGGCTCCAAAGGCGCCCTTGCGTCCGGCCCAGAGCCGCGCACGTTCGGCTCCATCACTGGCCCGTCGGGTTTCGATGGCCTTGTGCTTCTTCGCCAGCTGTAGCACCAGATCGATGGTTTCCTGAACCTCCAACGCACCGCCTTCCGCTTCCACCAGCAGCACTGCTTCCGCGTCCCGAGGATAACCCGCCGCAAAGACGCTGTCCTCCACCGCTGTGATCGTCAGCTTGTCCAGAATCTCGATGGCCGAGGCTTCGATGTGGGCCGCAATGGCCTCGGAAACGCAATCGCAGGCCGCGTCCAGGCTGTTGAAGACCGCGATGATGGTCTGGATCTCTTCAGGGATGACTTCCAGGTGGAAATTGATTTCGGTCACCACTCCGAACATGCCCTCGCTACCGCTGATCAGTCCCACCAGATCCAGTCCGGCAGGATCCGCGGGGCTGGCCAGGAGGTCGATGATCTCGCCTTGGGCATCGACCAACTTGAGCCCACGCACATGGCGGGTGGTGGCACCGTGCATGAAGCAATGAGGGCCGCCTGAGTTGTTGGCTACATTTCCCCCTAGGGTGCAAGCAGCCTGACTGGAGGGATCAGGGGCATAGAAGAGGCCGTGGGGTTTGGCCGCCAGACTGAGATCCGAATTGACCACCCCCGCCTGCACATGAGCCGTGCGCTCAATGGGATCAATGCTGATGATCCTCCGCATGCGCGCGGTCCCAATGGTTACCCCCCCCTGCACGGGTGAGGCGCCACCGGTCAGGCCGGTGCCCGCACCCCGGGGCACTATCGGCACCCCCTCCTTTGCAAGCAGCTGCATCACACGCACGGTTTCACTCGTGTCCAAAGGCAGCACAATCCCTATGCCTTGCCCACGCACCAAAGAAAAACCGTCCGACTCCCAGGCCAGGGAGTCTGAGCCCGTGATCACATTGCGCGGTCCGACGATGTTGCGCAACTCGTCGATCCAGGCCTCAGTCACTTCTTGTCTCCCGCTAGGCGGGCTGCACCGATCCAGCCCGCATCGGGTCCCAGGGTGGCACGAACCACGACCGGTTCGGGCGTTCCGTAGCGGCGTTCAGCGAGGGTCTCCATGACACCTGCGTGTAATTGGGGCAGGGCTGCGCTGAAACCGCCGGCGATGACGAAGAATGTGATGTCCAGCAAGGAGACCACGTAGGAGAGTCCGCGGCCCAGGTCGCGACCCACCGCATGCAGCAAATCTCGCTCGGGGCCTTCGCCTGCTGCTGCCAGGCGACAGAGTTCGATCGTGTTCTCACAGAGACCCGCTTCGCGGGCGCGACGGCGTACATGGGTGGCAGAGGCCAAGGTCTCCAGGCAGCCGGCGCTGCCGCAGCCACAGGGGTGCCCCCCCTGTTCCTGGGGCAGGATCACAATGTGACCTACTTCGCAAGCCATACCGTGAGGGCCCGTGTAGAGCTTGCTGTCTTGTATCAGGCCGCCGCCGATGCCCGTTCCCAGGGTGACTAGGCACATGTCCTCCTTGCCTGCGCCTGCTCCGCGCCATTGTTCTCCGTAGGCTGCCAGATTCGCATCGTTGTCCACGAGCACTCTTTCTTCGGCGAGGTCCAAACGCGTCGAGATTTCCCGGGTCAGTTTGCGACCAACGAGGTTCTGCAGATTGGCGCTGGCGCGTAGGGCACCGGTTTGGGGATCAAAGACCCCGGGGCAGCCGATTCCCAGGGCATCGAAGGAACCGAAGGAGCGCGCGTATTCGCAGAGCCGGTCGAGGAAGACATCAGGGCCATCCTCAAGCTGCGTGGGCAGACTTTCGGGGGCGCTGACGAGTTGACCATCGGGCTCGACCGTTCCAGCCTTGACCGAAGTTCCACCGATGTCGAGACCCACGAAGCGCCCATTCGGCGGCATCAGCGATCAACTCCTCCTCGGTGGCGAGCGGCGGCGTACTCGTCGGTAGGCTCTGAGTTGTTCCTTGGCCGCCGCGGCCCAGGAGTTGTCCTCGGCCAGACAGCGCAGGACCATCTGTTTCCAGTCCGTGGCACTCTTGTAATGGTGGCGCGCCGCATCTATGCCGTCCTCAAGCATGGATTCCGAGTCATAGTTCTTGAAGCCGAACCCCGTGCCGTTGCGTGGATTTACACGCACATCCCGGACCACGTCGGAGAGACCGCTGTTCTTGTAGGCCACGGGCACAACTCCGTAGCGCATGCCGATCGCCGGGAGGGTGGGCGCCGCATGAAAGTGGGAGGGCAAGAGCAGAATATCGGATCCACCCAGCAATACATGGGCGGTGTTGACGTTGTAGCCTTCGATGATGCGGCAGCGACCGGCGAAGGTCTGTTCGATGGTGTGCAGGCGCTCGAGGACTTCCGGGTTGCCGGGGCCCATCATGACCACTTGCACCGAGCGCTCCAGCAGAGGCGTGATGGCTTCGGAGACAATGTCGAAGCCACCATCGCTGTCGAACTGGCCGACCACGCAGATCAGGGGCGTACGCGGGCCGTTGTCCAGCTTGAGCGCACGTTGCAGGGAGACCTTGCACTTGCGCTTGCCGGTGGTGGGATCCTTGTCCTCGGGGCCATAGGTCTGGGCCAGCAGCGGGTCGCAGGAGGGGTCCCAGGAGCGATAGTTGATGCCAGGGGTAATCCCCACGATTTCTTTTTCGCGGCGTCGGAATGTATCGAACACCGTGTTGTCGTTGGGCATGGCCGCCACTGTGTCCACCAGGGTGGGTGAGTTCGTGCCGATGATCGTGGCGTACTCGGCGCCGGCCTTGAGGTAGTTGATCTTGCCTCCCAGTTCGACGCCACCAATGGCGTGGAACTCCTTGTGGGAGATGCCGACCTTGGGCAGGATCTCGCGCTCGAAGCTGCCTTGCATGGCAGTGTTTTGCACCGCGAAGAAGGTACCGGCTTTGGTAGCCGGGTGCTTCTTGTCCTTCTGCAGGTAGTCGAGCCTTTGGAATACGGGGATCAGGCCGGTGGTCCAATCGAAGCAATGGATCACGTCCGCCGAAAAGCGGATCAACTCCAGTCCTTCCAGGACAGCCCGGGCAAAGATTGAATAGCGGCGCCAGTTGTCGTCATAGGGACCTTGGGTGTCCCCATAGGGATGGCGAGTGCGAAAGAGTTGCGCGTGGTCCACCAGCACGATGTCGAGTTCGTTCAGCTGGCCGTGCATCAGGCGCACGCGTACCGAGTCATCCCCGTCCGGCAGGGTGAGGCTGCCTACATTCTTGAGGCCGCTCAGGACGCTGGTGTCGATGTCCTTGGTCAGGGGCAAAAATACCCGCACATTCGCTCCTGCCGCCACCAGGGCACGGGGCAGTTGTTCAGCGATCTCGGCGAGGTTGGTGCGTCGCACCAGGCTCTGGAGTTCGGGAGTTGCGAATGCGACCTTCACGGTGCTGCGGAGGGATTGATGGTGGGGGTCTGAACCCGCTTCGGACCTGTAGAGGGGCCTCAGGTGGGCCCATGGAGAGGGCGGGGATTGTCCCGCAGTCACAGGAACCTAGAAACCGCAGCCGGATTTAGCTTCCCCGGGGTTCGTAGCACCGACGTAACTCTCTGACAGGCAAGGGGTTACGATTTTTCAGAAATCCGATTCTGTTAAGCTTCCCGGCGCCATCTGGGAGTTTTCCCAGATCGCGAGGGCTTCGGGCAGGAGGCTTTTGATCTGCTCGATGCGGTGTCCGTGGGAGGGGTGGGTGGAGAGCCACTCGGGTGGTGCACCCCCGCCCTGGGCCTCCATGCGCTGCCAGAATTCTACCGCCACGCGCGGGTCGTAGCCCGCCCTGGCCATTGTGATCAGCCCGATCCGGTCCGCTTCCAGTTCCGCATCCCGCCCATAGGAAAGGTTCAGCAGGGCTGCGCTGACAGAGGCGATGGCCAGGGAGTATTCGGGGTGCATATCGTTCTCTTCCAACACCACACCGAGCACGGCCAGTCCGCCGCTGAGGGCCAGCTGGCGGGTCATGGCCTGCGTGCCATGGCGCAGGGTCGCGTGGGCGATCTCATGGCCCATGACCACCGCCAGCCCCGCTTCGTCCTTTGTGATCTCGAGGATGCCGGTGTAGACCCCCATCTTGCCCCCGGGCAGGCAGAAAGCGTTCAGGGTGCCGTCTTCCTTGATCAGCACGGTCTCCCAGGGAAAGTCCCGGGCAAAGGCTGGGGCGTCGATGAGGGCTCCAGGCACGAGACGCGCAGTCACTCTCAGGACATGCTCGAAGGCAGGCCCCGAGGTGACCAGGGTTTCCTTGCTGCTCACATCCTCAAAGGCCCTGCTGCCCAGGGTGATGTCTTCCTGGACGCTGAAGGTGTTGAACTGGGCGCAACTGGTCAGCAGACCCAGGGCGGCCAGGGACAAGGTCTTGCCCAGCCAGGTGGTGGTCTTCGTCTTTTTCATGGGCCTTTAGTATGGTGCAGGGGGGGGCTCCTGGCCAAGCGCCGTCCCTTCCTCTGATCCCACGCATGAAACGCCCCCCGCTCCTGTTGGTTGTCCTTGATGGATGGGGTCACCGGGATGACCCCGAGTCCAATGCGATTGCTTCCTCGGCGCCGTACTTTCGGGAGCTGATGGGGCGTTATCCCCATGGCCTGCTGCACGCTTGCGGGGCTGAGGTCGGCCTGCCGGAAGGAATAATGGGCAACAGCGAGGTTGGCCACATGAACTTGGGCGCCGGACGCGTGATCAATCAAGACATCACGCGAATCAACGCGGCGATCGCAAGCGGCGACTTCTTTGAGAACGGTGCTCTGCTCGAGGCCATGGAGGGCGCGCGCCGAGATGAGCAAAATCTACATCTGATGGGCTTGGTTTCCGATGGTGCGGTGCACGCCAGCGACAAGCACATTGTGGCTCTGTTGCAAATGGCCAAGAAGGTGGGCTTGCCTGGGGGCAGAGTCCTGATTCACGCTCTGACCGATGGCCGGGATACGCCGCCGCGTTCGGGCGTCAAACATCTTGCGCGCCTTGAGCAAGCCTGTGCCACGGAGGGCGTCGGCCGAATCGTCAGCGTGATCGGTCGTTACTGGGCCATGGACCGGGACAATCGTTGGGAGCGCGTGCAAAAGGCTCATGATCTCCTCACGGTCGGTGTTGGCGAACGCCGGGATTCCGCGATCGTGGCCCTTGAGCAGTCCTATGCCGCCGGAGTCACGGACGAATTCGTGGAGCCCACTGTCATAGGCTCCCAAGACGGCACACGCATCGAAGCAGGTGAGCGTTTGATCATGTTCAACTACCGTGCAGATCGGGTGCGTGAAATCTCTGATGCTCTTTCCAATGAAGACTTCCGGTCCTTTGAACGGCGCGGAAACGGTCGGCCTGTCATCACCACCTTTACCCAATACCGATCAGATTTCCCCTTCCCCATCGCTTTCGCGTCGAACAACTTGTCCGACATGTTCCCGGATGTGATCAGCCGCGCTGGTCTGCGTCAGGCCCGCATCGCTGAGACTGAAAAGTACGCCCATGTGACCTTCTTCTTCTCCGGCGGAAAAGAAGATGTGCTTCCCGGCGAAAACCGCATCCTGCTCCCCAGCCCCAAGGTTGCCACCTATGATCTTGTTCCTGAGATGAGTTCAAGGGCCGTAACCGATGCGATCCTCGCCGAACTCGCTCGCGCCGAAACCGAGGTCTACATCATCAACTATGCCAACGCCGACATGGTGGGTCACACCGGCGACTACGACGCCGCTTGCCAGGCCGTTGCCGCGGTAGACGGTTGTCTGCGTGAGATCACGGCCGCCGTCAACGCCCAAGGAGGTCTGACCGTGATCACCGCAGACCACGGGAACTCCGAACAACTCGTCGATCCCGAAAGCGGCGAGCCACACACGGCCCACACCCTGAACCCGGTGCCCATCGTGTTCTGCGGTGCAGAGTTCGAAGGCCAATCGATCCGTCCCCACGGAGTGCTGGCAGATGTGGCTCCCAGCCTATTGCAGGTTCTCGAACTGGATCAGCCGGAAGCGATGACTGCGCGTAGCCTGATCCAGTGATGTGCGGGTCAGGATCTGGCAGGAACCGCCTTCATGCCTGTGGGAGCTCTCCTTCACAGGTCCTATCTGATGATTGGGTCATCCGTTCGAGGAGACAAGGTGCGGCCTGGCTGGCGTGCAGGGCTCTGTGCCTTTTATCCAATTCCTGGAATGAACGCGGACCATGACCGTATGGGGCTGGATCAAGGAGAGGTTCCTGTGCATTGGATTGGAAGAGTTAGTATTTGTGTTCTGATTGGACTGGTTGTGGGCCCCATGATTGGGACGGTACTCACCGGGCCTGGGGAGGGTGGACTTGTCGGCTTCATCTACGGTCTCTTCATCGGCCCACTGGTGGGTGCGTTCTTGGGCCTGGCATGGGGGGTGCTTGGCCAGAAACGCGCGGGTCTCCTGCTGCACTCTCTCGGGCGGGTGTGCACTCTGGTCCTGGTTGGTTTGGTGCTTGCGCTTGCAGTGGGGAAATACATTTCCGTTCATCAGGGCGTTGCAGGTTTCAACGGTCTTGGCAAGTGGTTCTGGCTAGGCCCCGGACTGGGTGCCTTGCTGGGGGTGATCTGGTCCCTGCGTTCATGGGGTAAGGCGGATCTGCCCGACTCAATGCGGCATACCCAATGACCACATTCGATGTGGAGGCTTTCCGCCAACGGGAAAGGAGCGAGGGCTTTCCTGCCTACTACAACGGCTGGCTGCACCTCGCGGCCAGTGCCGCAGTCATGCTCGGTCTCTGTGCGTGGTCCTTCACGCAGCTGCAGGATGTGCGGGCATGGGAGTGGGGCATGCTGCCGCTGGTTGCCCTACTTGGCAATGGTGCGGTGTTTTTCATTCACCGGGACTTGTTGCACCGCCGCCGTCGCGGTGCCAGATTCGCCTACTACATGCACTCGGATGTGCACCATAGGTTCTTTACTTACGAGCACATCGTCTGCCAGCGGGTACGGGACCTTCACGCGGTCTTGTTTCCCGTCTGGGTTGTGGTGCTTGTGCTTGGTGGGATCAATCTGGTGGGCTGGTTCTTGTTGCAGCAACTCGTGAGTGCCAATTGTGCCTGGTTCCTGATGTTTGGAAGCTCGGCGTACTTCCTGACCTACGAGGTGTTTCATACCGCGTCGCACTTGCGGGATGGTCATCCTCTGCTGATCTTTCCTCCCTTTCGGTACATGCGCGCCCATCATCGTTTGCATCATGTCCCCAGTCGCATGCGCTCCGAGAACTTCAACATCATCTACCCCTTGGGGGATATCCTCGCCGGGACCTTTGTTCGTGAGCAGGATTCGTGAATTTGTACGGTGTTGGACACCGTCTTGCTAACCCTCTGCCTTCAGATGCCACCCCTTGGGTTGCACGAAGGCGAGGATGCCCAGGGTAGAGAGGGTGCTGCCTTGCCCTGAGTGACCGCGACCCGTCCAAGGGAGGTGGGGGCTGACGCGGTCGCAGCAGTTCCAGTAGGCGGTGCCAGCATTGACTTGGGCGAGGACTCTTGTTGCGCGGTCTTTGTCCTGTGAGTAGACGGCGGCGGTCAGGCCGAAGGGAGTGTCGTTCATCAGTTGCACGGCTTCGGTGTCCGAGTCCACCACTTGGATGCCGATGATGGGACCAAAGCTCTCATCTGTCATGAGATCCATGGTGTGATCGACTTTGGTCAGGACCGTGGGCTCAAAGAAGGAACCGGGGCCGGGGGCGCGTTGGCCGCCGGTTTGTAGAACAGCGCCCTTGGCGAGGGCGTCCTTGACTTGTGCTTCGAGCACATGGAGTTGAGCTGGGCGCGTCAAGGGTCCTAGGGTTGTGGCTGGATCGGTGGGGGAGCCGAGAACGAGTTTTCGAGCGGCGCTGACGAAGTGTTCGATGAAGGAGTCGGCGATCCTGTCCTGCACATAGATCCTCTCGACTGCGCAGCAGCTTTGACCAGCGTTGTAGAAGGCGCCGTCGGCGAGGGCGAGCGCGGCGGCGGGGATGTTCACATCGTCCATTACGAAGGCCGGGTCCTTGCCGCCCAGTTCCAGTTGTACTCGCATCAGGCTGGGGGCGGCGGCAGCGGCGATCTTGACTCCGGTGGCGTGGGAGCCGGTGAAGTAGATTCCGTCGATGGGAAGTTGCAGGAGTTCTGCGCCTGTCTGGCCCTCGCCAATCACTGTGGTGAAGGCTCCCTCGGGCAGACCTGCTTCGGTGAACATCTCTTGGATGGCGAGGCCGGTGAGGGAAGCCAGTTCGGAAGGCTTGTAGAGCACCGTGTTACCGGTCAAGAGGGCAGGAATGAAGGCGTTGACCCCGACCAGGTAGGGATAGTTCCAGGCGGAGATGTTAGCGATCACACCCAGGGGTTCGAAGGCGAGGAGTTCTTGGGGATTGGTCTCTGGCGGCAGGACTTCGGCTGTTTGGATTGTGCGGGCGGTGTGCTCCAGAAAAAAATCGATGCGGGCGTGGACTCCCTTGAGTTCGTTCAGGGACTGCTGTAGTGGCTTGCCCGTTTCCGAGGTCAGGAGGTCAGCCAGCTCATCGCAGCGTTCGGTCAGGCGGGCCTTGAAGCCGCGAAGGAGGGTGCAACGGTCTGCCACGGGGAGTGCGGCCCAGGTGGGTTGGGCGGCTCGCGCGGTGGCGTACTTCTCGTGGATCGACTCGGTCGTGTCCACTGCGAGTTCGCGGATCAGTTCGCCAGTGGCTGGGTTTGTGACTTGCAGCATGGGGCGCTTAGCCTCGGGCGAGTTCGGCGGCGGAGAGGAAGCTGTGCAGGATAGGACTTGGAGAGAGCAGGTCCGGTGCGCCAGGCTCGATGAACTCCGGGTGCCACTGAACCGCATAAAGGTAGCTCTCGCCCGGACGATGCAGGGCTTCAATGACACCGTCCCCCTCGGACCGGGCTTCGACGACCAGGCCCTCGGCCAGGTCTTCCACCGCCTGGTGATGAATGCTGTTCACGCGACCGCCAGAGTTTCCGGGGTAGAATTCGCACAGTCGCGATTCGGGCTCAAAGACCACCTCGTGGTGCAGTTCCTCGTATACAGCCCAGTCACGATGAACCTGGGAATCGGGACGCTTGGCTTCCAGGTCCTGGCACAATGTTCCACCGAAGGCCACATTGATCAATTGCAGGCCGCGGCAGATGCCAAGCACTGGTTTGCCCACGCGCAGGCATTCGTTCAGCAATTCGATCTCGTAGAGATCTCGCTCATGGTCTCCTAGCCACTCGGGTTTGTGCGGAGTACTCCCATAACTCCTTGGTGCCACATCGGATCCACCCTGCAAGAGCAAACCGTCCACCTCCTCGATCAGCATCGGCACCCCCACTGAGCCACTGGCCCGTGGCAGCATGAGAGGCAGAGCTCCCGAAGCCATGACCCAGTTGCCCATGGACTGCTCCATGTACTGCAGGGTCTTGTTCTTGAAGATCGGGCGCGTGGGATCGGCGTGGAAGAAGCACGCGCTGAGACCGATCTTGAGGGGGCGCGAGGTCATGACCCGAGTGCATCCTTGAAGAGTGAGCGAAAGTCAGCTTCAGAAACCGGCACCGGGTTTTCCAGGTGACAGGAATCCTTGAGGGCAAAGGCCACCAGGTCTTCGAAGTGCCCGGGCTCTACTCCCGCTTCCCTCAAGTTGCTTGGGATGCCAATTGCGGTACGCAGATCGTTGAGCCAGTCAAAGAACCCCTGGGCCGTTCCATCCGCTCCCGCCGCAACGCTCATGCGCGCAAATTTTTCATTGCATGCGGCGCGATTGAAGCCAAGGGTGAAGGGCAGCATGATCCCGTTCGCCAGTCCGTGGTGCAAATCACAGACCGTAGAGAGGGAATGGGCGCAGGAGTGCGTCACCCCGAGGCCTTTTTGAAAGGCTACAGCGCCCATCATGGAAGCGGTCAGCATCAGGCCTCGCGCTTCGATGTGTTCGGCCGTGTTGCCTGTTCCTGCAGCAGAAAAATCTACGCAGGCCTTGAGGCTTTTGGAAATCAAGCGGATGCCCTCCAAGGAAATCCCGTCGGCCATGGGATGGTACCCGTCGACCAGGAATGCTTCGCTCAAGTGGCTCAAGGCATCCATGCCCGTGGCAGCAGTCACTCCCGCGGGTAGGCCCAGGGTCAACTCTGGATCGAGAAGTACCATGGCCGGCAAGAGGCGTGGGTGAAACAGAATCGCTTTGCGGTGGGAGGCGTCATCGGAAACCACCGCCGCACGACCCACTTCGCTGCCCGTGCCTGCGGTGGTGGGGATGGCGATGATCGGGGGGATCAGGTTCTCCACAGGCTTTTGATTTGGGTTGCCGTCTTCGTAGTCGAGCACCGAGCCCGGATGATGCGCCATCAACGCGATGATCTTGGCCACATCCAGGGACGCGCCGCCGCCCATGGCTACGATGGCGTCCGCTTGGTGTTCCCTGAAGGCGGCCAGCCCTTGCTCCACCTGACTGATCACCGGATTGCCCCAGATTTCCGAAAAGACTGCGGACTCAAAAGCGGATTGTTCCAGGGTCTCGCGCAGGGCCAGGCCTATGGGCAGTTGGGCCAGAATCTTGTCGGTAACCAGCAGGGGGCGTTTAGATCCAAGAGTTTCGAGTTGTTGGGGGAGTTCGCTCACAACTCCCGCGCCGAAACGGATTGGTGTGGGGTAGTTGAACTGGGTGATGTCGCTCATGAGAGAAACTCAGACGATCTCAAAGTAGCGTTCGGTTTCCCAATTGGTGACCGCCGCCTGATACTGGCGGCACTCCCAGCGGCGGCTGTTGACGAAGTGATCCACAAAGTCGTCATCGAAGAGTTCTCTGGCAATCGATGAAGCCGCCATCTGTTCCGTAGCGGCATCCAGACTGTTGGGCAGACGGACTGCGCCTTCATCCTCGTAGGCATTGCCAATGACCTTTGGCCGTTGGATCTCAAGCTTGTGTCGAATGCCGTACAGACCGCTGGCGAGGGACGCCGCCATGGCCAGATAGGGGTTCGCATCTGAACCTACCACGCGGTTCTCAAGGCGCGTGGACTTGGCATCCCCGCCGATCACGCGCATGGCAGCAGTGCGGTTGTTGATGCCCCAGGTGACCCTGGTGGGGGCCCAGTGCCCTTCCACCAGACGCTTGTAGCTGTTGATATTGGGGGCCAGCAGGGGCAGGATCTCTGGCAGGCAAAGCATCTGGCCCGCCAGGTAGTGGCGGAAGGTGTCGCTCATGCCGTCGGTTCCTGAGGCGTCGAAGAAGAGGTTCGTGCTGCGGTCTTCATTCCACAGGCTCTGGTGCAAATGCCCGCTGCAGCCGGGCAGGTCGCTGTTCCACTTGGCCATGAAGCTGGGCATGATGCCGAAGTCGTGGGCGATGGCTTTGGTGCCCCACTTGAAGAGCACCGCCCGGTCAGCGGCTTCGAGGGCATCGCTGTAGAGAATGGCGGCTTCCAAGACCCCCGGCCCGGTTTCAGTGTGCAGACTCTCGATAGGCACGCCAAAGTCGAGCAGCGCGCCGTTCAGGGCAGCCAAGAACTCGGAGTTCTGACTGGTGCGAAGCATAGAGTACCCGTGCATGCCCGGGCTGATGGGCTCGGGTCGTATGAAGCCCTTGTTCGCCAGGCTGTCCGCGCTCTCGTTGAAGTTGAACCACTCGAACTCCATCGAGAAGGCGGAGTGCAAGCCCATGCCTGCTGCTTGGGTGATGACTTCTTTCAGTACTCGGCGCGGGCAGGGCGGGGCAGTTCCCTTGGTCTGCGCGAAGTCCCCCAAGAAGAAGGGCACATCGTCTTCCCAGGGAATCCATCTGAATGTGGAGAGGTCCAGCTGCGCTTCTGCATCCGGATAGCCCGTGTGCCATCCCGTGAACTGGGAGTTGTCGTAGCACTGATCATTGATGTCCCAGCCAAAAATCACATCGCAAAAGCCAAGGTTCCCGTGGACGACCGAAAGGAACTTTTCCTTGTGCACATACTTGCCCCGTAGAACCCCATCGATGTCGGTCACCGCCAGTTTTACGAACCGTGCGCGGGACTGGCTGACCTCTTCGATGATCTGCTCGGGTGACATTTCATGGTTGCTCATGGGGCTTCGTCTCCAAAAGTGTGCTGGCGCTGGCGTGTTTCCTTGGGAACCACCAGGTAGAACCAGCCAAGAGCCAGGCACAGGATTGTGCTGTACAGCAGGGCGATCTTAGGGTTGTGGTAGGTCAAAGCCACCAGGCAAACCAGGGAGAAGGCCAGGGCGATTCCCGGGATCAGGGGGTAGCAGGGGGCGCGATATGGTCGCGCCAGATCGGGTTCTTTCCTGCGCAGGGCGAAGAGTGAGATCATGGAGACTGCATAGAGTGTCAATGCTCCGAAGACCGCCATTGTGATTATCTCGCCTGTGCGTCCGCTCAAGAGTGCACCGAAACCCACCAACATGTTGAGGAGCAAGGCTGCGGCAGGGGTCTTACGCTTGGCCAGCGTCCGGCCCAGGAAGCGCGGCGCGTAACCTACTCGGCCCATTTCGAACGTCGCGCGGCCCGCCACCAGGATGATCCCGTGAAAGGATGCCACCAGTCCCAGCAGGCCCACATTGATCAGCAGACCAAACAAGAATGTATCCCGCCCCATGAGATGACCCATGGCCAGGGGCAGGGGCGAATCCGACGCCTCTGTAGATCCCGGTTCATAGACCACTGTCTCCCAGCCATTGACTCCCACGGCACAGAAGAAAGTCAAGAAGGCCAGCATTACCAGGGTCCCCATGGCAGATCCAAAGCCGATGCTGATGTTGCGCTGTGGGTTGTGGGTTTCTTCCGCCACGTTGGCCAGTCCTTCGATGGCGAGATAGAACCAGATCGCAAAGGGTATCGCTGCAAAAGCTCCGCCCCAACCATTGGGTAGAGGATTCTGGCTAAACGACTCCAAAGAGAAGTGCGGGGCTGTGACCCCGGCAAAGATCAGCAACTCGATGACCGCGAGCACCGTGACCACCAACTCGAATATGGCCGAGAGTTTCACTCCCCAAATGTTCAGGCCTGTGAAGATCATGTAGGCGGCCATGGCGAAAATCAGGGTGTCCACACCCGGGAATTTGATGTTCAGATAGGCACCTATCGCTGCCGCGATCGCCGGTGGCGCAAACACAAACTCAACTATCTGCGCCGTACCGCCTAGAAATCCAATGCCCGGACCCAAGGCTCGGTGCGCGTAGACGAAGACACCTCCCGCTTTGGGAATCGCGCAGGCCAGCTCTGAGTAGCTGAGCGTGAAGGCCACATACATGATGGTGACCATCACCGTAGCCAGCAACATGCCGTATGGCCCACCTTCTGGAAGCCCCAGGTTCCATCCAAAATACATCCCCGAAATCACATATCCGACCCCAAGGCCCCAAAGCATCAGCGGTCCGAGTTCTCTTTTCAGCTCAGTATTTGTCGACATGGAAGGCCACTATACGATCGATCCCTCTGGTGGCTATTCTTCTTGTGGAGTAGCGTGGACCAAAGCCAGCGTCTCCGCTGAAATGGCCTTGCAGCCAAAGACGCTAGTGCCGTTTTGGGCACCACTGATTGCGACCAAAGTGGGCTCCGCATGCTTGATGTGGAAGAAAGCTGGCTCGATAGAATTTTTGCGCCTATCCTTGTTGGTCATGCATGACCTGTCTCAGCGCGACTGCATTCCTTGCCGTGGGGATGTCCCACCCCTAGCGGCTGCCGAACTCAATGCCCTCAGCGATCAGTTGGATTCCGGGTGGGAAGTGATCAGATGTCATCATCTTCAGCGTGAGTTTGAATTCGATGACTTCCTCTCGGCGATGGGATTCACTGTCGGTGTGGGGGAGATGGCCGAGGAGCAAGGGCACCACCCGGACATCCATCTGTCCTGGGGAAAAGTCAAAATCCTGGTTTGGACCCACAAGATTGATGGTCTGACCGAGAGCGATTTTATTCTTGCTGCCAAGGCAGATGCTATCTATTCCCAAGTCCATTGAGCGTTCCTCTTGCTTGCAAGCCTCAGGCTGCGCGTTGATCCGGTGACGACGCGCATCGCAAGTCTGTTGCCTTCGGCCACCGAGATCCTCTGTGCTCTGGGAGTGCGCGAGCAGCTAGTGGGTCGTTCGCACGAGTGTGATTTTCCTTCGGATGTGACAGCTGTCCGCACCTTGACCCGGTCACGTGTGAAGGTTGAGGCAGTCAGCGGCGACATCGACCTGGATGTGCGCAGAATCCTGCGTGAGGTGCTCGCTATTTATGAAGTGGATGTGGATGCGCTGAAGGATGTGGCTCCATCGGTCGTCGTTACCCAGAACCTGTGCGATGTGTGTGCGGTATCCCTGTCGGATGTGGAACTGGCACTGAAGGAAATTGCCTCCGAGGCCCAGGTCGTCAGCCTTTCCCCGACCCGACTGTCGGACGTATGGGACGATGTTCGCCGGGTGGGCTCGCTGCTGGGTCTGGAGAGAGTGGCCGGACGCGTTGTGGCTGACCTTGAAGCGCGGCTTGATCTCGTGCATTCTCGAGCTGCCACTGCGGACGCGCGCCCTTCTGTTCTGACCATCGAGTGGCTTGACCCCGTGATGATTGGGGGCATGTGGATGCCAGAACTGGTGGAATTGGCAGGTGGAGTCCCATTGGTCACCGCAGCGGGTGATCACGCGCCCACTCTTGATGAGGATGCCCTGCGGGAGCTGGTACCGGATGTCGTCCTGATCAAGCCGTGCGGATTCAATCTGGCTCGTACCCGTGCCGAAGCGTCTGCGCTATGCGCTCTGTTGGATCGACTTGGATGGAAGGCCTGGCAGGAGGGCCGTGTCTTCTTGGCCGATGGGAACGCATTCTTCAATCGCCCCGGACCACGTCTGGCAGAGTCTCTGGAGATCATGGCTGCGTGTGTTCACCCAGAGCTTTTTGTGGACATGGCTGAGGTTCACAGCTCAGACTACGAACGCTTGCAACCCTGAAGTCCAGCCAGAGGCCTGGCATGGGGCGTGTGTTCTTGCTCGCAGCCTCTGCGCTGTTTGCATCCGATTCAGGGCAAGAATCTTCCCGCATCATGTTGCCTGAGCTTGCACTGCGCTGGTGGTGCGGGGTGAAGATGCTTGCGCAGGGCGGCGAACAGGCGATATGGAGGATCCAAGAGTATTGGGGGCAGGATTCCAAGGGATCCCAGTGCTCTCCATGGCCAGGGCAAGAGTGCAAGGGCTCCGAACACGGCGCGGCCGCGTACTCGGATCTGCCCGCCCTGGGGCGCATCGCGCACGAGTACCAGGGTCTCTGCTTGAGAGGGAATCGCAGGGTTGCGCTTACGAAGTGTCTGGGCTGTTGTTCCCTGCAGGCTCGCATAGACCAGCCGTTGGTGTCGATCACGACTGATCAACCAATCCACCAAATGGTTGCAGACTCCGCATTCGGAGTCGTAGAGGACAATTACGGGTTGCATTGTTCCTTTCACGCGGTGTCACATATTCTTCATTGTCGAATACGACGCCGACCTTCCGTCACTCTATGGAGGCTACACCTCATCTACCTTCTTCCCTGTAATCGCTTCTCGCACCACTCCATCCATCAGGATCGCCGCCAGCGGCAGGCTGGCCTGTTCGAGACGGTCCCGGGAGGCTTGGACCTGATGGCGGTCCTGGGAAGTTTGGGCCTGTTCAGCGGCCTCGACGGCTTCGGTCAGGTCTGCCAGTGACTCGGGGTCGAGGTGGGCTTGGGCGGGTTCCATGCTGCGGGCGATCGCTGCGAGCATGGTGCCTAGTTCCGTATGCAGGTCCACCACGCGGCGTTGGTCGAAGTCGGCTTGGGCGTTTTCGAAACCCTCGTCGAGCATGCGCTCGACTTCTTCGTCGGTCAGGCCGTGCATTGGTTTGAACTCTATTGAAGAGCTCGTGCCCGTGGACTCTTCCTTGGCACTGACCGTCAATACTCCGTCTGCGTCGATGGCAAATCGTACGCCCACTCGGGCCATGCCGGCGGGCATGGGCGGGATACCCTTGAGTTCGAAGCGACCCAGGGAACGGCAGTCCGCGGCCAGCTCGCGCTCGCCCTGGACCACATGGAAGTCGATACCGGTTTGGCCCTCCGCGTAGGTGGAGAAACCCTCGGTGTGGCTGCAGGGGATGGTCGAGTTGCGTTCGATCATCTTGGATACGGCGCCTCCCACGGTTTCGACTCCCAAGGAAAGGGGCGTCACATCCATCAGCAGCACATCGCGGGTGCCGCCAGTGAGCACATGGGCTTGGACAGCTGCGCCCAGGGCAACAACATGATCGGGGTTGAGGGTGGTGTGAGGTTTGCGGCCGAAGAGTTCTTCGACTTTGGCGCGCACCAACGGCACTCGGGTGGAGCCGCCCACCAGGACCACCTCGTCGATTTGGTCGGTGGTGAGTTCCGCATCGGCCAGGGCTCGCCGGCAGGATTGCAAGGTGCGTTCCACCAGGGGTCGGATCAAGGTCTCGAATTCCTGGCGAGTGACTCTGCGCCGCCAGTTGAGGTCGTACTCGGGCAGAGCCAGATGCATCTCTGCCTCGGGATCGGAGCTGAGGGCTTGCTTGCACTTTTCCGCAGCCAGACGGGCAGCTGATAGAAATGCTGGATCTTGGAAGAGTTCGGCGGGGACCTGGCCTGTTAGCTCTTCCCTGGCCAGTTGCACCAGGGTCTGGTCAAAGTCGTCGCCCCCCAAGCGCGTGTCTCCGTTGGTGGCCAGCACCTGGAAAACGCCGTCTTCGATGGAAAGCAGGGACACATCAAAAGTGCCTCCGCCCAGGTCGAAGACCGTCACGGTTTGAGGTTCTGATTGGCCCAGGCCATAGGCCAGGCTTGCGGCGGTGGGCTCGTTGATGATTCGCAGGACTTCCAGGCCCGCGATGCGTGCGGCATCGCGGGTGGCTTGGCGTTGGGCATCGTCAAAGTAGGCGGGTACAGTAATCACCGCGGCGGCGATCTCAGCACCTGTGGCCTGACGTGCGTGTTCCAGGACTCCCACCAGGATCCATGCGGAGAGTTCCTGGGGCGTCCAGAGTTTGCCATGCAGGTCGACTCGGGCGAGCTTGCGTCCGTCTTCCGCCACCGCAAAGGGCAGGGGGTTGTGGTTCAGATCCAAGTCATCGAGGCCGCGCCCCATCATGCGCTTGACCGAGAATACCGTGTGCTGAGGGTCGACCAGTGCCTGGGCCCTGGCTGCAGAGCCCACCACCGGGTTGCCCTCTTGGGGAACATGCACCACGCTGGGAACCATTGCGCTGAGGCCGTCTGGTGCCAACACTTTGGGTGCCTTGTCTTCCCAGATTGCTGCCAGGGAGTTGGTGGTCCCCAGGTCAATACCGATGACCACGCGAGGCGCGTCGTTGTTCAGGACGTCAAGTTCGATGTATCCCACGGCTTTGTCTTCTGGTTGGGGGAGGGGGTGAATCAGGGGTGCGTACGCGGGGCGTTGGAGGCGCTGTCTTCGGCGAGACGCAATTCGCGGATGCGCCAGAGGGTGCGAGCCAGATAGCGCGCCGCGTTCAATCGGCGGCGCAAGGGGGCCAGGGTCTCGGTCTTGGGTTCGGGCAGGGGAGTCAGGGAGGTACCCACTTCCGTGAGCAGATCTTCCCGGCGCTTGAGCAGGTTGTCTTGCAGAGCGATCAGGCGCTCTTCGTTGGAGGTCGTTTTCTCCTGTTCAATCTCGTCCAGGGTTTCGTTCCATTCCAAGACCTCCATCAAGAACTCCTGTGGCATCTGGCGTTCGGCTGCCTCGTCCGGGCCTCCGAGCAAGCGCAGGAGCAGGTTCGCGCGTAAAGACGGATCGGCCAAGACTTCATAGGCGTGGTTGAGAGTCGCCGTCGCTTCTTGAGCCAGGTCCGTGGCTCCCGCATGGTCCGGGTGTACCAGTCGCTGCAGGCGTAGGAGTCGTTGGCGCAATTCCTTGCTGTCGATGTCCCAGCGGCGTTCAATTCCGAAGACGACGAAGGGCGTGCCCTTGTCGCTGACTTCGAGCAAGGCCCCACAGCCTTCGCAGGCGAGGTTGCTCCACAGTTCGGCCCCGCATTCGAGGCAGGTCTGGGGACAGGAGTCCACGGAACAAGATCCTTAAACGCTGAAACTTTCGCCGCAGCCACAACTCTTGCTGGCATTGGGGTTTGTGAACTTGAAGCCGCGTCCCATCAGGCTCTCTTCAAAGTCGATCTCTGTGCCGTTGAGGTACAGGAACGACTTGGGATCGCAGAGGATGCGCACGCCGGAATACTCGGACACTTGATCCGTGGGGCGTTTTTGATCGTCAAAACCCAGGGTGTAGGAAAACCCCGAGCAGCCGCCGCCTTTGACCCCAACCCGCAAGCCGGTCAGCGAGGGCAGGTCCTGCTCGGTGATGATGCGTTCGACCTCACTGACTGCGCGATTGGAAAGGGTGATGGCCATTTCAGGCATCCTCCTCTGAGTGCTTGCGTTTGAAGTCTGATACTGCGGCCTTGATCGCGTCCTCGGCCAGGACCGAGCAGTGGATCTTGACCGGAGGCAGGCTGAGTTCCTGCACGATCTCGGTGTTGCTGATCGCCGTGGCTTCTTCCAGGGTCTTGCCTCGCAGCCATTCCGTGGCCAGGGAAGAACTGGCGATTGCCGAGCCGCAGCCAAAAGTCTTGAACTTCGCATCCACGATGCGATCGCCTTCAACCTCGATCTGCAGCTTCATCACATCGCCGCATTCCGGAGCGCCGACGATGCCGGTGCCCACAGAACTGCTGTCCTTGTTCAGAGAACCCACATTGCGTGGATTGTTGTAGTGGTCGAGAACCTTGTCGCTGTATGCCATTATTGTTTTCCTTGGGATTTGAAGCCCCTTCTCTTGAGTGCCTAGTTCTAGTGCCCCGTCCAGTTGACCTGACTGAGATCGATGCCCTCTTGGGCCATTTCATAGAGTGGTGAGAGTGCGCGTAGCTTGTTCACTGCGCGGATGATTTCATCGGCGGCGTAGTCGGCTTCTTCTTCTGTGGTCAGTCGTCCAAATCCGAAGCGGATCGAAGAGTGGGCCAATTCGTCGCCTACGCCCATGCTTTGCAGCACATGGCTCGGTTCCAGGCTGGCGGAGGTGCAGGCTGAACCTGAAGAAACCGCCAGGTTGGGAATGCCCATGATCAGGCTCTCGCCTTCCACATAGGCAAAGGAGAGGTTGGAACAGCCAGGAAGGCGATTGTCCGGGTCACCGTTGATGAAGACCTGATCGAGGTCTTTGAAGACGCGGGCTTCGAAGCGTTCGCGCAAGGTGACGGAATGCTCCGCATCGCTGTCCAGGTCAAGGCGCGCGACTTCCGCCGCCGCACCGAGTCCGACGATTCCAGGCACATTCAGAGTGCCCGATCGCATGCCGCGCTCGTGACCGCCTCCGTCCATTTGAGCCACCAGGCGCACACGAGGATTCTTGCGGCGCACATACAGAAAACCAACGCCCTTAGGGCCGTAGATCTTGTGTCCTGAAGCGCAGAGCAGATCCACGCCTGCCTCGTTCACATCCACAGGGATCTTGCCTGCGGCTTGGGTGCCGTCACACATGAAGAGCACTCCCCGTTCCTTGCAGAGCTTGCCGATTTCGTGAATCGGTTGGATCGTTCCGATCTCGTTGTTGGCCCACATGATCGACACCACAATCGTGTCCTCGCGCATGGCGGCTTCGATTTGTTCTGCGCTGTGGCGCCCCTTTTCGTCGGGGGCCAGGTAGGTGATCTCGTAACCCTCTTTCTCCAGGTGCTTGGCTACATCCAGGACCGCTTTGTGTTCAGACAAACTGGTGATGATGTGCTTGCCCTTGGAGGCGTACATTTTGGCCGCGCCTTTGAGGGCCAGGTTGATCGCTTCGGTGGAGCCCGAGGTGAATACTATCTCCTTTTCGTGGGCGCCTATAAGGGCTGCGCACTGGGCGCGCGCATTGTCCACCGCCTTTTCTGCTTTCCAGCCAAAGGGGTGGCTGCGGCTGGCGGCATTGCCGAAGACGTCGCTGAAGTAGGGCAGCATGGCTGTCAGGACGCGGGGATCTACAGGTGTGGTGGCCTGGTAGTCAAGGTAGATGGGGCCGTTCATGGGGACTTTATGGACGATTTGACCAAGCCATTGGCTTGTGTCTGGCTGGCAAGTGAGCGGTAGGGTTTGTGGGGTTCGGCAAGGGAGGCCAGACTGGTAGTCAGCATCATCTGCCAGATCTTGTCCTTGATTTTCACGAGGGGTGAGCGGATAGGGCAGATCGGCTGCACATCGCAAGAGTTCTCTCCATGCAGAAGATTTTCGTCGCCACAACTGCTGACCGTGGGGGCACCTTCGAGGGCGCTGACGATTTCTCCCAGGGAGAGTTCTTGGGCCGGGCGCACAAGGGCATAGCCACCGTGAGCACCGCGGGTGGAAGCCACCAGATCCGCGTTGCAGAGGTCCTTCAAGACCTCAGCCAAAAGACGCCGGGGAATCGGATAGTGGTCCCCGATCTCACGAGCAGGCACCACCTCACCTTGCCTTTGGGCGAGGTGAGTCAGGGCAATCAGCCCGTATTCAGTGCGCTTTGTCAGTTTGAGCATCGCTGGTGCTTGGGGGCGGTGGTCTTCGTATCGAGAGAATTATCGGCACTACTTGAGTGCGGATTGATTCCAGAGGTCCTGAAGCCGTATGGATGATCTTGTCCGGGAGGGCCACCTGACCAAAGAATAGACCTTTCAGGGAGCTGAAAGGGGATTTTTCTACAATACCTTACCTTGACGGAAGGGTTTGCGGGGGGATTGTGGGTCCCGGGCAGTTTGGGGCTTCTCCAGGGGGGTGTGCCTGGGGGCCTCAAGCATGGGTTGCCCCAGTCCCGGGCTCAAGAAGGGGGGCCCCTTGTGTCGAAAAAGAGGGGGTGAGAGCATCCCATTCTGAGGCAATCTGCATGCACTGTGCCCAGGGCATCGGGAATCCCCCGGTGCTCAACAGGCTTCCCTCCGGCAAGCCCTGCAAGGCCTGCGCAGATCGGGTTCTGGATGCTCAACCCGGGATCTTCCATGCGCCCTGGGCGGAGCCTGCGCCCAAGATGCCAAGCGCCTCGCTCGCGCTTGTGAAAGGCGAAGGATCGACCAAGCCTTCAGCCTGATTGCTTCCTGCTCGTATCCCGTTGGACGGTGTTTGCCCTCGGGGTCTCTTTGGGGTTCGTAGATCTCCTACGAGGTGACGCATTTTCGAACTGTTCAATTCGAGAGGTGTAACCGGCGGAGTTTCCGCTCGTCTATTCCCTTGTGCAGAGCATTCAACGATGGGAACGACCACCTGATGGCTGGGCCAAGCCCCTTGAGGGGTTCATTGGTCTGGACCCACCGGTGAAGACCTTTTGGACCCGCGGTCAGCATGAGCTCCAGCAGTTGGGACCACGGGTGGCGGTGGTCGGGTCCCGATCGCCAACCAGTTACGGGCGTGACCAGGCCCAGCGTTTTGCGGGGGCCCTCGCCAGGGCGGGATGCGTTGTGGTCAGCGGTCTGGCCCGGGGCGTGGATGGCATCGCCCATGAGGCGGTCCTTGATGAGGGCGGCGCAACCATCGCGGTGCTGGGTTGTGGTGTGGATCAGCCCTGGCCTGTAGGCCCGCTTACGGAACGCATGACACACGAAGGACTCTTGCTAAGTGAATTCGGACCGGGGATCTCGCCTCGGCGAAATCACTTCCCCATGCGCAATCGAATCATAGCGGCCCTCTGCGACGCGACCCTTGTGATTGAAGCGGCCCACCGTTCCGGTTCCCTGATCACCGCACGCTGGGCCGCGGACCTTGGGCGTGCGGTGTTTGTGGTTCCCCAGGCGGTGGATCATCCTCTGGGGCTCGGGGCCTTGCGTCTCTTGCGAGAGGGAGCCACCGCCGTGGGCTCGCCCGGTCAGCTGTTGACCGATCTGGAATCCCTGCGTGGAACATCGCGGGCGGGGGGCGAATGGGGCGAACATGTGGGAGACATGGATCCAATCCTGCGGGCTTTGGAGGGTGATGCCCTTAGCGTCGAGAGCCTGAGTTCCAGAGTGAATCAGCCTGTACTCGAAACCTCGATCCGTTTGGTGGACCTCGAGTTGGATGGGCGCGTCAGGCGGATTCCCGGAGGTCTATGGGTGGTGGCTGCGCGCCAGCAGAGTCAATGATCAGCTCTCATGGCAGGATGAAGTGGCGCCGAGGATGGCGCTCGCTTGATCATGCGTCTGCTTACGACTTTTCAGCACAACCTGCTTTTCGAAACCCGCGAAGTCTTGTTGATTGAGACTGTTCCAGAAACATGTTCTGATGGAAAGTCCCCGGCGCTCATCGGGTCAGCGGTAGCCTAACGCTCGCAGTATCTCGTTCTCCTCTGGCGTGTTGACCACGGGAAGCACCTTGCCTGCGCCGGCTTCAAGCCAGAGCAGAGCGCGCCCCGTACGGGGCCAGTCGAGGGAATCGGACTGCAGCTCCTCGATTTGGCCTCGTGGCAGGTGCGCGGGTAGTGTCCAGACCTCACCCTGCCCGTCTCCTGAGAGGTCGAGGTTTTCGAGGGGCTCGCCGTCGAGTGTGATCTCGAAGTCGAGTTCGGTGCCGCGGCACCAGAACACGAGCTCGAAGCGACCGTTGGTGAGTTCGGTCTCAAGCTCCAGATGCTTGCGCATCAGGTCCATCTCGAAGTCGTGCTCGCTTGTGGCCGGGCGTGCAATGAAGTTGGCGTCGAACAGATCGTTCGTCGCGATGCGCAGCTTGAGATTTTGACCCTTCTCACCTCGCAGGCGCAGGTGAAATCGCCCTTTCTGCAACTGCTCCCAACGGAATGTATCGAGCTCCTGGCGGGCGCGCTTCACGATCTCGGGGTGTTGAGCGGAGACATCGACATGCTCCGCTGGGTCAATAGCTGTGTCGTAGAGTGCCTCGGTGTGGAAGACTGGGTCGTGCATGTACTTGAATGAACCGAGCATCCATGCCTTCTGCGCCGAGCTGTCGTAGCTTGGGTATTCGATCACGAAGGCGTCATCCTGCGGCGCATCGACGGCGAGGCGGTCGACGCCCTGGAATGTATCGGGGATCGGAAGGCCGAGTGCGCCAAGCACCGTGGGCGCAATATCGATCACACCCACCGGGCGATCCACGATCAGGCCTTCGTGACTCCCCGGGATGCGTAGGATCCACGGTACATGCACCTGGTCGTCGAATAGCGTGTAGCCGTGGTGGTAGTGGTTGTGGTCTCCGAGCCCTTCTCCGTGGTCGGCGAAGAGCACGATGATAGTGCGCTCCCATTGGCCGTTTGCGCGCAGGGCATCAATCAGGCTCCCGATTGCAGCGTCGACTTCGGCAATCTCGGCGTCGTACGCGTCGACAATGAACTTGGCGTCCTCCTCATTGAGCTCAGGCGCGGGCGGGGGGCCTTCATGTGTGAACCAGCGTCGACCTGGGCGTGGATCCAGGAAGCGGAACGGCACCTGGCGAGTCTTCGCGAACCGACCGGCGTAGTCAGGGTCCGTGAATTTGTCTTGATACTCATCTGCCGTATCGTAGTTCAGGTGCGGATCCATGATGTGCCAGAACATCAGCCACGGGGTTGTCGTGTGTGAATCTACGAACTCAATGACGCGCGGCGCGTCGTTCGTGGCCGACTCCATCGCCCATTGCGCATAGTAGGAGTCGAAGCCCTGGTCCAGGCCATAGCGCGGCGAGATCAGTCCGTTCGCCACGATTCCAGCCGTTTCGTAGCCGTAGCGCGAGAGCACCTCTGCAAGAGCAATCGTCGTCGGATCGATGCCTTCCCACTCGTCGTGCCCTCCACGCCCGGCTCCGTGGGCTGACGGGTAGAGCGAGGTCAGCGCGGTTGAGAACGAGGGCAGGGTCCAAGGGGCCTGTGAGCGCGCCTGCATGAAGCGCACACCCTTGTTTGCGAGGGCCGTGAGGTTTGGCGTCGTGTTGCGTCTATAGCCGAACGCCGAGAGATGGTCCGCGCGCAGTGTATCGACTCCGATCAGCAGCACGTTGAAGGCGGGGGGGGTCTCGGTGGCAGGTTCGACGCGTGGAGTGGCGACGAGGATGTCGTCGAGTTCGTCAGGTTCGCCGCCTACATCTTGAGCTTTGAATTCGAGCTGGCCGTTGCTCCCGGCTATCTGGGACAGATCGATGTTGCATTCGAGCCAGGTGCGGTCACTCATTTCGTTCTTGGGATCGAACTCGAAGGAGCCGAGTTCTGTGTGTATCCCCTGCGTGCTCTCGAACGCGACTGAAAGGCGCGCGCCGTCCCCTTTTGAGCGTCGCGTCTCGGGTAGCGCACCCATGTGAAAGCGCAGGTGCGGAGCACTCACTGCGGGGGGCACCCTAAGCGGAATGCTGAGCACGCTGTCCACTGGAACCAGCACCGAGTCGCGGACTTCGCTCGACAGGCTGACACGCAACCGCCAGGGTGTCAGTTCCTCTTGGCCGTCCCGCGGCCGATAGCGACTGACAAGGTGCTGCACGAGTTCCGCCGACGTCAGCGGCTGCTCCTCGATCATGAGGTCATCGAAGCGCGTTATCGATGAGGCACTGTCGCCGCTTGGGTGCATGAGCTGGACCTCCAGTGAACGGGTGTCCGGCTTTGTGATGATCTCGGTCTCGACGATGTCCCATCCGGACGCATCGAGTCGGCGTGATACTCGCGCCGTGGGCCAAGAGCGAGTACGAGATGGGTCGACGCCCTCTTCGTCGTGCTCGATCAGGCGCAGGACCTCACGCGTGGTTGATGTGTCCGAGGCGGGGTTGTCCGTGAGCCTCACTCGCGCGGACACCGTCACGCGTGCTCGCCCGCGCATGGGCAGCACCAGGGCCACGCGACTTTGGTTTTCCTTGACATTCGGCCCAATACGCAGACAGCCGCCCTCCAGGCCACCGTCGTCGTCTAGTTCGTAATTTTGTTCTGTGTCCCAGTTCATGCGGCGCCCGTTTGGCCGGCCAAACCACAGTTGCTGTTGGATCTCTGCGAAATCGAGATCAAAAGTACGCGCGGGCGCGGCCTCCAGAGCAACCGTGTCAGCTACTTGAACAGTGGCTTGATCCATTGCATCGAAGAGCCGGATTCGTATTGCGGGCGGCGCCACAACGTCTTGACCACAAGATGTGAGGAGCAGGAGTAGGGGCAGTTCTTTCAGGGAGTGCATGGCCGCACGATAACAATAGGGATGGGCGCAGGCTTGACACTCTTCTCCCCCAAGGACGGAGTGTCCTCGACTCATGTTTGGACCGATTGCTTACGCCACCGCAAAGCCCGCGGTCCGGGTCGTGATGAACATCCTGCACAGGCTGCTCGGTTCCTCGCAGTCTGGGGGTTCCAAGTCGAACGGTTCTCCCGGCCAAGCTTGCGAACTTGTGGTTTGGCGCCCTGGTATTTCTAGATCGATGCCAGGGTGTACCCCAACAGAATCATCACGAGGGCTACGGCCCCGCTGGTCAGCATGAACTTCCTCCAGCGGTGGGAAAAGACCCTGCGCGCTGTGGCATCATCGGGCTCGGCCAACATGGTGGTGATGGCCACGATTGCTGTGCTCGCCAATACGAAGAGGAACAGATGTGTGCCGATGTCTTTCATGCGGTGTTCTTTGCGGTCAGGCCCTGCTTGGGATCCTCTCCAAGGTGCAGGGATTCGCTCCAGCCATAGGCATCGAGCATCACCAACACATTCAAGAGGCCTGCCACACAGCCCATCACCACAGCCAGGTCGTGATAGGGGATCTCGTGGTCCAAGGGCGAATGCCCATGAATGGCTTCTGTCAGCAGCGCGGGCAAGCCGAGCAGTGCCTGTCCGCCCCAGTAAAAGAAGTGCCGTTCCCGGTCGAGGTTCGCTCCCTCGCCCATGGTGCTGCCAATGGTGAAGAGTCCGACCAGCATGAGGAACATCAGCAGCCCTCGCAGGTGCCGACCCTGCAATATCTGACCGAGGCCCGGGATGAGCCAACTGGCCAAAGCTGCGGTCTCGGGTCTGAGTCCGGTTGAGGCCCGGGTCATGCGGGCATCAAAGTTCGCGCGGGACATGAGCAGGACATTGAGTATTCCGCTAAGTGCTGTCAGGCTCATGCCCAGGTGCATGGTGCTGGGCCAGATAGAGGGGGCGCCGGTTCCGTAGCCGAAGCGCGAGCTTTGGAAGAGAATAGCCCCCAGGTTGCCTGACTCAGGTGAAAGGAAGGGAGCGAACTGACTGCGCATCTCGGGGGGCAGGATCTCGAAGGCCCGGCCGTCGCTCAGCCAGAGTCCGAGCAGGTAGATCCCTTCCACCACAACAAAGGCTGCCAGAGCGAAGAGAGGCCTGCCCAAGTAGAGGTGCCCCGCCCCCGGTACGAACCAGGTCAGGAGGGTGGCCACCGTAGGGTCGCCCTTGGAGTCGTTTTTCTGCATCGCGGGAGGGAGTCCCCCCGGGACCAGGCCCGAAGGATGCGTAGGGTGCCCCGTGGGGCGGTTCCTTGCAAGCTCCGAGAGGGATGAACCCCGGAGGAATCGCGGAAATGACGCATCTCCAGGCCCTGTTGAAGAGGTTGCGCTTGTGGTCTGCGCCGAGGGGCGGAAACTCCCTCACAAGAGCGAGGCGTATGGCGGCGCTCGGCTCGCTAGTCTCTGTTCATGGTTTATCAGCATCGTGTGCGGGTCCGCTACGGGGAAACCGACCAGATGGGTGTCGTGCACCATGGAGCCTACGTGGTCTATCTGGAAGAGGCGCGCACGGAATGGCTGCGTGCCCTGGGGCATCCTTATGCGGCTTTGGAAAAGACCGGTATTGGTTTGCCCGTGCGCCAGTTGATCATTCGCTACCGGGCAGCGGCGTACTACGAGGATCAGTTGGTGATCACGATTGGTGTGCAGCGTCTGCGCTCGGCTTCGGTCACTTTCGAGTACGTCCTGCGTAGGGAGGGCGAAGATGCGGTCCTGGCCCAGGCCGAAGTGGAACTGGCTTGCGTCAGTCTTGACCGGCACCCCTTGGCTGCTCGGGCTCTTCCCGCAGAGATCAGCCGGGCCCTCAAGGAGGCCCAGGCAGAGGGCGACCCCTAGTCCTGGCCGGGCGGACTCACCCGCCACAGGAGTGGGCGGCTACCGGAGGGTTCCTTGATGTGGGCTTGCATGTCGCTCACCAGCCTCTGCAGATCGAAGCCCTCGTGCTGTGGAAGGAAAGGGGCCAACAGGCGACGCATACCAGTGTGCAACTTGCTTGCCCCTTCGATGTTTTCGCGGTTCAAGTGGTGCAAGCAGATCGAAGCCTGCACGAGGCCTTTCCAAAAGTCGCTGGACGCTCCCTCGGCAGCCAGCCAGCAGCGCTCGAAACACTCGTGTGCCCCATAGAAATCCCCGGCATTGAAGAGGCTTAGACCATCATCAATGGCCGTCCTGCGCGCGGCCATGTCAAAGGTCTCGGGATCAAAGCCCTCCTCCGGCGGTTCGATCTTCAATCCCCGCCGTCCTTGGGATCTTCTTCTGGGTCTTGACCACGCTTGCTGCGTTTGGCGTTGCGCTCATAGGTGCGCGGGTTGCCCCAGAACCGGTCCCAGCGGGCTTGCATCTGCTTCTTCATTATTGGAGGTTTCATTGGAAGCTCGTAGTTCTTCTTGGACTTGCGCCACCAGGCAGTCCAACTCTGCACATTCTTTCCTCGATCGATGCTGGTCAGGCGTATCAAGGCTGTCTGCATGTTTTGCATGTGGTTGTTGATCCGGCGCGCATCCGTGACGGTCATCAGTTGAATCAGCGTGCCCACGCTCTCCACCGAGCGGATGTTGGCGATCGCGAAGATGCGCGCTTGGATCACCGCCGAGGTGGGGTAGGAGAACAACTGGTGGGTCAGGGCTTCGAGCGCTTCTTCGTCTTGCTGTCGGCCGACGGCTTTGATCCAAGCCACATGGTACTCCTCTTGCTTGACCATCATCTTGCGGTCGCGCTTGCCGTGGGAGAGTAGCGCCTCGAGGGATTTTGGGTGGATCATGCCCCCCAGACTCTCAACTGCTGCGTCGCGAATCAGGGGTTGCTTGTGCTTGAGACTCTTGGCGATACGCTTGATCACCAACTCGTGCAGTACTCCGGTTTCCGCGCGCAGGGCATTGCCCTTTTGTGAGGCTTCAATGGTCTTGTCCTTGAAGGCTGCATCGATGCGCTCCACCGCTGCCTCGGCCTGCTCCTTCAATTTTGACTTCTCAGCGGCCGGGGATTGAATCAGGGGTGCGATTAGTAGAACGCTGAGGAGTGCCTGCATGCTGGATGGGGGTGGAGTGAGGGCCCAAGGAGTTCAGCCCATCATAGGACACTAACCCAAGGCGGGGTTCGGGGTTACGGTGGGATCCGGGCCGGGTATCGGCGTGTCCCATCTGGTCCTCTGGCGAGCCTGCCCTCGCACTTGGGGCCTGCGGGGGTATTCATGGGAGTGCTCTCCTTTGGAGCCCGTTCCCAAGCACTCATGGACTCTCAAGGGGGGCTGGTGGCACAGACCGGCCAGCCTGTTTCCCGGCCAATCGGGCTGGGACAACATGGGCCACGGGGGAGATCCTCGTCTCGCGGCTACTGCGGTCACGGTTCTTGTTGATTCCCTACCGAGGATGAGTTTGCACTTCTCACGGAAAATGCAGCGAGGGCCGCCCCGTATGGGGCGACCCTCGCTGGACCGGTCTTGAGAGGACTAGCCTCTACTTGGCCTTGGCTTTCTTCTTCTTGGGTGGCGTCGGCTCTTCGTCGAGGAAGCGCAAGCAATCCGCGCCTTCAGCTATGTCCACCCATATGGTGCGTTCTGCATCGGCCTCGCCGCGCAGCAGGTGCTCCGCAAGGGGATCCTCAACATGGCGCTCGATGGCCCGTCGCAGGGGGCGTGCCCCGTAGTCCGGGTGGAAGCCCTTGTCGATCAGGAACTCCTTTGCGCTCTTGGTCAATTGCAGGTCCACTTTGTGCTCGATAAGGCGCTGGGACACTTCGTTCAACTGCAGTTCGACAATGCGTACCAGGTCATCCTTGATCAGGGGGTTGAATATGACCACCTCATCGAGGCGGTTGAGGAACTCAGGCCGGAAGTGGCGCTCCACTTCGACCATCACATCAGCCTCCATTTTCTTGTGCCGGTCGGCCTCGTTGAGGTCTGACTTGTCAGTACGTCCGAAGCCCAGGGTTGAGCTGGTCTTCATCTGGGCGGAGCCAAGGTTGGAGGTCATGATGACGATCACGTTGCGGAAATCCACATGACGGCCAAAGGAGTCCGTCAAGCGACCCTCTTCCATGATTTGCAGCAGCATGTTGAACACATCTGGGTGAGCCTTCTCGATCTCGTCGAGCAGCACCACCGAGTAGGGGCGGCGGCGGACCTTTTCGGTCAGCTGGCCACCTTCTTCGTAGCCCACATAGCCTGGAGGCGCGCCAACCAGACGAGAAGCGTTGTGCTTCTCCATGTACTCGCTCATGTCCATTACGGTCACTGCGTCTTCGTCACCAAACATGAACTTGGCTAGTTGCTTGCAGAGGAACGTCTTACCCACGCCCGACGGGCCCAAGAACAGGAATGAACCCATGGGCCGGCGTGGATCCTTGAGCCCCGAACGGGACCGACGGACTGATCGAGCGATGGCATTGATCGCAGGGTCTTGGTGGATCACGACCTGGGCCATCTCATCTTCCATTTGCAGCAGGCGCTCGCGCTCGGCCTTTTCGAGACGCGTCAGGGGGATGCCGGTCATTTTGGAGACCGTCTCCTGGATCACGTCCGTGTCCACCTCGCCCACTTGCTCCTTGTCCGATTGCTCTTTGCGCCACTCGGCTTGAGCCTCTTCTTTCTTGCGCTTCAGTTGGTAGGCATCGTCGCGCAGGCTAGCAGCCAGCTCGAAGTCCTGACCTGCCACCGCCGCGTCCTTTTCACGCTCCAGGTGTTCGATCTGTTCGGTCAACTCGCGCATGTCCGGCGGGGGCACCATGGCTTTGATGCGCACCCGGGCGCCCGCCTCGTCCATCACATCGATGGCTTTGTCCGGCAGGAAGCGGTTGTTGATGTAGCGGTTGGAAAGCTCCACGGCGAGCTCAAGGGCTGCATCCGTGTAGGAGACCCGATGGTGCGCTTCGTAGCGATCCCGCAGACCCATGAGGATTGCGATGGCTTGTTCGGGGGTGGGGGGTTCCACGTTGACCGACTGGAAGCGACGCTCCAGGGCACCGTCCTTTTCGATGTGTTTGCGGTACTCGTCCAGAGTTGTGGCTCCGATGCACTGAATCTCTCCGCGGGAGAGGGCAGGCTTGAGCACGTTCGAGGCATCGATCGCGCCTTCGGCTCCACCGGCTCCCACCAGGGTGTGCAACTCGTCGATGAAGAGCACCACATCTTTTACCCGGCGCACTTCGGTCATGACCGCTTTGATGCGCTCTTCGAACTGGCCGCGATACTTGGTACCCGCCACCATCAGCGCCAGATCCAGCACCACGATGCGCTTGCCGCGCAGGATCTCGGGCACGGTGTTATCGATGATCATCTGGGCCAGGCCCTCGACGATGGCCGTCTTGCCCACGCCGGGCTCACCCAGCAACACGGGGTTGTTCTTCGTGCGTCGTGAGAGGATCTGGATCACGCGCTCGATTTCGTTCTCACGCCCGATGACCACGTCCAAGCGTCCGCTCTTGGCGAGCTCGGTCAGGTCGCGACCGAAGGAATCCAGGGCAGGGGTCTTGCTCTTGCCCCCGGGACCACCAGGGCCACCGCCGGAGGGCTCGTCCACCGAAATCTCATCGTCGTCCTCTTCGCCAGTTTCGGCACCGAGGAAGTCGAGCACCTCATCGCGCACATCCTGGAGCTTGACCCCCAAGTTGAGCAGCACCTGGGCGGCGATGCCTTCGTTCTCTTTGATCAGGCCCAGCAGAAGGTGCTCGGTGCCGATGTAGTTGTGTCCCAGGCTGCCAGCTTCCTCCATTGAGAGCTCAAGCACCTTCTTGGCGCGCGGGGTGAAGGGCAGCTGGCCCATGGTGACCATGCTGGGGCCGGTCTTGACGATCTTCTCGACCTCCATGCGGATCTTGGTCAGGTCGATGCCCATGTTCTTGAGCACATTGGCTGCGACGCCGGAGCCCTCTTGGACCAGGCCAAGTAGGACATGCTCGGTTCCCAGGTATTCGTGGTTGAACCGTTGCGCCTCTTGGCGGGCGAGGTTCATGACCTTCTTGGCGCGGTCGGTGAAACGATCAAACATGTTGTTCTTGGATACGGGGGGTCGTCGGAAATGAGCGTCAGGAGAAAGCTCTATAGGTCATGGGTTTTTCGGCCTTCAAGGCTGGACGGTTGAGCCCTTGCTGGGGAACTGTGGCTGTCGGTGGCACCCGGCAGCGACCTCATAGCATGCCAAGTCCTCCCCTGATGCTCTAGGGGCCCCTTGGAACTTAGGAATGCCGAAATTTATGCTCGCCTGGGTTGATTGGAAAATTCTCCAAAAGGGGGGCTCCCTGGAGCCGGCGGAGCCTGTTCGAGAACCGTTGAGGCGGGCTCAGGGGGCGTCTGAGGTGGGCGTGGTTCCACCCTCAAAATTCTCTAGGCCCTTCAATTCATCGCGAATTCCCGCGGCCCGCTCATAGGCCTCTTGCTCGATTGCGGTTTCGAGTTCGCGCTCAAGGCCCTCGATGCGGGTCCTGCGCTTGAATATCTCGGGGTCCTCTCCGGGTCGTCGGCCCGAGTGATGAGCGGCCCCGTGGATGCGTTCAAACACATCGGTGAGTACGAGGGCAAAGGTCTCGTAGCAGTCCTCGCAGCCCAGGCGGCCGCTGGACTGGAAGGTCTTCAGGTCCATGCCGCAGGTGTCGCAGCTCCTGGAGGGGGCTTGGTTTCCAGCCGCCGCCGCATCCTGGGCCTTGAGACTGAGCAACTCCCAGATGTTCTGCATTTGCTTGTTCGCCGGCATGGCAAAGGGCACATCCTGCGCGGCGGAGCAGGTTTCGCAGAGGTGCTCCAGCTTGATCTTGTTGTCAGGGTTTTGGAAACCATGAAACGCCTCTACCCCGAGCACATGCACATTGGCGGGGTTCTGTTTGCAGTTTTGGCAGAGGTTCATGGGATCCAATGGGGTGCCCGCGAATTGGGCTCGTCCATGCTAACAGGAATAGACCGCAGGAGCCCCCAGGTCAACTACAGCTTTATCAGGACTGGTCGTGCCAGGCGCCGCGGGCCCTTTGCAGCAGGGTAGGACTGATCTTGTGTCGGTCCAGGGCCGCTCGTAATTCCTCCGAGCCGTGCTGGTGGCAGGCCAGCAGCAAGTCCAAGCTGTCGGCATCGGGTTTCAACGCCTGGAGCAGTTCCTTCAGCTGGGGATTGGCTTCCAGCTCCCGTCGCACCGGGGGACTCGGGTCCGCCGTGCGGCCACGCAGCACTTCTTGTGCTGCGCTGAGGGCCAGACCGGCCAGATTCTTACTTGAGGTTGCCTGCAGGGTTCCCAAGATCAGATGCGCAGGCGAGATGGCACCCAGGTTCTCCTGGGCCGTTGTCTTACAGGCCAGGGACAGTGCCCGTCGGGCGTCGTTTTGGAAGTGCCGGAAGAGTGGGCCTTCGTTGGGGAGGGCCTCGCCCTCTTCATCAGCGTGGACCAGGGTCTCCAAGAGCAGGCCAGCTGCGTTCAGTTGGGCGCAGATTTCCGCGGGCAGATTCTGACAAGATTTCTCCAGGACATCGGTCAGCAGTACGCCGCTGGCCGCCCTCTGCGCAGCTCCTTGGCGCGCTTCCTGCAGACTGACCACCGCCAGGGGGCTGAAAGGCAAGACCGCCTTGGATCCGACCACCATCAGACCATCGGAAAGGGCCAGGACCTCCTGGCTCAGGGTCGTTGGATCCGCGAAGGCAAAGCTCACCGCCTGCCAGGCGGCGGAATCCTCGTCCTTCAGAGCTACCTCCACAAGGTGCTCGATCGTCAGGGACTGGGCGTGCAACTCCAGGGCCCGTTGATGGGCGCGCTGCATCATGGTGCACATGCTGGGGGAGGCGATGTCCATGGCTGCAGTTTTCTCCTCTAGCGAGGGGTGGGGCCGTCCAGGGAAGGCAGAAGGGCGCGGAAACAATCAGCGCGGTCCTTGAAGTTCTTATGGGTGTCAAAGCTCGCACAGGAGGGTGAAAACAGCAGGGTTCCACCCAAAGGAGTTCTTTCCAGGGCTCCGTAGATCGCTTGCTCGAATGTCTCGGCGCAGTCCGGTTCCAGGCCTGCTCGCGCGCAGGCCTGGGCAATCGAGCTCGCAGCCTGGCCAAAGAGTACGAGACGATCTCCGCGGCGCGCGCAGGTGGCAGCCAGATCATCGAATTCCAGCCCCTGCTTGGCCTGACCGCCGAGCACCAGGGTCACACACTCGGGTTCTCCTGCAAGCACCGCCAGGGTGGCCTCTGGTGTGGTCGAGACTCCGTTGTCCACCACCCGGACCCCTCTGCGCTGGCCCAGTTCTTCGGCCCGGTGGGGGGGCGGCTGAAGGTGAGCGAGACCGCTCTCCAGCTGCTTTGTTGTCAGTCCCAGGCAATGTCCCAGCAGCAGGGCCAGGCGCGCGTTGGCCCGTTGGAAGTCCGGCATGGGGGGTAGGTTGGCCAGGGACACGGGGCCGGATTCGAGTGCGAGTTGCATTTCTCCAGGGCCGTTGCCCGGATGATCGAGGATCCGCAGCGGACAAGCGAAGAGCGGATCAGCGTGCAATTGGGTGGGCAGCACCGCGCTGGCACCCGGGGCTGCGAGGGTCAGGATGCGCGCCTTGGCTTCGGCGTACTCCTCCAGGCTGCCGTGTCGTTCCAGATGGTCCTGTCCCAGATTTGTGATGGCCACCAATTCGACTCCCGGGTGCGGCTTCTGCTGCAGGGCTTCCAGCTGATAGGAGGAGACCTCCAGGCAGACGATGTGGCTGGAAGTGAGGTTGGGCAACTCCCCCAGGAGACTGCCTCCGAGATTGCCACCCAGATGGCACTTGAGCCCAGCGGCCTGAAGCAGGTTGACCAGGAAGCAGGTGCTGGAACTCTTGCCGGCTGTGCCGGTGATCAGCACTAGACGACAGGTAGCTGCTTCCAGGAAGAGCCCCAGTTCGCTGACGATGTGGGCCCCTCCCTCCTCTGCGAGGCGTAAGTAGCGATTGTTGGGGGGCACTGCTGGATTGGCCACCACGAGGTCAGCGGCTGCGAAGTCGGCTTCCTGATGGCAGCCCAGGCGAAACTCGCAAGCTACTCCTTCGAGTTGCGCAAGCCCGTCTGCCAACTCCTCTTCAGAGCGCAGATCGGTGACGAGTACCTGCCAGCCCTGCTTGGCTAGATAGCGTGCAGCTCCCGCGCCCCCTCCGAAGAGTCCCAGGCCCATGATCAACGCGCGTTGTTTCGAGACAGTCACTTCCCCCCATTGGTTTCATCGGGTTCGGTTTGACTTGATTGCAAGGGCTCCAATTCGCTACTTGTTCTGCGGCGTTCCTGATCGTGAACCTCTGTGGTGTGCTCGATGAAGTGATCCAGGCCCGTAACTTCCGGCTGCCCGCTGCCGGGGGTCAAGGCGGCATGCACAGCATGCTCATCGTGTAGACGCCATGGGATCAGGTTGTCGCTGATCAAATCCAAGGGAAACCGCGCCCACCAGGGTGCCTTGATCTCAACTCTCTCGGTCCAGACCTGATAGCCCTCAAGGTAGACGCTGATTCGTCGCGTACCGTGAAAATCGAAGGGCAGGGTCAGGGGAGTTTGTCCCACCAGCTCTTCATCCAAGCGGACCTGAGCACCTGCGGGATCGGACTCAATGGTCAGGGTGCGGATCGGCGCGCAGGCCGCCAGCCCGAGGGCCAGCAAAAGCGCCCCTCTTGCGGGCCACCTGATCTCCGGCCCAGGCTGCGCTTGGGCTTTTCCGTGGGGACTCGGATCCCCAGAGGCGCAGGGCGTCTGTTCGAAAGCAGAAATCATGAGCTTCGAACCTACCACGAGGAAAACGAGAACGCTATGGCGAGGGCCCTGGCGGAGAGGGCGGGATTCGAACCCGCGGACCCCTTACGAGGTCACGACATTAGCAATGTCGCGCATTCAGCCGCTCTGCCACCTCTCCATGCAGGGCCGGAAGGGTATCTGCCCCCCCCCCCATGGAGGCAACCCCAATCTTCCGGGTTGGTGCGGGCTGGGAGGCTCCCACGAGTTGTTCCAGCACCCTGCGCCCCTTTCCTGCATGAACAGGTGCCCACTTTCGGACTAACATGGCATGTCTTCGATGCTCAGCGCCTCCACAACTCTGCCACCCCCCATGCAAGAGCCACCCGTCCGGGGGACCCCCCCCAGGCCTGCTCTGGTGCACGCGTCGTTTCAGCTCTGGTTGCTGCTGATTGCGGTCGGGGCCCTGGTGGGCAGCTTGTGGCTGATTCGCGGGCCCGCTGATCTTGCCCCCTGGATCCGGCTGTACAGCGCTATCTCTTTGATTTCCAGCGTTGCTCTGCTGGGGTTGGTGCCAGGAGTTCTGTTCTACCTGGCCTTGAGGCTATCCCGGGCCTGGCGATGGATTGGACTCTTGCAGGCATTGATCGGAGGAGGGTTCTTGATCCTGCTCTACACTGACACAGTGGTCTTTCGGATCATGCGCTATCACCTGAACGAGACCTTCGTCAATTTGGTGATGACCGAGGGCTCGGGAGACGCTTTGGTCTTGGGACCCTACATCTGGATCACCGCGGCTCTGGTTTTTCTGACTGCCGTATTGCTGCAACTTTTCTTTTGGAATTGGCGCGTGCGTCAGGAGAGTGGGCGTGTCCTTGTCGGCCGTCGGCCTCGACTGTTGTTGCGCCCTTCGTTCGTATCCCTGGTCTTCCTGATGCCCCTCGTGGTCCTTGAAAAAGCGGTCTGGGGTGCGGCGGAATGGACCGGAGAGGTGGAGGTGCTGGCTGCGACGAGTGGAGTTCCGGGGCTCAAGTTGCGTCCCAGCCAGTTGTTGGATCCCGTGGGCGCAGGTCTGCTTGGCGAGTACCTTCGTCCTGACAACACCGAGATCTCCTGGCCCCAGAGTCAGCCCTTGATTTCCAGCGACCAGGGAACCCCGGATGTGCTGATCTGCGTGCTGGACTCCTGGCGTCGGGATGCTCTCGACTCAGACCTCACTCCCCAATTGCACGCTTTTGCACAAAAGGCGCGCAGCTTTGAGAACCATCTTTCCAGTGGGAACTCCACCCGTTTCGGCCTGCTGGGCATGCTCTATGGCCTGCATGGGGCTTATTGGGAGCACATTTTGGAGCAGCAGGTTTCCCCCGTGCTGGTTACTGCTCTGGTTGCGGCTGGCTATGAAGTCAGGGTGTTCTCCGCCGCCTCCATGAGCTTTCCCGAGTTCCGCTTGACCGCCTGGAGCAGTCTCGATCCGCAGCAGGTGACAGACCGGTTCCTGGATCAAGAAGGAAGGCCCTTGACCCGGCGCTCGGATGTGAAGGACACCTTGGTGGTGGAGGCTTTTGAGCAATGGTTGTCCGAGCGAGACTCCGAGCAGCCCTTCTTCTGCTTCATTCTGTTGGATTCACCCCACCAGCCCTATTTCAATCCCGGCGGACCCTACCAACCGGCCTTGGAAAACCTGAACTACATTGACCTGGGTACCACACCCCGGGGACCCGAGTACGAGCAACTGAGCGAAGAGGTGCACAACACCTACCTCAACGCAGTGCACCACAGCGACAAGGTTGCAGGGCGCCTGCTGGATTCCCTGGCCGAATATGAAGGGCTCTCAGAGCCCTTCGTGATCATCACCGGCGACCATGGGGAAGAGTTTGGTGAACATGGCTTCTGGGGGCACACTTCGAACTTCACTGAAGCTCAGGTGGCCGTGCCATTCCTGATGTCCGGCCCCGGAGTTGAGCCCGGCGTTGAGTTGCGCCCCACTAGTCACCTGGATGTGTCCAACACTCTTCTGGAGTGTCTGGGCGCAGATCCTGAATTGCGCGCGGGCTACAGCTTGGGACACAGCCTTCTCGAGCCGCCTGCGGAGCGCGCCCGGGTAATGGGCGCGTGGGCACATCTGGGAGTCTGGACTTCGTCTGGGATCTTCAGCCTGCCCCTGCTACCCAAACGGGATTTCTTGGCGGTCTATGATTCTTCGTGGACACCCCTGCCGGATCGAGAGGCGCTCTTCGAAGAACAGCGAGAGGTGCTTGTTGAAGTGGCGCAAGAGTGCCAGCGTTTCTTGAGGGCGCGAGTGGATTGATTCGAAGCCAGGACACTGATCTCATCCCACGTGCTGGCCTGGCTTTGGTCTTGCTCGGGGTGGTGCTCCTGGCGGCGACAACCCGGGTAACTACGCGCACGGTGCTGGAGCCTGGTTTGGGGGTCGAGAGGGGCGAGAGTTTCGGCACTTTTGATCCTGACGGGCACTACCACATGCGTCGCCTGGAGCGAGCGCTCGGGGATGGGGGCGCGATTGCTGGGCGTGATCCGCTCCTGACTCAGGGAGAGTTGCAGGGAGTTGAAGTAGACCTGAAGGGAGCGCCGATTCCCTGGCCAGGTGGCTTTACACGCTTGCTTTGGTTGGTTGCGGCGCCCTTTGCTCCAGCTCAGGCAGGTCCGGCGAGGGATGCCTTCGTCGAGGTGTTCGTGGGTTCTTCGGCAGTGGTGTTTGGTGCGTTGCAGGCCTTGGTCGCAGCCCTGGCGGCGGCACTCCTGGTGCGAGGCACGGGTGCATTGGGAGCAGCCATGGTGGCCGGCAGTGTCGTAGCCCTTGCACCGGCGGCTTTGCGTTATTCGTTCCTGGGAATGGGGGACCATCATGCGCTGGCTTCAGGTCTGATCGTGCTGAGTCTGTTGTTGCTCGACTCCCTGCTGCGGGTCACTTCTGATGGCGTTCCTGTTCTGCGCACTGTTGCCGCGGCGGGGACCCTGGCTGTGGGGATTTCGATCTGGTTGCCGTGCTCGGGTCTGATGGGTCTGGCGGCACCCCTGTTTGCCTTTGGTTGTTGGCGGGCGGGGCCGAGTTCCCAAGGAGCAAAAGACCTAGCTCGTACGGCGTTGCTCTACTTCGTCAGTGTAGCTCTGTTTCTCTTGCCAATGGGATTGAGCAGTCCCTGGCCTTGGAGTCGTTTACTTGAACCCTCGTTGATGCACCCTTTGGTAGCAGCATGTTTGGGTTTGTGCTTCTTGTCGCTAGCCTGGTCACCACGGAGTCCTTGGGTTCTGCGTGGAGTCGTTGCTTTGGTCGTGGGGGCCCTGGTGATTGCGGGGGTGCCAGGGGAAGCGCAGGCTGGTTTTCAGCGCGCCCTGGCTTGGGTCAGTGCTCGCGATTCGTTCATTGGGAGCATCAGTGAGAGCCGTCCACCAGGGGCGGCCCTCCTGAACTGGACCGGTCCCGGGCTCGTACTGGCCGCCTGGGGCCTGATTTTTCCTTGGCGGCGAGAGATGTTGCTCTGGCGGTTCATGTTTTTGGGTGTTCTCTGGGCAGGTTGTCAGCAAGTGCGTTTCATCGAGACTCTGGTGCCCCTGATGGCTGTTCTGGGGGGGGTTGCCTTTGGTTCTCTCGATCTTGTGGCTCGGCGCCCTCGGCTCTGGTCTTTGGGGGCTGCGATGCTCTTGCTTGGGATTCATGGTTGGTTGCCTGGGGGAGTTCCAGACTGGACCAGGGGATCTGCCTTGTCTGACCGAGAGTCCACAACCCTGACTTCTCATCGCAGCATCCGCGAGGCCTGCCGTTGGTTGCGCAGGCAACCCGATCCGGGTCCCGAGAGGGCTGTCTTGGCCCAATGGGACCTGGGGCACGGGATCGAGTGGCTGGCCCGGCGGCGGACTCTGGCCAGCAACTTTGGGGCCTATCTGGGAGGCGATACCTTCCTTGCCCCGTGGGTTGCTCTGGCGAGCACGGACGATGGAGAGTTGCGAGAGTCTCTTTCAAGTCAGCGGGTCAGTCACATCTTGGTGACCAGTCGTTGGCAGCGTAATCAGGAGCCCTGGATCAAGAACCTTGGTGTGGATGCAATTCCAGCGGGTGCCCTCGTGAGTCGCCTTGTGGAGTTCCGAGAGGTCCCAGGGTTCTTGCGATTGGTGCACCAGTCGCCTCTGGAACTCTTTGATCGCGTTCATGCTCAGGATCCGGATCCCCTGCCCGGAGCTCGGATCTATGAAGTGGTTCCAGGCGCAATTCTGGTGGCCAGGGTGGATCCTGGCGAGGTCTTGCAGGTGGCTCTGCCCTTGAGCCTCTCCGATGGCCAGCGTTTGATGCATCGGGCGCGTGCCACAGCAGGGGCTGATGGCGAGGCAAGGATTCGACTCCCCTATCCCAGCGATGGACAGGTTGTCGGTGATGTGATGGGGGGCGAGTTGCGTTGGAGTTGCGCTGGTCACTCGGGCGTGTACACGGTCAGCGAAGACGACATTCGCAAGGGTCGCAGGGTGGTTCTTTGGTCGGACTCCTAGGCCGAGGTTGACTCAAACTGAGACATCAGGTGGGAGCACCCCTTCTGTGGGTGGAGATCAGGGGCTGATTGCGCCGATCCACTTTGGATGATCTCCCCCCGTGCTCTTGTCTTCGGTGTCTTGTTTATTGTGGCCGGCTTCATTTGGCAGCTGGCTCAGCCCTTTGGTGGTGCGCAGCCCGTAGAAGGTCCCCAGGATCCGACCGAGGCCCAGGTCGCTACCACTTCTGTCGACCTTGCTAGTGGTTCCAGGCTGGTGCAATCTGTCAGCACCCGGCTCAAGGTGATCTCCCTCGAGCCAGATGATGGAGACCGGGTCTTTCTGCGTGAGGCCCTGCCCGACGGAGTCGCAGAAGAGCGTGAAGTGGAAGCGGGGCTATGGGTCCTGATTCAACCCGGGGCCTGGATCGCGGCGCTTGAATCAGCTGAGGGAGTGCGCAACGAAAAAACAGTCTTTGTGCCCGAAGGAGAGTCGGCGGTGGTGGAAATCCTCGCCAGCAAATTCGCTCAGGTCCAAGGGCGCCTCATGGAGCGCCACGGGGGACCGAGCGGTTCCCTGGATGTGTGGTTCCTGCCCGAGGGTCTAGAGCATCCCGAGACCCAATTGGACAGCGCAAGTCTGCCCAGGTCCCGCTGCACATTTGAGGGGGGCTTCAGGTCTCCTTACCTGGAACCGGGCAATTGGCGCATTTCGGTTGGTCCGGTTGGCATGGCCCT